>JBBROS010000044.1:0-29192 GCA_038229135.1 Acetobacterales bacterium
CTTCATGCGCCAGATGCAGTCGGGTGGCGGGCGCGCCATGGGGTTCGGCAAGAGCCGGGCGCGTATGCTGACCGAGAAACAGGGCCGCGTAACGTTCGAGGACGTGGCGGGCATCGACGAAGCCAAGCAAGAGCTTCAGGAGATCGTCGAGTTCCTGAAGGACCCGCAGAAGTTCCAGCGTCTCGGCGGCAAGATCCCGAAGGGCGTGTTGCTGGTGGGCCCACCGGGCACGGGCAAGACGCTGCTGGCCCGCGCCATCGCGGGTGAGGCGAACGTGCCGTTCTTCACCATCTCGGGCTCGGACTTCGTGGAGATGTTCGTGGGCGTCGGTGCGAGCCGGGTGCGCGACATGTTCGAGCAGGGCAAGAAGAACGCGCCCTGCATCATCTTCATCGACGAGATCGACGCCGTGGGCCGCCATCGTGGCGCGGGCCTGGGCGGCGGCAACGACGAGCGGGAACAGACACTCAACCAGATGCTCGTCGAGATGGACGGGTTCGAGAGCAACGAGGGCGTGATCCTGATTGCCGCCACCAACCGTCCGGACGTGCTGGACCCGGCGCTGCTGCGCCCCGGCCGGTTCGACCGCCAGGTCATGGTGCCGAACCCGGACGTGAACGGGCGGGAGAAGATCCTGCGCGTGCACATGCGGAAGGTGCCGCTCTCGGCGGACGTCGACCCGAAGGTGATCGCGCGCGGCACGCCGGGCTTCTCGGGTGCGGACCTGGCCAACCTCGTCAATGAGGCGGCGCTGCTGGCGGCCAGGATGGGCAAGCGGGTGGTGGCGATGGGCGAGATCGAGCACGCCAAGGACAAGGTGATGATGGGTGCGGAGCGCAGCAGCCTGGTGATGAGCGACGCCGAGAAGCGGATGACCGCGTATCACGAGGCTGGGCACGCGCTGGTTGCCATCAACGACCCGGAGGCCGACCCCGTGCATAAGGCCACCATCATTCCGCGCGGCCGTGCGTTGGGCCTGGTGATGAGCCTGCCGGAAGGCGACCGCCTGAACTACAGCAAGGCTTGGTGCCTGGCGAAGCTGAAGATGGCCATGGGTGGCCGTGCGGCCGAAGAGATCATCTTTGGTGCGGACAAGGTGAGCAACGGGGCTTCGGGCGACATCAAGACCGCCACAGGCATCGCGCGCACCATGATAACCGAGTGGGGCATGAGCGATAAGCTCGGCATGATCGCCTACGGTGATAACAGCCAGGAGGTGTTCCTGGGGCACTCGGTGACGCAGAACAAGAACGTCTCGGAGGCGACCGCGCAGGAGATCGACGGTGAGGTGAAGCGCATCATCGATGCGGCCTATAGCGGCGCCAAGCAGTTGCTGACGGACCGCCTCGAGGAGCTGCACCGGCTGGCGCGCGGCCTGCTCGAGCACGAGACGCTTTCGGGCGACGAGATCAAGACCGTGCTGCGGGGCGACCCGATCATCCGGAAGGCCGTGGACGAGCCGGCGCCGGACACGCGCCGGGCCTCGGTCCCGACCTCGGGGTGGCCGACGCCCACGCCGGGCGGGCTCGGGCCGGCGCCGCAGCCGGGCTGATCGCCGAATGCCTAGGACAGGGCCGGCTCCGCAGGGGGCCGGCCCTTTTTCTTGTCCGGTGCCGGGCCATGCGCGGGACGATGCGCCGGATTGGGCCGGGCTCGGGCCGGGGCCGCTCGTCATGGGCATCCTGAACGCAACGCCCGACAGCTTCAGCGATGGCGGGGACACTCTGGACCGCTCGCGTGCGATTGCGGCCGGGGAGCGGATGCTGGCGGATGGAGCGGCCATCGTGGACGTAGGCGGCGAGAGCACGCGGCCCGGGGCCATGCCGGTCCACCCGGCCATGGAGCAGGCCCGGGTGCTGCCGGTTGTGGAGGCGCTGGCCCGCATGGGGGCGGTGGTCTCGGTCGACACGCGGAATGCTTCGACGATGGCGCGGGCTTTGGACGCTGGCGCGCGTGTCGTGAACGACGTGTCGGGGCTGGCGCATGATCCGGAGGCGTTGCCGTTGGTGGCCGCGCGAGGGTGCCCCGTGGTGCTGATGCACATGCGGGGCACTCCGGAGACCATGAAGGCACTGGCCGTCTATGGCGACGTGCTGGCCGAGGTCGTGGCGGAGATTGCAGCGCGGCGGGATCTGGCCGTGGCGGCGGGCGTGAAGCGGGGAGACATCCTGCTCGACCCAGGGTTCGGGTTCGCTAAGACGGCCGAGCAGAACCTGGAGCTGCTGCGGCGCCTGCCGGGTCTGCTCGGGCTCGGGCACGCGATTTGCGTGGGGATTTCGCGCAAGGCGACGATCGGGATGCTCTCGGGCGAAACGGATGCGCGCCGTCGTGGGCCCGGGTCGATCGCGGCGGGGCTGTTTGCGTTGGACCGGGGGGCAAGGGTGTTGCGAGTGCATGACGTAGCGGAGACGGTGCAGGCCGTGCGGGTGTGGCGGGGCTTGCAGGGATGATCCTGTGCGTGAAGTCCGGCGCGCCCTCGACCCTGCCGGACTGGCAGCGCGTGTTTGCGGCGGCGGACCCTGCGCTCCAAGTGCGCTGGCTCGCCGACCCTGCCGTGGACCCTGACGAGGTAGGCTACGTGTTCGTGTGGGAGCCGCCGCCTGGTGTGCTCGCGACCCTGCCGCGTCTGCGTCTCATTGTGAGTTCCGGCGCCGGCGTCGACCACATCGTGAACGACCCGGCTTGGCCGCGCCACGTGCCGATCGTGCGGATGGGCGGCGAGGAGACGGGGCAGCGCATGGCGGAATACGTGACGCTCGCCTGCCTCGGTCTGCTGCGAGGCCTGCCGAGGATCATCGCCGGGCAGCGGGCGCAGCGGTGGGACCATTTCGACGCGCCCCGGACGGCGGCGGAAACGCGGGTGGGGATCATGGGCCTCGGCAACCTCGGGCTCGAGGCGGCGCGGATGCTGGGGGCGGTCGGGTTCCGGGTGGCCGGGTGGTCGCGCACGGCCAAGGTGGTGCCGGGGGTGGCCTGCTACGGCGCGGGTGAGCGGGATGCGTTCCTCGAGCAATCCGACCTGCTCGTGAACCTGCTGCCGGACACGCCCGCGACGAAGGGTGCGATCGATGCGGCGACGTTCGCCAAGCTGCCGCCGGGTGCTGCGGTGGTGAACGCGGGTCGCGGCCCGCAGCTGGTGATGGAGGATCTGTTGGCGGCGCTCGATGCCGGGCACCTGTCGGGCGCCGTGCTGGACGTGTTCGAGACGGAGCCATTGCCCGAGGCGCACCCGGCCTGGACGCATCCGAAGGTGATCGTGACGCCGCATCTGGCCTCCCTCGCCTCCCGGGCCGCGCGGGCGCGCTACGTGGTCGAGGCGATCGCGACGCACGCGCGGGGTGGGGCGTTGCCGAACCTCTACGACCCGGCGCGAGGATACTGAGATACCCTCGCCGTCATCTCCCATTGTATTCGCGAGCTGAAGTCGTGGCGAGCCAGAGGTCACGGGGGCAGTCCCGTCGGCCCCTGGATCGCCACGCTTCGCTCGCGATGACGGCGCTCGATGCGTCTTGCTTGGCGCTTAGCGTCAGCCCGCCCCGGCATTCCCGCCACTGGAGGGAGGAAGATGGCTCGATTGACGGTGCGGTGCGGCACGGGTGACACTCGGGTGACAGCAGGAGCGGCCCCATGAACGCAACGACCCAGATGCAGCCCGATGGCATGTCGGCCGAGGAGTGGCGTGTCCGCTGCGACCTGGCTGCGCTGTATCGGGTGGTGGCGCATCACCGCATGACGGACCTGATCTACACCCACATCAGTGCCCGCCTTCCCGGCCCGGAGCACCATTTCCTCATCAACAACTACGGCACGATGTTTCACGAGATGCGCGCCTCCGACCTGGTGCGGATCGACATGGAGGGGCGCATCGTGGAGGGGGCGGGCCAGTCCTCCGGGCGCAAGGTCAACGCCGCCGGGTTCACGATCCACTCGGCCATCCACATGGCCCGGCCGGACCTGGTGTGCGTGATCCATACGCACACGGCGGCCGGCATGGCGGTGGCGGCGCAGAAGCACGGGCTGCTGCCCATCAGCCAGCACGCGCTCAAGTTCTACGGGCGCCTCGCGTATCATGGCTATGAAGGCATCGCGCTGGATCTCGACGAGCGGGAGCGGCTGGTGGCGGATCTCGGTCCGCACAGCGCCATGATCCTGGCCAATCACGGTCTGCTCGTGGCCGGGCGGACCATCCCCGAAGCGTTCAACAACATCTACTACCTCGAGCGGGCCTGCCAGGCGCAGGTGGCGGCGCTTGCGGGCGGGGCGGAGCTGATCCTGCCGCCGGAGGAAGTGCGGGTGCACACGGCCGCGCAGTTCCAGGGCGATGGCAGCACGGACCGCTACGACTTCATGTGGGAGGCGTGCCTGCGCCTTGTGGAGAACGACCGGCCCGACTACCGCAGCTGAGTCCGGGCGCAGCCGATGGCGGCGCATGCTGACACGCTGATCGAGGGCCGAATCTGGTGCGGCCTGGTGCAGGGGCGCCCGCGCTGGGCGGAGGCGGTGGCTCTCCGGGGCGAGCGCGTCGTGGCGGTGGGGGACCGGGCGACGGTGGGCGCGCTGGCGGGGCCGGGCACGCGGCGGATCGGGCTCGAGGGCCGGGTCGCCATTCCGGCGTTCAACGACGCGCACCAGCATCTGCTGCCCATGGGCCTCGGCATGCTGCAGGTGAACGTGCGGCCGGAGCGGGTGCGCACGCTGGATGCGCTGCTCCAGGCGGTGCGGGACGGGGCGGCCAACACGCCCAAGGGCGAATGGGTGATCGCGCGCGGCTATGACCACAACGCGCTGGACGTGCGGCGGCACCCCACGGCCGCCGAGCTGGACGCGGCGGCGCCGGACCACCCGGCCTACGTGCGGCGCACCTGCGGCCACATGCTGGTGGCGAACAGCGCCGCCATGCGATTGGCCGGCGTGGGCCACAACACGCCGGACCCGGAGGGCGGCGTGATCGAGCGTGCGCCGGGCGGGCTGACCGGACTGTTCCAGGAGCGGGCGATGCGCCTCATCCAGGAGCACGTGCCGCAGCCCTCGGATGCGGCGCTGGTGGACGCCATCGAGCGCGCGGGCCGGCACATGCTGAGCCGGGGCGCCACCGCCGTGATGGACGCGAACGTCGGCATGGCGGGCGGCCTGCGGGAAGTCTCTGCCTACCGCGTGGCGCTGGCCACGGGGCGGCTGCCGGTGCGGGTTTGGGCCTGCCTGGCGGGCAATCCGGAGGGCATCGCGGAGGCCGCGTGGGGGGCTGGGCTGCGGCCGAACGACGGGTGCGACATGCTGCGCTGGGGCGCCATGAAGGTGTTCGCGGACGGCTCCGCGGGCGGGCTGACCGCGGCCATGCACGAGCCCTACCTGCAGGGTGGCACGGGGGTGTTCTGCTTTCCCGAGGCCACGATGCATGGGCTGCTCGAGCGGTATCACCGCCAGGGCTGGCAGCTCGCCATCCATGCGATCGGGGATGCGGCCATCGAGCAGGTGCTGAGCGGCATGGAGGCGGCCGACACCGCCGCGCACCCCGTGGCCGGGCGACGGCACCGGATCGAGCATTGCGGGTTCCTCACGCCGGGGCAGATGGCGCGGATGGCGGCGCGCGGCATCGAGCCGGTGCCGCAGCCGGTGTTCATGTACGAGTTCGGAGACCTCTATGTGGACAATCTCGGCCAGGATCGGGCCGCGGCGGCCTACCCGATGCGGAGCTGGCTCGATGCCGGCGCCAACCCGGCCGCGAGCTCCGATGCGCCCGTGAGCTCCACGGACCCGTTCCAGAACCTGTTCACCATGGTCACGCGCCAGACGAACCAGGGCACCGTGATCGGGCCCGCGGAGGCCATCTCGCTCGACGAGGCCGTGCATTGCCTCACCTGGTGCGGTGCCTACACGCAGTTCGCCGAGGCCCGGCGTGGGCGGATCGCGCCCGGCATGCTCGCCGACATCGCCGTGCTGTCCCACGACATCTTCGCCCATGGCCCGGAGCGGCTGCGGGAGGCGCAGGCGGACCTCGTGTTGCTTGGAGGAGAGATCGTCCACGACCGGAATGCCGAGATCGGGGCGGCATGATCCGGCCCACGCTGGCGCGGCTCGCGATGAGCGTCCCGGTGCTGGTGGGCGTGCTGCTGGTGGGCTTCGTGCTGATGCAGGTGGTGCCGACGGACCCGGCCATCGTGCGCGCCGGGCCCACGGCGACCGCGGACGTGGTGCAGGCCATCCGGGAGGATCTGGGGCTCGACCGGCCGCTCGCGGTGCAGTTCCTGCGCTACCTCGGGCGGCTGGTCCGGGGGGACCTCGGACTCTCGATCATCAACAACATCCCGGTGGCCACCGAGCTCGGTCGCACCGTGGGGCCCACGGTGGAGCTGATGCTGGGAAGCCTCGTGTGGTCCGTGCCGCTGGGCATCGGGCTGGGCACGGTGGCGGCCACGCAGCGGGGGCGGTGGCCGGACCGGGCGATCATGGCGCTGGGGGTGGCCGGCGTGTCCGTCCCGGTGTTCTTCGTGGGCCTGGTGCTGATCTGGTTCGTGGGCTTCCGCTGGCAGCTGCTGCCGTTCACGGGGCGGGCCGGGCCGGTGTGGACGTGGGATGGGCTGCTCGCGCTGGTGTTGCCCGCGCTCACGCTGGGGGGCGTGTTCGTGGGGCCGGTGGCGCGCATGACGCGGACGTCGGTGCTGGACGTGCTGCAGGCCGAGCATGTGCGGACGGCGCGGGCCAAGGGGCTGCGGGAGCGGGCCGTGGTGGTGCGGCATGCGCTGCGAAACGCGCTCATCCCGGTCGTGACGCTCATCGGCCTGCAGATCGGGTTCCTGCTCGGCGGCGCCGTGGTCACGGAGACGATCTTCAGCTGGCCGGGCGTCGGGCGGCTCGCGGTAGGGTCCATCCTGTCGGCCGACTTCCCCATGGCGCAAGGCACCATCCTGGTGCTGGCGGGCGGGTTCGTGCTCGTGAACCTGGGTGTCGACCTGCTGTACACCTGGCTCGATCCCCGGGTGAGGGCGTGATCCGGCGGGACCCGGTTGCTGCCATGGCGCTGCTGGTGGGCGTGGGGCTCGCGGCCGCCGCGGCGCTGGCGCCCTGGATCGCGCCCGGCGATCCGGCGGCCAACGACCTCTCGCTCGCCATGGCCGAGCCCGGGCCGGGCATGTGGCTGGGCGCGGACGACCAGGGGCGGGACCTCGTGACCCGTGTGCTGTACGGGCTGCGGCTCACGTTGCTGATCGGGGCCGTGTCCGTGCTGCTCGGGGGTGGGCTCGGGGCCGGGCTGGGGCTGCTGGCGGCGTATGCGCGGCGTCTCGATGGGCCCATCATGCGGTGCATGGACGTGCTGCTGAGCTTCCCGGCCATCCTGTTCGGGCTCGCCATCGCCGCCATCGTCGGGCCTGGGGTGCCGGCGGTGGTGCTGGCGCTGAGCGTCGCGACCGTGCCGCTGACGGCGCGGATCATGCGGGCGGCCGCCGTGGTGGAGATGGGTCGGGACTACATGGAGGCGGCGCGCGCCGTGGGCATGCGCCCGGCGCGGATGGTCTGGCGGCATCTGGCGCCCAACTGCCTCAGCGCGCTCGTCGTGTTCGCGACGCTGCGCTTGGGCCAGGTGGTGCTGCTTGGGGCGACGCTCTCGTTCCTGGGCCTCGGGCCGCAAGCGCCTACGGCGGAGCTGGGCGCCATGGCGAGCGCCGGGCGAACCTTCCTGTTCTATGCGCCCCACATCGCGCTGGTTCCGTGTTGCGCCATCGTGCTGGTGGTGCTGGTGTTCAACGTGCTGGGCGACGCGCTGCGGGACGCGCTGGACCCACGAACTCAGACGAGGAGCGGACGATGACGCGATGGCTCGTGGCCTTCCTGCTTTGTGCGCTGCCGCCATTGACCCAGAAGGCGGCTGCCCAGACGGCGCCGCCCAACACGCTCGTGGCCCTGCGCGCGATCGATGCGGATAACTACGACCCGCCCAAGAGCACCGCCCGCAGCGCCGGCGAGGTGGCCTACATGCTCGCCGACACACTGACGACGATCGACTGGGACATGAAGACCGTGCGCCCGGGCCTCGCGACCGCCTGGAAGACGAGCGAGGACGGCCGCACCTACACCTTCACGCTGCGCGACGACGTGACGTTCTGCGACGGGCGGCGGATGACGGCGGACGACGTGGTCTATTCCCTCCAGCGCCTGATCGACCCGGCGACGCGGAGCCCGGTGCGGGGCCGGGCCGGGCCGGTGAAGGAAATCCGGGCCACGAGCCCGACCACGGTGGAATACGAGCTGAAGGAGCCGTTCAGCGAGCTGCCCTACCAGCTCGCCCTGTTCTTCTTCTCCATCGTCGACCGTGCGGCCGTGGAGAAGCTCGGGGCGGATTTCGGCGTGCAGGGCTTCAACGGCACCGGGCCCTATTGCTGGGTCAGCTGGTCGCCGCGAGGGGACCTGGTGATGAAGCGGCACGAGGGCTACCGCTGGGGCCCGCCGATCTTCACCAACCCGGCGCCGCAGCTGGAGCGCATCATCTGGCGCGTGATCCCGGACGACAACACGCGGCTCGCGGCGCTGCAGAGCGGGCAGGGGGACGTGACGCAATATATCCCCTACGTGGCGCTCGAGAGCCTGAAGCGCTCGGGGGCCGTGCAGCTCAGCCAGCAGAAGAACTACTTCTGGGACTTCTTCCTCGGCTTCAAGATCGACAAGCCCGTGGTGAACGACCCGGCGCTCCGCCGCGCGGTCGTGTCGGGGGTGAACCGGGCGGCGATCGCCAAGGCCGTGTTCTTCGGCGCGGGGGATCCGGCCGACTCCTACCTGAACCCGGCGGTGCTCGACTTCGACCCGGTCAGCCGTGAGCGGCTGCCCGCGTTCGACCCGGCTGCGGCGCGCAAGATCCTGGACGAGGCCGGCTGGGCCCCCGGGCCGGACGGGGTGCGGGTGAAGAACGGGGAGCGGGCGAGCTTCCTGCTGTATGGCATCAACAACATGGAATGGACCCGGATGTCGGAGGCGATCCAGGCCGACCTGCGGCGCATCGGGGTGGAGCTGAAGATCCAGCTGTTCGACGCGACCGTGGCCTGGGGGAAGCTCGCCACGCAGGAGTTCGGGGCGTTCGTGATGTCCTATCCCTACGTGTCGGCAGGGGATGCGCTTGGCCTCTACTTCACCTCCACCAGCGCACCGACTCCGAACCGGATGAACTGGAAGGACGCCGAGACCGACCAGTGGCTGATGGAGGGCCGGACGGCGACGGACCCGGCCGTGCGGCAGGCGGCGCTCGCCCGCGTGCAGCAGAAGCTGACGGACGCGAACGTGTGGATCCCGCTGGTGCGGGAGCAGCTTTGGCTCGCCTCCTCCAAGCGCACCGTGGGGGCAAGGGCGCACGGGGTCTATGGCGTGGGACTGTTCAAGGGCCTGGATGTGAGCGTAAA
This sequence comes from Acetobacterales bacterium, assembly GCA_038229135.1. GTDB lineage: Bacteria > Pseudomonadota > Alphaproteobacteria > Acetobacterales > Acetobacteraceae > JBBROS01. Next base: position 9,387 of record JBBROS010000044.1, read on the forward strand.
ATGATGGACGACATGCCGGCGGCGACCACGACCGTGATCCGCAACGCGGACATGGTGGTCGGGTGGGACGGGACGGGATCAGACAAGCCGGGCCACGTCTACCTGCCCGGCGCCGACGTGGCATTCCAGGGCGGCACGCTCACCTTCGTGGGCCGCGGCTACATGGGCCCGGCCGACCATGAGGTGGATGGGCGAGGCACGATGGTGATGCCCGGTCTGGTGAACATCCACAGCCACCCGAGCAGCGAGCCCATGAACAAGGGGCTGATCGACGAGATCGGCAGCCCTGGCCTCTATAACTCGTCGCTGTACGAATACATGCCGATCTTCCGTGCGGACGCCGAGGCGGTGCCGCATTGCGTGCGGGTGGCGCTGAGCGAGTTGCTGCTGAGCGGCGTGACCACGGTGGCCGACCTGTCCATGGCGCACCCGGGCTGGCTGGACCTGCTGGCGGAAAGCGGGATGCGGGTGGTGCTTGGCCCGATGTTCCGCAGCGCGAAGTGGAGCACGCGCAACGGGCACCTGGTGCAATACGAGTGGGACGCGGCGGCCGGCGAGAAGGCGATGGCGGAGGCGCTGAGCCTGATCGAGCGCGCGGAGCAGCACCCCTCGGGCCGGCTGAGCGGCATGGTGGTGCCGGCGCAGATCGACACGTGCACGGAGGGGCTGCTGCGGGAAAGCCACCAGGAGGCGGTGGCGCGCGGCCTGGTCTGGCAGGTGCATGCGGCCCAGAGCGTGGTGGAGTTCCACGAGATCACGCGCCGGCACGGGGTGACGCCGATCGGCTGGCTGGACGAGATGGAGCTGTTGAGCGAGCGGAGCATCATCGGCCACGGCATCTTCCTCGACGACCACCCGAGCACGCGCTGGCACACGGACCGGGATCTCGGGCGGCTGGCCGAGACCGGCACCACGGTCGCGCACTGCCCCACGGTGTTCGCGCGGCGCGGCATCACGCTGAAGGATTTCGGGCGCTACCGCCGGGCGGGGGTGAACATGGGCGTGGGGACGGACACGTATCCGCACAACATGCTCGATGAGCTGCGGCTCGTGTCCTACCTGGCGCGCACGCAGGCCGGGAACCCGCGGACGATGAACAGCACGGACCTGTTCGACGCGGCCACGCTCGGCGGTGCGCGGGCCCTCGGCCGCGACGACATCGGGCGGCTGGCGCCGGGGTGCCGGGCGGACCTGGTGCTGGTGGACGTGACCCACCCGATGATGCGACCTTCGCGGGACCCGGTGCGGAGCCTGATCTACGCGGCGGGCGACCGGGCGGTGCAGCGCGTGTATGTGGATGGGCAGGTGGTGGTGGACGAGGGCCGGGTATTGACGATGGACTATCACGCCGCTGCCGAGGCGCTCCACGAGGCGCAGAAGCGCATATTGGACCGGGCGCCCGGCCTCGATTGGGACCACCGGCCGGTGGACCGCATCAGCCCGCCGACGTTCCGCACCGCATGACGCCGCTGTTGCAGATCGAGGGCCTCCGCACCGTGTTTCCGGGGCGGGGCGGCGGTGGTCGAGGTAGCGGGGCGGACGTGCCGGCGGTGGACGGGGTGACGTTGAGCGTCGAGAAGGGGCGCACGCTGGGCATCGTGGGGGAGAGCGGGTGCGGCAAGTCGATGCTGTCGCTCTCGGTGATGCGGCTGGTGCCGCCGCCGGGGCGGACGAGCGCGGGGCGGGTCTTGTTCGAGGGCAGGGACCTGCTGACGTTGCCGAACGCGGCGATGCGGGATTTGCGCGGGAACCGGATCGCGATGATCTTCCAGGAGCCGATGACGAGCCTGAACCCGGTCTTCACCGTGGGCGACCAGATCATGGAGGCCATGCGCGCGCATGACCGCAGGGCGAGCGCGCGGGAGCTGCGGACCCGGGCTATCGCAGCGCTGGAGCGGGTGCGCATCCCGGCGGCGGCCCGGCGCGTGGACGACTACCCGCACCAGATGAGCGGCGGCATGCGGCAACGCGTGATGATCGCCATGGCGCTGAGCTGCGACCCGGACCTGCTGATTGCCGTCGAGCCCACCACGGCGCTGGACGTGACGGTGCAGGCGCAGATCCTGGACCTGCTGCGGGGTCTGCAGGCGCAGTCCGGCATGGCGATCGTGCTGATCACGCACGATCTGGGCGTGGTGGCCGAGATGGCCGACGAGGTGGCGGTGATGTACGCCGGCCGCGTGGTGGAGCGCACGAGCGGGACCGCGATCTTCGACAACCCGCAGCACCCCTACACTCTGGGCCTGCTGGGCAGCATCCCCAAGATCGAGGAGGAGCGGGAGCGGCTGCTCGCCATCGAGGGCACGGTGCCGGCGCCGTTCGCGCTGCCCGAGGGCTGCCGCTTCCACCCGCGCTGCGTATTCGCGGCGGAGGCCTGCACGCAGACGGACCCGGCGCTGCGGCCGCTGGGCGAGGGGCACGTTGCGGCCTGCATCCGGGCGCCCGTGGAAAGCATCGCCGCATGAGCACGCCCCTGATCGAGCCCCCCCGGATCGAGGCCCCACGGATCGAGGCCCCACGGATCGAGGTCCCTCGGATCGAGGTCCCTCTGCTCGAGGTTGACGGCCTCGCCAAGCATTACCCCATGCGGCGCGGCCTGTTCGGCGGCGGCGGCGGCACGGTGCGGGCCGTGGACGGCATCGGCTTCAAGCTGATGCCCGGCGAGACGCTGGCGCTGGTGGGCGAAAGCGGGTGCGGCAAGAGCACGACAGCGCGGCTGGCGCTGCGGCTGATCGAGCCGAGCGCGGGCCGGGTGAGCTTCGAGGGGCGGGACATCACGACCCTGGGCGGCGCGGAGCTGCGCGCCATCCGGCGGCGGATGCAGATCGTGTTCCAGGACCCGTTCGCCTCGCTCAACCCTCGCATGACGGTGGGGCAGATCCTCGAGGAGCCGCTGGTGGTGCACTCGATCGGGGACAAGGCGCAGCGCCAGGCGCGGGTGGCGGAGCTGCTGGGGCTCGTGGGCCTCGCCTCCTACCAGGCGCAGCGCTACCCGCACGAGTTCTCGGGCGGGCAGCGGCAGCGGATCGGGATCGCGCGGGCCTTGGCCGTGGAGCCGGCGCTCGTGGTGTGCGACGAGCCGGTGAGCGCGCTCGACGTGAGCATCCAGGCGCAGGTGGTGAACCTGCTGCGGGACCTGCAGGGGCGGCTGGGGCTGGCCTACCTGTTCATCGCGCACGACCTGGCCGTGGTGAAGCACGTGGCGGACCGTGTGGCCGTCATGTATCTGGGCCGCATCGTGGAGACGGGCACGCGGGCGCAGGTGTTCGGAAACCCGCGACACCCCTACACCCGGGTGCTGCTGAGCGCGATCCCCCGCCCGGATCCGCATCGGCGGCTCGCGCGCCAGGTGGCCGGGGGCGACGTGCCGAGCCCCGCCAATATTCCTCCCGGCTGCCGCTTCCACACGCGCTGTTCGTTCGTGATCGACCGCTGCCGCATCGAGGATCCGGCCCTGCGCGCCATCGAGCCGGCGCACGAGACGGCGTGCCATCGCGCCGAGGAGCTTCCGGCGGCGGCGGACCTGGCCGAGGTGCATCCTGCACCGCCGCTGGCTGCCAAGCGCCTCGCGCTCTACGAGGCACGCCGGGCGACCTCGCGCGCCGGAGCACCGGGGTGATCGCGCCGCTCGTCTCGCCCCGCCTCATGCGCGTGGGCGGGGGCGCCGTGGCCCAGGTGGCGGACGTGCTGGCCGCGTTGGGGCTGTCGCGGCCGCTGGTCGTCACGGACCCGTACATGGTCTCGAGCGGGCTCGTGCGGCGGTGCCTTGGGCCGCTGGAGCAGGCCGGACTGACGCCTGGGGTGTTCAGCGACACGGTGCCGGAGCCGACCGATGCGGTGATCGAGGCGGGTGTGGCGGCGCTCGATGGGGGTGAGTACGACTGCCTGGTGGGGTTTGGCGGCGGCTCCCCGATCGACACGGCGAAGGCCATGGCGATTCTGGCCGAGGGGCGGCGCAGCAACCCGGCCGCGCGCATGCGGGACTTCAAGGTGCCGTTCGCGGCGGACCGGGCGAGCCTGCCCGTCATCGCGGTGCCGACCACGGCGGGGACGGGGAGCGAGGCCACGCGGTTCACGGTGATCACGGATGTGGAGCGCGGCGAGAAGATGCTGATCGCCGGGTTGGGCGCGCTGCCGCTCGCGGCGGTGGTGGATTACGAGCTGACCTTCACGGTGCCGCCGCGCATCACTGCGGATACGGGGGTGGACAGCCTGACGCATGCGTTGGAGGCGTATGTGTCCAAGCGGGCCAACCCGTTCAGCGACGTGCAGGCGCTGGCGGCGATGCGGCTGATCGGGGCCAACCTCCGCCAGGCCTATGCCGAGCCGCAGGACCGGGCGGCGCGGGAGGCGATGATGCTCGGGGCGACCCTGGCCGGGATCGCGTTCACCAACGCATCCGTGGCGCTGGTGCATGGGATGAGCCGGCCGATCGGGGCGCGGTTCCACGTGCCGCACGGGCTGAGCAACGCCATGCTGCTGCCGGCGATCACGCGGTATGGGCTGGAGTCGGCGCTACCGCGCTACGCGGAGGCGTCGCGGGCGGCCGGGTTCGCCCAGGCTGGGGAGCCGGATGGGCTCGCGGCGGAGAAGCTGGCCGAAGGGCTGATGGCGCTGAACGCGTCGCTGGGCGTGCCCAGCCCGGGCGCGTGGGGGATCGACGCGGGGGAGTGGGAGGCGGCGCTGCCGACCATGGCGTCGCAGGCGCTGGCTTCCGGCAGCCCGGGGAACAACCCGCGCGTGCCGGATGCGGACGAGATCGTGGCGCTGTATCGGGCCGTGTGGTCGGGCAACAGAGCCTAGGTCAGGCTTTGCCGGGTACCGACACAGGCGTTGCCACGTCCCGCCGCAGCTTGTTCTCGCCCAGCACCAGCAGAATGGGTGCGGCGATGAAGATGGACGACGACGTGCCGACCACGATGCCGAACAGCATCATGAGCGCAAAGCCCTGGAGCGAGGCGCCGCCGAAGAGGGCGAGGGGGAGGCTGGCGAGGAACACCGTCATGGACGTGCCAAGCGTGCGGTTCAGCGTCTCGTTGATGCTGAGGTCGATCAGCTGGCGGAGTGGCATGGTCTTGTACTTGCGAAGGTTCTCCCGCATCCGGTCATACACCACCACCTTGTCGTTGGTGGAGTAGCCGATGACGGTGAGGATGGCGGCGACCATGACGAGGTCGAACTCGATGCCGGTGACGACGAGGAAGCCGACAGCCTTCGTGACGTCCAGCAGCAGGGTGGCGACGGCGCCGACGGCGAACTGCCATTCGAAGCGGAACCAGATGTAGACGAGGATCATGAGCAGGCTGATGCCGAGTGCGAGCATGCCGTCGCGGAACAGCTCGGCGCTGACGGAGGCGCCGACCGCGTCCGTGCGAACGATGCGGGTGCCCGGGACGGTGGCCTCGAGTGCGGCGCGGACGCGGGCGACGGTGGCCTGGGTGCTGGCCTCGTCGCCCTGCGGGTCGAGCCGGATGAGCACCTGGTCGGGGCCGCCGAAGCGCTGCAGCCCGTTTTCGGCCACGCGGGCCTGGGCCAGGCCGGTGCGGATCTGCGCCAGGTCGGCGGGGCCGGGCGTCCGGACCTCCATGACGACGCCGCCACGGAAGTCGATGCCGAGGTGTAGGCCCGGATGGAAGAACAGGATGACCGAGGCGAGCGACAGCACGGCCGAAGTCGCGAGGCCGAGGAAGCGGCCGCGCATGAACTTGATGGTGGTGTCGTCACGGACCAGGCGGAAGGCGGGGCGGAGGAACATTGTGCGCTATACCGGGAGCAATTGGGGCTTGGTGCGGATGTACCACCGCACCATCATCATGCGCGCAACCAGGGTCGCTGTGAACATGGTCGTCACGATGCCGACCGTGATGGTGACGGCAAAGCCGCGCACGGGGCCGGAGCCGAACACGAACAGCATGACGTGCGCGAGGAACGCCGTCGCGTTGCTGTCGATGATGGTGCCGTAGGCGCGGCGGAACCCGGTCTCGAGTGCATTCAGCGCCGTGCGGCCGTTGCGGACCTCTTCCCGGATGCGCTCGTTGATGAGGATATTGGCGTCCACGGCCACCCCGAGGGTGAGCAGGATGCCTGCCATGCCGGGAAGGGTGAGGGTGGCCTCGAGCAGGCTCAGGATGGCGATCTGGAGCACGAGGTTGAGGAGCAGCGCGACGTTCGCATACCAGCCGAACAGGCCATAGAAGAGGGCCATGTAGACGATGACGAGCAGGAAGCCGACGGCGAGGGCGATGGCGCCGGCGCGGATGCTGTCCGCCCCCAGCTCGGGGCCGACGCTGCGCTCCTCGACCACGGTCAGCGGCGCGGGCAGGGCGCCGGCGCGTAGCAGGACCGAAAGGTCGTTGGCCGTTTTCGCCGTGAAGTTGCCGCTGATCTGGCCGCGGCCCCCGGTGATGGGCGTGTTGATCACGGGCGCGCTGATGACCTTGTCATCGAGCACGATGGCGAAGCGGCGGCCCACATTCGCGTTCGTGACATCGGCGAAGCGGCGGGCGCCCACGCTGTCGAAGTTGAAGTTCACCACCCAGCCGCCGCTGCGCTGGCTGTCCTGGCCCGGGCGCGCGTCGGTCAGGTTCGCGCCGTCCACCTCGATGCGGCGGCGCACCGGCTCGCGCTGGCCGGCCTGGCCTTCGACGGGGAGGAAATCCACGCCGGGTGGGGGCGTGCCGGCCATGTTGGCGTTCTCGTCGAGCAGGCGGAAGGTCATGCGCGCCGTCTTGCCCAGCAGCTCCTTGATGCGGTTCGGGTCTTCGATGCCCGGCAGCTGCACCACGATTCGGTTGTCGCCCTGGCGGGTGATGACGGGGTCGATCACGCCCGTCTCGTCGATGCGGCGGCGGACGATCTCGATCGACTGCAGCACGGCGGCCTGGGCGCGCTCACGCAGTGCCGTGCCGGGCAGGATTAGGGCGACCTCGTTGCCTTCGGCGCCCACCTGGTAATCGGCGCCACCGCCGGCCGTGGCGGCCTCGCGGAGAAGGCGCACCGCGTCGTCCTGCTGCGGGCCGGGCGCGATGCGGAGGACGACGCGGTTCTGCGCGGGCTGGATGGCGGGGGGCTGGAACTGGATGCCCTTGCCGCGGAGGGCGGTGCGGGCTCCGTCTGCGATGCTGTCGAGCCGCTCCTTCAGCACGGCCGCCATGTCGACCTCGAGCAGGAGGTAGCTGCCGCCGCGGAGGTCGAGGCCGAGGCGCACCTGGCGCCATGGCACCCAGCCCGCAGGGGCCGCGAAGAAGTTCGGCAGGCAGAGCAACGCCCCCAGGACGCAGACCGCGAGGATCGACGCGACCTTGAGGCGGCTGAAATACATCATGGGAGGTTGGGCGGTCCTGCGTGCAGTGGCTGGTGGACGATTATAGGCAGGGGGTATGCCGGGCGGGCGGGCTGCGTGCAAGGGCGGGGGCGTCTGCGGCCGGGCCTCGGAACGGCATGACGGTACCGACGCCTGATCGGATTCTCGCGCGCCATGGCGTAACCACGGTCTGGTCGCTGGGCGCGCCGCGACCTGCCTGCTACAGCGGCACCATGGCTGAACCACTCCGAATCGGGATTGCAGGCGCCGGGCATTTCGGACGGTTCCATGCGCTGAAGGTGGCCGCGAACCGGCGCGCCCGGCTCGTGGGGCTGTTCGACCCGGACATGGCGCGGGCCGAGGCGGTGGGTCGGGAGGCGGTCAGCCGCGAGTGGGGGCGGGCGCCGGCGATGGGGCTGGAGGCGCTGCTGGCGGCATGCGATGCGGTGATCGTGGCGGCGCCGGCGCAGCACCATCATGCGCTCACCAAGCAAGCGCTGATGGCCGGGCGGCATGTGCTGGTGGAGAAGCCGATCGCCTCCACGCTCGCCGAGGCGGACGAGCTTGCGGCGCTGGCCGAGGCGGCCGGGCGCGTGCTGCAGGTGGGGCACCTGCTGCGCTACAGCGCGGAGCACGCGGCCATCAGCTCGCGCATCAAGCGGCCGCTCTATATCGAGGCGGCTCGGATCGCGCCCTACAAGGCGCGCGGGACGGATGTGAGCGTGATCCTGGACCTCATGATCCACGACCTCGACCTGGTGCTGGCGCTGGTGGACAGCCCGATCTCGAGCGTGGATGCGGTGGGGGCGGCGGTCAGCAGCACCAGCGAGGACATCGCGAACGCCAGGGTGCGGTTCCGCAACGGGTGCGTCGCGACCATCACGGCCAGCCGGATCAGCCTCAAGACGGAGCGGCGGATGCGGCTGTTCTCGGAGGAGGGGTATCTCTCGGCCGATTTCGTGGCCCGCAAGCTGGTGATGATCGGGCGGGAGCGGGGGCTGCCGCTGCCAGGCACGGGCGGGTTCCGGCGGGAGGAGCTGGGCTGGTCCGACCATGACAGCATGGCGGCCGAGCATGCGGCGTTCGTGGCCTCCTGCCTCGATGGCGCGCCGGTGCTGGTGGATGCGCTGGCGGGGCGGCGGGCGCTGGAGGCGGCGCTGGCGGTGGCGGATGGGATGGCGGAGTCACGCCGGCTGGCGCTGGCCTCCGGGCTGCTGCAGCAACTCGAGCACGGCATCGGCGGCAGCGTCTGAGGGGCGGCCTACGCCGGGGGGCTGCAGGCTGGCGACGACCTGTTCGAAGGCGGCGCGCTGGGCGGCGCGGGCGGGGGCGGAGTCGAGCAGCTGCAGCACGGTGGCGGCCAGGACCTCGGGCGTGCAGCGCTCCTGCAGCAGCTCCGGCACGACCTCGCGGCCTGCCAGGATGTTGACCATGGCCACGTGCTTCACCTGGATCATGCGCCGGGCGAGCGCCGCGCTCACCGGGTGCACTCTGTAAGTGACGGCCATGGGCACCCCGGCCAGGGCCAGTTCGAGCGTGGAGGTGCCGGACTTGGTGAGGGCGGCAGCCGCGGCGGCGTAGGCATCGTGCTTGTCCCCCAACTCCGTGACGAGGATGGGCGGCACCCCGTTTGCGAAGGTTGGCCAGGTGGCGGCCTGAGCGCGGACGAGCGGCTCGACGACGGGCGACACGGGGAGGACGGGCACGAGGCCGGGGCGCCGTTCCGCGAGCAGGGCGAGGGTGCGGCCGAACACCGGGAGCAGGCGGGACACCTCGGAGCGGCGGCTGCCGGGCATGAGGACGAGGAGCTCGGCCTGGGGCGGGACGGCGTGGCGCAGGCGGAACCGGGCGGCGTCCCCGGAGCCCGCGCCGGATTCGAGCACCGGGTGGCCGATGAACCGGGCCGCCACACCCCGGGCTGCGAACCATGCGGGCTCGAACGGCAGCAGGCAGAGCAGCGTGTCCCAGAGGCCCGGGAAGCGCGTCACCCGGTGCGCGCGCCAGGCCCAGACCTGCGGCGCCACGGTGTGCACCCGGCGGGTGGCCTGGGCGGCGGGCATGGCGAGGATGCGGTGGGTGAAGCCTGAGCTGTCGACCGTCAGCACCAGGTCCGGCCGGCGGGCCGCGATGTCCGCGTCCACGTCGCGCATGCGGCGGCGGAGGAGGCGAAGGCGCGGGATGATCTCGACGAGGCCCATGACGGCGAGGTCCGACAGGGGGAACAGGCTGGTGACCCCCTGCTCGGCCAGGCGTGGGCCGCCGACGCCGGCCAGGCGGAGGCTGGGGAGGCGGGTGCGCAAGGCGGCCACGATGCGGGCGGCCAGCGCGTCGCCGCTCGCCTCACCACACACGACGTATATCAGCGGGTTGCCTTCGATCATGCCCGGCTGCATAGGGGCGCCGCGGGGCGAGGGCAATTCACGGTGGACATGACGGAGCTGGTGGGGCTGCTGGCAGGCACGCTGACGACGGTCGCGTTCGTGCCGCAGGTGATCAAGACGCGGCGGACCGGGCGGGCGGACGATTTCAGCCTGCCGATGCTGCTGCTGTTCACGGTCGGGGTTGCGTTGTGGCTGGCCTATGGGGTGCTGCTGGAGCGTGCGCCGATCATCTTGCCGAACGTGATCACGCTGGCGCTGGCAGGGTATCTGCTGCGGGTGAAGCTGGCGGCGTGAGGCCGCCACTGCGCCCGGGATGTTGGCACGTCAGCGGACCCCCCTGTGGAAGAGTGCTGCAGATGGGGAGGCTAGTGGGGCACGGTTCGAACCATCGACGGTAACGAGCTCCGAGTTGGAGGATCCAAGATGAGCTTGATCGAAGAACGACGTCGTCACCGGTCGTGGAAGGCGGGCTGAAGTGCGGATCCTCCATGTCACCGACGCCGCCAGCTGGGCCGCCTCACAGGCTCTCGGCACCGTGCAAGACATGCCGTTCCTGCACCTGTGCACCGACGCCCAGCTGCCGTTCGTGCTTGCCCGCCACTTCGCCCGGCGCACTGGCTTGCTGCTGCTGGCGCTGGATCCGGCGGGGCTCGACGTGCGGTGGGAGTCGAGCGAGCCAGGCATGGACCCCTTCCCGCATCTCTACGGCCCGGCGCCGGCCTCCGCCTTCGGCTTGATAGGCCCAGTCCCGGGCGCCTCGGGCGTCCGCCCGCCGTAGAGCGCCTCGGGGCTGACCAGCGGCTCGCTGATTGTCACCAGCGCGCCGTCCCGCACCGCGTGGAAGAAGCAGGAGCGGCGGCCGGTGTGGCAGGCGACGCCGACCTGGTCCACCAGCAGCAGCACCGCGTCCTCGTCGCAATCGAGGCGCAGCTCCACCAGGCGCTGCACCTGGCCGCTCGTCTCGCCCTTGCGCCAGAGGGATTGGCGGCTGCGGCTCCAATACACGGCACGGCCGGTGGCGAGCGACTCCTCAATGGCGGCGCGGTTCATCCAGGCCAGCATGAGGACCTCGCCCGTGTCGTGCTGCTGTGCGACCGCGGGCACGAGCGTCTCCGGCGCGAGGTGCCCGAGCCAGACGCTCAGGCTTCCTGGCAGCTCAGCCAGGGAGGGCCGCCATGCCGCGCTCGAGGTCGGCGATGAGGTCGGCGGGCTCCTCGAGGCCGATGTGGAATCGGCAGACGGGGCCTGCGAACCGGCCGGAGCCTGCGGTGCGCGTCAGGAACCCGGTGGTGGGCAGCGCGAGGCTTTCGAAGCCGCCCCAGCTGGCGCCGATGCCGAACAGCTCGAGCGCGTCGATGAAGCGGTGCGTGGCCTCGGGCGTGATGTTGGGCTGGAACACGACGCCGAACAGGGAGCAGGCACCCGTGAAGTCCCGCCGCCACAGCTCGTGGCCGGGGGCGCCGGGGAGGGCGGGGTGCAGGACGGTGTGGATTTCGGGGCGCCGTCCGAACCATTCCGCAACCGCGATGCCCGAGCGCATCTGCCGCTCGAGCCGGACGGCCATGGTGCGGACGCCGCGCAGAGCGAGCCAGCAATCGTCCGGGCTCGCATACTGGCCGAGCTGCAGCGCCCCGGTGCGGAGGCGCTCCCACTCGGAGGCGGAGTTCACCGTCATGCTGCCCAGCAGCACGTCACTGTGGCCGACCACGTATTTCGTGAGCGCCTGGATCGACACGTCCACGCCGTGCTGGAACGGCTGGAAGAAATGGATCCCCCAGGTGTTGTCCATCAGCACCTTGGCGCCGTGGCGATGTGCGACCTCGGCGAGGGCCGGGATGTCCTGCACCTCGAAGGTGTGGCTGCCGGGGCTCTCCGTGTAGAGGACCTTCGTGTTGGAACGGAACAGCGCCTCCACTCCGGCCGCGTCCAGGCACGGGTCGTAGAAGGTCGTCTCGATGCCGAGATCCCGCATCATGCCATCGGCGAAGCTGCGGGCCGGGCCATACACGCTGTCGGGCATCAGGCAGTGCTCACCGGACTTCAGATAGGTCAGCAGCGGCGTGGTGACGGCGGCGAGGCCGGAGCTGACGATCTGGCAGCGGGTGCCGCCCTCGATCTCGGCGATGACGTCCTCCAGCGCATGGTGCGTGGAGTTGCCGTGGACGCCGTAGGTCTGCGCCTGGTCGAGCCGCATCTTGCCGCGGGCCACGCGTGCGGCGACATCCTTGTGCAGCATCGTGCTGCCGCGGTGGACGGGGGGGTTCACGAAGCCGTCGACCTTGGTGCCGAGGCGGCCGGCATGGCTCATGCGGGTGGAGAAGCTGGCGCTTTTCTTGCCAGTGCGGGCGCTGTGGTCGTCGGGCATCAGCCGGTCTCCTTCGGGGTGTCGGGCCGCTGCGCCCATTCGGTCCATGAGCCATCGTAGACTGCGCCCATCGACAGCCCGGCCTGCACCAGGCCGAGCGTGAGGATGGTTGCGGTGACGCCCGTGCCGCAGCTTGTCACGACCGGGCGCGTGCCGTCCACGCCGGCTTGCGCAAAGCGGGCGCGGAGGCCGTCGGGCGGGAGCATGGTGCCGTCGGCGGCGAGCAGCTCGGTGCTCGGCACGCTGCGGGCGCCGGGCATGTGGCCGGAGGGGAGGCCGGGGCGCGGCTCCGGCGCCTCGCCACGGAAGCGGGCGGCGGCGCGGGCGTCGAGGATGAGGCGGTCGGGGTCGGGCGCCATCATGTCGCCGAGGCCGCGGAGGCGGGTAGGGCGGTAGGTGGCCTGGAATGAAGCGGGCAAGGGTGCGGTGGCGGGGCCTTGCTCGAGCGGGCGGCCCTCGATGCGCCATTTGGGCAGGCCGCCATCGAGCACGGCGGCCTGGTCGTGGCCGAACAGGCCCATCATCCACCAGCCGCGGGCGGCGCTCTGCAGGCCCTTCTGGTCGTAGAACACGACCCGGCTCGCGTTCGACACGCCGAGCGCACCCACCAGCCGCTCGAACCGGCCCGGTGTCGGCACCATGTGCGGCAGGTCCGTATCCGGGTCGGCCACCACGCCGATGTCGAAGAAGCGGGCACCCGGGATGCGGGCGGCCTCGAACAGGGCGGGCGCGTCCTTGCCTTCCGTGGGCAGGTAATACGTGCAGTCGAACACGACCAGGTCGGGTGTCCCGAGCTGGGCGGCGAGCCATTCGGTGCTGACGAGCGCGTCCATCATGCGTCCTCCAGGCCGATCGCGATACGGCGGTTCTGGCGGCCTTTCTTCTCGATGTTGAGCACCTTCACGCGGCCGACCAGGCCGGTGTGGGCCACGTGGGTGCCGCCGCAGGGCTGCAGGTCGATGGGCGCCGACTCGGGGCCGATGCGCACCAGGCGGAGGCGGCCCGTGCCGCGAGGGGGCTGGACGCGAAGGGTGCGGACCAGCTCGGGGTTCGTGTCGAGCACGCTTTCGTCGACCCAGGCGGTCGTCACCGCGTGGTCCTCCGCCACGAGGCGCGCGAACCCGGCCTCCAGCGCATCGCCGTCGGGCGGCTCCGGCAGGTCCACGTCGAGGCGGGAGCGGTCGGCGCCGATCTGGCCGCCCGTGACGGGCACGCCGGGGAGCAGGGCGCAGAGCAGGTGGAGTGCGGTGTGCATGCGCATGTGCAGGGTACGGCGCGAGCCATCGAGCACGGCGAGGGCGGGGGTGCCGGGCGGGGGCAGGGGTGCGCCCTCGGCCGGGATGTGCAGCACGGCGCCGTCCTCGCCCTTGCGCGTGTCGACGATTGCGGTGGGGCCGCCCGGCCAGTCGAGCCGGCCCGTGTCGCCGGGCTGGCCGCCGGCGCGGGGGTAGAAGGGCGAGCGGTCGAGCACGATGCCTTCGGGGCTGCTGGCCTGGACGAGCGCCGGGGCGGTGAAGAGGGAAGCATCCTCGAGGTCGAGGCGGATCGTCATGTCCAGTCGCTCCGGAGTTGACCACGTTTGGCCGCGAGCCAGAGCAGGGCCAGCACGGTGACGGAGTTGGCGTAGGCGCCGGCGAGCGCGCGCTCGATGGCAGCGGCGGCGGGGAGCACGCGCGTGCGGATATCCTCCTGCTCGGCAGCGAGGCCACCGGTGCCGGCGAGGCCATCGGCGTCGGTGACCGGTGCGCGGACACGGCCGGCGAACATCGTGCAGCGCTCGTCGCTGCCGCCGGGGGTGAGCACGACGTCGAGCATGGGCAGGGTGCGGTCGGCGCTGAGGCCCATCTCCTCCAGCATCTCGCGGGCGATCGTCGCCTCGGGGGTCTCGCCCGGGTCGCACAGGCCTGCGGGCAGCTCGAGCATCACGGGCTCCAGGCCGGCGGCAAGGGCAGGGAGGCGGAACTGCTCGATGAGGACGACCTGGTCCGTCCATGGGTCGTAGGGCAACATGGCGGCAGCCCGGCCGCGGCGGAACAGCTCCCAGGTGCGCGGGCCGGACCAGCTGCCGTCGAAGCGGCGATGGCGGAAGCGGACGATGTCGAGCGCGAAGCGGCCGGCGTAGGGCCTGGTGGAGTCGAGAAGTTCGACGCCTTCGTGCGGTTGGAAGCTGGACATGGCCGGAGCTTAGGGGCGGGGCGGCGGGGTGGCCAGGGTGGTGCACTCCCATCCGTCATTGCGAGCCGAGGGCGAAGAAACCCATCGATGTCCGAAAGCGCAACCTCGATTTCCAGGTTCAGGCAAACGGCGTTTCAGGGTCGTGCGCGCTTCGGCGGCCGATCGCCTCGCTACGCTGCTGATCACAGCCTCTTTATGGGTGCTCTCAACGAGCCGTCACGGACGGGGAGCAGTGAGCGCTTCCTTTTCCTTCGCGACACCCTTGCGGATGGCGGCGGCGGAGGCGGCGCGGTCGGCCGATTGCCAATCTCCGTCCGGCACGTCGCGGAAGATGCACCACACGCGGGCGGCGTGGCGTGGCTCATGGTCGGTGCCCTCGGCTTCCAGCACGAGCCGGCTGACCGCGCTCCCGAGCTTGGCCTTGGCGGCGGCATCGAGCGAACCGGCCGGGGCCGACACCTCGATCCGGTAGACCGGTGCGCGCGGCGGGCCCATGCCGACGATGAGGCGCCCCTGCGGCACCTCGTGCACGTAGGTCCATGAGATGGAGGCCGCGAATTTGCTGTGGGCGTAGCCCTCGGCCTCGAGGGCGGCGGCGAGCACGTCGTGCGCGAGGCTTTCGAGGGCGTCGCTGCCGAGGACGCCTTGGGGGACATAAAGGTCGATCAGCGGCATGCTCGGGCTCCGTGCTGGCGGGCGGAGCGTAGCGCCGTCCGCGCCGGGCCGTCTCATCTCATTTGGCGAGACGGTGCGACCATGGCATTCTGCAGCCGTCACAAAACGGCGGAGGACTCCCTTGCGCATCCTGGCGCTGCTGCTCTGCCTCGTCGCGTTGCCCGCCCGGGCCGACGAGGTCTTGCGGATCGGGCTGTTGCGGACGCTCTCGCCGGCGCCGCTGTACATCGCCATGGAGCGGGGGTATTTCCGCGCCGAGGGGCTCGATGCGCAGTTCCGCTTCTTCGAGGCGGCCCAGCCGATTGCGGCGGCGGCGGTGAGCGGGGACATCGACGTGGGCATCACCGCGCTGACGGGCGGGTTCTTCAGCCTGGCGGGCCGGGGCACGCTGATGGTGATCGGCGGCGGGCTGCACGAGCAGCCGGGTTACGAGGGCACGGCGGTGCTGGTCTCGAGGAAGGCCTATGACGCCGGGCTCACCTCGTTGGCGCAGCTGCAGGGCAAGAGCCTGGCCATCACGCAATATGGTTCGTCGTTCCACTACATGGCGGGGCGGATCGCGGAGCGGGAGCGCTTCGACCTCAAGGGCATGACGCTGCGGCCGCTGCAGACGGTTGGCAACATGATGGCGGCGTTGCGGACGAACCAGGTGGACGCGACGATGGCGATCGCGAGCATGGCGCGGCCGCTCGAGGCGGCGGGGGAGGCCAAGATCATCGCGTGGGCCGGGGAGGTGGTGCCGTATCAGCTGACCGCAGTGTTCGCCCCGAGTGCTACCGTGCGGGACCGTCCGGAGACGCTGCACCGGTTCGCGCGGGCGTACAAGCGCGGCGTGGAGGATTACCGGGCGGCGTTCCTGCGGCTCGACAGGTCGGGCAAGCCCATCGTGGACGCGACGACGCAGGCGGCGATCGGGCCGATTCAGAAGTACGTCTTCACGAGCGACCCGGACGCGGCGTCGAAGATCATCGAGGGCGCCGGCTATTACGACGCGGGCGGCGCGCTGGACGTCGCGGACGTCGGCAAGCAGTTGCAGTGGTTCATCGGGCAGGGCCTGGTGCGCGGGCCGGTCGACCCGGCCGACATCATCGACGAGCGCTTCCTGGGGAGGCTGCCGGGTAAATGACGGGCCTCGCGGTCCGGATCGAGGGTGTCGGGCACCGCTATGGCGGGCTCGTGGCGCTCGAGGGGGTGGACCTGGTGGCCGAGCCCGGCCGGGTGCTGGTGCTGATCGGGCCGTCGGGCTGCGGCAAGAGCACGCTGCTGGGGATTGCCGCCGGGCTGATCCGGCCGAGCAGCGGGCGGGTGGTGGTGGAGGGCACGGTGCCCGAGGACTGCCTGAACCCGTTGACGCCGGTGTTCCAGGATTTTGCCCTTTTGCCCTGGCGCACGGTGGCGGGGAACGTGGCGCTTCCTCTGGAGGGTCGGCTGGCAGCGGCGGCGTTGCGGGCGCGGGTGGCCGAGGTGCTGGCCCTGACCCGGCTGACGGAGTTCGCCGAGGCTTGGCCGCGGGAGCTTTCGGGCGGCATGAAGCAGCGCGTCGGCATTGCGCGGGCGCTTGCGGTGCGGCCGGCCTGCCTGCTGATGGACGAGCCGCTCTCGGCGCTGGACGCGCAGGCCCGCGCGCTGCTGCTGGACGAGTTCGCCGAGCTGATCGGGCGGACGGGGGTGACCACGCTGTATGTGACGCACAACCTGGCCGAGGCGGTGCGGCTCGGGCACCAGGTGGCCCGGCTTTCGCGGCGGCCGGGGCGGGTGCAGGAGGTGGTGCGGATCGACCGGCCGATTGCGGGGCGGGCGGATGGCGATGCGGACCTGGTGGCACTGGAGCGGCGGCTGTGGGAGGCCATGCGCGACGACGCGGCGGTGGCGGAGCGGGAGAGAGTGTAGCTTGTTCCCGTCCAGCCCTTGCGCTACAGGGCGCGGCTTGCAGCGCCGCTGCCCCGCGGGCGTGGTGAAATTGGTAGACACGCCAGATTTAGGTTCTGGTGGCGCAAGCCGTGGGGGTTCAAGTCCCTCCGCCCGCACCACCCTTGCCGCTCTAGACAGGACACCACAGACCGATGAACGTGACCGAGACGCTCTCCGACGGCCTTCGCCGCGGCTTCGCCATCACGGTGCAGCATGCCGACCTCGAGGAGAAGCGGGCTGCGAAGCTGGCCGAGATCGGCCGCTCGATCAAACTCCCCGGCTTTCGCCCCGGCAAGGTGCCCGCGAGCCTGGTCCGGCAGCGCTACGGTGCCGCCGTGATGGCCGACGTGCTGGAGGAGAGCGTGCAGGACGCGACCCGCCAAGTGCTGGACGACCGTGGCCTGCGCCCGGCTGCCCAGCCGAAGGTGGACGTGAAGCAGATGCCGCAGACCGACGAGGACTTGCAGTTCGAGCTCGAGGTGGAGCTGCTGCCCGACGTGGCGATGCCCGACTTCGGCGCGATCAGCCTCGTGCGCTACAAGGCGGAGCCCGCTGCGGACGCGGTGGACACGACGCTGACCGAGCTCGGCAGCCGCACAGAGGGCACCGTCGAGGTGACGGAGGACCGCGGCGCGCAGGCCGGCGACACGCTGACGGTCGATTTCGTGGGCAAGGTGGACGACGTCGCGTTCCCGGGCGGCACGGGCACGGCGATGCCGGTGAAGCTTGGCGGCACCGGGTTCATCCCCGGGTTCTGGGAAGGCATGGAGGGCATGCGCCCTGGCGAGGAGCGGCAGATCAACGTCACGTTCCCGGCCGAGTACCACGCTGCCGAGCTCGCCGGGAAGCCGGCGACCTTCGACATCAAGGCGACGAAGCTCGAGTCGCCGGCGCCCGTGGCGATGGACGATGCGTTCGCGGGCAAGCTCGGCTTCGAGACGCTGGACGAGCTGCGCCAGGTGGTGACGCAGCAGATACAGCGCGAATACGACCAGGTGAGCCGCATGCGGATCAAGCGGGACCTGCTGGACGCGCTGTCGAAGACCGCCGAGTTCCCGGTGCCCCCGAGCATGGCGGAGGCCGAGTTCAACCAAATCTGGCAGCGCATCGAGTCCGACCGCACGGCGGGGAAGCTCGACGAGGAGGATGCTGCGAAGGACGAGGCGACCCTGCGGACTGAGTATGGCGCGATCGCGGAGCGCCGGGTTCGCCTGGGGCTGCTGCTGAGCGAGATCGGGCGCACGAACGGCATCCAGGTGCAGCCGGACGAGATGACGCGGGCGATGCGGGCCGAGGCGTCGAAGTATCAGGGCCAGGAAGGCGCGGTGATGGAGTTCTTCCGCAAGAACCCGCAGGCGGCCGAGAACCTGCGCGGCCCGATCTACGAGGACAAGGTGATCGACTTCATCCTCGAGCTGGCGAAGGTGGAGGACAAGGTCGTGCCGATCGAGGAGCTTTCGGCCGAGCCGGCAACGGACGCCGCGGCCTGAAGGCTCCCCGTCAGCCCCCCCTTTCGTCCGGGAGTGGACCGGGGCGGGGCATGGCCTATGTTGATATCAGTCGTAGATAAGGATTCAGGGCATGTGGGATCGCGATCCCGTCGAAGTTTACGCCAACGGCCTGGTGCCGATGGTGGTCGAGCAGTCGGCGCGCGGCGAGCGTGCGTACGACATCTACTCGCGCCTGCTGAAGGAGCGGATCATCTTCCTCACCGGGGCCGTCTATGACCAGGTCTCGGCGCTGATCTGCGCTCAGCTGCTGTTCCTCGAGAGCGAGAATCCTACGAAGGACATCAGCTTCTACATCAACTCGCCAGGCGGCGTGGTTTCGGCCGGGCTCGCGATCTATGACACGATGCAATACATCCGGAGCCCGGTGAGCACGGTGTGCATCGGCCAGGCGGCGAGCATGGGCAGCCTGCTGCTATGTGCCGGGGCGAAGGACAAGCGGTTCGCGCTGCCGAACGCACGGGTGATGATCCATCAGCCGAGCGGCGGTGCGCAGGGCCAGGCGACGGACATCGAGATCCAGGCGCGTGAGATCCTGACGCTGCGCCGGCGGCTGAACGAGATCTATGTGAAGCACACCGGGCAGGACATTGCCGAGATCGAGCGCAAGCTCGAGCGCGACACCTACATGTCCGCCGACGAAGCGCGGGATTTCGGGATCGTGGACCAGGTCGTGGAGCGGCATCCGACTCCGATTGCAGAGCCCGCGAAGGCGTGATCCGTCCCCGCCCGGCTTGCGTTGGGCCCGGCGGGGCATATCTCTTGCATCCTGAGTTGGCCATCCTGGGCTGAAGCCTGGGCAATGCTGCCGCTTGTCCCGGCCCGGGGCAGGGGGTAATTTAGCTGGGCGTTCCCTGCGCGACAGGGGCTGGAGTGTGCATGGGCAAGTCTCCCGAGTCGAAGAACACGCTATACTGCTCGTTCTGTGGCAAGTCGCAGCACGAGGTGCGCAAGCTGATCGCGGGACCGACCGTGTTCATCTGCGACGAGTGCGTGGAATTGTGCATGGACATCATCCGTGAGGAGCACAAGACGCACCTCGTGAAGTCGCGCGATGGCGTGCCGACTCCGAAGGAGATCTGCAAGGTCCTGGACGACTACGTGATCGGGCAGAGCCACGCCAAGAAGGTGCTGAGCGTGGCCGTGCACAACCACTACAAGCGCCTGGCGCACGGGGCGAAGAACAACGACGTCGAGATCGCGAAGTCCAACATCCTGCTGGTGGGCCCGACCGGCTCCGGCAAGACGCTCCTGGCCCAGACGCTGGCGCGCATCCTCGACGTGCCGTTCACAATGGCGGACGCGACGACGCTGACCGAGGCCGGCTACGTGGGCGAGGATGTGGAGAACATCATCCTCAAGCTGCTGCAGTCTGCCGACTACAACGTGGAGCGGGCGCAGCGCGGCATCGTCTACATCGACGAGGTCGACAAGATCAGCCGCAAGTCCGACAACCCGAGCATCACGCGGGACGTGAGCGGCGAAGGC
>JBBROS010000045.1:0-28088 GCA_038229135.1 Acetobacterales bacterium
GGGCGCCGACAGCCCCAGGAACACGTCGGCCCCCGGCAGCGCGTCGCCCAGCGTCCGGGCGTCCGTGTGCTTGGCATAGCGCGCCATGTTCGGCGGCATCGTGTCGCCCCGCCCGGCATGCACCACGCCCTTGATGTCCGTCAGCGTCACGTTCTCGACCGGCAAACCCATCGTCACCAGGAGGTCCACGCAGGCCAGCGCCGCCGCACCTGCGCCAGACGTGACGAGCCGCACCTCGGAGAGCTTCTTGCCCTGCAACAGCAGCCCGTTGCGGATCGCGGCACTCACGATGATGGCGGTGCCGTGCTGGTCGTCGTGGAACACCGGGATCTTCATCGTCGCCCGCAGCCGCCGCTCGATCTCGAAGCATTCGGGCGCCTTGATGTCCTCGAGGTTGATGGCCCCGAAGGTCGGCTCGAGAGCCTTCACCACCGTGCAGAACAGGTCCGGATCCTCGGCATCCACCTCGATGTCGAACACGTCGATGCCGGCGAATTTCTTGAAGAGCACCGCCTTGCCCTCCATCACCGGCTTACCCGCGAGCGCGCCGATATTACCGAGCCCGAGCACCGCCGTGCCGTTGCTGATGACGGCGACCAGGTTGCCCCGCGCCGTGTAGTCCCGTGCCGTGTCCGGGTTCGCCTTGATCTCGAGGCAGGCCGCCGCCACGCCAGGCGAGTAGGCCAACGCGAGGTCCCGCTGCGTCGCCATCCGCTTCGTCGGCTCCACCGAGAGCTTTCCCGGTGTGGGTAGCCGATGATAGTCGAGCGCCGCCCTGCGGAAATCCTCATCCATGCTTGCCGTCCCCTCTGCGGACCTGATTGGAACAGGTCTCACACGGAAGGCAATGGCCCGCCGCACGGGGCGGTGCTACGTCCGGCGCATGGAGCAGACAGAAAGGCCGTCAGGCCGGCCAGGATGCCGGCCAGGATGCCGGCGAGTATGCGGTCGAGAAGACTCGAACTTCCACAGGGTTTCCCCCACAAGCACCTCAAGCTTGCGCGTCTACCATTTCGCCACGACCGCACCGTGGCCGCGGCATCGCCGCGGGAGACGGGCGTATAGCCGATGACTTCGCAGGACTCAACCGCCCTCTACCCGCAAATCGAGTGGCGCATCGACAATGCGTTGCAGCCCTATCCCGAGACGCTCGCCGCCATGGAGGCACGCGCCGCCGCCATCCACGCCGGCACCAACCCGGAGCTCGTGTGGCTGCTCGAGCACCCGCCCCTCTACACGGCCGGCACGTCCGCCCAAGCCCAGGACCTCGCCGAGCCCGGCCGCTTTCCGGTGCACCGCGCCGGGCGCGGCGGCCAATGGACCTACCACGGCCCGGGCCAGCGCGTAGCCTACGTGCTGCTGGACCTCGCGCGCCGCCACGGCACCGTGCCCCCGCGGGACGTGCGGTGCTTCGTCCACGGCCTCGAGGAATGGCTCATCCGCACGCTCGACCGTTTCGACGTGCGAGGCGAGCGCCGGGCCGGGCGCGTCGGCATCTGGGTGGCCGACCCGGCCAGCGGCACCGAGTCCAAGATCGCTGCCATCGGTGTCCGCGTGACGCGCTGGGTGAGCTGGCACGGCGTGGCCCTCAACGTGGACCCCGCGCTGGACCATTTCAGCGGCATCGTGCCCTGCGGCATCGCCGAGCACGGGGTGACCAGCCTGGCCGCGCTGGGTCGCCCGGTCACGCTGGCGCAGGCCGACGCCGCGCTACAGGCGGCGTGGATCGAAGTGTTCGGGTAGCGCCTCGACGGCGGCAGGCCCCACGCGCGATCTCACGGAGCCGACCGTGCCCACCGCATCGCAGGCCGCTCCAGCAGCACATGCGAGGCCGCGCCGGCCGCCAGCGCGAGCGGGATGGCCAACGCCGCCAACCCGGCCGGCCCGATGCCGGGGAGCGCCTGGACGAGGGCTTGCTGGATTGGGAAGGCGTAGAGGTAGGTGCCGTAGGAGATGTCCATCGGCAGCCGCCATGCGCCGGACAGGCCGAGGCAAAGCACGGCGTAGGGCAGCGCAGCATGCAGCGCGAGCGGGGCGGCCCAGGTTCCTGCCAGCGCGAGCGTGATGCCAACGCCTGCCACGGCCCACCAGGGCCGGATCGACACCCTGTCCCGCCACGACCACAGCGCCGCGCCGGCCATGAAGTGCAACGCACAGTCCACGATCGACACCACGCGGATCGAACTCAGCGGCCAGGGCAGGTAACCCTCCCGCGACGCGATCGTAACACCGAGGGCCAGCACCGTTGCCGCCAATGGCCAAAGCACGCGCCGCCGCTGCAACGAACCAAGAGCCGCAAGGCCGAGCACGCCGACATAGCACAGCACCTCGATCCGCAGCGTCCACAACGACCCGTTGACGATCCCGGGCAGCGGATTGGCCTCGAACACCCCCGGCAGCCCCGGCGGCACGCTGAAGATCGGCGCCCGGACCAGCGCAATCATCACGCCGGGCTCCCGCCAATACGACGCGCTCGTGGTCGCCCAGGCCCCGATCAGCAGCGTCTGCACCTGCACGGCCATGAAGAAGGCGGGCACGATCCGCGCCGCCCGGGCCTTCGCGTAGGCCCAGACGCCCGAGCCCTCGACGGCCCGCTCCGCCGAGCGCGCGATCAGGAAGCCGCTCAGCACGAAGAACATCGCGACCGCCAGCCCGCCGCCATCCAGCACGTGCCGCATCATGATCGCGAAGGGCTCCGCCTCGTCTCGTCCGGTCAGAACCCAGCAATGGCTCAGCAGCACCAGCAGCGCGGCCCCCAGCCGCATCGGATCGAACCGGTTGCGGCCCGAAGCGAATGCCTCCCCCAACGTCAGGCTGGGTGTCAGCCGGGGCGTCAGCCGGGGCGTCAGCCGGGGCGTCAGCGTGGGCGTCAGCTTGGGCCTCACCGGGCCTTCGTCAGCTCGTCATATGCCTTCAACCGGCTCAGCAGCGCCGGCATCTCGTGCAGCGGGATCATGTTCGGCCCGTCGCTCGGCGCCTCGTCCGGGTCCTGGTGCGTCTCGAGGAACACCGCCGCACAGCCCACAGCCAGCGCCGCCCGGGCCAGGACGGGTGCAAACTCCCGCTGCCCGCCCGAGGAGCCGCCCTGCCCGCCGGGCTGCTGCACGGAATGCGTCGCGTCGAACACCACCGGGTAGTTGGTGCGCGCCATGATCGGCAGCGACCGCATGTCGCTCACCAGCGTGTTGTAGCCGAAGCTGGCGCCCCGCTCGGTCAGCAGGATGCTTTCGTTGCCGGTCTGCGCGATCTTGGCCGCCACGTGCTGCATGTCCCACGGCGCCAGGAACTGCCCCTTCTTCACGTTCACCGCCCGCCCCGTTTCGCCGGCCGCGATCAGCAGGTCCGTCTGGCGGCACAGGAATGCGGGGATCTGCAGCACATCCACGGCCTCGGCCGCCGGGTCGCACTGGGTCGCGTCGTGCACGTCCGTCAGCACGGGGATGCGGAACCGCTCCCGCACCGCGGCCAGGATCGCGAGCCCCTTCGCCATGCCCACCCCGCGTTGCGCGCCGCCGCTCGTGCGGTTCGCCTTGTCGAAGCTCGACTTGTAGATCAGCGGGATGCCCGCCACGCCGCAGATCGCGGTCAGCGCATCCGCCATCTCGACCGCGTGCGCCTCGCTCTCGATCTGGCAAGGCCCCGCGATCAGGACGAACGGCAGGTCGTTGGCCACCACGATGTCTCGGATCCGCACCTGGCGCGGGCCCGTCGGCAGGTCGTCGTCGTGCAGATCGTCAGACAAGGCGCGACTGCCTGACCGCAGCCCCGATGAACCCGGCGAACAGCGGGTGCGGGTCGAGCGGCTTTGATTTCAGCTCCGGGTGATACTGCACGCCGATGAACCACGGGTGCCCCGGCAGCTCCACCGTCTCGGGCAGCACCCCATCCGGCGACAGTCCGGCGAACCGCATCCCGGTCGCCTCCAGCCGCTCGCGATAGGTGATGTTCACCTCGTAGCGGTGGCGGTGCCGCTCCTCGATCCGCTCGCTGCCATACACGGCGCTGATCAGCGACGCGGGCGCCAACACCGCCGGGTAGGCGCCGAGGCGCATGGTGCCACCCAGGTCCCCGCCATGCTCCCGCCGCTCCATCGCGTTGCCGCGGGACCACTCCGTGAGCAGCCCCACCACGGGCGTCTCGCACGGCCCGAACTCGGTGCTGGACGCATCCGGCAGCCCCGCCATGTTCCGCGCGCACTCGATCACCGCCATCTGCATGCCGAAGCAGATGCCGAAGAACGGCACCCGGCGCTCCCGCGCGAACCGCACGGCAGCGATCATCCCCGGAGTCCCCCGCTCCCCGAAGCCGCCCGGCACCAGGATGCCGTGCACGCCCTCGAGCCGGCTCACCGCGTCCGGGCTCTCGAAGACCTGGCTGTCCACCCAGTCCAACCGCACCCGCACCCTGTGCCGCACGCCGCCATGGGTCAGCGCCTCGGCCAGGCTCTTGTAGCTGTCGAGCAGGCTCGTGTACTTGCCCACCACCGCGATCCTCACCTCGCCCTCCGGTCCGCGCACCGTGTCCACGATGCGCTGCCAGGCCGACAGGTCCGGCTCGTGGTCGGACGGCAGGCGGAAATGCCGCAGCACCTCCCGGTCCATGCCCTCCGCGTGGTAGCTGATCGGCACGGCATAGATGGTGTCCACGTCCAGCGCCGCGATGACGGCCTGCTGCCGGACGTTGCAGAAATTGGCCATCTTGCGCCGCTCGGCATCCGGGATCTGCCGGTCGCAGCGGCACAGCAGCATGTCGGGCTGGATCCCCGCGTTCTGCAGCTCCTTCACCGAGTGCTGCGTGGGCTTGGTCTTCAGCTCCCCCGCACTCGGGATGTAGGGCACGAGGGTGAGGTGCACGAACATGGTGCGCTCGGCCCCCAGCTCGTTGCCCAGCTGCCGGATGGCCTCGAGGAACGGCAGGCTCTCGATGTCACCCACCGTGCCGCCAATCTCGATCAGCGCGAAGTCCACGTCGTCCGTCTCGCGGGTGATCACGTCCTTGATGGCATCCGTGATGTGCGGGATCACCTGCACCGTCCCGCCCAGGAAATCCCCCCGGCGCTCCCGGGCGATCACGTCGGAGTAGATGCGGCCCGTGGTCGCATTGTCCGACCGGGTCGCGTGCACGCCGGTGAAGCGCTCGTAGTGCCCGAGGTCGAGGTCCGTCTCCGCGCCATCGTCCGTCACGAACACCTCGCCGTGCTGCGTCGGGCTCATCGTGCCGGGGTCGACGTTGAGGTAGGGGTCCAGCTTGCGCAACCGGACACGGTAACCGCCTGCCTGAAGCAATGCGCCGAGGGCGGCCGAGGCCACGCCCTTCCCGAGGGAAGAGACCACGCCGCCGGTGATGAAGACAAACCGCGTCATGGGCGCCCCTGATACCCCAACCGGGTCCGAAGCGGAAAGAGCCATCCCGAGAGCGCCCTAGTTCGTGGGAACGGCAGGGGCCTTCGGCGCGGCCGGCGCCTGCGACTCGGGGGCAAGCGGCGCCGGGACTGACGGCGTCGGAACTGACGGCGCCGGGCTTGACGGTGCCGGGCTTGACGGTGCCGGGCCTGACATCGCCGGAACCGAAGGCGCGGCGGGCGATGCATTGCCTGGGATGGCCGGGCCCGGGATGGCCGGAGTGTCGAGGATGGAGCGCCCGACGCCCACCGTTCCTCGGTTCAACAGCGCCAGCACCAGGGAGAGTGCAAAGAAGATCGCGGCCAGGACCGCGGTCGTGCGCGTCAACAGGTTCGCTGTCCCGCGCCCCGACATGAATCCGCCCATCCCTTGGGACGTGCCGATGCCCAATCCACCACCCTCGCTCCGCTGGATCAGCACGACGCCGATCAGGGCCAGGGTGACGAACAGGTGGATGATCAGAAGCACGGTTGTCATGGGGCCGGGTGATAGCCGGGGGGGACGGGAAAGGGAAGCGGCCCTCGCCCGGCCCCCGCCGAAGGAACGGGCACCGTAATCCCCCTCCCGCTGGGAGAGGGTTGGGTGCGGCCCTTTCGCGCGCGTTAGCGCCCCTTCTTATACATCTTCGTCGCGACCTCGAAGATTTCCTCCGGCGCATATTCCGGCGCGAACGCCGGGTAGGTGCCGGCGAGTTCCGGGATCTTTCCACCCTCGGGCGCCCCGTCGATCACTTCCAGCTCTCCCGGCGGGTCGCCCGGCAGCGCCGTCTCGCCGTTGCCCCAGATGCCGGCAATCTCCGCGTAGTCGGGCGAGTTGAAGCGATACAGGAACCGGTGCCGCCCCTCGGCCTGATACTTGGCAGCCTCCGGGATGCTGTCGAGGTTGATGTTCGGCGTCGGCAGCATCTTCTCGATCTCGACGCCCGTGAGCTGCTTCAACGCCAGCGCGTAGGCGTGGGCGTGCACCGAGCCGCGGACGAGCAGGTAGCCGCAAATTTCGCGGCCCGTCTCGGACTGCAGCGTCTCATACACCCGGAGCTTGTGGATGCGCGCACCACACTCGAGGTGGAAGTTGTGCAGCAGGTCGATGATCAGGTTGCCCGTGGTCGTGACCATGTCCACGTTCCAGGACATCGAGTTGCTGTTCACCGGGGCCGCACCGCCACCGTAGGAGTAGAACGCCGCGGTCGACCGCGCGTCCCGGATGTCGGCGAACGGCGTGCCGGTGATGTCCGCACCCGAGGTCTGGTCGCCAGGGCCATTGTTGAGCATCGCGACGCCGTTGCTGACCAGCTCGACATGCCCCAGCTCCTCGCTGAAGATGGTCGATACGAGCCCGTAGAAGGGGCGCAGCTTCGACTTGCTGCGGAAGTTGAAGCTCTGGAACATGTAGTTCCCCAGGGTGCTCATCTCGCCATACTTGCCGCCCAGCAACTCCTGCAATGCTGCCGCTTCGTTTGGCATGGGCTTCTTGGCTTCTGGCAGGTCGATCAGCAGCTTGTCGATTTTCGTGAACATCAGACATGTCCTTCGCGGTGGTCTGCCGTTCCCAACGGTAACGCTGCCACAAAGTGGCCTCACTTTAACGCCAGCGGAGCAACCGGCGTTCGAGTAGGCCCAGCGTTCCCGCCACGCCCAAGCCGAGGGCCGACAAAACCACGATGCCTGCCAACAGGTTGTCGGTATCGTAGAGGTTCCCGGCCTGCAGGACGAAGGCGCCGATCCCGCGCTCCGCACCGATCATCTCGGCCGCGACCAGCAGGATGATCGCGATCGAGCTCGTCACCCGCATGGAGCTCAGCAGTGCCGGCACCAGGCCGGGCAGAACGATCTTCCGCAGGATCGCCCAGCGCCCGATGCCGAATGCCTGGCCCATTCGCACCAGCCCCCGCGGGAGCGCATCGATCCCGGCGGCCACATTGATCACGGTCGGGAAGAATACGCCGAAAGCCAGCGTTGCCACCTTCGAGCCCTCGCCGATGCCGAACCAGATGATGAACAGCGGCACCAGCGCGATCTTGGGGATGGGGAACAGCGCCGACACCACCGCCATGCCCGGCGAGCGCGCGAGCGTCAGCAGCCCGACCGCGAAGCCGAGCGCCACCCCCGTCACCGTGCCCACGGTCCATCCGATGGCGAGGCGCTGCAGCGACGCACCCACGTGCCGCCACAGCTCCCCGCTCAGCGCCAGCTGCTGCAGCGCCACCCCGATGGCGAGCGGCGGCGGCAGGAAGCGCGTGTCGATCCATCCCGCGCTCGCCAACCCCTGCCACAGCAGCACGAGGCCAACGAGCGTGACGGCCCCGGCGAGGGGCACCGACCGCGGCGCGAAGCCGCCGGCCCGGAACGCAACCGGCCCTCGCAGTTCAGCCAAGAAGGGCGTCCGCGCACGCATCCAGGATTGCATCCACGTCCAGCCCATACTCGCGATACAGGTCCGGGATGTCGCCGCTCTGGCCGAAATGGTCCGGCCCCAGCGGCACCACGCGCTGCCCGCGGACGGCGCCGAGCCAGG
This sequence comes from Acetobacterales bacterium, assembly GCA_038229135.1. Taxonomy (GTDB): domain Bacteria; phylum Pseudomonadota; class Alphaproteobacteria; order Acetobacterales; family Acetobacteraceae; genus JBBROS01. The sequence continues at coordinate 7,917 of JBBROS010000045.1, forward strand.
AATGCGCGGCCGGATGCCCATCGAGGATGGTCACCAGCGCAGCACCCGGAGCCAACGGCGCCAGCAGCCGCTCGACATGCGACGGCCTGGCCGCCCCGCCCCGCCGCGCCCGCCCGGCCTCGAGCCAGCCCGCATGCAGCCGGTCGGGGCTCGAGATCGCCAGCAGCCCGGCGCCCGGCACCTCGTCCCGCAACGTCTCGAACGCCTCGTACGCCTCAGGCGCGATCGGCCCCTGATAGGCCAGGGCGATCGGCGCGCCCTCCCGCGGCGCCACGGCCCAGTGCCCGCCCGCAATCACGTGCGCCGGGTCCAGCACACGCTCCGGCTGCGGCAGCACGCGCGTCGACAGCCGCAGCCACACCGCGGAGCCGCCCTCGGCCTGCATGTGCACCAGCGCATACCGCAGCAGGATCGCCAGCTCGTCCACATGCGTCGGCTCGTAGGAGGCGAGCCGGTCCGCCGCCATGCCGATCAGCGGCGTGTTCAGGCTCTGGTGCTGCCCGCCCTCGGGCGCCAACGAGATCCCGCTCGGCGTGCTGACCAGCAGGAAGCGCGCATCCTGGTAGCAGGCGTAGATCAGCGCATCGAGCCCACGGTTCACGAACGGGTCGTACACCGTCCCGATCGGCAGCACCCGCGCGCCGTTCAGGCTGTGCTGCAACCCTGCCGCGGCGAGCAGGAGGAACAGGTTCTGCTCGGCGATCCCGAGCTCGATGTGCTGCCCGCTGGGCGACATGCCCCAGCGCTGGGCGCTGGCGAGCTTCGCGTCCCGGAACACGTCGTTGCGCGTGTGCCGGTCGAACACGCCGCGGCGGTTCACCCACGCGCCGAGGTTCGTGGACACGGTCACGTCCGGACTCGTCGTCATCAGCGCGCGGGCGATCGGCCCGAACTCGCCCTGTCCGCGTCCGATCTCGGCCAGCATCTCCCCGAACCCGGCCTGTGTGCTCATCCCCCGCGACACCGCCCGCGGCATCGGCAGCGTGTCCGGCACCGGGATTGCGGGCGCGGTCAGGCAGCGGCCGCCTGGCGTGAGGTGCTGGGCGAACGCCGCGGAGTCCACCACGGCGCGGAACGCCGCCTCCGGCAGCTCGAGCCCTTCGGCCACATCCCACTCATGCCCGGGCCGGATCCCCATGGTGGCGCGGAACACCTCCATCTGGTCCCGGGTCATCAGCCCCGAATGGTTGTCCTTGTGGCCCGCGAACGGCAGGCCCATGCCTTTCACGGTGTAGGCGATGAAGCAGGTCGGCTGGTCCCCGGCCGCATCGGCCGCGCGGAAGCACTCGACCAGGTGGTCCACGTCGTGCCCGCCCAAATTCGTCATCAGCCGGGCCAGCGCGTCGTCGTCCAGCGGATCGATGATGGCCCGCACCTGCGCATCCCGTCCGAGGTCCGTCAGCAGCGCCTGCCGCCACCCGGCGCCGCCCTGGAATGTCGTGGCCGAGTAGAGGCTGTTGGGGCAGTCGTCGATCCAGCGTTGCAGCGCCTCGCCGCCGGGCTGGCGGAAGGCGGCCTGGAGCAGGCGCCCGTATTTCAGGGTGACGACGTTCCACCCCATGTCGCGGAACAGGCCCTCGATGCGGCCGAACAGCCGGTCCGGCACCACGCTGTCGAGGCTCTGGCGGTTGTAGTCGATCACCCACCACACGTTGCGGACGTCGTGCTTCCAGCCCTCGAGCAGGGCCTCGTAGATGTTGCCCTCGTCCAGCTCCGCATCGCCCGCGATGGCCACCATCCGCCCCGGCGGCAGGCCCGCCGCCTCGCCGTCGGCCAGCCCGTGCAGCCGCACGTAGTCCTGCATCAGGGCTGCGAAGCTCGTCAGCGCCACGCCCAAGCCCACGGATCCGGTGCTGAAATCCACCTCCGGCCCGTCCTTGGTGCGCGAGGGGTAGCTCTGCACCCCGCCCATCTGGCGCAAACCCGCCATCAGCTCCGGCGTCTGCCGCCCGAACAGGCGGTTGACGGCGTGGAACACGGGCCCGGCATGCGGCTTCACCGCCACCCGGTCCTGCGGGCGCAGGATCTCGAAATACAGCGCCGTCATGATGCTGATGACGCTGGCGCAGGAGGCCTGGTGCCCGCCGACCTTCAGCCCGTCGCGATTCGGGCGGATGTGGTTCGCGTTGTGGATCATCCACGCCGAGAGCCAGAGCAGCTTCCGCTCCACCTGCCGTAGCGCCGCAAGCCGGTCCGGCGCCAGGGCCATGGGCGGCAGGGTCGCGTTCATGGACGTCCAACTTTGGTCTGGAGCCAACACACGCCTCGAAACTCGTCATCGCGAGCGAAGCGCGGCGATCCAGGGCCGGAAGCCTGCTCTCGACGGTTCCTGGATCGCCACGCCTTCGGCTCGCGACGACGTTCCCCCAAGGACACGACCTGCATAGGCGCCCACATGCCCTAGCTCCAGCCGCGGGCCAGGCGGCGTACGGCGGTGCTCGCGTTGCGCTTGCCCTCGCCGGCGTAGTCCTCGTGGTAATCCTCGATCTTCGTCGGGTCGTACAGGTAGTTCACCATCAGGCTCGCGCTCTCCTTCACGCCCTTCTCGGACGTGTCGGCGCTCGCCATGATGCGCTCCACCCGGGCGCCGTTCGACAGGTGGAAATGCGCCACCGGGTCCAGCGCCCGCGTGCCGCGGCTCTCGCCCAGCAGGTAGCGCGCGCCGAGTCGGACGAGCACGGGTTCGGCGGCCTTGTAGATGGCCGGGTCGCGGAACCAGCCCCGCTTGGCCAGCACCCGGGCCAGCGCCTCGGCCCTGGTCGCGGGCGCCGCGGCGTCCACCGGGGCCACGGTGCGCAAGCTCGTCGCCTCCTCCTCGCTCAGCAGCTTCGGGTCGTCCTCCCGCAGCTTCGCATCCAGCCAGCGGCGGAAGCCCGGCATGGGCGAGAGGGTCGCGAACTGCTTGAGGTTGCGGAACTCCGTCGCCAGCAGGTCCACCGCCCGCTTGATCAGGAAGTTGCCGAAGCTGATGCCCGCGAGCCCCTTCTGGCAGTTGCTGATCGAGTAGAAGATCGCCGTGTCCGCCTCCCGCGCATCCAGCAGCGGCGCCTTCTTGTCCAGCAGCCGCTGCACGCTGTCGGCCAGGCCGCGGACCAGCGCCACCTCCACGAAGATCAGCGGTTCGTTCGGCATGCGGTGATGGAACAGCGCGTAGCAGCGGCGGTCGCTGTCCAGCCGGTTCTTGAGGTCCGACCAGGAGCGGATCTCGTGCACCGCCTCGTAGCCCACGAGGCGCTCCAACAGCAGCGCCGGGCTTTGCCAGTCGATCCGCTGCAGCTCGAGGAAGCCCACGTCGAACCAGTTCGCGAGCAGGTTCTTCAGGTCCGTCTCGAGCGCGACCAGCATCGGCTCGGCGTTCTTGAGGCCGAGCAAGGTGGCACGCAGGTCCACCAGGAACTTCATGCCGTCCGGGATTGTGGTGAACTGCGTCAGCAGGCGCACCCGGGGCGGCTCCAACGCGCGGCGCAGCGCCACCTGGGCGGTGGCCCGAGCCTCCGGACCGTCGGCGGACTGGAGGGCAGCGTAGGCGCGGTCCGCCACGGCCGGGTCGGAGTCGAAGCTCGCGAGGTCCCGCAGGAGGGCGCGGCGGCCCTCCTCGTCGAGCGAGAGGTAGGTCTGCGCCAGCTTGGCCGCCCGGTTTCTCGCACTGATCTCGCCACCCCGGGCCTCGAGGCAGGCGCGCATCTGGTCGACGAGCGTCTCGTCCTCGGCCGTGGTCACGGTGGACGCCATGTCCCGCCATACGCCGGCGATGCGGCGGAGGGCCCGGTCGAACAGGCCTGTCTGCACGGCAGTTTCACTCATGGATGGCTCATTTCCTCGCAGGAACACCCGTATAGCGCAGGCCGTGGGGTGCCCGCATCCCCGATCCATACAAGGCTGATGGAAGCTGCGCGACCAGGTCTTCGGCAACCAGCCCGGGCCCGGCGAGCCGCGCCGCCGCCCCATGCGCGTGGACGGCGGCACAGGCCGCCTCCCAGGCCGGCAGGCCCTGCGCGAGCATCGCCGCGACCACTCCCGCGAGCACGTCCCCCGCCCCGGCCGTGGCCAGCCAGGGCGGCGCGTTGTCGTTGATCGAAGCCCGCCCGTCCGGGCAGGCCACCACCGTGTCCGCCCCCTTCAGCACCACCACGGCCCCCACGCGCCGCGCCGCCGCCCGCGCCGCCTCGAGCCGGCTCGTGCCCACCGGCCCGAACAGTTTGCCGAACTCGCCCTCGTGGGGGGTCAGCACTGCGGCGCCGCGCAGCCCCTCCACCTCCAGCGCGAGCGCATCCGCATCCGCCACCACCTGGCGCCCCGCCGCAAGCAACAGGGGCATCGCCGCCCGCGCCACCGCCACGCCCAGTCCCGGGCCGCACACCCACACCCCCCGCCGCGTTTCCTCGAGCAGCGCCGCCACCCCAGCCTCCGACACGATCACCCCCGGCGCCCCGGCCCGATACACGTCCGCAGCGCCGATCGCCGCAATCGTCACCAACCCCGCCCCACCCCGCCGCGCCGCGTCGGCCGCGAGCCGCGCCGCCCCGGTCATGGCCGCGCCACCCAGCACCGTGACATGGCCCCGCGTGTATTTGTGGCTCGAGGCTCCGGGCTGCGGCACGGTGAACAGCCCCGGTCCGTTGCGCCAGGTCACCACCTCGGGCAGCGCACCCGGCGGCATCCCGATCTCGGCCACCTCCAGCACCCCGCACAGCGCCCGCCCGGGCTGCAGCACGTGCCCCGGCTTCGCCGCGACGAACGTTACGGTGCAACCCGCCGCCCGCACCTGCCCGCGCCCCTGCCCCGTGGCACCGTCGAGCCCGCTCGGGACATCCACGGCCAGCACCTCCTGCGCCGCCGCAAGCACCGCTGCCACCTCCTCCGGCACCGCCTCCCGCAGCCCGGCGCCGAACACCGCATCGATCACCAGCGCCACCCGCGCCGCCTCGGCGGGAGCGAACGGCACGATCGGCCCCCGCCACCGCGCCCGCATGACCGCCCCGTCGGAGCCCGCCCGAGCCGCGCCCCACGCCGCCACCGCCACCGGCCACCCGGCCTGCGCCAGGTGTCGCGCCGCCACCCACCCGTCGCCTCCATTCCCACCCGGCCCGCACAGCACCAGCGTGCGCCGCGCGCCCCCGCGTTGCGCCACGCGTGCCACGGCCCGCCCGGCCGCCTCCATCAACCGCAGGCCCGACATGCCGAGGCCAGGCGCCGCCGCATCGGCCTTCGCCATCTCGGCCGGCGTGTAGAGGGGGGCGGATTGGCGCAGCGCGGCCCAGTCGTGCATCGTACGGCCTCCGAGGGGATCGAGTCGCCATGGCCGTCGTCATCACCATCGCGCAACAGAAGGGCGGCGCTGGGAAAACGACGCTGGCCGCCAACCTGGCCGCCGCCATGGCGCCCGGCAAGAAGGTGGCGCTTCTGGACATCGACCCGCAGCGCAGCCTGGCCCGTTGGCACGCCATCCGCATGGCCCGCACCGCCCCTGCACCCGGGATCGGCTTCAGCGACCTCTCCGGCTGGCGCCTGGCTGCCGAACTCGAGCGGCTGCGGCGCGCCTACGACGTGGTGCTGGTGGACAGCCCTCCGCACATCGACACGGACGCCCGCCGGGCCATTCGGGGCGCGGACCTGGTGCTGGTCCCCCTCCAGCCGAGCCCGCCCGACCTGTGGGCGGCCGAGGGCACCCTGAAGCTCGCAGCCGACGAGAAGCGGCCGACGGCCCTGGTGCTGAACCGAATGCCCGCCACCGGCAAGCAGCGCGACGTACTCGAGGCCGCCTTGCGCGAGCAGGGCCTCGTGGTCCTGCCCACCACCCTCGGCAACCGCGCCGCCTACGCCCAGGCCTTCGCCGTGGGCCTTGGCGTGACGGAGTTCTCAGCACGCAGCGCCGCCGCAGCCGAGATGCACGCACTGCTCGCGGCCATACTGGCCGTCATCGGGTGAGGCATCGCGACCGATCGTCATCCCGAGCGAAGCGTGGCGATCCAGGGGCCGCATCGTGAGATCTCGACGGCCGCTGGATCGCCCCGCCTGCGGCTCGTGATAAAGCTCTCCACGCTACAGTACCGGCTCCCAGTCCACCCGCACCGTGTCCACCAGCCCCGGCACCGGCGGAAACCGCTCGAGCACGAGCGGGTCGTGCCCCGGGATGACGTGCATCGGCCCGTCCGCGAGGTCCGTGCAGGTCTGCCAGCCCGCCGCCATCGCCGCCACGTCGGCCACGAGCGGGAAAGGGTTCTGCTGCTCCAGGTTCGCCCAGTAATGCGCGGCGTCGGAGGCCAGCACTACCCAGCCCCGCGCGGTCCGCACCCGCACCACCTGCAGCCCGCCGGAGTGCCCGCCCACCCAGTGCACCGTGATGCCGGGGGCCACCGTGCCCTGCCCATCATGGAACCGCACACGCCCCCCGAACACGTGCCGCACGGCACCCACCACGTCGTCCACGTCCACCGGCAGCCGCAGCGCACGGACCGTCATGGCCCGCCCCGTCGAGTAGGCCATCTCGGCCTCCTGCAGGTGGAAGGTGGCGCGCGGGAAGGCATCAAGCCCGCCAGCATGGTCGTAATGCATGTGGGTGATGATCACGTCCTCGATGGCCGCCGGGTCGAACCCGGCCGCGCGCAACCCCTCCGCCGGCAGCCGCAGCAGCGACCGGCCGCGCCGCGCCGCCGCCTCGGGCAGGAACCCGGTGTCCACGACGATGGCTCTCCCATGGCCCCCGGGGCTGCTGCGGATGGCCCACACGAAGTAGTCGAGCGGCATCGGCGAGGCATGGTCGTCCGGAATCAGGAAATTGGCCGATGCAGGGCGGTCCGCCATCGTCGCGTAGCGGATCGCATACACCTCGTAGGTCTCGTCCATGGCGCCCCCCGGTGGCCATCCTGGACCAGCCTGGCCTACGGTCAACCGCGCAGGCGGGGGAAAATCACATGACGGCAGGGCCGATCGGGTTCGTGGGCATCGGAAACATGGGCTGGCCCATGGCGGCGCGCCTGGTGGGTGCAGGCCACGCGGTGCACGCCACGGACCGGCGCACGGAGCAGGCCGAGGCCTTCGCCAGCGAACACGGCGCGCTTGCCTCCGACCCGGCGAGCATCGCCGCCCTGTGTGACACCATCGTCACCATCCTCCCCACCAGCGCCGCCGTTGCCGACGCGCTCGACGCCATGGGCCCGCTCCGCCCGGGCACGCTCGTCATCGACATGACCAGTGGCGAGCCCACTGCCACGCGCCGCCTGGCCGACCGTGTCGCGGCCCAGGGTGCCGCCCTCATCGACGCCCCCGTCTCCGGCGGCGTGCCCCGCGCCCGCACCGGGCAGCTCGCCATCATGGCGGGCGGGGACGTCGCGGACGTCGAGCGGGCGCGGCCCCTGCTCATGGCCATGGGCTCCACCCTGCTCCACACCGGCGGCGTCGGCAGCGCGCACGCCATGAAGGCGTTGAACAACCTGGCCAGCGCCGGCGCCTTCCTGATCGGCATCGAGGTGTTGCTCATGGGCCAGCGCTTCGGACTGGACGCCGGGCTGATGACGGACGTGCTGAACGCGTCCACGGGCATGAGCAACGCGTCCCAGAAGAAGTTTCGCCAGTTCGTCCTCTCCCGCCGCTTCGACAGCGGGTTCGGGCTCGACCTGATGGTGAAAGACCTCGGCATCGCCATGGGCGTGGCCCGAGAGACCGGCACCGCCGCCCCCTTCGCCGCCCTGTGCCAGCAGCTCGCCGCTTCCTGCCAGGCTATGCTGGGTCCGGGGGCCGACCATACCGAGTTCGCGAAGCTGTCCGAGACGCTCGCGGGTTCGGCCCTCTCTTCCCCCCTTCCCGTGCTGGAGGGGACGTTGGAGGGGTGACCGGCAGCACGACCCGCGGTTACCCCCGCGTGTGCAGCACACAAACCAGCGTGAACAGCCGCCGCGCCGTCGCCGTGTCGATGGAGGCCCGCCCTGCCAGCCGCACCTGCAGCAGCGCCGCGCCCTCGTTGTGCAGCCCGCGCCGCCCCATGTCGATCGCCTGGATCCGTTCCGCTCGGCCTTCCTCGACCGCCAGCATGTGGCTGTCGACGAGCATCTGGTAGTCCTTGATGAGTCCCCGGAACGGGCCGAGCGCCAGGCCCAGCGCAAGGATGGGAGCCTCGGCCGCGTCCCGGATGTCGAACATGAGCCGCCCCTCGACCACGCTGAGGTGCAGCACGTAGGGCCCGGGCGGCGGTGTGCGGCCTTGGGTGGGGCAAAGGGAAAACCCGTTCTCAGCCTCCAGGTCGGCCACAGCCTGCGCCCGGTCCGCCTCCAGCAACGGGGAGAGCCGCGTGGGCGCATCGCCCTCCAGCACCACGCGCAGCAGCCGGTCGTCGGGCCCCGGGCTGGGCGACTGGCTGGGCAGCTTGTGTGCGTCCGGCGTCACGCCTCGCCCTGAGCCTTCTGCATGCCGAGTTTCAGCATGAGCCCAACGGTCGCACCCTTCACGGGCCGCAGCAGCCCGAGCGTGAGCAGGAGGGACAGCGGGAGCCATATCGCCGCCTGCAGCCCGAGCGCCGGGTGCCAGGTGGTCTCCACCGTGAAGATCAGCGGCGCCAGCAGGTGGCCAACGATGAAGATGGTGAAGTAGGGCGGCGCGTCGTCCGCCCGCAGCGAGCCGACGGGGGCGCCGCAATTCGTGCACTCCGGCACCACCTTGAGGTAGCCGGCGAAGATGTGCGTCTTGCCGCAGGCCGGGCAGAGCCCGCGCACCCCGCGGAACAGCGCCGCCCCCCAGGGCGGCACCGGCCACGCAGGGGCAGCCACGGTGCGGTCGGGCTGCCAGACGTCGTGGGGAACCTGGTCGGGCATGGTGGCCTCTGGGCTTTGGTGCATGGGGCGCACGCAGGACAGCTTGAACCAAGTCCCGCCGCGGTCAATGCTGCAGGTGATGCCGCGCATCCTGATCATCAACCCGAACTGCTCGGCGGCCTGCACTGCAGGCATCGATGCGGCCGTGGCACCCTGGCGCCAACCGGGCGGCCCCACCATCGACGTGCTCGATGTGGCCGATGGCCCGCCTGCCATCCTGTCCTGGGAGGATTGGCACGCCGCCGTGGGGCCACTGTGCCGCACGATCCGGGCCGAGCCAGCACACGCATACGTGATCGCTTGCGCCTCCGACCCGGGTCTCGAGGCCGCCCGTGCGGCCACGGACCGCCCCGTGCTGGGCGTGTTCCGCGCTGCCGTGGCGGCGGCCGCCGTGCGGGCCGAGCGGTTCGGCATCATCGCGATCGTCCAGGCCTCGGTCGCCCGGCACGCCCTCGCCCTACGGGCCATGGGCCTCGAGCAGCGGTTGGCCGCGGAGGTGCCGCTCGACGTGAGCATGGACACGCTGCTGGACCCCGTTGCCGCCCGCGATCGGCTGGTGGACGCCGCGAGGCGATGCGTGGCGGCCGGCGCCGGCGCGGTGGTGCTCGGCTGCACCGGGATGGCCGGGCACCGCGCCGCGATCGAGCTTGCCTGTGGCGCCCCCGTGATCGAGCCCTGCCAGGCCGGGGCCGCCATGGCGCTGCTGGCGGTTGGAGGCGACTGGGGCGACTCGGGTTTGGCCCGCTAGGCTCGGGTGATGGCACCGCATTTCAAGCACGAGCGCGCCCATGGCGGCCGTGTGGCCGGGGTGGACGAGGTAGGCCGCGGTCCCCTCGCCGGCCCGGTGCTCGCCTGCGCCGTGGTGTTCACCCGCGGCGTCCCCCGCACGCTCCGCCCGTTGATCGACGATAGCAAGGCGCTGAGCCCCGCCGCCCGCGAGGCCGCGTTCGAGGCCCTCGCGGCCTGCCCCGGCATCGAGATCGGCGTCGGCGCCGCCTCGGTGGACGAGATCCTGCGGCTCAACATCCTCCACGCCGCCATGCTGGCCATGCGCCGGGCCGTGCACCGGCTCCCTGCCCTGCCGGACCTGGCCCTCGTCGACGGCAACGCTGCGCCCGCGCTCCCCTGCCCGACCCGCTGCCTTGTGGGCGGGGACGCGATCTCGCTCTCGATCGCCGCCGCCAGCATCGTGGCCAAGGTCCTGCGGGACCGCGCCATGGCCCGGCTGGCCCTGCGGCACCCGCATTACGGCTGGGCTGAGAACGCCGGCTACGGCACCCGCGCCCATCGCGCGGCCCTCGAGGCCCACGGTCCGAGCCGCCACCATCGCGCCGCGTTCGGCACCGTGCGGCTCCTGCTCGAGGCCGCCCAGGCGCCCGCCTACCAACCCGCCTCCCAACCTGCTGCCCAGGCTGCTTTCCCGGCCGCCGATTGACGCGGCAACGGCCCGCCCGTCACTAATCGGCTCGGCCCAGCCCGGGCCCCGAGGAACCACGACGCTTTGAACGCCGTCCGCGACCTGCCGCTCGACCAGGTGCTCCTGGGGGACTGCGTCTCCATCATGGAGATGCTGCCCACCGGCTCGATCGACTGCATCTTCGCCGACCCGCCCTACAACCTGCAGCTCCGCGGCGAGCTTCGGCGCCCGGACGACAGCCTGGTCGACGGCGTCGACGACGACTGGGACCGCTTCGCCGACTTCGCCGAATACGACGCGTTCACGCGGCGCTGGCTCGGCGAGGCGCGCCGCCTGCTGCAGAAGGACGGCACCATCTGGGTGGTGGGCGCCTACCACAACATCTTCCGCATTGGCGCAATCCTGCAGGACCTGGGCTTCTGGATCCTGAACGACGTCATCTGGCGCAAGTCCAACCCCATGCCGAACTTCCGCGGCCGCCGGTTCACCAACGCGCACGAGACGCTCATCTGGGCCGCACGCGGGCGGGACAGCCGCTACCGCTTCAATTACCAGGCCATGAAGGCGCTGAACGACGACCTGCAGATGCGCAGCGACTGGCTGATCCCGCTCTGCACCGGCCCCGAGCGCCTGCGCAACCAGCACGGCCTCAAGCTGCACCCCACGCAGAAGCCCGAGGCGCTGCTGCACCGCATCCTGCTCAGCTCGACCATGCCGGAGGACGTCGTGCTCGACCCGTTCCTGGGCACCGGCACCACGGCTGCGGTCGCCAAGCGCCTGCACCGCCACTACATCGGCATCGAGCGCCACCCGGCCTACGTGGAGGCCGCCCTCGGCCGCATCCTCCGGGAACGCCGCGCGACGACCGCCGGCATGGCGACAGCGCCGACGAAACGGGACGCCGCGCGCCTCCCCTTCGGCACCCTCGTGGAGCGCGGCCTCGTCCCCCCCGGCACCATCCTGACCGACAAGCAGCGCCGCGTGGCCGCCACCGTCGCCGCCGACGCCACCCTCACCTCCGGCACCACCACGGGCAGCATCCACAAGGTGGGGGCGGCCGTACAGAACGCGCCGAGCTGCAATGGCTGGACCTTCTGGCACCTGGAACACGAAGGCCGCTTGGTGCCGCTGGACCATCTGCGACAAAAGGTGCTGGCGGAGGTCTGAAAACGCTCGGGAGGGGTCGTCAGTCGCTCAGGACCATCGTCATCGCGAGCGAAGCGTGGCGATACAGCGGCCCGCGGGCCTGGTCTATACGGCCCCTGGATCGCCACGCCTGCGGCTCGCGATGACGGCAGGCGTCATCCGCCGGGTCTGCCAGCGGCCTGTGCCGAACTCGCGATGACGGACATTCTGGCCGATACACCCTACCGCCGCACCAGCTCCAGCACGGCACGCACGAACACGTCCGGCGCCTCCTGCGGCGGGTTGTGGCCCACGCCGGGCAGCACCTCGCGGCGGACTGCGCCGGTGAAGCGGGAAAGGTCGGACGAGCTCGCGGGCGGGGCCACGCCGTCCTCCTCGCCATGCAGCACCACCGTGGGCACCGCGATGGGCGGCAGAGTGGCGAGCCGCGCCTCGATCCCGTCCAGCGCCGGGTCGCCCGCGGCCTGGCCGAAGCGGTGGCGGTAGGATTGAACCACGACCTCCACCCAGTCCGGGTTGTCGAACGCCGCCGCACTGGCCTCGAACGCCGCGTCCGACACGCGCCAGCCGGGCGACCACAGGCGCCACAGCAGCCGCGCGATCTCCCGCCGCCGCTGTTGCAGGCCGAGCACGCCGCGTGGTGTGTGGAAGTAGTATTGATACCACCAGCGCAGCTCCTGCTCCGGGTCGCCGGGCGCGGCCGCCGCCGCGATGTCCTGGATGGTGTAGCCGCCGCAGGTGACGAGGCCCGTCACCCGCTCCGGCCACAGCGCCGCCGCGATGCAGGCCCCTCGGCCGCCCCAATCGTAGCCGGCGAGCACCGCGCGCCCGACGCCCATGGCGTCCATGAGCTCGACGATGTCCAGCGCGAGCGCCGCTTGCTGGCCCGAGCGCGGGGTGGCTGGGCTGCGGAACCGCGTGGGTCCGTGGCCGCGCAGATGCGGCACGACCACGTGCAGCCCGGTCGCCGCGAGCTTGGCGGCCACCGCGTCATAGCCGATGGCGCTGTAAGGGAAGCCGTGCAGCAGGATCACGGCTGGGCCGCCGGGCGGGCCCTGCTCCAGCACGGCGATGTCGAGGGTCGGCGTCGAGATGATCCGCATGGCGCTACTGTATCCGCACCGGTGCGCGCGCAACCAGACCGTCCGCGTCGAGCACGGTCACGGTGTAGAAGCCAGGGGATGTCGGCGCCCACCCTGCCTCCCGCCGGGCGGGCGCGCCGGGCACCGGGGCGCCATCCACCATGAAGGTGAGCGGGCGGCGGCCGCCCATGGCCCGCAGCACGACCTGGCCACCCGACGCCAGCACGGCCCCGGGTGGCGGGAACAGCAGGCGAAGGCCGCTCTCGGGTGCGGTGGATGCCGCCAGCCGCAGCGGCGCGGGCAGCGCGCGAGGCGCAGGCGGCAGGTGCTCGAACACGCGGGCGAGCAGCGGCAGCGCGAGGCCCCGCCCGGTGGCCCCCGGGATGGGCGTGCCGTCGGGGCGGCCCACCCAGGCCACGGCCACATGCGTGCGGTCGAAGCCCGCGGCCCAGGCGTCGCGCCCGCCCCAACTCGTGCCCGTCTTCCAGGCCACGCCCGACGGGCCGCCCTCGGGGAAGGGCTGCGTCAGGATCTCGGCCACCAGGCGCTGCGCCTCGCTGGGCGGCACGACGCGGCGCGGGCCGGCCGGAACGAGGGTCGGCGCGCCCCCGCCCCCGGCCGCCAGCCCGGCATACAGAGCCGCCAGCTCCCGCATCGTGATCCCCACGCCGCCGAGCGCCAGCGGCAGCGACGGGTCCGTGCCCTGCGGCAGGCGCGGCTTGGCCCCGGCCGCGCGGAGGGCCTCGGCAAAGCGCAGCGGCCCCACATCGTTCAGCAACGCCACAGCCGGCAGGTTCAGCGACCGCCGCAACGCGTCCGCGGCACTGACCCGGCCGGCATGGCCGCGCAGATAGTTCTCCGGCGCATACCCCCCGAAATGCCGCGGCAGGTCCATCAGCGGCGTGTCGGGCCGCGCCATTCCCGCCTCGAACGCCAGCGCATACAGCATCGGCTTCAGCGCGGACCCGGGCGAACGCACCGCCCGCGTGAGGTCGAGCGAGCCGGACCCCGAGACGGCCGCCCTGATCTCGCGGGACTGCGCATCCACCACGAGCAGGGCGACCGAGACCGATCCCGGCAGCGCCACGAGCCGCTCCGCCGCGAGCCGTTGCAGCGCCACCTGCAGCGGCAGGTCGAGCGTGGTCCGCAGCTTCGCGCCCGGGCTCGTCGGCAGCCCGGCGAGCGCCACGGCCGCATGGCGGGGGAACGAGATCCGCTCCGTCGGCACCGGCACGCCTGTCGCCTCGGCCAGCACCCGGTCCCGTAAACGCTCGGCCCCGGCCGCGAACCGGTCCGGCCGCAGCCGCTCCGGCCGCCGCGGGAGCGCCACCAGCAGCGCAGCCTGCGCCGGGTCGAGTGCAGCGGCGCTGGTGCCGAACCACGCCCGCGCGCCGGCTTGCACGCCCTCGAGGTTGCCCCCGAACGGCGCCAAGGTCAGCCAGATGCCGAGCACCCCCTCTCGCCCATGATGCCATTGCAGCTGCAGCGCCCGCGCAGCCTCGATGAATTTCGAGCGCAGCGTCCGGGGTCTTGGCTCCAGGAGCCGCGCCGCCTGCATGGCGAGCGTCGATCCGCCCGAGACCACGCGCCCGTGCCGCACGAGCTGGGCCGCGGCCCGCACGATCGCCAGCGGGTCCACCCCCGGGTGCCACGCGAACCGCCGGTCCTCCGTCCGCACCAGCAATTGGAGGAACGGCCGACTGACCGCCGACGGCTCCGTCCGCAGCCGCCACACCCCGACCGGCGCCGGCAGCACCGCCAGCAGCCGCCCTTGTCGGTCCAGCACCTCCGTGCCCACCGCCTCCACCCGCGCCAGGTTCGGCGGATAGGCGCGGTCGAGCGCCACGACCGTGGCCGCGCCAGCCAGCATTAGGGCCAGCCCGGCAGCCAGCCACCTCATTCGGCCGCCAGCACCGTCACCCGCCCCGTGTTCTGCCGCGCGAACACGCCGGGGCGATACATGTCGGCCAGCACCGCGCCGGGCAGCTCGAACACGCCGGGCGTCACCGCGCGCAGCCGCACCGCCACCCGGAAGCCCGGCGAATCCTTCGACAGCTGGAGCACCGCGGCGAACCGGTCGTCGGCTGCCGGCTGTGCCTCCACGTCGGAGAGCTCGCCCAGCCAGGGCATGCCGCCCACCTTGCCCGCAACCAGCCGCCCCGCGACCTCCCATCCGGCCGGCAGGCCCTGCAGCACCATGGCCGCATGATCCTGCCCGTCCTCCATGCGCCCCTCCAGCAGCAGCACGAACACGGTGTTCTGCTTCAAGGTGTCGAGGTTCAGCGCCTCCCCGGCCAGCGTGAAGAACTGCCGCGTGACCCGCGCCTGGTTGCGCGCCGCCGGCAGCGGCTGGATTGGCACGCCCGTGGTGCTCACGGTCTGCCAAACCGGCCGGTCGTCGAGGTTCCGCACGCTCGCAGCCCCGGTCAGCGGGATCGTCACCAACGGCGCCGCCGGCAGCGCTGTGCCGTCCAGCGCGACGCGCACCGGCCGGCCGTCCCGCCCGAGCACCGCCGCAGCCGCGGCCGCCCAGGCCTGCTCCTGAGTGCTGAGCGACTCCGCCTTCAGGTCCGCGCCCGGCAGCGCGGCGAACAGCGCTGGCAGCCGTTCAGGCAGCAGCCCGCTTTCCCGCACCAGCACCACGAGCGCCGCCTGGTCCCGCAGGGCGCTGCCCCGGTCCACGTACCAGAACCGCCGCTCCGAGGAGGCGAGGGCCGCCCGAAGCAGCTCCTCGGCCCGCGGCCGGTCGTTGCTGCGCGCCAGGGCGGCGGCCAGCTGGACCCGTGCGAGCGGGGTCGGCAGCTCCGCCGCCTTCTCCGCCAGCAGCCGGTTCGACCCCGTCCGCGGCTGCCCTGCCATGGCGAGCACGTAGAGGTTGTAGGCCCGCACGGCCAGCGCCTCGGGGCCGCTGCCGCCCTCCTCGAGCGCGTCGGCCGCGAACTTCAGCGCGTCCCGCAGCGCCCCGTCCGGCACCGCCGCCCCACCCTGCCGCGCCCGCAGCAGGAACTCGGTGGCGTAGGCACTCAGCCAGCCCTCGGCCGTGCCGTTCGCCGACCATAGGCCGAACCCGCCATCGAACCGCTGCCGGTCCAGCACCTGCGCGACCGCCTTCTGCAGCCGCCCGGCGCGGTCCGGCCCAGCAAGCTCGCCATCCGGCAGCAGCGCGAGCGGCAGTCCCTGGCTCGTCACCTGCTCGAGGCAGGCCAGCGGATACTCGTCGAGCGCCCGAAGCAGCGCCGCCACGTCGTAGCGCACGGCCCCGCCCAGCACGGCCCGCGCCCGCCCGGTGCCCGGCACCATCTGCGCCAGCGCCGGCTCCAGGCGCGACTCCACGCGCGGCCCGAGCTCGCTTGCAGCCACCACGCTCGTCGCGGCCCGCGCCGGGCGCGCCAGGATGCCCACCTCCCGTTGCACGCGGAACCCGCCGGGCCCCGCCACATCGAGCTTCACCACGCCGCGCCCCACGCCCGTGGCCCGCAGCACGGTCGCTCGCACCACCTGCTGGTTCACGGCGAGCGTCGCTGCAAGCCGCGTCTCGCCGACCAGGGCGAGCGGCCCCTCGACGCTCACCGTCGCGACCGCCTCCCCGGACGGCAGCTCGAGGTTCTGCATCAGCACCGCGAGCCGCACCTCGTCTCCGGGCGCCAGGAACCGCGGCAGCAGCGGCTCGGCAACGAGCGGATCCCGGACGAGCATCTGCGCACTCGCAGCGCCTACCAGGTTGCCCTGCCACGCCACCGCCATCAGCCGCACCTGGCCCGCAAAGTCCGGCAGGTCGAGCGGAACCTGCGCCACCCCGTCCGCCCCGGCCTGCACGGGCGGCGTAAACAGCGCCACCGTCTTCTGCGGTATTTCCGGCAGTGCGCCGCCCGCATCGTCGCCGCCCTGCCGCAACACCGTGGCTTCGCCCTCGGCGGGCGCGATCAGCCGGCCCCAATCGTCGCGGATGTCCAGCCCCAGCGTGCGCCGCCCGGTGAAGTGGCTCACGGGGTCGGGCGACGCAAACTTCGTCAGCCGCAGGATGCCCTCGTCCACCGCGGCCAGCGTCACCCAGGCGCCCGGGGCCGTCCGCACCGGCACCACGGTGCGCACCCGCGGCGCCGCACGGTCCGGCGCGCCCAGTGCCACGGGCAGGGTGCGTGATGCCGGGTCGATCCCGACCCAGGCGAGCCCGATGGCCCGTGCCGCACGGTCGTTGCCCTGCGGCCCGTGGAACAGGTGCACCGTCGCATACGCCCCTGGCCCCCAGGCCGCATCGACCGGCACCTCGAGGTCGGTCCCGCCCGCCGCCACCTGGCGCGTGGCCAGCGTGTGCACCCGGTCCGTCAGCGTCAGCACCGTCGCCTCGCCTGCGAACGGCGCGTCCACGTGCACCCGGGCCGTCTCGCCAGGCTTGTAGAGCTTGCGATCCGTCGACACCTCCAGCTTGTCCGGTGTGTCCGGGCTGTCCGACGCCACCCATCCGGCGCGGAACCGCATCGACGCGGCCGCCAGCCCCCCGGCCTCCACCACCTCGAACCGATACCGCCCGAACGGCAGCGCCTTCGCGAAGCGGTAGGCTCCGCTCGCCGGAACCTGCACGTCCGCGGCCTCGATCGGCTCGTCCCGATACGTCACCTCATAGCGCGCGAGGCCGCCCCGGCGCACGAAGCGCCAATCGGGGCGCTCCCGCACCAGCCGCATGCGCGCGGCCAGGCCCACGCGCAACAGGTCCTGGTTGACGGCCGCCACCTCGAACGCGGCCTCGCCCCCGGCATCCACGGCCCCGCCCTGGAACAATGCCTTGACCGCCATCACGTTGCCGGCCGGCCGCACCGGCACGCTCGCCTGCGCATGGCTCGCGCGCCCCGACGGGTCGTCCACGCCCACGTCGATGTCGGCCCGCACCATGCGCGTCGTGTCCGGCGCCGTGGCAAGGCGTATCGGCAGCGTCGCCCGCCCGTCGGCATCCGTGGTCGGCAGGTCGATCTCCACCTGGTCCGGCGCGAACACCTCGCCCTCGAGCCCGGCGCGATAGCCTGCCAGGCCGGGCAGCGCGTCGTCGGCCACCAGCTTCACGGTCGCCTTGCCCCACAGGTTCGCCGCCGGGGCGCCGTAGAGGAACCGCGCGACCACGGGCAGCGCATACGGCTGCCCGACCACGATCGGCCCCTGCGGCGCGAGCTCGACGGCCATCCGGTCCGGTACGAACGCGTCCACGCGGAAGCTCACGGCCCCGATCGGTGGCCGCGCCGGGTCGGCAAGCAGCTCGACGGTGTAGGTCCCTGAAGGCGCCGACAGCGACAGCGCGATCGGCACGTGCACGGCGCCATCGGCCCTGCGGGCGGGCACGGTGTCCTGGAGCACCTGGCCGTTCGGGCGCTTGATCACCACGTGGGCCGGCACGTCCACGGGCGCGCCGCCCGCATCCCGCAGCAGCGCCATCAGCTGCACCGTCTCGCCGGGGCGGTAGATGCCGCGGTCGGTCCAGGCAAACGCATCGAGCGGCCCGGGATGCGGCGCGCCCTCCACGCCTCGGTCGGTGAGGTCGAACGCGGCCGTGGTGAGGTCGAGCGGGACGAAATCCTCGCCCTTGAACACGTGCAGCATCTGCGGCGCCATCCCGCCTGCGCCGCGCAGCAGCGGCTGCGCGAACCGCACCACGCCGTCGGCATCCGCCGAGGCCTCGGCCAGGATGTCGTTGCTGCGCGCGAGCAGCCGAACGAGCGCACCGGGCTGCACCGTGGCGTCGGCAAGGCTGCGGACCTGCACCGTGAGCCCGTCGGACCCGCGCCACACCGTGGGCGCGAGGTCGGTGCGGATCACCGCCTGGGTGGCCTGCGCGTCGTAGCTGTGCTGCCCGTCATCCGGATTGACCTGAAGGATGAACACGCCCGGCTTCTGAAACATGTCCGGCAGCGGCAGGCGCGTTCGTACCCGTTGGTTTGGCTGCCACTGCGCGATCTCGGCGCTGCCCTTCCAAACGACTTCCGCGTCGCTTTCTCCGATGTTGATCGTTTCCCCGATCTGGCTGTTGCGCGCCCACTCGACGACGTTGCGTTCCGACTGGCGGGTGATCGTGATCGCGACCTTGCCGATGTTGATGCTCGTCAGCGACAACGCCGGCACCTGGCCGCGCGGCAGCAGGAACAGCCGGCTGTCGAGGCTGAGGCTCGGGCCCAGGTTCGGCATGGCCACCGCGAGGCGCGCCTCCTGGATCAGCCTCAGCCCGTCCTCTCCCGGCAGCCCGGCGCGCAGCACCACGGTGGTGGTCGCACCCAGCGGCAGCCCGGCCACGCAGATCGCGTCCCCTTCCCGGCTGATCGCCGCCCCGGGTCGTGCCGGCTCCAGCCGCAGCCAGTCGGCGGCCACGAAGTCCGCCCGCCGCGCCGGCGCCGTGGTGAACTCGATGCAGGCCCCGGGCGGCGTGCCGTACGGCTCCGTCCGCACCCGCCGCACCAGCAGCCCGGCCTGCCGCCGCACTTCGGCCAGAAGCCGCCGCGTGGGCTCCGCATCCTCCCGCTCCTGCGCGGCCTCCAGCGCCAGGATGGCGGCATCGAAGCGGGACTGTGCCCGGAACGCGTCGGCCATCAGCAGCAGCGCAGGAACCTCGGGCGCGCCCGCGTCCAGCAACCCGAACGCCGTCCACCCCGCCTGAGCCGCGCGCGCTGGCTGCGGCGGGGCGGTGCGCAGATGCGCCCGGCCCAGCGCCAGCCACTGCTCGCCGTTCGTGTCGCCGCCGGCAACGCGCGCCTCGAGGGCCGTCACGACCGCCGCCCAGTCCGAGCGGCGGGTGGCCTCCGCCATCCGCTGCTCGGCCGCCCGGCGCTGCGCCGGGTTCATGCCCGCCGGTTGGCGCTGCTGCAGCGTGCGATGGTAGGCCGACGCATCCGCCTCCAGCCCCGGGATGGTGAACTCCACCGCCCACGCTGGCCCCAAAGCCGGAACCCAGAGCAGGAGGGCGACGACGATGGGCAGCAGGCGGCGCATCGCTACGCCCGGTTGGTGCGCAGGAGGTCGCGGATGTCGATCAGCGCCTGCTCGCTCGTGGTCAACGGCGGAGGCACGGGCTCGGCCGCTTCCTTGCGCATGAGCCGGTTCACGAGCTTCACCACCCAGAAGATGGCGAAGGCGACGATCAGGAACGAGATGCAGGCGTTCAGGAACAGCCCCACGTTGAGCGTCACGGCTCCTGCCTTCTGCGCCGCATCGAGCGTGGCCTCCTTCGGCCCCTTGAGCGTGATGAACAGGTTGGTGAAGTCCACCCCGCCGAGCGCCAGGCCCAGGATGGGCGTGAACAGGTCCTTCACCAGGCTACTGACGATGGCGGTGAACGAGGCACCGATGATGATGCCCACGGCCAGGTCGACGACGTTGCCGCGCAGGATGAAGCCCTTGAACTCGGTGAGCCAGCCGGGCGCGGCCGGAAGCCTGATTGGCGCCTGCATGACGAATCGCCCCTGTGACGGCCGTACGCTAGGCGCACTGACCCGGCTCTAAAAGCGAAACCACGATGATACCGCGTTGAAAAATCTGGCACGGCCATTGCAACGCATCGGGTCGAGGAGACCCGTCCCAATGCACACCCACGCTCCAGGCTGCGGCTGCAGCACGACCACACTCGCCTGTGACGGGCCCACGCAAGCCGCGTCCGCCGCGCGCACGGCGATCGAGCGCGCCGTGTTCGGCCCGCGGCGCCGCGCACTCACGAAGGCCGTCGGCGCCGCCGCCCTCACCGCGA
>JBBROS010000046.1:0-26129 GCA_038229135.1 Acetobacterales bacterium
AAGGCCGAGCTCCATAAGGACCGGCTGGCCGCCCTCATGGTCACCTACCCCAGCACGCACGGCGTGTTCGAGGCCGGGATCCGAGACGCCTGCGCCATCGTCCACGAGCATGGCGGCCAGGTCTACATGGACGGGGCCAACATGAACGCGCAGGTCGGCCTGACCAGCCCCGCCTCGATCGGCGCGGATGTCTGCCACCTCAACCTGCACAAGACCTTCTGCATCCCGCACGGCGGCGGCGGCCCCGGCGTCGGGCCCATCGGCGTGGCGGCGCATCTCGCGCCCTATCTGCCCAACCATGCCGCCAACCCGGCCGCCGGGCCCAGCACCGGCCCTGGCCCCGTCAGCGCCGCCCCGTTCGGCAGCGCGCTCATCCTGCCGATCAGCTACGCCTACATCCGTATGATGGGCGCTCCGGGGCTGACCCGCGCGACGCAGGTGGCCATCCTGAACGCCAACTACATGGCAGCCCGGCTCGAGGCCCACTACCCCATCCTCTACCGCGGCCAGAACGGCCGGGTGGCGCATGAGTGCATCCTCGACTGCCGCCACTTCCAGGCCGAGGCCGGCATCGGCGTGGAGGATATCGCCAAGCGCCTGCAGGATTACGGCTTCCACGCCCCCACCATGAGCTGGCCGGTGGCCGGCACCCTCATGGTGGAGCCCACGGAGAGCGAATCCCGTGCCGAGATCGACCGCTTCTGCGACGCCATGATCGCTATCCGGGGCGAGGTCGCCGCCGTAGCTGCCGGCACGCTCGACCG
This sequence comes from Acetobacterales bacterium, assembly GCA_038229135.1. GTDB lineage: Bacteria > Pseudomonadota > Alphaproteobacteria > Acetobacterales > Acetobacteraceae > JBBROS01. Next base: position 765 of record JBBROS010000046.1, read on the forward strand.
CACGGACAACCCGCTCCGCAACGCGCCGCATACCGCCACCGAGGTCACGGGCGACCAGTGGGCCCACCCCTACCCCCGCGCCCAGGCCGCCTTCCCGCTCCCCTGGGTCCGGGCCAACAAATACTGGCCCCCGGTCAAGCGCATCGACAACGCGTTCGGCGACCGGAACCTGGTCTGCACCTGCGAGCCGATGGAGTCCTACGCCCAAGCCGCCGAATAGCGAGCGGACCTGCCCCTCCTCCCCTTGCGGGAGGAGGCTGGGGAGGAGGAGATAAAGCGATAGCTCTCAACCGTATCCGTCATCGCGAGCGCAGCGTGGCGATCCGAGGGCAAGCCGCGCCAGCCTCCACCGTTCTCAGATCGCCACGTCCCAGGCGCGCCTTACGACGACAAACCTCACCTGGCTCGCAGCGCCCCGGCCTTCAAACTACCTCGATCTCCACCCGCTCCACCTGGCGGACCCCCGCATCGTCCTCCCAGGCCAGCTCCAGCGCCCCGCTCGCCTCCGGCCGGAACGCGAACGCGAAGTAGGGATTGGCCGCCACCGCCGGGTGCAGCTCGAGCGCCAGCACCTCCGCACCTCCATAGGCCGCACGCAGCGAGTGGATGATCTGCCGCGGCACCGGCGCACCGCCATCGTCCCGCCGCTGCCCGCTCTCCATCGGGTGGCTGATCAGCAGCCGCACCTCGAGTGCATCGCCCCGGGCCACCCGGCGCGAGACGTTCAGCAGCACCCTCATTCCCAACCCTTCATTCGAGGCACGCCGCGAGCGTGACCATCACCGTCACGCTGTCCGCAAACGCCTGCCCGTCCGCCATCACGGCCACCCCCACCACCGCCGCCGAGGTCGCCAGCCGCATCCGCGTATCCAGCCGCGGCATCGCCATCGGCCCGAGCCGCGCGCTGAACACCCCCGGCAGCGGGTTGCCCTCCGAGAACAGGTGCAAGCTCGCCACGCGCCCGCCCTCCGGCGCCTCCGCCCGCAGGCTCACGCCCACCGCGTTGCCGTTCTCCACCATCTCCGCAATCTCGAGCCGCACCCGCCCGGACTGCAACGGCGCACCCTTGATGACCGCCGCGATCGCCCGCGACACCTCGTCCGGCGTCGCCCATGCCGGCCGCGCGATGGCCAGCGCCGATCCCGCCAACAGGAGCCTTCGCCCGATCACGTCCGCCGCCTCACTTCAACGTCGCCAGGTAAGCCGCCGCGTCGTCGATCTCCCGCTGCGACAGGATCGGCCGCCCCTGCCACGCCGTTCCGACCCGTGCGCCGCCCACGGCTCCGAACCGCGGCATTACGCCCTCCCCCGCATTCTCGATCTGCGCCCGGATGCCCGCCTCGTCCCGGCGCGCGCCCACGCCATCGAGGCTCGGCCCCACCGTTCCCATCAGGTGCGGCACGCCTCCCGGGACCGCATGGCACAGCACGCACGTGCTCGTCTGCCGCAGCACCACCTGGCGCCCGGCCTCGGGGTCGCCCGCTCCCATCAGAAGCAAGGCGCTACCCATAAACACTGCCCGTGATCGTCGCCCACCACGCATCACCGTATTGTGCCTCCAGCGCCCGCACCGCCGGGCCTGCCTCGAGCGGGCTCGTGCCGCCTGCGCCCTCGATGTCCGCCAGCACCCCGTTCACCGGGCGATACACGCCCGCCACCGAGATGCCGTAGCCCGGCGCCACCAGGCTATAGCAGGTGTTGATCAACCGCGGTTCAACCGCCCCCCCGCCTGCGAGCATCGCCTCGATGGCCGCCGCGCACACCTTGGCCTGCGCGTTGGCCGCGAAGGCCGATTTCGGCATCGCACCCATGATCGCGGAGTCGCCGATGACATGGATCCCCGGCATCAGCCGGCTTTCGAACGTGCGGGGGTCCACCGGGCACCACCCCGTCCGGTCCGCCACCCCCGCCGACACCGCGATTGCCCCGGCCCGCTGCGGCGGGATCACGTTGGCAACGGTCGCCGCATGCCGCCCGAACTCCGTCTCGAGCACCATCGCCGCCGCATCCACCCGCGTGACCCGCCCGCCCTCGGACAGGCCCACCCGCTCCAGGTTCGGATACAGCGCCGCCCAGGCCTGCTCGAACAGCTTTTGCTTGCTGAATGCGTCCTTCGCATCAAGCAGCAGCAGCTTCGCCCGCGGCTTGTTCAGCTTCAGCCAGTGCGCCACCAGGCTCGCCCGCTCATAGGGCCCGGGCGGGCAGCGATACGGGTTGGCCGGCACTGCCATCACCACAACGCCGCCATCGTCCATGGCCCGCAGCTGGTCCGCCAGCAGCACCGTCTGCGCCCCGGCCTTCCAAGCGTGCGGCATCCGCTCCATCGCAGCCAGATCGTAGCCCGGCAGCGCATCCGCCCGCACCTCCACGCCCGGCGCCAGCACGAGCCGGTCGTATGGCAGCGCCTGACCCTCGACAGTGACGCTCCGCGCGGCACCGTCCACCGCGGTCGCCCGGCCCCGCACCACCCGCACGCCGGAGGCCGCGACCGTATCGAGCGTGAACCGCAGCTGCCCCATCTGCCGCAGGCCGCCCAGCACCGCGTTGCTTCCAGGACAGCTCCAATACTGCGGCTCCGCCTCCACCAGCGTCACCTCGTGCTGCCCGGCCAGCGCCCGCGCGGCGGTAGCACCCGCGAACCCGCCGCCCACCACCACGATCCTCGCCCTCCCTTGGGCGCGCGCGACGAACGGCGCGGCCAGGCCGGCAAGCACGGCCCTGCGCCCAAGTCGCGCCGAGCCACGTCGGCCCCCGGATCGCGACGCTACGCTCGCAATGACGTCGCCAGTACCCGCACCAGACCCCGACGGCGGCCTCATTGCCCCGCGAACCAGTCAGAGATCGCCCGCACCTCGACCGGCGAGAACCCCCGCACGATCCGTCCCATCAGCGTCGCCGGCCGCTCCCCGCTGCGGAACGCCTCCATCTGCCCGGTAATCCAGCCGGCCTCCTGCCCTTGCAGCCGCCCCACGCCGCCGCCGCGCACATGGCATCCGGTGCAGCTTTCAGCCCCGGCAGGGACCCCGGCAGGGGCAGCCGCCGCCAGCAACAGCGCCAGCGGGGCCGCCAGGCACCTCAAGCGTGGCTCAGGTCGACGTTCTTCAGCGGCAGCTGCCGCACCCGCTTGCCCGTGGCGGCAAAGATCGCGTTCAGCACCGCCGGCGCCGCAACCGCGATCGTGGGTTCCCCCACACCGCCCCAGAACCCACCCGAGGGCGCCAGCACCGTCTCCACCTTCGGCATGTCGGCCATCCGCGCCACCTCGTAGGTGTCGAAGTTGCCCTCCACCACCCGGCCCTTGTCCACCGTGTTCTCCGAATAGAGCAGCGCCGACAGCCCGTAGGCGAAGCTGCCCTCCACCTGCGCCACCACCTGGTCCGGGTTGACCACATACCCGGGGTCCGTCGCCGCCACGATCCGATGGATGGTCAGCTCGCCCTTCTTGGACACGCTCACCTCCGCCACCGCCGCCGTATAGCTGCCGAATCCATAGTTCTGGCACATGCCGCGGAACACGCCGGGTGCGGTCGGCGTGCCCCAACCGGCCTTCGCGCAAGCCGCCTCCAGCACGGCCAGGTTCTTCGGGCTCTTGGCCAGCAACGTCCGCCGGAACGCCAGCGGGTCCTGCCCGGCCGCATGCGCCAGTTCGTCGATGAAGCACTCCAGGTAAACCGCGTTCTGGTTGTGGTTCACCCCGCGCCAGAACCCCACCGGGACATGCGTGTTCCGCATCGCATGGTCCACCAGCACGTGCGGGATGGCCGTGTAGCCGAACTCCTCCGCATTCAGCCCCTGGAACTGGACCGGGTCCAGCCCGTCCTTGATCCGGTCCGGCGCCAGGTAGGACAGGATGCTTTGCCCGCTGAGCCGCAGGTGCAGCGCCTCCACGCCACCCTTGCCGTCCAGCACCGCCTGCATCCGGCACTGCGTGATGGGCCGGTAGTAGCCGTGCTGCATGTCCTCCTCGCGGGACCACACCAGCTTCACCGGTTGCCCCGGCACCTGCTTGGCGAGCGTCACGGCTTGGCGCACGTAATCCTGCTGCCCGCGCCGCCCGAAGCCGCCGCCCAGCAGGTATTTGTGCACCTTCACCTTGTCCAGCCCGACGCCCCCGGCCTCCGCCGCCGCGGCCAGGGTCGCGTCGCCATTCTGCGTGCCGACCCACACCTCGACGATCCCGTCCTTGACCATCGCCGTGCAGTTCATCGGCTCCAGCGTCGCATGGTTCAGGAACGGCGTGCCGTAGGTCGCCTCGATCACCGGCTTGCCCGCCGATTGCTGCGAGGCCAGCGCCGCCTTGGCGTCCCCGGACTTCAGCCCGACCGCCGCCTGATCCGCCTTCAGCCCCTCGGCCAGGCGCGTCGCGATGGCCGCGCTGTCCACGGCCGCGTTCTCGCTCTCGCTCCACACGATCGGCATCGCCTCGAGCGCCGACTTCGCCTGCCACCACATGTCCGCCACAACGGCCACGGCGCCGTCGCCCACGGCCAGCACATGCTTCACGCCCGGCTTCTTCATGGCGGACGCCGCGTCGAACGACACCAATTTGGCACCGAACACCGGGCTTTGCGCGATGGAGGCAGAAAGCATGCCCGGCAGCTTCACGTCGATCGCGAACTGCGCCGTGCCGTTCGTCTTCTCCACCGTGTCCAGCCGAGGCAGCGGCTTGCCGATGATGGTCCATTCGGCCGGTTGCTTCAGCACCACGTTCTGCGGCACCGGCATCTGGGCCGCCGCCGCCGACAGCTCACCGTAGCGGAGGCTGCGCCCGCTCGCCTCGTGCCGCACTACGCCCTCGCGTGCCTTGCACGTGCCGGCATCCACGTTCCACCGCTGCGCCGCCGCCTGCACCAGCATGGTCCGCGCCGCCGCCCCGCCCTGGCGCACGTAGTCCACGCTCGTGCGGATCCCGCGGCTGCCGCCCGTGCTCATGTCGCCCCAGGCGCGCTTGCTCGCCTGATTCACCTCGGGCGGCACGTACTCGGTCGTCACCTTGGACCAGTCCGCCTCCAGCTCCTCGGCCACCAACTGCGCGAGCCCGGTCAGCGTCCCCTGCCCCATCTCGGAGCGCGCGATCCGCACCACCACCGTGTCGTCGGGCTTGATCACCACCCACACGCCGAGCGGCTGGCCTCCGTTGGCCGCCGGCGAGAACGGCAGGTTCAGCGCCTGTGCCATCGCGTCCTGCGGCACCGACCAGGCCAGCGCGAACGCGCCCCCGACGGCCGTCGCGAGGAATCCGCGCCGCTCCATGCTCATGTGCCCCATCACGCCTTCCCCCCGGCCGCGCTGTGGATCGCCTGGCGCACCCGCTGATAGGTGCCGCAGCGACAGATGTTGGTCATCGCCTCGTTGATCTCGGCGTCGGTCGGCGCGGGCTTCTCGGCGAGCAACGCCGCCGCCGCCATCAGCTGGCCGCTCTGACAGTAGCCGCATTGCGGCACCTGGTGCGCCACCCACGCCAGCTGCAGCTTGTGCGTTCCGTCCGGCGAGAGCCCCTCGATCGTCGTCACCTTGCCCGACACCTGGCCCACCGGCAGCTGGCAGGATTTCTGCAGCACGCCATCCACGTGCACGCTGCATGCGCCGCACTGGGCCACGCCGCAGCCGTACTTCGTGCCCGTCAGCCCCACATGCTCGCGCAACGCCCAAAGCAGCGGCGTCTCCGGGTCGATGTCGAGCGTGTGCGTCCGCCCGTTCACGTCCAGCTTGACCATGCGACGATCCCCCAACACCATTCGGCGGCGGACGTTCGCCCAGCAGGGCCGTTGCGCGCAAGCACAAAAAGGGGGACCGGCGTGCAACACCTCACGGGAGCAGCGGCACTGGCCGGCGTGGTCGGCTGGCCCGTCGCGCACTCACGCTCGCCCCGGCTCCACGGCCACTGGATCGCGCGCCACAACATCGACGGCGCCTACGTGCCTCTCGCGGTGGCCCCCGAAAACCTGGCCACGGCCCTCGACGGCCTCCGCGCCTGCGGCTTCCGCGGCTGCAACCTCACCGTACCCCACAAGGAGGCGGCCCTCGCCCTATGCGACGAGCTGCACCCCTCCGCCGCCCGCGCCGGCGCCGTGAACACGATCGTGTTCGGCCCCCGTACCGGCGCTCGCATGATGGGCATGAACACGGACGGCGCCGGGTTCCTGGCCAGCCTCATGGCTGCGCACGGCCCCACGCACGGCCCCGCCCTGCTGCTCGGCGCCGGCGGCGCCGCCCGCGCCATCGCCGCGGCCCTGCTGGACGCCGGGCAGGCCGTCACCGTCACGAACCGCGCCCCTGCCCGCGCCGCAGCCCTCGCCGACGCCCTCCCCGGCCTCCGCACCATCCTCTGGCCGCACGCCGGCGCCGCCCTCGCCGACCACGCCCTCCTCGTCAACACCACCTCGCTCGGCATGCAGGGCCAGCCCCCGCTCGAGCTCGGGCTCCACGCCGCCGCCCCCACCCTGATCGTGGCGGACATCGTCTACGCCCCTCTCGTCACCCCCCTCCTCGCCGCCGCCGCCGCACGCGGACTCCGCACCCTGGGCGGCATCGGCATGCTGCTCCACCAAGCCGTCCCCGGCTTCGCCGCCTGGTACGGCGTCACGCCCACGGTGGACGAAGCGCTCGAACGCGCCGTGCTTGGATGAGGGGGCTCCGGTGAAGATAATCGGCCTCACGGGCGGCATCGGCATGGGCAAGTCCACCGCCGCCCGCGCCTTCCGCCGCGCCCGCCTGCCGGTGTTCGACGCCGACGCCGCCGTCCACGCGCTCCAGGGTCCGGGCGGCAGCGCCGTGCGCGCCATCGAAGCCGCCTTTCCGGGCACCACAGGCCCCCATGGCGTCGACCGCCCCCGGCTTCGCAACGCCGTCATCCAGTCGCCGGACGCCATGGCGCGGCTCGAGTTCATCGTGCACCCCCTCGTCCGTGCCATGGAGCGCCGCTTCCTCGCCCAGGCCCGCCGCACCCGGGCGCCGGCCTGCGTGCTCGACATCCCCCTCCTGCTCGAGACCGGCGGCGAGAAGCGAGTCGACCTCGTGGTCGTCGTCACCGCCCCTCCCCGCACCCAGCGCGCACGCGTCCGCGCACGCCGTCGCCTGTCGGACGCGCAGATCGAGGCCATCATCGCCCGCCAGACGCCGGACGCCGAAAAACGCCGCCGCGCAGACGTGGTGGTGCAGACCGGCCTCTCGCGCTATCACGCCCAACGCACCTTGCGACGCCTGATTCGGACCCTCCGCGCTTGACCCGATCCATCCTCTTCGACACCGAGACCACCGGGCTCGACCCGCTCACGGGAGACCGCGTCATCGAGATCGCCTGCCTCGAGCTCGAGCGGGACCTGCCGACGGGACACCATTTCCACGCCCTCATCGACCCCGGCCGCGACATCCCGGCCGACGCCACGCGCGTCCACGGCCTCACCCGCGCGGACCTCGCGGGCAAGCCCCGCTTCGCCGACATCGCGGACCAGCTGCTCGAGTTCATCGGCTCCGACCCGCTCGTGGCCCACAACGCGCCGTTCGATTTCGGCTTCCTCGACATGGAGCTGGGCCGCCTCGGCCTTCCCAGGCTCGATCGTGGGCGCATGGTCTGCACCCTCGTGCTCGCAAAGACCCGCTTCCCCGGCTTGCCCAACAGCCTCGACCAGCTGTGCCGCCGCTTCGGCATCGACCTCAGCGAGCGCACGACGCACAACGCCTTGCTGGATTGCCGCCTGCTCGCCGACGTCTATGTGGAGCTCACCGGCGGCCGCCAGCGTGGCCTGCTGTTGATGGAGGAGGAAGCTCCGCGCACCGTGATCGCCTACGCCGCCAGCGCGGCACGGCCGGTTCATCGTGCCGCCCGGCGCGTGGTCCCGTCCGAAGCGCAGCTGGCCGCTCACGCCGCCTTCGTGGCCCGCTTGAAGGAGCCCGTGTGGGCCTCCTGACGCCGAGCACCGTGCCGGGCCGGCCCGTCCGCGTCCAGGCCCCCGTCCGCGTCCAGGCCCCCGTCCGCCTCCAGGCCATGGTGCTCTCCCTCACCGTCGTGGCGCTGCTCGGCTTCGGGATCGTGAGCGCCGTGCTCGTGCTCCGATCCATCGACGACCTCGTGGCCGCCACCGGACGCGCGCGGCAGCAGGCCGCAGTTGCGCAGGAACTGCTCACGACCATGCTCGATGCCGAGACCGGCCAGCGCGGCTACCTGCTCACGCGCCGTCAAGCCTACCTCGAGCCCTTCGCCGCCGCCGACGCCCGGCTCGACCCGCTGCTCGACCGCCTTGCCGCGCTGGCACTCGACTCGCCGTGGCTGGTGGCGCAGGCCGGGCCGCTCAGCACCGTCGCGCACGCCAAGCGCGCCGAGCTCCAGCAGGCCGTCGACCTCGCGCGCACCCAGGGCAACGAGGCCGCCCTCGCCGTGGTCGTCACGGACCAGGGCATGGCGCTCATGGACGAAATCCGGAGCCGGGTCGCACAGATCGTGCGCCAGGCGGAAGCGGAGCGCGCCAGCCGCGCTGCCGCGCTGCAGGGCAGACAACAGCTGCTCACGAACCTGCTGCTCGGCGCGCTCGCTGCAGGACTGTTGCTGCTGGGCGGGGCTGCGCTTCTATTACTGCTGAACCGCGCGAGCCTGCTACGGGCGCGCGCCGGCGAGCAGCAGGCTGCCGCCCGGGTGCAGGCCGCCATCGACCACGTGCCCGACGGCGTGGCCGTTTTCGATGCCGAGCGCCGGTTGACGTTGGCCAACCGCCGCTTTGCCCGCCTGCTCGGCGTCGACCCGGGCCTCGCGACCCCCGGCGCGTCGCTCGACACGCTGCTCGCCACCGCCGGGCTCGTCCCGCCGCTCGAAGCCGACGACCCGACCGCACCCGCCGTGAGCGAGACCACGCAGGCCCCCCCGGGCCCGCGCGCCCTCGTCCGCACCCTCGAGGTCTGGCGCGGCCCCATGCCCGGCGGCGGCCAGCTCGTCGCCGTCAGCGACATCAGCCGCCGCGTGACGGCCGAAGAGGCCGCGCGCCAGAGCCAGAAGATGGAAGTGCTGGGCCAGATGACGGGCGGCGTCGCCCACGACTTCAACAACCTGCTGCAGGTTGTCAGCGCCAACCTCGAGCTGCTCCGCAGCCGCCTCGTCCGCCCCGGGACGGCTGACCAGGACAACGGCAGCCTGCTCGCCCGGCTCGATGCCGCGGCCGTCGGCGTCGCACGCGGCGCCCGCCTCACCCGCCACCTGCTCGCCTTCGCCCGCCGCCAGCCGCTCGCGCCGGAGCCGATCGACGCCGCGCGCCTGCTGATGGGCCTGGAAGACATGCTCCGCCGCACCCTGGGCGAGGCCATCGTGCTCGAGCTCGTGATCGGTGGCGGGCTGTGGTTCATGCGCGCCGACCCCGGGCAGTTCGAGAACGCGCTGTTGAACCTGGCCCTGAACGCCCGCGACGCGATGACGGGCGCCGACGGGGTGCCGCAGGGCCGCCTCACCATCGAGGCCGCGAACGCCTCGCTCGACGAAGCCTACGCCGCGCGCGCCGCCGAGGTGACGCCGGGCCAATACGTGATGTTCGCCGTCACCGACACCGGAACGGGGATGACTCCGGACGAGATCCTGCGCGCCACCGAGCCGTTCTACAGCACCAAGCCGGAAGGCCGCGGCACCGGCCTCGGCCTGCCCATGGTGCTGGGCTTCGCAAAGCAGTCCGGCGGCCACTTCCAGCTCTATTCCGAGGCCGGGCGCGGCACCACCGCCCGGCTCTACATCCCGCGCACCACCACTCCAGCCGAAGCCGCCGCCCGCCCGTCGCGCGGCGTGCCGACGGGCCAGGGGGAGCTCGTGCTGCTGGTCGAGGACGACGCGGCGGTCCGCGCCGTGGCCCGGGAGGCGCTGGGCGGCCTCGGCTACCAGGTGATCGAGGCCGACAGCGCCGACGCCGCCTTCCGCCTCGTCGAGGCCGGGGCCAGGCCTCGGCTGCTGTTCACCGACGTCGTCATGCCCGGCACCCTCACCGCCCGCGCCATGGCCGCCCGCGCCAAGGAGCTCGTGCCCGGCCTCGCCGTGCTGTTCACCTCGGGCTACACCCAGAACAGCATCGTCCATAACGGCCAGCTCGACCCCGACGTCAGCCTCATCAGCAAGCCCTGGCGCACCGAGGACCTGGCCCGGGCCGTACGCGCCGTGCTGGACCCGGGGCGCCGCCCGGCCCCGCGCCGGCGCGTGCTGCTCGTGGAGGACGAGGACCTGGTCCGAATGACCACCGCCGACGCGCTGGCCGACCTCGGCTACGAAGTGCAGCAGGCCCCCACGGCCGCCGCCGCCCTCGCCCGCCTCGTGCCCTGCCCGGATATCGTGCTGACCGACCTCGGCCTCCCGGACCGCGACGGCCTCGTCTTCCTCGATGAGCTCCGCGCCCGCCTGCCCGGCACGCCCCTCATCGTGACGTCCGGCAACTCCGCCCCGCCCGAGATGGACGGCCTGATCTGGCTGCCCAAGCCCTACGACAAGGAAGGCCTCCGCCAGGCGATCAAGGCGGCCCAGGGCAGCGGAGTGTCCAGCGTCACTCCGTGATCGCCCGGCTTAACCATTGGAGAACCTTTCGCGGCAACAACTCGGCTCCAGCCTCAAAACGAAGCTCCGGAGCCCGCGATGAACCGCCTTCTCACCTTCGCACTCACCCTTGCCCCTTTCGCCGCCGCCCACGCCACGGCCCCGGCCTACAGCAACGATTTCGAAGCCCGGTCCACCGCAGGCTTCAGCCGCGGCACCATCCTCACCGCACCCAGCGGTGAGCGCTTCCTCGGCGGCTTCGGCCCGAACAACTCCACCACCCTCACCCTCTCGGGCCTCGGCACCCACACCGGCGTCACCCTGTCCTTCTCGCTCTACGCCATCGGCAGCCTGGACGGCGGCCCCCCCGGCGCCCTGCTGGCGGGCGGCAGCGGGGACTACTTCAAGGTCACCTACATCGGCACCGCCCCCGAGACCTCGGCCTACAACGAAGCCTTCGCCAATTTCGGCAACGGCAACACACAGACCTACCCCGCCATCAACAGCAGCCCGGCCACGGGCGCCGCAAGGGTGAACGCGCTGAAGTATTCGACCTTCCCCAACTCCGGCAACAACGTCCAGGACGCGGAATACGCGCTCTCCCTGACAATCCCGGACACGAGCCCGACGCTGGCGTTGCGGTTCTACGACGCCTCGAACGAAGGCGCATCGAACGAGTTCTACGGCATCGACAACGTGGTCGTCAGCCTCAACGGCGTCCCCGCCTCCATCGACCCGGGCGCATTGCCCATCCCCGAGCCCTCCAGCGTCGCGCTGCTCGCCCTCGGCCTCCTCGGGACCGTGCTCTCCCGCCGCCCCCGCCCGACGACGCGACCGAGCACCCGACGGTAGGGCAGACCTCGTCCCTACTCCGCCAAGAGCGCCTCGAGCCCCCGGGGCGAAGGCACACACCATCACCCGCGTCTGCCAGGGCGGAACGCAGCAACGCGAGCCGGGCGTCCCGATCGGCGGCCAAGCGCCCACCCCACGCCAGTCCGGGCCGGGCGATCACCCCCGCGGGTGCGTCCGCCGCCACACCGCCATCAGCCCGGCCGCGTCCACGCTCGTGTAGCGCTGCGTGGTCGACAGGCTCGCATGGCCCAGCAACTCCTGGATGGAACGCAAATCCGCACCCCCCGCCAGCAGATGGGTCGCGAAGCTGTGCCGCAGCGCATGCGGCGTCGCGTGCTCCGGCAGCCCGGCCTGGTGCCGATAGACCCGCATGGTCCGCTGCGCCACGGCAGGGTCCAGCCGCGCGCCCTTCATGCCCACGAACAGCGGTGCGCCCCCGGGGTGCACCCGCACCCAGGCCTCCACCGCCGCCCGCACCGCCGGCAGCAACGGCACCAGCCGCTCCTTGCCGCCCTTGCCCCGCACCAGCAGCGCGCCCGCTCGCACCGCCCCGCGGTCCAGCGCCAGCGCCTCCCCGATCCGCAGCCCGGCGCCATACAGCAGCGTGAACAGCGCCACGTCCCGCGCAACCCAACGCGCCTCCCGCTCCGCCCCTGCATCCGCTCCCGTACCGGCCACCTCCAGCGCCTGCCCGGGCGTCAGCGCCCGAGGGATCGGTGGCCGCGCCCGCGGCGTCGCCAACAACCGTGGCGCCGGGTTGAGCACGCCATGGTGCCGGGCAAGCCAGCGGAACAGGCTCCGCACCGCGGACAGGTGCCGCGCGCGCGACGCCCCGCCCCGCCCCCGCCCGTGGCAGTGCGCCAACCAGGCCCGCACGTCCGCCTGCCGCAACGCATCCAGCGCCGCGAGATCCGGCTCCCGCCCCAAATGCTGCGTCAGGAACCCCAGGAACCCGCCCAGATCATCCCGATACGCCTCCACCGTCGCCGCCGCCGCCCGCCGCTCCCGCGCCAGCCAGTCCAGGAACCCAGCGACCGCCTCAGCGCCGCTCAAAGCGCCTGGCCCCACCATGGTTCATCGCGAGCGGAGCGTGGCGATCCAGCGGCCACACTAAGCCGGCCCATCGGTCGCTCGATTGCCACGCCTGCGGCTCGCGATGACGGAGGCTTCGGGAGATCGCTTCCATTCTCATCGCGAAGGCCCGCAATAGGCTGGTCCGAAACGCGCGGAGACGGACGCGATCACCGCTCCAACGCCGCCCCGACCACCTGGCCCAGGAACGCCAGCGTGTCCGCGGTCGCCCCCGCAAGAGCCTCGCGGCACCCGATGGCCAACAGCGCCGGCCCGGCCTGCAGCGGCACGGCGGCCAGCGCCTGGAACCTCGCCAGCCCGCACGCGGGCCCATGCAGCACAGGGTCCGCCACGCCCTCCCGCAGCACAGCCCCCCGCCCCTGCAGCGCCCGGGCCACCGTGCCCGGCGGCACCGGGCCGCCCTCCACCACCAGCCGGACCGCATCCACCTGCAGCAGCCCCGGCAAGTCGTGCGCCACGAACCACCCCCGGTTCGGCGCCAGCAGCATCGCTACCACCCCCACCTGCACGCGCCGCGCAAAGCCCTCCGCCGCGCGCCGATCCGCCGCCACGTCCGTCAGCCGTCGGCGCGCCTGGTCCAGCATGGCGGCCATGTGGTCCGCCACCGCCGGCCCATGCACCCGCGCAGGCGGCGCCAGCACGTCGTAGAGCGCCGGGTTCGCCCGCAGCCAGCCGGGGTTCGCACGCAAGAACGCCGCAACGCCTGCGTCCCCCGGCCCACCAGGTTGCATTCCCGCCCCGGCCCCGTCATCCAATGCCGGGCCACACGCAACAGATCGCTCGTCGAGGCTTATGACCGGCCCTCCCAACCCTGCGCTGAAACACTCGAAGCGGCCCGTGCCGCCCCCGCTGCCGACCCTAGACACTCCGCCGCCCGGCCGGAAGCGCGTTCCCGTTCTGCTGCCGAGACCATTCCGTGGCCCGTTCGACTACGCGGTCCCCCCCGGGCTCGACCCGCGCCCCGGCGACGTCGTGCTCGTGCCGCTCAATCGCCGCGAGGAAGTAGGCGTCGTGTGGGACGCCGCCGCCGACGCCGCGGTCGGCGACAACCGCCTTCGCGCCCTCACCACCGTGCTCGACACGCCCCCGCTGCCCAAGGCCCTCCGCCGCTTCATCGACTGGGTCGCCGCCTACACCCTCGCCTTCCCCGGGGACGTGCTGGCCATGGCGCTCCGCGTGAACGCGCTGGCGCCCGACACCCCCTCGGCCGCCTGGCGCCTCGCGGACCCCATGCCCGAGTCTCGCATGAACGAGGGCCGCGCCCGCGTCCTCGCCACCCTGTCCGACGGCCGCCCTCGCCCCGGCCCCGAGCTCGCCCGCGCCGCCGGGGTCTCGCCCGCCGTGGTGCGCGGCATGGCCCAGGCCGGGCTGCTGAGCCTGGTCGCCCTGCCCCACGCCCTCCCGTTCGCCCCCATCGACCCGGCGCACCCCGGCCCCACTCTCTCGCCCGCGCAAGGCCAGGCCGCCGCTGCCCTCCGCGCCGCCGTCGCCGCCCACGCCTTCGCCCCCACGCTCCTCGACGGCGTCACCGGCTCCGGCAAAACGGAGGTCTATCTCGAGGCCGTCGCCGAATGCATCGCCCGAGGCCGCCAGGCGCTCGTGCTCCTTCCCGAGATCGCACTCAGCGCGCAGTGGCTCGAGCGCTTCACCACCCGCTTCGGCACGCCCCCCGCCGTGTGGCACAGCGACCTCTCGAGCCGCACCCGCCGCACCACTTGGCGCGCCGTGGCCCACGGCGACGCCCAGGTGGTGGTCGGCGCCCGCTCCGCCCTGTTCCTGCCCTTCCCCAACCTCGGCCTCATCGTGGTCGACGAGGAGCACGAGACCGCCTTCAAGCAGGAGGATGGCGTGGTGTATCACGCCCGCGACATGGCTGTGGTGCGCGCCCGCCTCTCCGCCGCCCCCTGCATCCTGGTCAGCGCCACGCCCAGCCTCGAGACGCTCGCCAACGTGGAGGCCGGCCGCTACGCCCGCCACAGCCTGGCCGCCCGCCACGGCGGCGCCACCCTCCCCGCCATCGCCGCCATCGACCTGCGGGACGCACCCCCGGTCCGCGGCCGCTTCCTCTCCCCTGCGCTCGTCATCGCCGTGCAGGACACGCTGGCCCGGGGAGAGCAGGCCATGCTCTTCCTCAACCGCCGCGGCTACGCCCCCCTCACCCTCTGCCGCACCTGCGGCCACCGGATGCAATGTCCCAACTGCACCGCCTGGCTGGTGGAGCACCGCGCCCGGCGCGCGCTGGCCTGCCACCATTGCGGCCACACGGAGCCGATCCCGCCGCTCTGCCCGCACTGCTCCGCCCCCGACAGCCTCGTGCCGATCGGCCCCGGCGTGGAGCGCATCACCGAGGAAGCCGAAGCCGCCTTCCCCGAGGCGCGCCTGCTCGTCATGGCCAGCGACACCATCCAGGGCCCCCACGCCGCCGCCGAAGCCGCGCACCGGATCGAGCGGCGAGAGATCGACCTCGTGATCGGTACTCAGATCGTCGCCAAGGGCTGGCATTTTCCCCATCTCACCCTCGTGGGCGTGGTCGATGCCGACCTCGGCCTCGCAGGCGGCGACCTGCGCGCCGCCGAGCGCACGGTGCAGCTGCTGCATCAGGTGGCCGGCCGCGCCGGGCGAGCCGAGGCGCCGGGCCAGGTGCTGCTGCAGACCTTCAGCCCCGAGCACCCCGTCATGCGCGCCCTGCTCGAGGGTGACCTCCCCCGCTTCATGGAAACCGAGGCCGCCCTCCGGCGCCCCGGCCACTGGCCCCCCTACGGCCGCCTCGCCGCCCTCATCGTCAGCGCCGAGACCGCACCCGCGGCCGACGCGCTCGCCCAGGCACTCGGCCGAGCTGCCCCGCACGGCGACGGCATCCTCGTCCTGGGTCCCGCCCCAGCCCCGCTCGCCATCCTCCGGGGCCGCCATCGCCGCCGCCTGCTGCTCAAGACACGGCGGGACATCGCCGTCCAACCCATCCTCCGCGCCTGGCTCGAAACGGTGCAAGTCACCGGCAAGGACCGCGTGGACGTGGACGTGGACCCGGTCAGCTTCCTGTAACCACCGGCACCGAGAACCCGACCGCCTGCCATCACGAGCGGAGCCTGACGGCGCACGTCATCGCGAGCGAAGCGTGGCGATCCAGAGGCCGCGAGCGCCGCTCTCCAGCGACAGCCCCCGATGACCGACACGGATGCCCAGCGGCAGAGGCCTCGCGCCCGCTCTCCCGGGATCGCTAAGCCTCAAGCTATCGATGAACAGTATCGATGCTCACCCCCTCCCCTTGCGGGAGGGGGGGACCGAACGCGCTGAACTACGTGTATTGCACCAGCAGATACCCAATTTCCGACGACGTCCCTTTCCCCAAAACCCCGCTCGTCACCGTGAACCCGGCCGCAACCCCCGCATCCACCCCGGCGAAGGTGAAGCTCGCGTTCACCCCCGTGCCCACGCCCCCGAGTTCGCTATGCAGCGTGGCTCCCGCGTAGCCCGTCGCCCCCTCGCCCGCCGTCCAGGCCTGCGTGCTCACCCCGGGCTTGAACCCGAAGATCGTCGCCATGTCGCCTTTGTGGAAGTTCACCACCGTCGACCACGTCGTCCCGGCGGACCGCCCATCGACGAAGAACGTGTCCACGCCTCCATCCGCCCCCGTGCCGCCCACGAGGAAGTTGGACCCGGCCCCGCCATCGAGCACGTTGTTCCCGCCCATCACCTGCAGCGCGTCCCCGCCCGCACCGCCCTTCAGGAACGCGTTCGGCACGCTGGCAGCGATGGCCACGCTGTCCGGGCTCGACCAGATGTATTCGCGTTGCAGCCCGGCAACCGGGCCCGTGTAGGTGTCACCCACGTCCTTCGAGCTCACGCCCGTGACCGTGTTCGTGTAGCTCACCTCCCACGGCCGGTAGGCGTATGTGAAGGATGCCGAGGCGCCGATCGACAATGTGGTCGCCAGGTCGAAATTGCCCGGCATGTCGAACTTGGTGGTGCCCGACCGAACGGCCTGCACCGCGAGCGGACCCCGTGAACGCCTCGATGCCGGTGGTATAGCGTCCGAAGCCTCCCCCGCCATTCACCTGCTGGGCCGCGAACGTCACTCCCGACGCGCCCGAGTAGTCGGCGGTGCCGTCGAACGCGCCTAGGAGCGCGGAGACGCCGAACGACTGCGTGGACGACCCGACCCGCAGGCCACCGACGACGAAGTCCACGGTTGCGGCCTGATCGACGTAGCCGTAGGCCGATGTCGCATCCCGGTTTTCGATCCGGACCGCACCCTGCACCAGGTTGGTGGTCGACACGTCCACCCGGATGAGCCGGCCGAGCGATGCATCGAACCCTGCGAGGGTCAGGGCCGTGGATGAGCCGGTCGCGGCTTGCGCCGCGGTAATGGTCTGCGGCGCGGTCGAGGCCTCGAGGATGCGCACGGTCGGGGTGAGCGTTGGCAATACAGAGGTGAAGTCGATGACGGTCACGCTTCCGGCCGTGCTCGTTACGCCGAAGGCGCCGACACTGGGCGACGGGTAGCTGCCCGTCGCGGTCAGCTCCGCATACGTGCCGCTGTCGACATGCGCCTCGATGTTGCCGACCGTCGTGCCTGTCGAGCGAGCGGACGTGTCCACCGCGAACGTTGCAAGGCCCGAGCCGACGAACAGCAGCGCGTCCTGCTCCGCCGTGCCGGACTTGTATGTCACGGTGTCCCGCACTGCAGAGGTTCCGAGCCCGGTGCTCACCTGCCCCGGCGCGAGTGCCGTGGTGAACAGGTTCGAAGGCGTCGTCGACAGAACGGCGCCGATGCCCGGCCGCAGGAGCGAAATCCGGCCAGAGGAGGCGATCTTGAACGACCCCGCCGTCGCCTCGGAATTCGTCACGCTCACCGTAGTGAAAAGCGACGTCGCCAGTTGAACCGTCACGGAGTCCAACCCCGAGGGGTCAACCTGGTTCAGCATGAAGTTGCCGGAAACCGAGGTTTTACGCGGCGTGAACCCCGTCGCCTGCGTCACTACCGTATCGGCCACGACCAACCCCCCAAACGCTTGGATCACGTAGCACTAACGTTGCAGGCCACCAACCAGTAATTGCCCGGAAGCCCCGCCCTCCCCCCGATCACAACGCCGTGATCGGATTCGCTTCTACGCGAAAGCGCGGGTGTGTGACCCTCAGCCGGACACGCGCCCCCTACCACTGGCCCAGCGAACCCACCCCGGCTACGATCGAGCAGCCATGCAAGCCCCGCCCCCGTTCTGGAAGACCACCCCCCTCGCTGCCATGAGCGCCACTCAGTGGGAAAGCCTCTGCGACGGCTGCGGCCGCTGCTGCCTGCACAAATTGCGCGATGACGACACCGAGGCCCTCAGCTTCACCAACGTCGCCTGCCGCCTGCTGGACGGCAACTCCTGCCGCTGCACGAAATACGAGGCCCGGCGCGACTATGTGCCGGACTGCGTCAGCCTCACCCCCGAGAGCCTCGAGACGATCGACTGGCTGCCCCCGTCCTGCGCCTACCGCCTGGTCCAGGAAGGGCGGGACCTGCCCTGGTGGCACCCCTTGGTGAGCAACAGCCCGGACACGGTCCACACCGCCGGCGTCAGCGTCCAGGGCCGCACCGTGAACGAACGCCGGGCCGGGCCGCTCGAGCACCACCTCGCGGACTGGCCAGGCCAGATGCCGCGCACCCGCAAAGCCAGGAGGACTCCATGATCCATCTCTACGGAGGCGTGAACGTTGCCGTCCTCACGCCCATGCGGCCAGATCTGAGCGTCGACCTCGACCGCATGGCCGCCCATTGCCGCTCGCTGCTGGCGCAGGGTGCCAACGGCCTCGGTGTCCTCGGCACCACCGGCGAGGCCAACAGCCTGGGCCTGCATGAGCGCATCGCCCTGATGGAGGGCCTGGTCGAGCGCGGGATCGAGGCGCGCCTCATGCTCCCCGGCTGCGGCGTGCCGGCCATCACGGACACGGTCACCATGCTCCAGCGCGCCGCTGCCCTGGGCTGCCGCGGGGCGCTCGTGCTGCCCCCGTTCTTCTACAAGAACCCGAGCGAGGACGGCCTCTACGCCTACTACAGCGAAGTCGCCCAGCAGGTCGGCGGCAGCATCGCGCTTTATTTCTACCACTTCCCCGCCCAATCCGCCGTGCCCGTAACGGTCCCGCTCATCGCGCGGTTGCTCAAGGCCTACCCCGGCGCCTTCCACGGCCTGAAGGACAGCACGGGCGACTGGGCGCAGACCAGCGCCTACATCGACCACTTCGCCAAGGACGGCTTCGAGGTCTACAGCGGGGACGACGGCCACCTGCTCCGCAACCTCCAGGCTGGCGGCGCCGGGTCCATCTCGGCGGCCAGCAACATGACGGTCGCCCACAACGCAGCCGTCATGCAGCAGCGCACGGTCTCGGCCCAGGCCCCCCTGACCGCACTGCGCGCCGCCATCACCGGCGCCCCGCTCATCCCCGGCCTCAAGGCCCTCCTCGCCCGCCAGCTGAACGACCCGGCCTGGCGCCCCACCCGCCCTCCGCACGTAGCGCTGGACGCCGCCCAGGAGGCCAAGCTGTTCGCCACCTACGACGCCGCGGGGGCTGCGAAGGCGGCATAGGTCCGTGCTGCCCGGGCCCCCTCCGCCAACCCCTCCCGCAAGGGGCGGCGAGCAGGCCCTTTCCCCCTCCCCTCGCGGGAGGGGGCCGGGGGGAGGGGAAGCCACAAGCGCAAGCCCCAACCGCAGCACCCTCGCCAAGATAACGCCCCTCCTCGCCACGCAGACCCTCGGCGCCATTAACGACAACCTGTTCAAGAACGCCCTCGTCGTCCTGGTGCTGTTCCAGGCTGGCGCCCAAGGCCCTGCCCTCGCCGCCGCCTCGGGCGGGGTGTTCATCGCCCCCTACATCCTGCTCAGCGCGACCGCCGGGCAGCTGGCGGACCGGTTCGAGAAGCGCCGCATGATCCTGTGGGTGAAGGCCGCCGAGATCGCCATCATGGCCACGGCCGCCGCCGCCCTGCTGCTCGGCTCCATCCCGCTGCTCTTCCTCGTGCTGTTCGCGCTCGGCGTCCACGCCACCATCTTCGGGCCGCTCAAATACGCCATCCTGCCGGACCACCTGCCGCCCTCCGAGCTGCTGGCCGGCAACGGCCTCATCGAGGCCGGCACCTTCCTCGGCATCCTCGCCGGCACCATCGCGGGCGGCGCGCTCGCCACCGCCAGCCCGGCCTATGCGGCTGCCGCCGGCCTTGTCGTCGCGGTCGCCGGGCTCGCGACGGCACGCGCCATCCGCCATGCCCCGGCAAGCGCTCCCGGGCTTCGTATCGACTGGAACGTGCTCGCCGCCACCGCCGCCCTGCTGCGAACGGCCCGCGCCGACCGCCCCGTCTGGCACAGCCTGCTCGCCATCAGCTGGTTTTGGGCCGTGGGCGCCACGGTGCTGGCGGAGCTGCCCGTGATGGTCCGCGACACGTTGCAAGCCGATGGGCATGTGCTCACCCTCCTTCTCGCCCTGTTCTCCATCGGCGTCGGCGCTGGCTCCATCGGTGCGAGCCGGCTTTTGCGCGGCCGGGCCTCCGCGCGCCTGGTGCCCTGGGCGGCCCTCGGCCTCGGCCTGTTCGCCGTCGACCTCGCGCTGGCCGTGCACTCGGCTGGCCCGCTCCCCACGCCGGCCGCCCTGCTCGGCGCACCCGCGGGCTGGCGCATCGGCTTCGACCTGCTCGCGCTGGCCGCATGCGGCGGCCTCTACTCCGTGCCGCTCTACGCGCTGTTGCAGCTCCGCTCCCCGGAAGACCGCCGGGCCCGCACCATCGCCGCCAACAACGTTGTGAACGCCGTCGCCATCGTCATCGCCGCCGCCCTCACCGCCGCCTGCGCCGCCGCCGGGCTCGGCCCCATGCCCGTCCTGCTCGCCACCGGCGCGCTCAACCTGGCCGCCGCCGCCCTCCTCGTGCGTCTGAGGAACACACTGTGATCCATATCGAGACCGACGACCTCACCCGCTCCGCCGTGCAGGACCTGCTCGCGCTTCACCACCGCGGCATGCATGAGAACACGCCCCCCGGCCACGTCTTCGCCCTCGACCTCTCGGGCCTGCAACGCCCCGACATCACGGTCTTCACCGCGTGGCGCAACGAAACGGTGCTCGCCATCGGCGCCCTCCGCCAGCTGGACCCCCACACCGGCGAGCTCAAATCCATGCGCACCCACCCCGACCACCTCCGCCAGGGCGCCGCCGCCGCCCTGCTCGACCACATGGTCGCCACCGCCCGCACGCGCGGCCTTGCTCGCCTCTCGCTCGAGACCGGCCGCGGCCCCGCCTTCGACCCGGCCCTCGCCCTCTATTGCAGCCGCGGGTTCAACCCCGGCCCACGCTTCGGCGGCTACGAAGCCAGCGAGTTCAACCAGTTCATGCACCTCGACCTCTGACGCGCTTGCGACCCGAGGCGCCACCGCTCTAATCTTACCTCATGGGCATCCAGATCCCGCTCGACGCCTCGGCCCCCCTGCTCCGCATCACCGCCGAGCAGTTCGAGGCGATGTATCACACCGGGGCATTCACCGGGCTCCCCCGCCTCGAGCTGCGCGACGGAGTGCTGTGCCAATTGAATGCTCAATATCGGCCACACCTCCTCGCGAAGAAGCACATCTACGACTCGCTCCTGCAAGCGCTCAGCGCCCCGCTTGGAGTGGCATCCGAAGGCTCCGTCCGCGTGGACGACTACGACGTGCCCATGCCAGACGTGATTGTCTGGACGGTCCAACGCGGCCAAGGCGCCATCCCCGTCGAGCTCGTGCGCCTCGTCGTCGAAGTCTCGGAATCGACGCTGCGCGACGACCTCGGCCGCAAGCGCCAGGTCTATGCCGCCGCCGGCGTGCCCGAATATTGGGTCGTCGATCTCGAGGGTGAACTCATCCACCAGTTCTGGTTACCCGAAGCCGACGCCTACACCGAGACGCAACGCATCCCGTTCGGCCAAACCCTGTCCGCGGCCACGCTGCCGGGCATCGGGATCAACACCGCGCCCCTGCTCGAGGACATGCCCTAGCCGACTGCGGCGTGTCCGGCCCCATGCGCGGGATATGCCCGCGCCAGCGCCTCGCTTGCCGCCGCCTCCATCGGCCACGCCACCACCCCCACCTCGGCCACCTTGCGCGCGTAAATCCACGCTGCCGTGTAGGCGAACACCATCGGCAACTGCAGGTAGGCCCCATGGCGCAGCTCCGGCCCCGGGACGATCTGCACCGGATGCGCGAGTCCGCAGTCCAGCACCTCGAAACCCGTCGCCGCCCCGAACAACAGCCGCAGCCCGTCGTCGCTGAACCGCCAGAAATCGTTCGGCTGCTCGTGCACCGGCCACGCATGCGGCACCAGGTGCAGCGTCTCCCCGCCCACGCGCAGCACCTTGTTGATCTCGGCCGCCACCACCCAGGGGGCCGCGATGTGCTCCATCACCGCTAGCGAGAACACGCCGTCCACGCTCCCGGACGGGAAGGCCCGGCTCAGCGCATGCGCGTCCGCCACCACGTCCACCCCCGGGGCCGGGTGGATGTCCACGCCCACGAACCGGCACTCGGGCGCGAACAGCCCGGCGTTCAGGCTCGAATGGCTTCCCACCACCCGCGCACCCAGCTCGATCACCGTCCCGCCCCGCGCCTTCATCGCCGCCGCGAACGCCTCGAGCGGCGCCGGGCGTTGCGACCCCGCCGGCGGCACGGGTCCCGCACCCGGCCCCACCACCACCTCCACCCGCCCGACCGCCTCGCCCGACCGCAGCTCGATCCACACCGGCCGCAATGGCGCGCAGGCCAGGTAGGCCTTGAACCCGGTCGCCTGCCCGCGCGGCACGTCGGGGAACGCCGCTTCCACGTCCGGCCGCGTCAGCAGCTCGAGCGGCACCCGCGCTTCCCCGCACACCAGCGCCGCCGCCTCCACGGGGCGGCCCCACCAATGCACCCAGCCCTCCAGATACACGCCCTGGAGGTCGCACCAGGCCCGGTCGATGATGTGCAGCGGATCGGTCACCCGAGGGCCATAGCAGGCGAACGGACCAGCGATCCAGGGTGCCACCCGTCCCCGAGCGAAACCTGTTCAGTTCAAGCGCGAATCGAGTTAGCCTTCGCGCAACGTGTGGAGCCCCGTCATGCATCGCCTGGCTGCCCCCATCGCGCTGGCCGCCGCCCTGCTGGCCACGCCCATCGTCGCGGCGCCCGCCTTCGCAACGCCAGAGCCAGCCTCGGGCCTCGCCGCCGCCACCGCGGCGCTCCAGGCCAACGACCTCGCCTCCGCCTGGGCCCTGTTCGAGGCCGCCGGCCGCGCGGACCCGGCCGCGCCCGGCCCCTATCTCGGCCGCTCCGACGTGCTGGTTCGGCGCCGCGACCTCGATGGCGCCGAGGCCGTGCTCCGCCAGGGGCTGGCCATGGCCCAGCCCCGCGGCGTGCTCCTCCGCGCCCTCGGGCTCCTGCAGGCGCTCCGCAACCAGCCCGACGCCGCCATCGCCAGCTACGCGGCCGCCATCGCCGCCGGGGAGCCGGCGGCCGCGCTGCACATCGAGCTCGGCAACCTGCTCAGCAACAAGCTCGACCAACCTGGCCGCGCCATCGCCCACTTCGATGCGGCCCTCGCGACGGCCCCTGGAAGCGCAGCCGCCCATTTCGGGAAGGGCGTGGCACTGCTCCGCACGGCGACCCTCGAGACAGGCCCGACCGCCGCCCCGTCCGCTGTCGTGTCCGCCGCCCGCGCGGAGCTCGAGGCCGCCCAGCGGCTCGACGCGACCGACCCCATGGCCCCGCTTGCCCTCGCCCAGCTCCACGCCAACCAAGGCGACCTGCCCGCCGCCCTGGCCGCGCTCGACACCTCGCTCGCCCGCGCGCCCGGCCTCCTCCCGGCCCGCATCATCCGGGGCGACCTCCTGCAGGCCGCCGGCCGCTCCGCCGCCGCCATCGAGGATTACGAGACCGTGCTTCGGCGCGACCCGAAGGCGCTCAACGCCCTGCTCGGCCTCGGCGTCGCGCTGCAGCAGGGTGGCAACGCGGCCGCCGCCCAGGCCGCCTACCGCCGTGCCATCGAGGTCGCCCCCGAAACGCCGCTGGCGCTCAACAACCTGGCCATGATCCTGTCGGAGGAGAAGCTCCGCCTGCCCGAAGCACTGATCCTGGCAAAGCGTGCGGCCACCCTGGCCCCCGCCAGCGCGGACCTGCGGGACACGCTGGGCTGGGTGCGCCACCGCTCCGGGGACCTGGCCGGTGCCGAGGCGGACTACCGCGCCGCGCTCGAGCTCCAGCCCACATCCGGCACGCACCTGCACCTGGGCCAGGTTCTCGCGGCGGCCGGGCGCAAGGCCGAAGCCGCAGATTCCTACCGCCAGGCCCTGGCCCTCGAGCCCCGGAACCTCGCCGCACAGGACGAGCTCCGCAGGCTGCAATGATGCGGGGCCGCAAGAAGACGGGGGTGGCGGTCGCCCGCCACCCCCGCTTGCGCTCGCCCGGTGCTACTTGCGGCGGCGCGCGACACCCACGGCGGCCAGGCCCACTCCCAGCAGCGCGATCGACATCGGCTCCGGCACCCTGGTCGGCGGATCGACCGTGATGACGCAGCCTTCCCCGGTCGACACCGTGCCGTCCGGGCAGGTGATCGTGCCGCCTGCGAGCGCGATCGTCTCCGGCGTCCCGGTCGTCGCGTTCCCGAGCCGCTCCGTCACCTGATACAGCGCCGAGAGACCGCCCGTGCCAGGCTCGTTGAAGAAGTTGTGCGTCGCGTCGCCATTCACGGCCGGGATGCCGAGGGTTGTGCCCGCCGCCGTCGTCACGAAGCCGCTGCTCGGCGGCGACCCGCCCGCATTGGTGGCGGCCTGAGGCACGTAGGCGTAGGCCGCGGAGTCGGTTGCGCCCGCCAGGCCGTAGATGCCGCGGCCGGCGTTGAAGAACGCCGCGATCGCGCCGCTGAAACCGGCCAGCGTGGTGCCGGTGCCCACGGGGTTGTCGCACCCGCCGCAGGTGGTGATCGAGGCCACGACGAAGGCGCTGTAGAGCGACGGGTTGAACGTGGCCGCCGTGACCGCTCCGACCGTCCGTGCCACCACGTTGGCCGCGCCCACGATGCCGCCGACCAGCGATGTCGCCTGCGATCCGTTGTCGATGACGAGCACCGGCAGCGTGGACCCGTTCCGCACGAAGCTCAGCGCGCCCGAAGCCGCGGCGACCGCGTTGGAGCTTTGATGGAAGTCGTTGTCGTGCCCGGTCAGCACGATGTTGCCGGCAAAAGCCGGGCTGGTCAGCCCGACCAGCGCGGCGGCCAGGTCGCAAGACGTAATGCCATGGTCGATACCTCCAATACGTTCGTATCAGGGATCGATACGCATAAATTGTGCCGTATCTGCAACGGTATGGCATCGCTGGAAAATCTCAAAATCAGCAAATCGTCGTATAAACAAAATGTAAATAATTCCGACAAAGAAAGGTCCAGCAAGCCGTGGACACGCGTGCGACGGCGGTCACGTCCCGCCCCGCATCATCTCCGCCGCCCGCTCGGCCACCATCATCACCGCCGGCTGGATGTTGCTGCTCGGGATCAGCGGGAACACCGAGGCGTCCACCACGCGCAAGCCGTCGAGGCCGCGCAGCCGTAGCCGGGAGTCGACCACCGCCGCCTCGTCCTCCCCCATCCGGCAGGTGCCGCACGGGTGATAGACGGTCGTCCCCGTTGCGCGGATGTAGTCGAACATGGCCTCGTCGGACTCCACGCCCGGGGCCGGCGCCAGCTCCTCCAGCACCAGGTCAGCGAACGGCTTTGTCCGCCCGATCCGCCGCGCCACCCGCGCGCCCTCGAGCATCACATGCCGGTCGTTCGGCGCCGAGAGGTAGTTCGGCACGATCACCGGCTTGTCCGCCGGGTCGGCACTCCGCAGCATGATGCTGCCCCGGCTGTCCGGCCGGCACTGCCCGAAGTTGAACATGAACCCGGGATGCGAGGCCAAG
>JBBROS010000047.1:0-25721 GCA_038229135.1 Acetobacterales bacterium
CCGAGATCATCGAGCCCCGCCGCCTGGACGAGCCCCGCGTCGCCCGTGAGGAGGAGGCCCGCCCCCGCCGTGGCCGCGACGGCGACCGCGGCCCCCGCACACGCGACGACCGGAGCCGGTCGCGCGACGCCGAGCCCCGCGCCCGTGGGCGGGACGATGAGCCTCGCGCCCGCGGCCGGGACGATGAGCCTCGCGCCCGTGCCCGGGACGATGAGCCTCGCGCCCGTGCCCGGGACGATGAGCCTCGCGCCCGTGCCCGGGACGACCGCCCGCAGGATGACCGCGTCCGTGCCCGCGAGGAGCCGCGCCGTTTCCGTCGCGACGACGACCTCGGCCCCGCCGTGCTCGGCTTCGGCGACGACACGCCCGCCTTCATGTTGCTACGCTCCCCCGCCCGCGCCCCGGCGCCTGCCGCAGCCGAGACGGACTAACCCACACCACAAGCCACGGAGAGCCCAGCCATGAACGTCATGTCCCCGGTCCAGGCCCCCGAAGCGGTCGCCGAGTCGATCGTAGCCAAGCCCAAGATCGGCAAGCTCGGCCCGTTCCAGTGGGACGACGCGTTGATGCTGGAGGGCCAGCTGACCGAGGACGAGCGCGCCATGCGCGACGCCGCGCGTGACTACTGCCAGGACAAGCTCATGCCCCGCGTGCTCGAGGCCAACCGCCACGAGCGGTTCGACCGCGAGATCATGACCGAAATGGGCGAGATGGGCTTCCTCGGCGCCACGCTGGATAGCCATGGCTGCGCCGGCGTGGGCTACGTCGCCTACGGCCTGCTCGCCCGCGAGGTGGAGCGCGTGGATAGCGGCTACCGCAGCGCCTTCAGCGTCCAGTCCTCGCTCGTGATGTATCCCATCTGGGCGTTCGGCTCGGAGGACCAGAAGGACCGCTTCCTGCCCAAGCTCCGCACAGGCGAGTTCGTCGGCTGCTTCGGCCTGACGGAGCCCGACGCCGGGTCCGACCCGGCCAGCATGCGCACCCGCGCCAAGGCCGTCGATGGCGGCTTCCTGCTCAGCGGCTCCAAGACCTGGATCACCAACTCGCCCATCGCCGACGTGTTCATCGTCTGGGCCAAGAACGACGTCGGGGACATCCGCGGCTACATCCTCGAGAAGGGCATGCAGGGCCTGTCCGCCCCCAAGATCGAAGGCAAGTTCGCGCTGCGTGCCAGCATCACCGGCATGATCATGATGCAGGACGTGTTCGTCCCGGCCGCCAACGAGCTGCCGAACGTGAAGGGCCTGCGCGGGCCGTTCTCCTGCCTCAACAACGCGCGCTACGGCATCTCCTGGGGCGTGCTCGGCGCCGCCGAGTTCTGCTGGCATGCGGCGCGCGATTACGCCATGCAGCGCATGATGTTCGGCCGTCCGCTGGCCGCGACCCAGCTGATCCAGAAGAAGCTCGCCGACATGCAGACCGAGATCACCCTCGGCCTGCAAGGGGCGCTTCGCCTCGGGCGCCTCATGGAGGAGGGCCAGGCCGCCCCCGAGATGATCAGCCTGATGAAGCGCAACAACTGCGGCAAGTCCCTCGACATCGCCCGCGTGAGCCGCGACGTGCACGGCGGCAACGGCATCTCCGACGAATATCACGTGATCCGCCACGTCATGAACCTCGAGGCCGTCAACACCTACGAGGGCACGCACGACGTGCACGCGCTCATCCTCGGCCGGGCGCAGACGGGCCTCTCCGCCTTCGGCGCCTGAGCGCGCCCCACATCCGCGTCCATAGCCTGGGCGCGGATGGCGACGGGGTCGCGGACGGCCCCGACGGCGCCCCGCTCTTCCTCGCCCGCACGCTGCCGGGCGAGCTCGTCACCACCGACAACCTCACCCGCCGTGGCAAGGGCTGGGCGGCTCACCCCCAGGTGCAGCAGGCTTCGCCCGACCGCGTAGCCCCGCCGTGCCCGCATTTCACCCTCTGCGGCGGCTGCTCCGTCCAGCACATGGCGGACCCGGCCTACGCCGCCTGGAAAACCTCCCTGCTCGCCGACACGCTGAGCCGCCTCGGCTACACGGCCCCGCTCGCCCCCATCGCCCGCACGCCCCCCGGCGCCCGCCGCCGCATGGACCTCGCCATCCGGCGCGATGGCCGCACCGTCCGCATCGGCCTGCACCAGGCCCGCTCGCACGACATCGTGGACATGCACGCCTGCCCCGTGCTGCACCGCTCGCTCTTCGACCTCATCCAGCATCTCCGCCCCGTGCTCGCCGGGTTGGACGGCCTCAAGCGCGAGGGCAGCGCCGTCGTGAACCTGCTCGACACCGGCCCGGATGTCCTGCTCCGCACCGACCGCCCGCTCACCGCCGCGGACCGCACCGCCCTCGCCACGCTCGGCCTGCCCCGCATCGCCTGGGCGGCCACCGGGAGCAACGAGGCCGAACCTGCCTGCGTCCAGGGGCCGACCAGCCTCGCCTTCTCGGGCCAGGCCACCCCCGTTCCGCCCGGCGCGTTCCTGCAGGCCTCCCCCCAGGGCGAAGCCGCCATCCGCAACGCCGTGCTCGGCATGCTTCCGCCGATGAAGGCCAGGTCCCGCATCATCGAGCTGTTCGCAGGCGTCGGCACCCTCACCCACGCCTTGGCCGGCCACGCCCGCGTGCAGGCCTACGAAGGCGACGCCGCCGCCATCCGCGCCCTTCGCGCCACCGCCAACCCTCGCGTGGAAGCCCTCCACCGCGACCTCGCCCGCCAACCCCTGCAACCGCCCGAACTGAAGGGCGCCGCCGCCATCGTCCTCGACCCGCCGCACTCCGGCGCCCCCGCCCAAATGCCGACCCTCGCCACCTCCGGCGCCCCGATCATCTACGTCACCTGCAACCCCGCCGCCCTCCTCCGAGACGGCCGAGCCCTGATCGCCGCCGGCTACGAAGTGACGGCAGCCGCCGTCATAGACCAATTCCTATGGTCCGCCAGAGTCGAGGGCGTCGTAGCCTTCAAGCGCTGACCCGCCCCTCCCCCCTCGCGGGCGGAGGCTGGGAGGAGCGGAGCCGCAAGAGCATAGGTTGACCCAAGAAGCCTCATTCGTTACGCCCACAAGATGCCCGCCCTGCCTCCCGACTGGCTGGAACTTAACCGTGCCAACTGGGACGAACGGACAACCGTCCACACGGCCCCAGGCGGTTACGATCTCGCCCCACTCCGCGCCGGCCACGGCCGCCTGGACGCCATCACGGAAGCCGAGCTCGGCCCCGTCGCGGGCCTTCGCATAGCGCACCTCCAATGCCATTTCGGCAAGGACACCCTCACCCTCGCCCAACGCGGCGCCCAGGTCGTCGGCCTCGACTTCTCCCCCGCCGCCATCGCCACCGCCCGCGCCCTGGCCACCGAGCTCGGCCTCGCGGCCCGCTTCGTCGAGGCCCCCGTGTCCGACACGCTCGAGGCCATCGGCGAGCCCGGCACCTTCGACCGCGTGTTCACCACCTGGGGCACCATCACCTGGCTCCCCGAGCTCGAGACCTGGGCCGGCATCATCGCCGGCCTGCTCCGCCCTGGCGGCTCGCTCTACTATGCCGACGCGCATCCCTGGGCCTATGCCTACGATGACTTCGCCCCGCTCGACACCGCGGGGCGCCCCGGCCTCTTCCTGCCCTATGTCAGCGGCGCGCCCTTCGTCTATGACGAGGCGACCGACTACAGCAACGAAACCGCTGTGATCGCCAACACCCGCCAGGTGAACTTCCGCCACCGGCTTGCCGACATCATCGGCGCTCTGCGCGGCGCCGGCCTCGATCTGGACTGGCTCCACGAGCACCAAGGCATCACATGGCGCATGTTCAGCCAGCTCGAGCGCGGCCCCGACCGGCTCTGGACCTGGCCGGACAAGCCCTGGTTCCCGCTCAGCCTCAGCTTGCGCGCGACGAGGCCGGGCTGAGCCGGGCTACGGCCGCGCAGCCACGGTCGCGACGTAGAGCGCCACGGCCTCGATCTGCTCCTTGGCCAGCCCCTCATAGGCCGGCATGATCCCGATGCCGTTCGCCACCGCCGCCTTCACCCGCTCGGCGTCCGGCTTCAGCGCGTCGAGTGCCGGCCCGACCGCGCCCACCGATCGGGCGTCGGCCAGCTTGTGGCACAATCCGCACTGCGGCTCGGCCTTGCCCAGGAAGACCTCGCGGCCCAGCCGCAACGCCGCATCGTCGGCGGATGCGGCGGTGGACATACCCGTGCAGGCCAGGCCAAGCAGCAGGAGGGCGCGCACAAGCATCGAGGGCACGGTCCGTTCTTCTCAGACTACGATCAGGTCACAACCAGCGCCACGGCCGGGGCACGCCAGCCATTATGGCCGTATCCGCTGCCGTTCATGGCGGTCTCCTCCGGCTGCACGGCGCCGCGCGCATTCGTGGCCCGGCTCACCAGCAGGTGGCGGCCCGGTGCCAGGTCCACCGGCAGCACGAAGGTGCGCCACGCGAAGCGCCCCAGATCCGGCCCCACGAACGCGGCGTCGCGCCAGGTCGCGCCGCCATCCACCGAGACCTCGACGCGCACGGCCGCGTCCATGCCGCCGAAGGCCACGCCCGACACCTGCACGCGGCCGGCCTTGCCATCGGCCAACGGCGCCGTGATCCAGGACTTCACCGGTTGCTCCCACACCGGGGGGTGCTGCGGACCGGCCCGCTCGCCCAGCGGGTGCATGCGGTAGCTGGCCGTCTGGATCTTGGCCTCAGTCTCGGCCGCAGTAAGCGCCACGGTCTTCACGTACTTCACGTTGTTCACGCCCGAGTAGCCCGGCACGATCATCCGCAGCGGCCCGCCATGGGCGAGCGGGATCGGCGCGCCGTTCATCTCCCAGGCCAGCACCACCGTATCGAGCGTCGCGATCGGCACCGATCGCTCCACCACCACGTCGAGCGGCTTCAGCCCCGCCGGCAGCTCCTCGCCGCCGGTGCCGGTGATGAACCGCGCGCCATCCGCCACGCCGCCCAGCGCCTCCACCACGGCCCGGAGCGGCACGCCGGTCCACATCACGCACCCGGCCGCGCCCACCGTCCAGGGCGTGCCGCTGATCCGTTCGCTGCCC
The DNA here is from genome assembly GCA_038229135.1 of Acetobacterales bacterium. Lineage (GTDB taxonomy): Bacteria > Pseudomonadota > Alphaproteobacteria > Acetobacterales > Acetobacteraceae > JBBROS01. The sequence goes on from JBBROS010000047.1 coordinate 5,018, forward strand.
GACAGCCTGTCCTGGAAGTATTTCCGGCCGTTGCCCGAGCATTGCAGCACGGCCGCAACCGTGGTCAGCCCCATCGTCTTGAGCTCGCCCACCGTCAGCACCCGCGGCCGGCCGACGCCGTTCACCTCGAGCCGCCACCCATCCCGGTCGGCCACGACCGCGTCCGAGGGCGGCCTCACGTTGTTGCGGATGTAGAGCTTGTCGTCGGGCGTCACGAGGCCGGAACCGAGCCGGTCCCGCCGCGTCTCCACCGTCTGCTCGGAGTGGACGATCATCGCACCCGCATCTTTCCAGCCGATGTAGCCGGGCAGCTTCGCATCGGCCTGCGCCTGCGCGCTGCCTGCCGCACCGCCCAGGGCCGCGGCCGCCACCACCCCGGCGCCACTGGCCACGAAGGCACGGCGGCGTGTCGCTAGCATGTCGTTCATGACGGCTCTCCGATCGCGCCGGGACTGCCGGCGCGGGCCGATATAGCCCGGGCGCAGCGCAACGGGCAACGCTCGCTCCGCTGGCGGCGCCTTATTACTGGCGTCTGGGCGGGTCCCAACTCGTGCTGACCATGGCGACGCAACGTGGGACAGGGGCGCGCCCTAGAACTTCCCGAACGCCAGGTAAGCCGCCTGCGGGTCCATGCCCTCGCGAATGGCAGACCGCACCTTGTTCTCCGTCCCGATTGCCGCCTCGGCCGCGTCCAGCACCTCCGGCAGCAGCGCCGCCGGCACCCGAACCGCGCCGTCCCGGTCGCCCAGGATGTAGTCCCCCGGGGCCACCACCACATCCCCGACCCTGATGGGCTCCTGAACCGCCCGTGGCAGCCACCAGCCCACGATGTCCCGCGGCGTGAACCCGCGGCACCAGGTCTGGAACCCCATGGCCAGCAGGAACTCGACGTCCCGCGCGTAGCCGTCGATCAGGCAGCCGCGGATGCCCTTGTCCATCAGAGTCTCGGCCGAGAGCTCACCCATCAGCGCCACCGTCCGGTCGTCCGGCTGGCACACCCAGACGTGCCCGGCCGGCGCCCGGCTCAACAAGCCCGTCCACTCCAGCAGCGTCCGATGCGGATCGGCGTTGACGTCCGTCATGCCCTGGATGGTGAAGGCCGGCCCGGCCATGCGCCGCTCGGGCATGATGGGCCGCAGCTCTGGGGGAAAGGTGAAGTCCCGCTGCCCCAGGCCGCGCATGATGTCGTGCACGACCCCGGTGTAGCAGGCCTCCAACCGATCCGTGAGGCTGAGTTCCCCCACCTAGCCCCTGAGCGCCCGCACCATGGTGCTGCCCAGCGCCGCCGGGCTCTCGGCCACATTGATGCCGGCCTGGCGCATGGCCTCGAACTTGGCCTCCGCCGTGTCCTTGCCCCCGCTGATCACGGCACCCGCATGGCCCATCCGCCGCCCCGGGGGCGCCGTGGCACCCGCGATGAACCCCACGACCGGCTTCTTCGTCCCGCTCTTTGCGATGAACTCGGCGGCGTCGATCTCGCTCTGCCCGCCGATCTCGCCGATCATGATGATGCTGTGCGTGTCCGGGTCGGCCAGGAACATCTCGAGCACCTCGATGAAGTCCGTGCCCTTCACCGGGTCCCCCCCGATGCCCACGCACGTGCTCTGCCCGAGCCCCGCCGCCGTCGTCTGGCTCACCGCCTCATACGTCAAGGTCCCGCTGCGGCTCACGATCCCCACGCTGCCGCGGCGGTGGATGTGGCCCGGCATGATCCCGATCTTGCACGCCTCGGGCGTGATGACCCCCGGGCAGTTCGGGCCGATCAGGCGGGAGCGGCTGCCCTCGAGCGCCCGCTTCACCCGCACCATGTCCAGCACCGGGATACCCTCGGTGATGCAAACGATCAGCGGCAGTTCGGCATCGATGGCCTCGAGGATCGCGTCGGCCGCGAACGGGGGCGGCACGTAGATGGCGGTCGCATTCGCACCCGTGGCGTGCACCGCCTCGGCCACCGTGTCGAACACCGGGAGGTTCAGATGCTGCGTCCCGCCCTTGCCCGGCGTGACACCGCCCATGACCTTCGTGCCGTAGGCGATCGCCTGCTCGCTATGGAACGTGCCCTGCGCGCCGGTGAAGCCCTGTGTGATGACCTTCGTGTTCGTATCGACCAGAACCGACATTATGCGGCCTCCTTCACGGCCCGCACCACCTTCTCGGCAGCGTCGGCCAGGTTGTCCGCACTCACGATCGGCAGGCCCGACTTCGCCAGGATCTCCTTGCCGAGCTCCACGTTCGTCCCCTCCAGCCGCACCACGAGCGGCACGCCGAGGCTCACCTCCCGTGCGGCCGCCACCACGCCCTCCGCGATCACGTCGCAGCGCATGATGCCGCCAAAGATGTTGACGAGGATGCCCTCGACGTTCGGGTCGCTGAGGATGATCTTGAACGCCGCCGTCACCCGCTCCTTGGTCGCACCACCGCCGACGTCCAGGAAGTTGGCCGGGCTGCCGCCATACAGCTTGATGATGTCCATCGTCGCCATGGCCAGCCCGGCGCCGTTCACCATGCACCCGATGGTGCCGTCGAGCGCCACGTAGTTCAGGCTATACTTGGCGGCCTCGAGCTCCTTCGGGTCCTCCTCCGCCTCGTCCCGAAGCTGCTCCAGCTCCGGATGCCGATAGAGCGCGTTGTCGTCGAAGCTCACCTTCGCATCGAGCGCCACAACGTCGCCCGCGCCGGTCACCACGAGGGGGTTGATCTCGACGACGGCGCAGTCGAGCTCGATGAACGCCTTGTACATCGCGTTCACGAAACGCCCGAACGACCCGATCTGCTTGCCCTCGAGCCCGAGCGCGAAGGCCAGCTTGCGAGCGTGGAAGGGGCTGATGCCGGCCGCAGGGTCGATGGCCACGCGCAGGATCTTCTCCGGCGTCGTCTCGGCCACGTGCTCCACGTCCATCCCGCCCTCGGTCGAGGCAACGACCGTCACGCGTGACGTCTCGCGGTCGATCAGCAGCGACAGATACAGTTCGCGAGCGATGTCGCAGCCCGCCTCCACATACACGCGGCTCACGCGCCGCCCGGCCGCCCCGGTCTGCTTCGTGATCAGGGTGTGCCCGATCATCGCCTCCGCCGCCGCCCGCACGTCGGCGCCGCTCTTGGCCAGGCGCACGCCACCCTTGCCCGCCCCGTCGCCCTCGAAGTGCCCGGCCCCGCGCCCGCCCGCATGGATCTGGCTCTTGACCACGTAGACCGGCCCCGGGAGCTTCGCCGCCGCCTGCTCGGCCTCTTCAGGCGTCCACGCCACGTGCCCCTCGAGCACTGCGACGCCATAGCCGCGCAGCAGCTCCTTGGCCTGGTATTCGTGGATGTTCATCCGGCCCGCCTCATCGTTTGCGTGGAGGCTGATACAGCGTACAGCCGGGTTGATCCACCCCGCGCGGCGCCTTGCGCGGGACCGCGTGAGCGCGGGCGGGGCGCTACTCCGCCGGCACCGCCGCCAGCCGGGGCGCCCGCGCCGCATACCGGGCCCGCATCGGCTTCAGCACGAACAGCGCCATGAACGCCGCGATGATGTTCAGCGCCGCAGCACTCACGAATACCGCGTGCCAACTGCCCGTCATGGTCGTGATCACGCTCGTGTACGGCACGATCAGGCTCGCCGTGCCCTTCGCCGTATACAGCAGCCCGGCGTTCGTCGCCGCATACTTGCTGCCGAACGTGTCCCCGCAGGTTGCCGGGAACAGGCTGTAGATCTCGCCCCAGGCAAAGAACACGAGGCCCGTCAGCAACACGAACAGCACAGGGTTCTGTCCGAACATGCTGAGTGCGTAGATGCCCACGCCCTCGATGGCGAACGCGATGAACATGGTGTTCTCGCGCCCGATATGGTCGCTCACCCACCCGAAGAACGGCCGCGTGACGCCGTTCAGCACCCGATCGATCGTGGCCGCGAACGTCAGCGCTGGCAGCGTGAGCCCGAGCAGGCTCACCGGAATGTCCGCAATCTTGAAGTCCTTGGCGATGGGCCCGAGCTGTGCGGTCGCCATCAGCCCGCCCGCCGCCATCATGACGAACATGGCGTACATCACCCAGAAGATCGGCGTCCGGATCATCTCCTTGGGCGTATGGTCCCGCCCCTGGCTGACACGCACCACCGCCGGGACCTGGCCCTTCTCGGGGGCCGCCAACAGCAACGCGAGAACCATCACCACCGCGCCCTGGCCAATGCCGAACCAGAAGAACGCCGCCTCGTAGCCGCTCGCCTTGATCATCGCCTGGATCGGCACGACCGTGAACGCCGACCCGGCGCCGAACCCCATCGCCGTCAGTCCGGCCGCGAAGCCACGCCGATCCGGAAACCACTTCAATGAATTGCCGACGCAGGTGCCATACACGGCCCCGGCCCCGGTGCCGCACACGGCGGCTGCGAAATACAGCATCGGCAGCGTGTCGGCATACGAGTTCAACACCCAGCCGATGCCGCACAGCAGCCCGCCAAGCAGCGTCACGATCCGCGGGCCGTAGCGATCCACGAACCAGCCCTCGACCGGGACGAGCCACGTCTCGGTCAGGATGAAGATGCTGAACGCCCACTGGATGGCCGCCCGCTCCCACCCGTGCCGCTCCTGCATGGGCGTCACGAAGAAGGTCCAGCCATATTGCAGGTTTGCGATCATGCACATGCAGATCACGCCGCAGATCAACTGCAGCCAGCGATTGCCACCTTGCATCCTATGCTCTCCTGCGCCAGCCCGTGGCCGATCTATTCCGCCGCCATCCGCGGCCGGTCACCCAACGCCCCCGAGGCCTCGATCCGTGCGATCCGCTCCGGGTCGAACTTCAGGACGTCACGCAGGATCTCGTCCGTGTGCTCGCCCAGCAGCGGGCTGCGCAGCACCTCGGTCGGGCTGTCAGACATCTTGATCGGGTTGCCCACGGACAAATACTTGCCCCGCACAGGGTGGTCCACCTCCACCACCGTGCCCGTGGCGCGCAGCCCCGGGTCCTCGGCTATCTCCTTCATGGACAGGATCGGGCCGCAGGGGATGTCGTGCTCGTTCAGCTCCGCCATCGCCTCGAACTTCGTGCGGCCCATGGTCCATTGCTCGATGGTGTCGAAGATGCTCCGCAGCCGGGGCAGCCGCGCGGCGGGCTTGGCGTAGTCCGGATGGGTCTTCCACTCCGGCTTGCCGATCACGTCGCAGATGGCGCCCCACACCGGGGCCTGCGCGATGAAGTAGATGAAGGCGTTCGGATCCGTCTCCCAGCCCTTGCACTTCAGGATCCAGCCCGGCTGCCCGCCGCCCGAGGCGTTGCCCGCGCGGGGAACAGCCTCCCCGAACTCGCCATCCGGAAACTGCGGATACTCCCTGAGCGGCCCATGCTCCAGCCGCTGCTGGTCCCGCAGCTTCACGCGGCACAGGTTCAGCACGCCATCCTGCATGGCGGCCAGCACCTTCTGCCCCCGCCCGGACGTGTTGCGCTGATACAGCGCCGCGACGATCCCCAGCGCCAGGTGCAGCCCGGTGCCGCTGTCCCCGATCTGCGCGCCCGTCACCAGCGGCGGGCCGTCGTCGAAGCCCGTCGTGCTCGCAGCACCCCCGGCGCACTGCGCGACGTTCTCATAAACCTTGCAGTCCTCGAACGGCCCGGGCCCGAACCCCTTCACCGAGGCCAGGACCATGCGCGGGTTCAGCACCTGGATCCGCTCCCACGTGAACCCCATGCGGTCCAGCGCGCCCGGCGCGAAGTTCTCCACCAGCACGTCGCAACTGCGCACCAGCTCCTCCAGCACTTCCTTGCCGCCCGGGTTCTTGCTGTCGATCGTGATGCTGCGCTTGTTGTGGTTCAGCATCGTGAAATAGAGGCTGTCCGCGTCCGGCACGTCCTGCAGCTGCCCGCGCGTGATGTCGCCGACGCCTGGCCGCTCGACCTTGATGACGTCCGCTCCCATCCAGGCCAGCAGCTGCGTGCAGGTCGGCCCCGATTGCACATGCGTGAAGTCGAGGATGCGGACCCCGTCGAGTGCCTTGGCCATGCGTGTCTCCCTATCGACGCATTTATGTTCACCATATCCGGCTCCGGGCAACATGGAAATTGCGTCACCACGCACCATTGAGCGCGCAAGCCGTCAGCGGAACGGACCGCGCCGCCGCCCGTTCAAGCCGCACCCGACCAGGAGCCTGCTCATGTCCGACGACCTCGATGCCACCTCCGCCCGCCACGGCCACGCCCGCACCTTGGCCGAGCAGGCTATCGCCGCGCAGGAGGCCGGCGACGACGACGAAGCCGATCGCCTCTTCGCCGAAGCCGCCCGCGTCGACCCCGACGCGGTCGCCAACGCCCTCACCGCCGCGCCCGACACCGCCGTCGGCGCCGACTCGCTGCCGCAGGAGGACGAGGAGATCGAGGCCATGAGCCGCACCATCCAGCCCAACAGCGACGCCCCAACCCGCGCCGGCGTCGGCGGCCGCGGCAGCGGCGCCGACAGCCAGGACTGACCTGCCTTCTCCCTACCCCTTGCCGGAAGGGCCAGGGGTGGGGCGGCTGGCAGAACGGACCTCTGCTGCAACACCCCTCATGCCGCCAGCTTTGCCCCCTGCACCGCCTCCTCCACCTCCTGGAAGCTCGGCATATGCTGGTTCGGCGCCATCTTGCGCCCCGACTCCACACTCACCTGCGGCGCATTCCCATGCAGGTGCGCCACCATGATGGCCCGGATCACCTCCATGTACTTGCTCTCCTCCTCCACCACGCCCTTCAGCCGCGAGGCGAACGGCCCCGCCATGCCATAGGCCAGCAGGACGCCCAGGAACGTGCCCACAAGCGCGCCCCCGATCATCGCCCCCAGCACCGCCGGCGGCTCGTTGATGTGGCTCATCGTCTTGATCACGCCCAGCACCGCAGCCACGATCCCGAGGGCCGGCAACCCGTCCGCCATCGATTGCAGGGCATGCGCCCCGTGCAGCTCCTCGTGCAGCGTCTTCTTCAGCTCGCGGCCCATCACGTCCTCGATCTGGTGCGGGTCGTCCGCGTTCATTCCCATCATGCGGAAATAGTCGCAGATCATCGCCGTCGCATGGTGGTGGGCCAAAATGCGCGGGAACTGCTGGAACGCGCTGCTCTCCTCCGGCTTCTCGATGTGCGGCTCGAGCGCCATCGCCCCCTTGCTCGAGGCCAGCCGCACGAACAGGAACATGAGGCTCAGCAACTCCACATAATGCGCTTTGCTGAACTGCGCCCCCTTCAGGATCTTCTTGAATCCGGCGAGCGTGTGCTTCACGTCGTGCAGCGAGTTGGACATGAAGAACGTCCCGATCGCCGCCCCACCGATCGTCAGCAGCTCGAACGGCATCGCCTCGATCAGCGGCTCGAAGTTGCCGCCCGCCAGCGCGTAGCTGCCGAACACGCAGCCGAGCAGGAACAGCAATCCCCCGATCGTCAGCATCGCTCAGCGAACGTCCCGAGGCGCCGTTGATTCCCGCAGCACGGTGATCGCGATACGCCGGTTCGCCGCCGCCATCCGGTCCTCGCGCAGCAGCGGCTCCCGGTCGGCCAGCCCCGCCACGCTCCGCAGCCGCGCCTCCGGCAGCCCGGCCTCCACCAGCAGCCGCCGGGTCGCGTTCGCCCGGTCGGCCGACAAGTCCCAGTTGCTCCGCTCCCCGCCCTTGAACGGTGCCGCATCCGTGTGCCCCGCGATCGCAACCCCCTGCGGCAGCCGCAGCAGCACCGGCGCCACCTTCGACAGCAGCGCCCTGCTCCGCTCGTTCAGCGCCGCCGAGCCCGTCGGGAACATCGGCGACCGGTCCTCGTCCAGCACCTGGATCCGCAGGCCCTCCGGCACCTGGTCGATCCGCAGCTGCCCGGCAAGCTCCGCCAGCGCCGGATCGGCCCGCACGGCATCGCGGATCTGCTGCGCAGCCTGGTCGAAGCTCAGCTGCTCCCGCCGCTGCAACTCCGCCGCGAGCGCCGCATCGGCATCGGCCGCCCCCGCCCCCCGCTTCGACTCGCCCGTTTTCGCATCGCCCGCCTTCGCATCGCCCGCCTTCGCCTCGCCCGCCTTCGCCTCGCCCGTCTTCGCCTCACCCTGCTTCGAGTCACCCGCCTGCGCCACACCCGCGCCCTCACGCGCCGCCGCCTGCAGCCCGGCCTGGGCCCGCCCGCCCTCGCCCGCCTGGCCCGCGCGTCCCGCCCCACCCTCGCGCGCGAGCCCCTGTCCGGCCCCACGCCCCGGCTCCCGCTCCGCCTCCTCCTCCTCATCGAGCATGTTGAGCGCCAGCGGCGCTGGCAGCGCCGAGACCGCGCCGTTGTCGGACGCCATCGAACCCACGCTGTTCGGCGTCCGCCCCCCGAAGATCATCCCGAACCCGGAACTCGCCCGCGACAGCTCGTTATGCGGGCTGAAATAGTCCGCAATGCCGCGCCGCTGGTCCTGCGAGGTCGCGTTCAACAGCCACATCAGCAGGAAAAAGGCCATCATCGCCGTCACGAAGTCGGCGTACGCCACCTTCCAGGCACCGCCATGGTGGCCGCCCTCCACCACCTCCTCGCGCTTGATCACGATCGACTTCCCGCGCGCCATCGCCGCACCTCCGGATACGGGGCGCCAACCTGACGGCGAGAGGTTAACGCACCGCTACTCGGCCGCCACCGCCAACGCCGCGTCCTCGCCCTGCACGACAGGCTGCATGGTCATGAACTTCTCCGCCTCGAGCGCCGCCATGCACCCCGTGCCGGCCGCCGTGATGGCCTGGCGCCACACCTTGTCCTGCACGTCGCCCGCCGCGAACACGCCCGGCACGCTCGTGCGCGTCGTACCAGCCTCGGTCAGCACGTAGCCCTCGTCGTCCAGCGCCACCTGGCCCCGGAACAGGCTCGTGTTCGGCGTGTGCCCGATCGCCACGAACACGCCGTCGACCGCCAGCTCCCGCATGGCCCCGGTCTGCGTGTCGCGCAGCCGCAGCCCCTGCACCACTTCGGGCTGCCCGCCGCCCAGGATCTCGTCCACTGCGCTGTTCCACACCACCTCCACCTTCGGGTGGGCGAACAGCCGCCGCTGCAGGATCTTCTCCGCCCGCAGGCTGTCCCGCCGGTGGACGAGCGTCACGTGCGAGGCATGGTGCGTCAGGTGCAGCGCCTCCTCGACAGCCGTGTTGCCGCCGCCCACCACCGCCACGCGCTTTCCGCGGTAGAAGAAGCCATCGCACGTGGCACAGGCCGACACCCCGGCCCCCTGCAGCCGGCTCTCGCTCGGCAGCCCCAGCCACCGCGCCTGCGCGCCCGTGGCGATCACCACCGTGTCCGCCAGATAAACCGTCCCGCTATCCCCCGTGCACCGGAAGGGCCGGCGCGAGAAATCCACCGTCATGACGATGTCGTGGATCACCCGCGTGCCGACATGCTCGGCCTGGCGCTGCATCTGCTCCATCAGCCACGGCCCCTGGATGGCCTCCGCGAAGCCCGGGTAATTCTCCACCTCGGTCGTGATCATGAGCTGCCCGCCCGGCTGCAGCCCGGCCACCAGCACCGGCTCCAGGCTCGCCCGCGCCGCATAGATGGCCGCCGTGTAGCCTGCAGGGCCCGCGCCGATGATCAGCATGCGGGTGGGAATCGTCTCTGCCATGGGATGCTCCGTTCGCCCACCCAAGATAGGAAGCCTGCCCCGCCCCCCGCAAGCGACCGGCGCGTCAAAGCAACGACCGGGGTTGAGCGCGGAGCGTCTCTGCAATAATGTTGCGCCGAACCAGGACTAGCCAGCACAACCATGAAACTGGGCAGCACCGACACCCCGGAGCTCGACGCGATCGACCGGCGCATCCTCGCCGAACTCCAGGTCGACGGCCGCATGACCAACGTGGAGCTGGCGCGCCGGGCCGACATCACCGCGCCCCCCTGCCTCCGCCGCATGCGCCGACTCGAGGAGGCCGGAGTCATCCGCGGCTACCACGCCGACACGGACCCGGCGCGGCTGGGGTGGGAGATCGTGTTCTTTGCCATCGTCGGCCTCGAGAGCCAGAAGGAGACGGTGCTCCGCGCCTTCGAGCAGCTCGTCGCCGAATGGCCCGAAGTGCGCGAGTGCCACATGATCCGCGGCGGCGGGGATTTCCTGCTCCGCCTGGTAGCGCGCGACACGGCGCACGAGAACGCCCTCACCACCAAGCTGACCGGCGCCCCGCACGTCGCCCGGGTGCAGACGCTGCAGACCATCCGCACCAGCCGAAACCTGGCCGGCGTGCCGCTGTAGCCATGCGCTGGCTGGCGATCGCACTCCTCCTCCTGGCCGCCCCGGCGCGCGCCGAGGACCCATGGGCCGCACTCCGATCGCCCGACGCCACCGTGCTCATGCTCCGGCACGCCGAGGCCCCGGGCATCGGAGACCCGCCGGGCTACCGCCTGGAGGACTGCGCCACCCAGCGCAACCTCGATGCGAACGGCCGCGACCAGGCCCGCGGCATCGGCGTGCGCCTCCGCGCCCAGCATGTCGCCATCGCCGCCGTGCTCACCTCCGCATGGTGCCGCTGCACGGAAATCGCCCGCCTCGCCTTCCGCCGCGAACCCACGGTGGACGCTGCCTTCAACTCCTTCTTCGACGACCGCGACCGCGACGCCGAGGCCACCCGCGCCGCCACCCGGCTGATTGCCGCCTGGCGCGGGCCGGGCACGCTCGCCATCGTCACCCACCAGGTGAACATCACCGCGCTGACCGGGATCGTCCCCGCCAGTGGCGAGGGCGTGGTGCTCAGGCCGTCGAACGAAGGCTTCGCCGTCGTCGGACGGCTGAAGCCGTGACTACACCCGCGGCCGTGTCGCCAGCTTGTATATCCACAGGATCAACAGCGCCCCGATGACGGAGCCGATGAACCCCGCCCCCTCCCCATAGCGATAGAACCCCAGCGCCGACCCCAGCCAGGTGGCCACCACGGACCCGGCGATCCCGAGCAGGATCGTCACGATCACGCCCCCCGGCTCGCGCCCCGGGAAGATCCACTTGGCGACGAGCCCGACCAGGCCCCCGATGATGAGCGAACCGATGAACGAGAACATGGGGCCCCCTGTTGCGTGACCACACCGAAACACGGCTGAGCCACGATCGTTCCCTTTGGGCTGCAGCCCTGCTGGCCCTCACCGCAATCCGCCTCGCGGTCGCCGCCGCCCTGCCGCTCTCGCCCGACGAGGCCTATTACTGGACGTGGTCGAAGGCGCTTGCCCCGGGCTATCTCGACCACCCGCCCATGGTGGCCCTCTGGATCCGCGCCGGCACCGCGATGCTGGGCGACACGGCGCTGGGCGTCCGCGTCCTCGCCCCCCTCTCGGCCGCCGCAGGCACGCTCCTCCTGGTGCGCGCCGGCGACGCGCTCCGACCCGGCGCCGGGGTGCCGGCGGCGCTGCTGCTGAACGCCACCCTCATGCTGGGCGCCGGCAGCGTGACCATGACGCCCGACACGCCGCTCCTGTTCTTCTGGACCGCCGCCGCCTGGGCGTTGGCCCGGCTGATCGCAGGCGGCACTGGGCGCTGGTGGTTGATGGTGGGGGCCACCGCCGGTCTCGCGGCGCTGAGCAAGTACACGGCCGCCCTGCTCGGCCTGGGTATCGGGCTCCTCCTGCTCGGGCCACTCCGCCGCTGGCTGGGCACGCTCTGGCCCTGGGCGGGCGGCGTGGTCGCGGCAGCCCTCGTCGCCCCCGTGATCGGCTGGAACGCCGCCCATGGCTGGGCCAGCTTCGCGCGCCAGGGCGGCCGGTTGAACGACGGCGCGCTCGAGGCAGGGCGGGCCGCGCGCTACCTGGGCGAGTTGCTGGCCGGGCAGCTCGGCCTCGCCACCCCGCTCGTCGCCCTCATCATGGTGCTCGGCACCGCCGCCGCCTGCCGCCGTTGGCGCGACCCCGCCCGGGCCCTCCCCCTCGCCCTCGTGCTGCCCGGCGCCGCCCTGTTCCTGCAGCACGCGTTCACGGACCGCGTGCAGGCCAACTGGGTCGCCATCCTCTACCCCGGCGCTGCGCTGGCCGCCGGGCTGCACGGCCATCGGCTGATCCGGCCCGCGGTCGCCCTGGGCCTGGTTCTCACCGGCCTCGTCTATCTCCAGGCCACCCTCGCCCCGCTGCCGCTGCCTCGCCCGCTCGACCCCACGCTCCGCCTCGCCGGCTGGGATACGCTGGCGGCCGACTCCGCCCGCGCCGCCGACGCGGCCGGAGCCACACAGCTCGCGAGCGAGGAATACGGCACCGCCTGCCTGCTCGCCTGGCACGCGCCCCGCCCCGCCCCCGAACTTCGCGTCATTGGCGCGGAGCCCCGCTGGCGCCTCTTCACCCTTCCGGCCGCCGCGCCGGCGCCCACCCTCCTCCTCATCAGCGCCCGCCGCCGCGAAGGCCCGGACCCGGCGCAATGGGCCAGTGCGGAACCCCTCGGCACCCTCACGCGCCAGGCCCGAGGGTTGGACCTCGAGCAGTTCCGCCTCTACCTTGCGGTTCCCCGCCCCGGCGCCCCCACCGCCCAACTGCCATCGAGGATGCAATGATGGACATGCACGCCGACACCCTCCAGACCGGCCTCCCGACCTCGCAGGACGTGCTGGACGCAGCGGCCCGCCTCCGCGGCCAGATCGTCCGCACGCCCATGCTCCGCAACGCGGCGCTGGACGCCGCCACGGGTGCCACCGTCCTGGTCAAGGCCGAGTGCCTCCAGCGCACCGGCAGCTTCAAGCTCCGCGGCGCCACGAACGCCGCCCTGCAACTCACGGAGGAGCAGCGCCGCGCCGGAGTGGTCACGCACTCGTCGGGCAACCACGGCCAGGCGCTGGCCTGCGCCGCCGCTGCCGTGGATGCGGCCGCCACAATCTTCATGCCCGCCGACGCCCCCCAGGTGAAGGTGGAGGCCACACGCCGTTGGGGCGCCGAGATCATCCGCTTCGACCGCCTGGTGGACGATCGCGCAGGCCTCGCCGCGGCTCATGCCGCCCGCACCGGCGCCACGCTCATCCCCCCCTTCGACCACCCGCACGTCATCGCCGGCCAAGGCACCATGGCGCTCGAGCTCGCCCACGATGCGCAGGAGGCCGGGCTCACCCTCGGCACCATGCTGGTCTGCACCGGCGGCGGCGGCCTCATCGCCGGAACGGCGCTCGCCCTCAGCCACGTGAGCCCCGGCACGAAAGTGCTCGCCGTCGAGCCCGAAGGCGCCGACGACACCATCCGTTCGCTCGCCAGCGGCCAGCGCGAAACGAACGCGCCCGGCCACAGCGTGCTCTGCGACGCCCTGCTCTCGGCCGCCCCGGGGGAGCTCACCTTCCCCATCAACCAGGCCCTGCTCGCCGGCGGCGTGGTGGTGACGGACGAGGAGGTGTTCGCCGCCATGCGCTTCGCCTTCACGCACCTGAAGCTCGTGGTGGAGCCGGGCGGAGCCGTCGCCCTGGCCGCCGCGCTCTCGGGCAAGCTGGACCTGAAGGGCCAGGTGGTCGGCCTCGTGCTGAGCGGCGGCAACGTGGACGCGCCGGTATTCAGCAGGGCGCTGGCCGGGTGAATGTCGGGGTGAATGGCCGGGCAAGTGGCGGGGCGGCTCGAGCAGGGTCAACCGGCGCGGTTCGTCATGGCCCGTCGTCGGGGCTGACCGCCCTCACCCCGCCCCGGCCGCCTCTGCCGCAGCCCGCAGCCGCTGGTAGCTCCGCCGGCTGAACGGCAGCATCGCCACGTAGACCACCCCCAGCAGCGCGAACGCCGCCCAGGGGTCGGCCACCAGCAGCGCCGTGAACGTCACCACGCCCAGCAGCACCGGCAGCACGTATTCCCGCGGCACCTTGAAGTTCTTGAAGCTCCAGACCGGCAGCGTGCTCACCAGCAGCAGGGCCGTGCCCACCAGCACCACCGCGCACAGGGCCGGGTGCCGGGCCAGCGCCTGCATCCAGGGCACGCCGAGCACGCGCCCCTCGAGCCCGACGAACAGCGGGAGCAGCGCGAGCCCGGCCCCAGCCGGCGCCGGGACGCCCGTGAAGAAGTTCTGGGCGAACCCCAGCCGCGGCAGCCCCGGCTGGTCCAGCGCCGCCCCCGTGTCCAAGGAGGCGTTGAACCGCGCGAGCCGGAGCGCCATGCACACCGCGAACACCATGCACGGCATGAACCCGAAGCCGCCCCAGGCCTGCAAGCTCCACCAATACAGGATGAACGCCGGCGCCACGCCGAAGCAGCAGAAATCGGCCAGGCTGTCGAACTCCGCCCCGAACCGGCTCGTCGCCTTCAGCAGCCGCGCCAACCGACCATCCAGCCCGTCGATGCACCCCGCCACCACGATGGCCACCACCGCCGCGCCGAACCGCCCCTCGAGCGCATACCGCATGCCAGTCAGCCCGGCGCACAGGCCGAGCAGCGTCATGATGTTCGGGATCATCCGGTTGAACGAGGGCCCCGACACCCGTGGCCGCCGCTTGAACCGCCCCCGCAGCACCCGCACCGGGGAGGGCCGCGCGTCCCTCACCCCAGCACCCCAGCCGCCGCGTCCTCCGGCTGCGCCACCGGCATCGGCGCCGGCACTGGCCCACCCAGGTCCGCCATCACGGTCTCCCCCCCGATCATCGTCTGCCCCTCGGCCACCAGCGGCAGCACACCAGGCGGCAGGTAGAGGTCCGTCCGGCTGCCGAACCGGATGATCCCGAACCTCTCCCCGGCCCGCAGCCGCGCACCCTCACGCACGGTGCAAACGATCCGCCGCGCGATCAGCCCGGCGATCTGCACCACCCCGATCTCCCGCCCATCCTCGAGCCGGATCGCCAGCGCATTGCGCTCGTTGAGCTCGCTTGCCTTGTCCAGGGCCGCGTTCACGAACGCCCCGTGCCGGTAACTGATCCGGGTCACGGTGCCCGCCGCCGGAGCCCGGTTCACGTGCACGTCCAGCACCGACAGGAACGTGGCCACCCGCCAGCGCGGCGCATCGCCCAGCCCCAGCTCGGGCGGTGGCGCCACCTCCAGCACGGACACGACGCGCCCATCGGCCGGCGCCAGCAGCACGCCGGGGCGCAAGGGTGGCGTCCGCTCCGGATCGCGGAAGAAGTAGAAGCAGAACACCACGAACAGCCAGCCCGGCCACAGCAGCCAGGGGCCGACGAACAGCCCGGCCACGGCCGCGACCGCGCCCCCGATGATGAACGGCCGCCCGGCGGGATGCGGCGGAGACAACACGCTGGCGATGCTCTGGATCATGCTCATGATCGCGCGTGTATGGGGCCGGAGCCCACCCGCATCAATGCCCTGCTCCCCCTCCCCTTGCCGGAGGGGGCCGGGGGTGGGGGGCCGCAGAGCGCAATCCACAAGGTTTCAATTGCGGCAGAACCGCTCTAAGAACCCGGCATCGCCGCCCGAGCCGCTTCCAAGCAGGGGATCTCGACCGCCTCATGAAGATCGTCGCCTGCAACAGCAACCGGCCCCTCGCCGAGGCCGTCGCCGATGCGCTGCACATCCCGCTCGCCCGCGCCACGGTCCGCCGCTTCCAGGACATGGAGATCTTCGTCGAAATCCACGAGAACGTGCGCGGCGAGGACGTGTTCATCATCCAGCCCACCTCGTTCCCCGCCAACGACAACCTCATGGAGCTGCTGATCACGCTCGACGCGCTCCGCCGCGCGAGCGCCCGGCGCATCACCGCCGTCATCCCCTATTTCGGCTACGCCCGGCAGGACCGCAAAGCCGGCCCCCGCACCCCCATAAGCGCCAAGCTCGTCGCCAACCTCATCACCGAGGCCGGAGCCCACCGTGTGCTCACGATGGATCTGCACGCGGGCCAGATCCAGGGCTTCTTCGACATCCCCGTCGACAACCTCTACGCAGGCCCCCTCTTCGCCCGCGACATCCAGCGGCGCTTCGCCAACCAGGACATCATGATCGTGAGCCCGGACGTGGGCGGCGTGGCGCGCGCGCGGGACATGGCCAACCGGCTCGACTGCGACCTGGCCATCATCGACAAGCGGCGGGAACGGGCGGGAGTCAGCGAGGTCATGAACGTCATCGGCGATGTCCACGGCAAGTCCTGCATCCTGGTCGACGACCTGGTCGACAGCGGCGGCACCCTCTGCAACGCGGCGGCTGCCCTCATGGACCGTGGCGCCAAGTCCGCGAGCGTCTATGTCACCCACGGCGTGCTCTCCGGCGCCGCCGTCGCGCGCGTGGTCGGCAGCCAGATCGAGAGCCTGACCATGACCGACAGCATCCAGGCCAGCCCGGAGGCCATGGCAGCCCCCAACATCCGCAGCTTCACCATCGCCCCCATCCTCGCCGAAGCCATGCAGCGCATCAGCGACGAGACGTCCGTAAGCTCGCTCTTCGATTAAGGGAGATCACCGTCATGAAGCTCATCTACGCCCCCGGCGCCTGCTCCATGGGCATTCACGTCGTGCTTGAAGAGATCGGCAAGCCGTTCGACGCCGTCCGCGTCAGCCTGCGGGACGGGCCCGAGGCCCGCGCGGCGCTCGACAGCGTCAACCCCAAAGGCAAGGTGCCCACCGTCGTCACCGACGCGGGCCGGGTCGTCACCGAGTTCCCCGTCATCGCCCACTACCTGGCCGAGGCCAACGAGGGCGCGCACCTGGTCCCCGCGGACGCCGATGCAAGGCTGCGCGCTGCCGAGGCGATGGATTACTGCGTCGCCACCATCCATATGCAGGGCTTCTCCCGCCTGTTCCGCCCCAGCAACTTCGCCCCCAGCGAGGCCGACCACGAGGCGGTGAAGACCCAGGGCCGCAAGCTGATCGACAAGGGCTTCGAGGTGATGTCCGCCACGCTCGGCCAGCAGGACTGGGTAGCCGGCACCTATTCGGTGGCCGATACCGCCCTGTTCTACGTGGAATACTGGGGTGCAAAGCGCATGGGCATGACGCTGCCGGCTAACCTCCAGGCCCATCTGGACCGCATGCTCGCCCGGCCCGCCGTGCAGCGCATGCTGGCCGCAGAAGGGCTCGCCGCCTGATGTTCGACAGCCCGCCGCTGGCACGCCCGCTGCTCGAACGCCGCGCCTTCTGGTTTCTCCGCCACGGCGAGACCGACTGGAACGCGCGCGGCCTGAGCCAGGGCAACATCGACATCCCGCTCAACGAGGTGGGTGTGGCCCAGGCGGAGGCCGCGGCAAAGCTGCTCGCCCATCGTGGCATCCGCAGCATCGTGGCCTCCCCGCTCAGCCGTGCGCACGACACGGCGCGCGCGGCAGCCGTCGTGGTCCAGCGCGAGATCGTGCTCGAGGAGGAGCTGCGCGAGGTCGCGTTCGGCGTGCAGGAGGGCCAGCCGATGGCCCAGTGGTTCGACGACTGGGTGGCCGGCCACTTCACGCCCGAGGGCGCCGAGCAATTCATACACCTTCGCGCCCGCGCCGTCCGCGCCGTCAACCGCGCGCTCGCACATGAAAGCCCGGTGCTCGTCGTCGCCCACGGCGCCCTGTTCCGTGCCCTCCGCGCCGAGATGGGCCTCGAGCCCAACGTCCGCACGCCCAACGGCATGCCCTTCTTCTGCGAGCCCGGCCGGAGCGAGCAGGAGCCCTGGACGCTGACCCCGGCGCATTAAGTCCACCTTGACGTCAATGCACGAAATGACTTCGATCCGGGCTTGCACCCCGGCGCGCCTGCCAGGATGGTCCCGCCCATGAAAATCTCGGTTCTCGGCATCGGTTACGTCGGCACCGTCGCCTGCGGCTGCTTCGCGGCCTCCGGCAACACGGTGGTGGGCGTGGACATCTCGGACCACAAGGTCGGCATGCTGGCGGCCGGGCAGTCGCCCATCGTGGAGGACGAGATCGACCGCCTGATCGCGGACGGCGCCGCCTCGGGCCAGTTGCGCGCCACCACGGACGTGGCCGAGGCCGTCGCCAGCACCGATATCAGCTTCATCGCCGTCGGCACGCCCTCCGCGCCGGATGGCTCGGTGAGCCTGCGCGCGGTGGACGAGGTGGTCGCCGCCATCGGCCGCGCACTGGCCCACAAGACCACGCACCACGTCGTCGTCATGCGCAGCACCGTGCCCCCCAACACCGCCGAGGGCCGCGTGATCCCCGCCATCGAGCGCGCGAGCGGCAAGAAACACGGCGACGGCTGGACCTACTACAGCAACCCCGAGTTCCTGCGCGAAGGCACCTCCGTCCGGGACTTCTACGCGCCCCCCTACACCCTGATCGGCGCCCCCCCGGGCGACGACGCGCCGGTGCTCCGGGAGCTCTACACCGGGATCGGAGGGGACACGCACGTTACCACCTACAAGGTGGCGGAAAGCGTGAAATACCTCGCCAACGCCTACCACGCCGTGAAGCTTGCCTTCGCCAACGAGGGCGGTGCCATCCTGTCCGCCATGGGCGTGGACGCCCGCGCCGCCTACAAGCTGTTCTGCCTCGACACGCAGCTGAACGTGAGCCCGGCCTACCTCACCCCCGGTTTCGCCTTCGGCGGCTCCTGCCTGCCCAAGGACATCCGCTCCTTCCTGGCACTCGCCGACCGCGCCAACGTCGCCGCACCCTTCCTCGGCCAGGTGCTCCCCAGCAACCAGTCCATCATCCACCACACCTTCGACGTCATCGACAAGCACGGACGCCAGCCCACGGCGCTGTTCGGCCTGGCCTTCAAGTCCGGCACGGACGACCTGCGGGAGAGCCCGCTGGTCACGCTGGCCGAGCGCATGCTGGGCCGCGGGTATGACCTCCGCATCTTCGACCGCGCCGTGCAGATTGCCCGCCTGACCGGCAGCAACCGCGCCTACATCGAGAAGGAGATCCCGCATCTCGAGCGCCTGCTCTGCGCCGAGCCCGCGGATGCGCTCGAGGGCGTGAACCTGGTCGTCGTCGGCCACGTGTCCAAGGCCGACCGGCCTGCCATGCTCGAGGCTCTCCAGGGCAAGACCGTCATCGACCTCGCCGGGGTCCCCGAGCTGCGGGAGGCTGCGCAGAGTGGCTCGGGGGGCATCACGTATCACGGCCTCTGCTGGTGAGCGGGCCCGCACCCGGGGAGGCACCGGGCCAGAAGCGGCTGCTGGTCGTCTCCCCCCGGTTCCTCTTCCCCATGGACCAGGGCGGCCGCATCCGCACCGCCAACACGCTGCACCACCTGAAAGGCGGCGCCTTCCACGTCACCCTCGCCTCCCCGGCCCCGCCCGACCACGCGCGCTTCGCCGAGGAAACGGCGTGGGTCTGCGACGAATGGCTCCACTGGGCCGAGCCCAAACCCGGCAAGCTCGCCAAGATCGCCGCCCTCGCCGGCCGCCTGCCTGTCTCGGTGCTCAGCGACGTGTCGGACGCCGGGCGCGAAGTGGTCGGCAGGGCGCTGGCGGCCAAGCCGGACCTGGTGATCGTCGATTTCCCACACGCCCACGTGCTGATGCCCGAGCCGCCGCCACCCGCCTCCATCCTGTTCACCCACAACGTCGAGGCAGAGATCTTCGAGCGCCAGGCAAAGATCGCGCCTTTCCCAATGCGCCTCGTCTGGGCCCACGAGGCCGGCAAGATGCGCTCCTTTGAGCAGCGCGTGCTGGCCGCCTACCGCACCGTGTTCGCGGTGTCCGAGCGGGACGCCGCGGCCTTGCGCGCCGCCTACGCCCTGCCGAACGTCCACGCGGTCGAGACCGGGGTGGACACCGAATACTACGCCTTCCATCCCCGCCCGGCCCCGATCGAAGACGGCGGCACCATCGCCTTCACCGGCGCCATGGACAGCCGCAGCAACATCGAAGGCATCCGCTTCCTGCTCCACGAGGTCTGGCCCCTGGTCCTCGCTCGCCGACCGCGCGCAAAGGCCCTCATCGTCGGCCGCAATCCCCCACCCGCCCTCGTCGCCGAGGCCCGCGCCCTCGGCTACGGCTGGACCTTCACCGGCTTCGTGGACGACGTCCGCCCCTACGTCGCCCAGGCCCACGCCTACATGATCCCGCTCCGCGTCGGCAGCGGCACCCGCATCAAGGTCTACGAGGCCATGGCCATGGGCTGCCCCGTCGTCTCGACCGCAGTGGGCGTCGAGGGCCTCGCCGTAATACCGGGGGAACACTACTTGGCCGCAGAAGATGCGGGGGCGTTTGCCGGAGCGATCGCACACCTGCTTGCCGAACCAGCCATAGCGGCCTCCGTCGCGACCTCCGCGCGCACCCTCGTCGAGACCCAGTGCAGCTGGGCGGCGGTCACTCGCCGGGTCGAGGGGCTCTGTCACAGTGGCCTGACCTGAAGGGCCGACGGCGGTGCCCGAAGCGGCACTGCGGCGGACGATTTCTCCAGTCGTTGCAGCCGGACGCCGGGCCAGGCTAGGTTTTGGCAACCGCTCATAGAAGCGGTTGGGGGAAACGGCATGAGCCACGATCTGTTTGCCAGGCGCGAGATCCTTGGCGGTGCGTTCGCCGTCGCTGCCGGAGCGTCGATTGCCGCGGGCGCGCGACCTGCCGCTGCCCAACAGCCGGTGCCTTTCTCCAAGGGCACGGAGGCGCCGAAGCTCCGAGTGCCAATGAACGCGACGGACTGCCACTTTCATATCTACGACAACCGCTTCCCACCGGCGCCAGGTGGCTTACCGGCTGCCGATGCGTCGCCCGCCGACTATCGTGCGCTGCAGGCCCGGATCGGCACGACCCGTGGGGTCGTGGTCCAGCCTTCCCTGTACGGCGTCGACAACCGCCCGACCCTAGAGGGTATGGCAGCGCTCGGACCGAATTTCCGAGCCGTCGCCGTTCTCACCCCGTCCGTCACCGACGCCGAGCTGCAGCGACTCCACTCGCTCGGTGTCCGCGGGATCCGCTTCAACCTCGCCCAGGCCGGTGCGACCACGCTCGA
>JBBROS010000048.1:0-25419 GCA_038229135.1 Acetobacterales bacterium
ACCCGCCCCCCCGCACGTGACCGCCCTTCAACTCCCGCTGCGCTTCCCGAGCCCCCCCGCCTTCGCGGCCAGCGACCTGCTGCCCAACGCGGCGCAGGACGAGGCCCGGGCCTGGCTCGCCCGCCCCGCCACATGGCCCCTCCACCGCCTCGCCCTCCACGGCGAGCCCGGCTCCGGCAAGACCCACCTCGCCCACATCTGGGCCGAGACCCATGGCGCCCGCATCGTCGCCAGCCCCCCGGCCCGTTGGCCCGACCGCCCCCTCGTGCTCGACGGCCTCGACACCCTCGCGGACGAGATCGGCCTCCTGCACCTCCTCAACGCCGCCACCGAGGCCCGCCAGCCGCTGCTCCTCGTCAGCCGCACCGCGGCCGGGCGCCTCCCCGTCCGCCTGCCGGACCTCGCAAGCCGCCTCCGCGCCACCGTCGCCGTCGGCATCGGCCCGGCCGACGGCCCCTTCCTCGAGCTGCTCCTCGCCCGCCTGCTGTCGGACCGCCAGCTCCGCATCCCCGCCCCCGTCCAGGCCTGGCTCCTCGCGCGCCTGCCCCGCAGCCCGGGCGCCATCCGCGACGCCGTGACCCGCCTCGACACCGCAGCCCTCGCCGAAGGCCGCAACATCACCCGCCCGATGGCCGCCGCCACCCTGGGCCTCGCCGCGCTCCATGACACTTCCGCGCAACCCGCCTCCGACCCCTCCCCCCCGCCCCAGGGCATCGGCTAAGTGGCCCCCCGGTTGGCGACCAAGCCCAAACGGCGGAGGACACCCATGTCGCACGCGGTCACGCTGCCCCCACCCGCGCACCCGGCCATCGACGCGCACTCCCCCGAGCGCTTCATCAACCGCGAGCTGAGCTGGCTCGACTTCAACCACCGCGTCATGGAGGAGGCCGAGAACTCCCGCCACCCCCTGCTCGAGCGCCTCCGCTTCATCAGCATCTCCGCCTCGAACCTCGACGAGTTCATCTCCGTCCGCGTCGCCGGGCTCATGGGCCAGGCCAAGGCCGGCGTTGCCGCCGTCAGCGCAGACGGCCGCACCCCGGCCCAGCAGCTCGGCGAGATCCAGCACCGCGCCGCCGCCCTCATGGCCGACCAGCAGCGCGTCTGGCACGCGCTGCGCGTCCAGCTCGCCGAAGCCGGCATCGAGGTCTGCGATGCCGCCTCCCTCGACCCGGCGCACCGCGTCTGGCTCGACCACTGGTTCATGGACGGCGTCTTCCCCGTCCTCACCCCCCTCGCGGTGGACCCGGCGCACCCTTTCCCGTTCATCCCCAACATGGGCCTGGTCAAGGTCCTCAACCTGTTCCGCGAGCAGGACGGCCACGTGATGCAGGGCCTGATCCCGCTCCCCGCCCTCGTCGAACGCTTCGTCCGCCTGCCCGCCGTTCCCGGCCTGCCCGGCGCCAACACGCCGCCCCGCATCCAGTTCATCCTGCTCGAAGACGTCGTCGGCCTCTTCCTCGACCGCCTC
The DNA here is from genome assembly GCA_038229135.1 of Acetobacterales bacterium. Classification (GTDB taxonomy): domain Bacteria; phylum Pseudomonadota; class Alphaproteobacteria; order Acetobacterales; family Acetobacteraceae; genus JBBROS01. The sequence goes on from JBBROS010000048.1 coordinate 1,469, forward strand.
TTCCCCGGGTTCACCGTCGAGGGCCGCGGCATGTTCCGCCTCATCCGCGACACCGGGGTCGAGTTCGAGGAAGAGGCCGAAGACCTCGTCCGCTCCTACGAGACCGCGCTCAAGCGCCGCCGCCGGGGCGTCGCCATCCACCTCAGCGTCGACGCCGCCATGCCCGACGACCTGCGCGCCATGGTCGTCGATGAGCTCGAGGTCGATCAGAAATCCGTCCCCGGCGACGAGGTCGTGATCCACGACGGCATCCTCGGCGCCGCGGACCTCCGACAGCTCATCGTGGACGACCGGCCGGACCTGCTCTTCCCGCCCTACACGCCACGCTTCCCCGAACGCATCCGGGACTTCGCCGGGGACTGCTTCGCCGCCATCCGCGCCAAGGACATCATCGTCCACCACCCGTTCGAGAGCTTCGACGTCGTGGTCCAGTTCCTCCGCCAGGCCGCGTCGGACCCGAACGTGGTCGCCGTGAAGCAGACCCTCTACCGCACGAGCCGCGACAGCCCCATCGTGAAGGCCCTGATCGAGGCCGCGGAGGCCGGCAAGTCCGTCACCGCCATGATCGAGCTGCGCGCGCGGTTCGACGAGGAGGCCAACATCCGCCTCGCCCGCTCCATGGAAGCGGCCGGCGTCCAGGTCGTGTTCGGCTTCGTGGAGCTGAAAACGCACGCGAAGCTCAGCCTGGTGGTGCGACGCGAAGGCCCCGTCATGCGCTCCTACGCGCATTTCGGCACCGGCAACTACCATCCCATTACGGCCCGCATCTACACCGACCTCAGCTTCTTCACCTGCGACCCGGACCTGGTGCGCGACGCCGCCCGCCTGTTCAACTACATGACCGGCTATGCCCGCCCCGAGGGCATGGACAGCCTCGCCTTCTCGCCGCTGACCACGCGCTCGACGCTGAACGACCTGATCGACGCCGAGGCCGAACACGCCCGCGCAGGAAGGCCCGCGCATATCTGGCTCAAGATGAACTCGCTGGTGGACGACGCGCTGATCGACCGCCTCTACGCCGCAAGCCAGGCCGGCGTGCACATCATGGTCGTCGTCCGAGGCATCTGCTGCCTCCGCCCGGGCATCCCGGGCCTGTCGGACAACATCCGCGTCAAGTCCATCGTCGGCCGCTTCCTCGAGCACGCCCGCATCTACGCCTTCGGCAACGGCCACCGCCTCCCCAGCCGCCACGCCCGCGTCTACATCAGCAGCGCCGACTGGATGGCCCGCAACATGGATTGGCGCGTCGAGACGCTCGTGCCGATCCTCAACCGCACCGTGCACCAGCAGGTGCTCGACCAGATCATGGTCGTGAACCTGAAGGACACGCTGCAATCCTGGGAGCTCGGCCGCGACGGCGCCTGGCGCCGCATCGCACCCGGCAACCGCCCGGTATCCGCGCACGACTACTTCATGACCAACCCCTCCCTCTCCGGCCGCGGTTCGGCCGCATCCGGCGCCATCACGCCCACCCAGGGGGCACCACGCCGCCTCCAGGACCGCGTCAACCAGGATTGACCTTGCTTCCCAACCAGCCCACGCGCCCGCTGAGGAGCGCGCCCCTCCGCTGCGCAATCGTCGACCTCGGCTCCAACTCCGTCCGACTGGTCGTGTTCGAGGGCCGTGGCCGCAACCCGGTCGCCATCTTCAACGAGAAGGCGGTCCTCCGCCTCGGCCGCGGCCTGCAGGCCACCGGGCGCCTCAACGCGCAGGGCGTCGAGCAGGCCTACCGCGTCATGACCCGCTACGCCGCCATTGCGCGCGCCATGGAGGCCGAGCCCTTCGAGGTGCTCGCCACCGCCGCCGTGCGCGACGCGAGCAACGGCCCGGAGTTCATGGACGGGCTCCGCGCCCACACGCCCAACGCCACCCTCCGTGTCCTGACGGGCATGGAGGAGGCATCCCTGTCCTCGGCCGGGCTCCTCTGCGGCATCCCGGGTGCGGACGGCCTGCTCGCCGACATCGGCGGCGGCTCGCTCGAACTCGTCCGCCTCGACGGCTCGGGCGTCCACCACGCCACGACGCTGCGCCTCGGCGTCATCCGCCTGGCCGACCGCTCCGAGAACGACCTCACTCGCGCCCGGGCCATCGCCGAAGCGGACCTGGCCGAAGTGCCCTGGCTGCACGAAGGCGCAGAGCGGGACCTCTATCTCGTCGGCGGCGCCTGGCGCGCCCTCGCCCGCGTCCACATGCAGCACGTGGCCTACCCGCTCGCCATCGTCCATCACTACACCATCGACCGGGAAGCCGCCCGGGCGCTGACCGCCCTGGTGCTCGAGCCCCGCCGCACCCTGCAGGGCGCCCGCCGCCGGGCCGAGGACCTGCCCTACGCCGCAACCGTGCTGCGCCGCCTGCTCCGCCTCTCCAACGCCCGCCGCGTGGTGTTCAGCGCCAACGGCATCCGCGAAGGCTGGTTCATGCAGCTCGTCGACCCCGAACTCCGCCGCCAGGACCCGCTCCTCGCCGCCGCCAAGGACCTCGCCACCACCCTCGCCCGCGACCCGGCCCTCCCTCCGGCCCTCGTCGCCTGGACCCGACCCTTGTTCCCCAACGACACGGCGCAGGACCTCCGCCTCCGCCACGCCGCCTGCTGGATGAGCGACATCGGCAGCCAGGACCACCCGGAATACCGCGCCGAGCAAGCCTTCTGGCGCGTGCTCCGCCAGCCCGGCGTCGGCATGAGCCACCCCACCCGAGCCTTCCTGGCACTCGCCATCGCCCTCCGCTACGACGCCGACCCCGACGCCCCCTACCTCGCCATGGCCCGCACCCTGCTCGACCCCGCCGAGACCGCCCGCGCCAACACCCTCGGCGCCGCGCTGCGCCTCGCCTACACCCTCAGCGCCGGAACCCCCGCCCTGCTGGCCGACACCACCCTACGCGCCGAGGGCAACCGCCTCGTCCTCGACCTCATCGGCGCCGGTGTCTTCGCAGGCGAAGGGATCGAACGCCGCCTCGAACGCCTCGCCTCGAGCCTGAACCTGACGGCCGTCATGCAGTAGCGGCACCCCTCGCCCCGGAGGGGCGGCACTCCTCGCCCCGGCGGGGCTGCAACCATCGCTCCGGAGGCCCCCATGCACGGCGGACCCGTCTCGGGGAGTGGCCCCGCGGCCACAGGTTCTGCTGCCGCCTCACCGGCCACCGCTGGTCCCGCCTACGGCGCCGGCCCCACCGCTCCCGGCCCCACCGCTGCCGGCCCCACCGCTCCCGGCCCCACCGCTGCCGGCCCCTCCGTTCCAGACCCGACCGTTCCAGACCCGGTCACTCCCGGCAGCATCTCCACCTTCACCGGCTCCACCAGCGCCGTCGCCGGCACCACCGTGTAGTCCGGCACGATCCGCGCCTGGCTGCCCGCGATCACCAGCACCGCCTGCCCCACCACCAGCGCCACCTCGTCCCGCTGCGTGACGCTCACCAGCTCTCCGTTCGGCTTGCGCACCACGTATTCCAGCGCCGTCGTGTCCCCCGTCACCCGCTCGATCCCGCTCCCGACCAGCCCGCCCACGAGCGAACCGCCCAGCGCCGTCAACGCCGTGCCCACGCCGCCGCCGCCGGCCTGGGAGCCCACCACGCCGCCGGCCAAGCCCCCCGCCGCCGCACCCGCCGCACCCCCGGCCTGCACCGCCACGCGCCGCACGCCCACCACGACGCCCTGCTCCACCTTGCTCGCCTGCTGCACCGCCCCCTCTGCATAGGTGTTCGGCGAATACCGCGGCCCGCAGGCGGCCAGCAGCAACAACAGGGGGAGAGAGCGCATCATCCCGCCCACTTGCCGTCGCCGCACCGCCGTTGCAAGACCGTACGAGGGAGGAACAAACCCATGACCAACGCGCCCGGCACGATCGCAAGCGGCGGCCAAGCCATCTACGGCGCACCCCTCGGCATCCTGATGCTCGATGCCCGCTTCCCCCGCATCCCGGGCGACATGGGCAACGCCGGCACCTGGCCCTTCCCCGTGCTCTACCGCGTCGTCCGCGGCGCCACCCCGGCCCGCGTGGTCCAGCAGGGCGCCGCCGGCCTGCTCCCGGCCTTCCTCGAGGCGGCCGCCGACCTGGTGGCCCAGGGCGCCGAAGCCCTCACCACCAATTGCGGCTTCCTCTCGCTGTTCCAGGCCGACATCGCCGCCCACACGGGCGTGCCCGTCCTCACCTCGTCCCTCCTCCAGGTCCCTTGGGTCCAGGCCACCCTCCCCCCGGGCCGGCGCGTCGGCCTCGTCACCGTCGACGCCGCCAGCCTCACCCCAGCCCACCTCGAGGCCGCCGGCGTGCCCTCCGACACGCCCGTGGCGGGCACCGAACGGGGCCGTGAGTTCCACCGCGTGCTGATCCGCGCGGAATCCCACGACATGGACGTGGCCCTCGCCCGAAAGGACGTGCTGGACGCCGGCGCCGACCTGGTGCGCCGCCACCCCGAAGTGGGCGCCATCGTGCTCGAATGCACCAACATGCCGCCCTACGCCGCCGACCTCGCGCACGCCACCGGCCGCCCGGTGCACGACATCGTCAGCCTCGTCACCTGGTTCCACGCCGGGCTGCGGCCCCGATCCTGGCCGCGCGCATGGCCGTTTTGAACGCTCCTCGACCCTGGCCGACAAATTGCCACGATCCGATGTTGGAACCGGCGCCGTGAAGGGCGGTAGGGTATGCCTGGTTAACTTAAACTTCGTGAATGGGCGCCACCTTGGGGCCCGCTCGCCCGAACGCTCGCAAGGGTTTCGCCCATGCCGCCAGACGCTTTGCTCGCCACCCCGGGTGATCTCCAACCGAACGCAGGGCGGGGCCATGCCCAGATGGCGGAACGGCGCGTGAAGAACCGGCTCACCCTGGCCAGCGGCCAGGTCCTGGCCACCCTGGACGCGCTCCTGCTCGCCCTGCTCTGGCCCCTGGCACTCGGGCTGGCCGACGGCTCCGGCGCGCCGGCCGGCCGCGCCTTCTGGGCGGCCCTCATCGTGTTCCCCGCGGCCACCATGCTGGCGTTCTACGCCGTCGGCCTCTATCGCCGCGAGACGATCGTATCCAGCCGGCACGCCCTCGCCCGCCTCCCCGCCGCCTCGGCCCTGGGCGCCATTGCCGGCGTGCTCTGTCTCCTGCCCTTCGCCCCGCCAGCCCCGGCACCCGCCACGGCCGCCGCGGCCGCCGCCCTCGTCGTGCCCGCCGGCATGGCCGCCCTCATCGCGGGCGCCCTCAGCCGCCTCGCCTTCGGCACCCTTCGCCGCCGCGGCGTCTTCAGCCGCACCGTCCTCATCCTCGGCGCCGGCCGCCGCGCGTGGGACCTGGTGCACCTCCTTCGCGCCGAAGGGCGCACCGTCGGCTACGAGTTCGAGTTCCTGCACGACCCGGCGCTCGGCACCATCGACCCCCGCCTGCTCGACGGCTCCGTGCGCCCGGTCCGCCTCATGGGCGCCGGCGGCGTGCTCGCCGCCGCCCGAACCGTGAACCCCGACGAGATCGTCGTCGCCCCGGACGAGCGCCGCGGCATGGACCTTCACGGCCTGCTGGACTGCAAGATCGAAGGCTTCCCCATCAGCGAATACCTCGGTTTCCTCGAGCGCGAGGTCCGCCGCGTCGACATCAAGCGCATCGAGCTCGGATGGCTGCTCTACTCGGACGGCTTCCACATGGGCCTGCTGGACCGCGCGCTGAAGCGCACGCTCGACATCGTCGTCAGCGGCGCCGTCCTGCTGGCCCTCGCTCCCGCCATGCTCATCATCATGGCCGCGATCCGCCTCCAGGATGGCGGCCCGGCCCTCTATCGGCAAACCCGCGTCACCCGCGGCGGCCGCGAGTTCGAGGTGCTGAAGCTCCGCACCATGCGCACGGACGCCGAATGCGGCGGCGCCGTCTGGGCCGCCTCCGAAGACCCGCGGATCACCCGCCTCGGCCAGTTCCTCCGCCGCTCCCGGCTGGACGAGGTGCCCCAGCTCGTCAACGTGCTCCGCGGCCAGATGAGCTTCGTCGGCCCCCGCCCCGAACGCCCCGAATTCGTCGCCATGCTCGCAACCCACATCCCGCTCTATTACGAGCGCCACGCCGTCAAGACCGGCCTCACCGGCTGGGCCCAGGTCAACTACCCCTACGGCGCCTCGATCGACGACGCCCGGTCCAAGCTCAGCTACGACCTGTATTACGTGAAGAACTTCTCGGTCCTGCTCGACATCCTCATCATCCTCCAGACCATCCGGGTCGTCCTCTGGCCCGGCAACTCGGTGCGGTAAGGTCCACGATCTCGGGCGGGTGCAACCCCCAAACCCTTACACCACCAACGCCATCACCCAATCCAGATACCCCGTCCCACCCACGTCGAACCGATACTCCCCCACCCGCTCGAACCCCGCCCGCCGGTAGAACGCGATGGCCCTGGCATTCTCGCTGAACACACCCAGCATCACCCGCCGCGCCCCCCGCTCCCGCGCCCGCCCCACACAAGCCTCCAGCAGCGCCCGCCCCGCGCCCCCGCCATGCAGCACGGACAGCGTGTAGATGCGCTTCAGCTCCAGGTCGCCCTCGCCCGCCCCCGGCAGCCTAGGCCCGGACAGCACCGCATAGCCCAACACCGCACCGGTGCCCGCCGTCTCCGCCACCCAGGCCTCCGCTCCCCCCCGCAGCAGCGCCTCGTATGCAGCAACGCTATGCGCCTCCGCACAATGCGCCACGATCTCCGCCCCGGTGTGCACCCCCGCAAACGTCTCGAGGAACGTCGCCCCACCCACCAGCGCCAGCGCCCCGGCATCGTTCGGGACAGCCGCCCTGATCGCGAACGGCACGGCCTCGTCTTCCCCCCTCACCTTGCGGGAGGGGTCGGGGGAGGGGAACCCAGCGGGCAAGCCTTCAGATACCGCCATCATCCCGGCCCGTGCGCATCCAGCAGCTCCGCAGGCAGCTCCACCGCCGCAGCCCCCTCCGTCCACACCAGCGCGCACCGCACCGGCCGGTCCGGATACAGCCGCGCGAGCACCGCCCGATACGCGGCCAGCTGCCGGACATACCGCACCGGCGTGTCCTCCACCCGCGCCGGCGCCGCCCGCCCCGTCTTGAAATCCGCCACCAGCACCGCGTCCGGCAGCACCACCATGCGGTCCACCACGCCCGTCACCACCACCTGGCTCCCGACCGGCCCCACCAGCGCGCTCAGCGGCTGCTCGGCGCGCGACCCGGGCCCGAACAAGGCCCCCAGCGCCGGGTGCGCCAGCACCGCCCGCACCTGGTCGTGCAGCGCCGCCTGGTCTGCGGCCCCGAGCCCCGTGCGCGCCAGATAGGCCGAGGCCGCCGCCTCCCGCCCCGCCTCCGGCACCGCCGGCAGGTGCTGCAGCAGCGCATGCACCGCCGCCCCGCGCGTGAACCGCTCCCCCGGAGCCAGCGGGCTCCCCGCCTGCGGCACCGGCCCGAACCCGGCCCCCTCCGGCCGGCTCGGCGCCAGAGGCCGCGGCAGCGCGGGCTCCACCGGCGCCGCGTCCGGCCGCCAATGCGGCGGCACCCCCGCCCAGCCCGGCAGCGCCGCCGACGCGCCGGCAACCAGCGCCCGCTCCCGACGGGGGGCCACCTCCTGCGCCGTCTCGTGCACCAGCGCGTCCCCGTCCCACGCCCCGAACGGCACGCGCTCCACCTCCAGCGCCGCCAACCCGGCCTGCACCATGTCGAACCATGCCGGGCTGGAGGCGGCCCGCCCCGACTCCCACCCGCACACCACCAGCCGGTCCTCGGCCCGGGTCAGCGCCACATAGAGCAGCCGGTTGTACTCCCGCAGGCTCAGCACCCGCTCGACCTCGCGTGCCGCGCGCACCGGGCCGCACACCAGCCCCTTGTTCGGCGCCCAGAGCGGCACTTCCACCCCCTCCACCTCGCACCAGGCCAGCCCCCGACCCTCCTTCGGCAGCGCCGTCGTGTCCGGCACGATCACGATCGGCGCCTGCAGCCCCTTCGCCCCATGCACCGTCATCACCCGAACGGCGCCACCGCTGCCCCCCGCCTCCCGCTTCACCTCCGCCCCGGACCGCCGGAACCACTGCACGAAGCCCTGCAGGCTCGGCGGATGCTGTCGCGCATAGGCCAGCGCCGCCCCCAGCAGCTCGTCGATCGGCTCCGCCGCCTCCGCTCCCAGCCGCCCCAGCAGCCGCGCCCGCCCGCCCAGCCGTCCCAACGCCTCCACCAGCAGCGCATGCGGCGACACGTAATCCGCCCGCGCCGCCAGCGCCGCCAGGAACCCCCACGCCGCCCCCCACTCCGCCCGCTCCCCCGCCCGCTCCCGCAGCGCGGACCAGAGCGACCCCTCCCGCCTCTCCTCGCCCTCACCCATCGCCAGGTCCATCAGGCTATCGTCCGACAGCCCCCCCAACGGCGACGTGAGCACGCACGCCACCACCAGATCGTCCTCCGGCAGCAGCACCGCGTCGCACGCCGCCAGCAGGTCCTGCACCGCCGGCTGATCCATGAGCTTGATCCGGTCGAGCCCCGCCACCGGCACCCCGTGCGCCTTCAACGCCCGCACCACCGCACCAGCGAACTGCTCCCGCCGCCTCACGAGGATGAGGACATCCCCGGCCGAAACCGCCCGCCCGCGCGCCGGCAGCATCTCGGCGCGGTCCAGCATCCCTCGCACCCGCCGCGCGATCTCGTCGGCCAGGCGCTGCCGGGCCGACACCACCGCCACGTTCGCCACCGCCACCCCGGCATCGGCCACCTGGCGCGCGGGCTTCGGCGCCAGCGGCCACAGCTCCACCCGCCCGGCCATCCCCACCCGGTCCGCCACGTGCCGCAGCCCGCCGGAATCGTTCACCCCGTCCCGCGCCGCGCCGCCCGCGAACACCGCATCCACCAGCGCCAGCACCGGGGCCGTCGAGCGGAAGCTCACGTCGAGCGTCACGTCCTCCCAGGTGTGCGCCGTCTGCGTGACGCGCGACGCCATCAGCTCCCGGCTCCGCGTGAACTCGTCCGGGTCGGCTCCCTGGAACGAGTAGATGCTCTGCTTCGGGTCCCCCACCGCGAACACCGTCCGGGGCCCGCCCTTCTCCGCCCCGCCCTTCTCCTCGAACGCGGACGCCCCGGCGAAGAACTCCTCCGTCAGCCGGTGCGCGATCCGCCACTGATCCGGCGCCGTGTCCTGCACCTCGTCCAGCAGCAGGTGCTCGATCCCGCCATCCAGCTTGTAGAGCACCCACCCGGCCCCAGGGTCGGCCAGCAGGTCCGACGTGCGCCCGATCAAATCCGTGTAGTCCAGCAGCCCCCGCTCCGACTTGTGCGCCGCATAGGCCTCGAGCGCCGGGGCCGCCAACCGCAGCAGCGCCTCGGTGGCATCCGCACACCGCACCGCCCGGCGCAGATCCTCCAACGCCAGCACCCGCTGCTGCTCCGCCGCGACGGCCTCCCGGATCGTCTCGTCCGCGTCGTGCAGCTTCTTGTTCGGGAAATTGCCCAGCCCGCGCGGCTCCCCACCCAGCAGATGCGCGAAGACCCACTCGTCCCACCGCGCCACCCGCTCCTCGTGGGAGGCCGCCAACCAGTCCAGCCGCGCCTCCGCGATGTCCACCACGGTGGGCGAGCCCCGCCGCGCCCGCTGCATCGCCGCCCGCAGCGCGTCCTCCCCGTCCCACGCCACGGCCTCGCCGATCAGCTCCGCCTCGCTCGCCGCCCCGCACCCGGCCGCCATCCGGATCAGCCGGGAGCGCGCCGCCTCCGGCCGTCCCAGCAGCCCCTCCAGCCGCCCCCGCACCGCCTGGATCGCCTCCACCTCCGCATCGAACCCCTGCGCCCGCAGCACCCGCGCCACCGTCGCGATGTCCGCCGCCTCCGCCTGCTCCACCACCCGGTCCCGCGCCGCCCGCAGCTCGGCCGCCGCCTCCACCTCCTCGGCGATCTCGAAATGCGGGCTGATCCGCGCCTCGAGCGGGAAGCGCCGCAGCAGCCCCTGGCAGAACGAGTGGATGGTCCCGATCCGCATGCCCCCCGGCAGGTCCAACACCTCCGCGAACAGCGCCCTCGCCCGCTCCCGCGCCGCCGCGCCCGGCAGCACGTCCAGCGCCTCCAGCTCCGCGTCCAGCGCATCGTCCTCGGCCGTCACCCAGCCGCCCAGCCGCGCCTGCAGCCGCAGCGCCATCTCGGCCGCCGCCGCCTTGGTGAACGTCAGGCACTGGATCCGCTCCGGCCGCGCCGCCGCCCGGCCGCCTGCGCCAAGCATCAGGCGCAGGATGCGGTCCGTCAGCAGCTTCGTCTTGCCGCTCCCCGCCGACGCCTCCACGAAGGCCGAGACCGCCGGGTCCGAGGCCCGCTTCTGCTCCCGGTTCGCCCGCTGCCCCGGGGTCTCGTACGGCCCCGCTTTCGGATCGACGATGCCGACATCCATCAGGTCGTCTCCTCCCCCGCTTCGCCCTGATCATCGTCCGCCCCGGCGCTCGACCACTCCGCCACCCGCGCCAGCTGCCGGTAATCCGTAAAGCGCGGCGCCGCCCCGGGCGACGGCTCGGACAGGTAGGCCGTCGTCTCGTCGTCGAACGCATCCACCCGCGCCACCAGCCGCAGAGCCGCATCCGCCGCCCCGGCCTGGGCCTTCGCCGGGTCGCCCTTGAACAGCTGCATCGGCTCCGCCGGCACCTCCGCCCCCGTCAGCCGCCAGTAGCTCAGCTCCGACACCGCCCCCTTCAGCGCCGGGCCGAACGCCCCCTCCGCCGCCATCGCCGCCTCGAGCGTCAGCTGCGGCGCGAGCCCCGCCTCCACGTCCGCCGCCTTGGGCAAGGTCCCCGTCTTGTAGTCCAGGATGGCGAGCCCCGCCGCGCCCCGCTCGATCCGGTCCGCCTTCGCCGTGAGGGTGAACGGCACGCCCGACGGCACCGCCCACTGGCCCGAAACCTCCGTCAGCCGCGCCCGCGCCGGCCGCGCCACCCTCCGCGCCGCCTCCTGCCCGGCCACCCAGTCCGCGATCCGCTCCAGCCGCGGCCGCCACCACCGCGCGAGCGCCGGGCGGATCGGCTGCGCGCCCAGCGCCGCCTCCATCGCCGCCCGCAGCATGGGCGCCGCATCCGCCGGGCACGGCCCCGTCACGGGAAGCTCGTCCAACCAGGCCTTGATCGCCGCATGAACCAGGTTGCCGAAATCCGCCGCCTCGGGCGCCTGCTCCAGCGGATCCAGCGCCCGCAGCCCAAGCACGTGCCGCGCATAGATCGCATACGGGTCCCGCACCCAGGTCTCGATCTCGGTCACGCTCAGCTTGCGGGGCCGCCGCGCCACCGGCGGCCGCGGCTCCGGCGGCCGCACCGGCACAGGCGGCCCGGCCGGCGCGTCCAGCATCCGCGCCCACCCCGCCTCCGGCGACGCCTCGAGTTCGCCGCCCCGCCCGCGCAGGAACGCCTCGAGCCGCACGAGCCACCGGGCCGGCACCGCAGGCGCCCCGTCGCGCCGCAACGGGCAGCTCAGCACCACCTCCGTCGCCGCACAGCACAGCAGCGCGAAGTCGAGCGCCATCTGCCCCACCGCCTCCTCCGGCGACGCAAGCCCGGCCTGCGCCCGCATCGGCCGGCTCATCCACGGCCCGGGCACGGCAGCCGGCGGCCACACCGCCTCCGCGAGGCTGCCCAGCACCACCAGGTCGAAGGATTGCAGCCGCGCCTCCAGGAGCCCCAGCACGGCCACCCGCGGATGCTCGCCACCCTCCCGCCCGCGCAGCGCCCGGCGGCTCCGCACCACGGCCCCCACCAGGCTCGCGTCCAGCAGCCCCGGCAGCACCCCAAGCCGCTGCGGCGGCACCCAGGGCAGCGCCGCCAGCAGCTCCACCAGGTGGTGAGACAGCGCCTCCCCCTCCTCCAGCGCCCAGAGCCTCGCCGCCCCGGCCCGCTCATCCGTCTCCGCCACCCCCTCGGCGGCCTCGATCAGCGCCCGCAGGGCCTCGGCAGGCGCCACCTCCGCCCGCCCCGCGAGCGCCAGCAAAGGCCCGAACCGCGCCTCGATCCGGTCGATGAACCCCTCCAGCTTGGCGTCCCCCGCCGCCCGGCCGGCCGCCAGCGCCGCCCGCAGCCCGGCCACGCCATCGGGCGGGGCCGGCCCCCGCAGCACAATCCGCTCCAGCCGCCGTGCCTGCGCCCTGCACTCGGCCGCCCGCAGGCCCAGCGCCGCCAGCGGATGCTTCAGCACCGCCAGCAACGCCACCGGCGCCAGCCGCTCCGCCACCGCCCGCGCCAGCAACCGCAGGAACGCGCCAGGCGGCGTCTCCCCCAACGGCTCGCCGGCGCTGTCGTCCACCACCACCCCGTACCGCCCCAGCTCCGCCACCACCCGCGCCGCCAGCGCCCGGTCCGGCGTCACCAACGCCGCCCGGGCCCCCTCCCGCTCTAGCGCACCCCGCAGCGCCAGCGCGACCGCCACCGCCTCCTCCTGCTCATCCGAAGGCGCCAACCGCCGAAGCCCCCCCGCCTCCACCGCGAACGGCTCCCGCCACAGCCCCATGGCCCCCGCCGGCAGAAGCGCCCGCCAAAGCAAGGACGCCCGTCCGGTCCCCTCTCGCCCTGGGACAACGTCAGGGTGAAGGTTCGGCGGCCCGAACTCCCACCCCCGGACGTCCCCCCGCGTCACCCCCATGTCCGCCAACAACGCCCGCAACCCCGCCTGCGGATGCTGCGCCTCCAACGCCCCCCAAAGCCCCTCGTCCAGATCGAGATCCACCCCCGGCAGGACCACGTGCCCGTCCGGCATCCGCGCCACCACCCGCATCAGCTCCGCCGCCGCCCGCACCCCGCCCGTCAGCCCCGCCACCACCACTGGATACCCCGGCGCCGCCGCCGACCAGGCCGCCGCCTGCGCCTCCAGCAGCCGCACCCCACGCTCGGCCGCGTCCATCCGCCCCTGCGCCGCCAGCCATTCCGGCCAATGGCGCGTCACGATCTGCAGGAACTGCAGCGTATCCTGCCAATGCTGCGCCAGGTCTTCCGGAACCAGCGTCGGCAGCACCTGCGCCAGGTCCACCCCCTCGCGATGCGCCTCGTCCAGCAGCCGCGCCAGCTCGGCCGCCAGCAACCAGGCCCGGTCCGCCGTGTCCGGCGCGCCATGCCGGCCCTTCATGGCCAGCACCATCCGCGTCAGCACCGCCAGCCGCTCCGCCTCGGCCAGCGGCGGCGGCAGCGCGAGCGCCCCTTCGAGGGCCAGCGGCGCCTCGTCCAACGCCCCCAGCGCCGCAATTCGCGGCAGCAGCAGCGCCCGCCCCTCCGCTTGCCGCAGGAACGCCTCGTGCAGGCCCCGCACCGCCCGCCGCGTCGGCAGCAGGAACAGTCCTTCGCTCTGCGCCAGCGCATCCCCATCGCGCGCCAGCCACCGCGCCGCCAACGCATCCAGGAACGGCACCCCCGGCGGGATGGTCCAAACCGTCACAGCCGCCCCTCCCACCCGCGCAACTCGGCCACCCGAGCATCCCCCCCGGCATGCGCGAGCCGCACCTCGAGCGCAACCTCCGGCCGCAACGCCCCCAGCCGCTCCGGCCACTCCACCAGCGCCAGATCGGCCTCTCCCCAGCCCAGCTCCACCAGCCCCCCAGGCCCATCGAGCCGCCAAAGGTCGAAGTGCTGCACCAGCCCCAGCCGCGTCTCATACCCCTGCACGAGCGTGAATGTCGGGCTCGGCACCTCGAGCCCGGCATCCCCCACCAACGCCCGCAGAACCGCCCGCGCCAGGGCACTCTTGCCCGCCCCCAGCGGCCCCTCGAGCAACACCACGTCCCCCACCCGCAGCGCCGGAGCCAGCCGAGCCCCCAGCGCCTCCGTGGCCGCCAGGTCCGGCAACTTGAGGGTCGTCATGCCCCCACTCTGCCCCGCCCCCCGAGTCGCCGCAAAGACCTCGCTCTCCCTCCGCGGAGAGGGCGGGGCGGGGCGGGGATCGTGCCGCCAGCGCGAACCCGCGCCTGCGCCGCCCCTAGACCGGCCGCACGCCCCAGAACGTCGCCGTCCCCGCCCCGATCCCCGTGATCCGGTTCCGATGCGCCGTTGGCTGCTTGTACTGCCCCAGCGGGATGAACGGCACCTCCTCGAACGCGAGGCTCTGGATCGCCTGCCCGATCCGCGCCTGCTCCGCCGCGTCCGCCGCCCCCAGCCAATCCTCCCGCAGCCCCGTCATCCGCACGCTGCCATACCACCCCGGGAAACTTCCCGTGCCCGCCAGCGCCTGGTGCCCGACGGGGTTCAGCCAGTCCATGCCCTGCGGGTTGCCCGCCGCCGCACTCCAGCCGCCCGCCTCCACCGGCCCCTTGTTGTTCCGCCGTGTCAGCACCTGGCCGAAGCTCGTGCCCGCATACTCCACGTTGAACCCCGCCTGCGTCAGCATGTCCGCCGCCACGTCCCCCAGCGGCTTCTGCACCACGCTGTCGGTCGGCACGAGCACCACGACCTTCGCGCCCGCATACCCCGCCCGCGCCAGCTCCGCCTTCGCCCGCCCCATGTCCCGCGGCCCGCGCAGCGCCTCCATCCCAACCTCGCTCGCCAGCGGCGTGCCCGGGCAGAAAAACCCGATCGGCGTGGTCTGAAACGCCGGGTCCGTCCCGGCCACCGCGTTCATGAACGCCGCCTGGTCCAGCCCCGCCAGCAGCGCCCGCCGCACGGCCGGGTCGTCGAACGGCCTCTGCAGATGGTTCAGCAGCATCGAGCAGGTGAACCCCAGCCGGTCCAGCACCCGCACCGTGATGGCCGGGTTGCGCCGAAGCAGCGGCACCAGGTCGTGCGGTGCGTTCTCCATCCAGTCCTGCTCGCCCGCCTGCAACGCGGCGATCGCCGTGCCCGCATCGGGCATGGTGGTCCACTCCACCCGGTCGAACACCGCCCGCTTGGGCCCGCTCGTCCAGTCCGTGGCGCCCCCCTCCCGCGGCACGTAACCCTCGAACCGCTCGTACACGTTCCGCGCCCCCGGCAGCCGCTCGTCGGCCTTGTAGCGATAGGGCCCGCTGCCGATCACCTCCGGGATCTGCTGGAACGGGTCCGTCCGCGCCAGCCGCTCCGGCATCATGAAGCAGGTCGGCACCGCGACCTTCCCCAGCGCCTCCGGCAGCAGCGGGAACGGGCGCTTCAGCCGGAACCGGATCGTCCGGTCGTCCACCGCCAGCAGCTCGTCCGTCGCCGCCATCAGCGCCGCCCCCATCCCGTCCCGCGCCGCCCAGCGCCGGATGGAGGCCACGCAGTCCCGCGCCAGCACCGGACCTTCGTCGTGCCACCGCAGCCCGGCCCGCAGCACCAGGTCCCACTGCCGCCCATCCGCCCCGACCCGGTGCCCCTCCAGCATCTGCGGCGACGGCTGCAACCGCGTGTCGATGCCATACAGCGTGTCGAACACCATCAGCCCATGCGTCCGCGACACCTGCGCCGCCGCAGCGAAGATCGGGTCCGTGAAGGCCAGGTCGATCACGGGGATGAACTTCAGCGTGGTGCCCGCCGCCGCCCGCACCACCCCCGGGCACGCGAGCGACCCGGCCCCCGCAAGCACCCCGCGCCGACCCATCATGGCGGTCCGTGTCACACCCGTCATCGCCGTCCCTCCGCGCACTGCCCGATCCCCTCCCCACAGCATGCGGGCCAACCCCCGGCGCAGGAAAGCGCAATCACGCCATCGCGGCTTGCACACCGCGAACCAGCCGCTAGGTAGGGCGCATGCCGAACCATATCGAAACCGACGTCGCCATCATCGGCGCCGGGCCCGTGGGCCTGTTCGCCGCCTTCGAATGCGGCATGCTCAAACTCCGGACCTGCCTCGTCGACGCCCTCTCCGAGATCGGCGGCCAATGCGCCGCGCTGTATCCAGAGAAGCCCATCTACGACATCCCGGCCCACCCGGCGATCGCGGCCGGGCACCTCATCAGCAACCTCGAGCAGCAGATCGCGCCCTTCGCTCCCCCGCGCCTCCTGGGCCGCCGGGTGGACGCGCTCGAGGGCGCCAAGGGCAGCTTCACGCTCCGCACGGACCACGGCGACACCGTCGCCTGCCGCGCCGTCATCCTCGCCGCCGGCGCCGGCGCCTTCGGCCCCAACCGCCCGCCGCTCGAGGGCCTGGCCGCCTACGAAGCGACCGGCGCCGTCCAATACCTCGTCCGCGCCCGCGAGAGCTTCCGCGGCCAGCGCGTGGTCATCGCCGGCGGCGGCGACTCCGCGGTCGACTGGGCCCTGAGCCTCAAGGACGTCGCCGCCCGCGTCATGGTGGTCCACCGCCGCCCCAAGTTCCGCGCCGCCCCCGAAACCGCAGCCCAGCTGGACGCCGCCGCCGCAGCCGGGCAGATCGACCTCGTCATCCCCTACCAGCTCCACGCCCTCCACGGCGCCGAAGGCAAGCTCGAGGCCGTGGAGGTCGCGGACCTGCAGGGCAACACCCGCCACCTCGAGGCCGACCGCCTGCTGCCCTTCTTCGGCCTCTCCATGGACCTCGGCCCGATCGCCGCCTGGGGACTCGACCTCGCCCACAGCCACATCACCGTGACCCCGGCCACCTGCGAAACCTCCACCCCGGGCGTGTTCGCCATCGGCGACGTCGCCACCTACCCAGGCAAGCTCAAGCTCATCCTCCAGGGCTTCAGCGAAGCTGCGATGGCCGCCCACGCCATCCACCCCATCATCCACCCCGACACCGCGCTCCACTTCGAATACAGCACGAGCAAGGGCGTGCCGGCGGCCGCGTGATGAGCGTCGCGGTCGGGACGGGTGCTCACCCTCTGAAAGCCTCGTCCTCGCGAGCCGAAGGCGTGGCGATCCAGGGGCCGAAAGCCCGGTTTCGACCGCCCCTGCATCGCCGCGCTTCGCTCGCGATGGCGGGACAGATGCGCCGGTCGGCCTACCCCAATGCGTGTCGGTTGCCATGCTAGCCCCCGGCAACGCCGTCTCCGCCGAGAACCTGACCAAGCGCTACGGCACCCTTGCCGCGCCTATCACAGCGGTCGACGACATCAGCTTCACCATCCCGCAGGGCGGCACCCTCGGCCTGCTCGGCGGCAACGGCGCGGGCAAGACCACCACTATCTCCATGCTCCTCGGCGTCCTGCTCCCCAGCGCCGGGCGCATCCGCGTGCTGGGCCACGACATGGCCACCGACCGCTTCGCCGCCCTCGCCCGCATGAACTTCTCCTCGCCCTACATCGCGCTGCCCGCCCGGCTCACCGTCCGAGAAAACCTCCGCACCTACGGCCACCTCTACGGCGTCCGCCGCCTCGAGGATCGCATCCTTGAGCTCTCCGACCAGCTCGACCTGCACGCGTTCCTCGACCGCCCGGCCGGCCAGCTCTCCGCCGGGCAGAAAACCCGCGTGGCCCTGGCCAAATCGCTCGTCAACCGCCCGGACGTGCTGCTGCTCGACGAGCCCACCGCCAGCCTCGACCCGGACACCGGGGACCTGGTTCGCACCTGGCTCGAGCAGTACCGCGCCGAGTCCGGCTGCACGCTCCTCCTGGCCAGCCACAACATGGCCGAGGTCGAGCGCCTGTGCGACACCGTGCTCATGCTGAAGCAGGGCCGCATCGTCGACCAGGGTGCGCCGGCCGACCTCGTCGCCCGCTACGGCCGCGACGACCTGGAGCAGGTCTTCCTCGACATCGCCCGGAACACTGCGGCATGAACCGGCGCATCTGGGCGATGATCTACCGCCACCTCTGCCTGTATCGACACTCGTGGCCGCGCATGCTCGAGCTCGTCTACTGGCCCACCCTCCAGATGTGCATCTGGGGCTTCACCACCAGCTACCTCACCCGCAGCGACCAAGGGTCTGGCCAAGGCTCCCTCGCGGTCGCGGGCGGCGCGCTCATCGCGGGCGTGCTGCTTTGGGAGGTGACACTCCGCAGCCAGATGGGCGTCGCCATCACCTTCCTGGAAGAGCTCTGGTCCCGCAACCTCGGCCACATCTTCGTCAGCCCCATCCGCCCGTGGGAGCTGCTGGCCGCCCAGATCGCCGTCTCCGTCATGCGCACGCTGTTCGGCGTGCTGCCCGCGGTCGGCCTCGCCTGGCTGCTCTACCGGTTCGACCTGTTCAGCATCGGCCCGATCGTCATCCTGCTCTTCATCAACCTCATGCTCATGGGCTGGTGGGTGGCACTGGCCGTCGTCAGCCTGATCCTGCGCCACGGCCTCGGCGCCGAAGTGCTCGCCTGGTCCGTGACGTTCGGCCTCGCTCCCCTCTCGGCCGTGTTCTACCCGGTGTCCGTCCTTCCCGCCTGGCTCCAGCCCGTCAGCCTCGCACTCCCCAGCACCCACGTGTTCGAGGGCATGCGCGCCGCCATGCTGGGCGAAATCCGGTGGGACCACCTGGCCGCCGCCGCCGCCCTCAACGCCCTCTGGGCCCTGGCCGCCGCCGCCCTCTTCGCCTGGCAGTTCCGCCGCGCCCGCACCAGCGGCGCCCTCCTCAACCTCGGAGAGTAACCCGCCCAATGACCCGCTTCTGGCTCATCCGCCACGCCCTCGTGGCCGAGAACGAGCGTGCGACGCTCTACGGCATCATGGACGTGAGCCTCTGCCCGGACACGCTCGAGGCCCAGCTTCCCGCCTACCAGGCCCTCGCCCGCCGCCTCCCGCGCCCCGCCACATGGCTCTGCACACCCCTGAGCCGCACCCGCCGCACCGCCGAAGCCATCTTCGCCGCCGGCTACCCGGTCCAGCCCCTTCACGTAACGCCCGGCCTCATCGAGCAGAACCTCGGCACCTACCAAGGCCTTCCCCACGCCGCCCTCCCCGCTCAGTTGCAAGCCCCCGCCCACCCCTTCTGGCCCCTCAGCGCCGCCGAACGTCCCCCCGAAGGCGAAAGCGTGGAAGACATGCTCGCCCGCGTCGCCCCCACCATGGACCGCCTGGCCCACACCCACGCCGGGCAGGACGTCGTCATCGTCGCCCACGGCGGCTCCATCCGCGCCGCCGTCGCCCACGCACTCGCCCTCACCGCCGACCAGGCGCTCCACCTCAGCGTCCACAACATCAGCCTCACCCGCCTCGACCACCTCCCCGAAGGCTGGCGCGTAGGCTGCGTGAACGAGTGGCCGGGGGCTTGACGAAACGATACTTCACTGGCGATCACGTTCTGCCCTAGGCTCAGGTCATGACCCACACGGCCCGCATCACCGTCTCGCCCGACCGGTCCGCAACCTTGCCGCAATCGGTCCTGGATGAGTTGCACGCCCAACCCGGCGACACCCTCCTCGTCCAGGTTGAAACCGTTCCTCCGTCACCTGCCGGCCGTCATGGCCTCGAACGCATGAGGGGCATCCTGCCGCACCACGGGCCCACAAAGACCGATGAGGAAATTCAGGCCGCCATAGAGGAGGGTTGGGCAGGCCAGAGGTGACACCTAACCTCGACACGAACGTCCTCGTTCGTCTCATGACAAATGACGCGCCGGAACAAGCCTCGCGGGCGCTCGAGGCCGTGAGCGGCGCGAACGAGCTCGTCATCACACCAACGGCGTTGTGCGAAGTGGCGTGGGTGTTGCGCTCGGTCTATCGACGCTCGGCGCCAGAGGTCGCGGCGGCCATCGAAGGCCTGCTGACTTTGCGAGCAATCAGGACCGATCGGGACGCAATCATGCTCGGCCTACACTTCCTGCGTTCTGGCGCCGATTTCGCCGATGGCGTGATCGTCAGCCAAGGCCGGCGTTTGGGAGCCGAACGTCTCCTCTCGTTCGACACCCGCGCTGTTAAGCTCGCCCGCGCTGCCGGTCTCGACGCAGAACAGCCCTGAGGCGCGGCAATGTCCGAGGTCGACCGTAATCGTCGCGCCAAGGCCTGAAACGCCTTCAGAGACGCCCCCCAAGTCGCGCTCCTACGTCCGGCCCGTCAATGGGCGCCACCCGCGGACACCGCCAAGACCGTCCCGACCGTCGCAACCGTCCTCCCGCCCAAATCGGCCTGAACGGTCGCACGCGCGCCGCATCCCATTCCGCTGTGGAAAGCAAAGGCCGGACTCAGCGGCATTCAAACGCCTTCGCGCTGCGCCTCGACACCGACCACGCCGTTCACCTCAGCATCCACAACATCACAGCCTCACCCGCCTCGACCACCTCCCCGAAGGCTGGCGCGTGAGCTGCGTGAACGAGTGGCCGGGGGCGTAGCGCCATCGAACGAGGTTTGCCTGCAACACCGGGTCGGTTAAGACGGGTGCACGACCACGCGGGAGCCTGGCCAGTGTCCAACGAAGACGAGCAGCCGGATTTCTGGCGACGAAAGCCCCTGCAGCTCCTGGCCGAAACGGCCGCCGTGCTGCACAGGGAGCGGCGACTGGCCACAGAGCGCCGCAGCGCTGACGAGGTCGCTGCAACGCGTCGAGCCATCGGTCACATGATGCTTCGGGGGAACGGCGTGGAAGTCGGCGCCGGAGACCGCCCCTGGCCACTTCCGCCCGGCGCCGCCTGCTACTACGGGGACATCCGGGACCGCAACCGCCTCGCTGCCTATTTCCACAACACCGACGTCGCGTTCAACCGCAAGCTCGACGCGCAGACCTTCGCCGGCATAACCGATGCCGCGTTCGACTTCGTCATCTCGGCCCATGTGCTCGAACACCTGCAAGACCCGGTCGGCGCCATCCGCGCCACCATGCGCGTGCTCCGCACCGGCGGCATCGCGCTCATCGCCCTGCCCGACATGCGCCACACCTTCGACCGGGCACGCCCTCCCACGACACTGGACCACCTGCTCGCCGACGCGCGCGACGGCGGCGCGGGCACCCGCCTCCAGGCCTACATGGACCACGTGTTGTACGTGCACCCGCTTCTCACGAACGACCCGCCGTTTCCACCGGCCGAAGCCCAACGGCATGCACAGCAGATCAGCCGAGCCAACATGGACATCCACTACCATGCCTGGACCGTCGACACCTTCCTTGAGCAGCTGAACCGTCTGGCGAACGACACCTACACCGTGGACGCCTGCGTGCCCGTCGCCAACGAGGGCATCTTCGTTCTCCGCAAGACCTGACGGACCCAGATCAGGCCGCCAGGGCGGTTAGCCACTCGGCCCCCGCCTCACGCCGCCGCCCGCACCCGCACCCCGTCCAACGCCTGCCCGAGATCGGCCAGGATGTCGTCGATGTGCTCGATGCCCACGCTCAGCCGGATATACCCGGGGCTCACTCCCGTCGCCATCTGCTCCTCGGCCGCGAGCTGGCTGTGGGTCGTGCTCGCCGGGTGGATGGCGAGCGTCCGGCTGTCTCCGATGTTGGCCACGTGATACACCATCTGCAACCGGTCGATGAACGCCCGCCCGGCGTCCGCACCCCCCGCCAGCTCGAACCCAAGCAGCCCGCCGAACCCGCGCTGCATGTATTGCGCCGTCCGCGCCGCCGCCTGGCCCTTGTGGTGCGCCGGATGGATCACGCGGGCCACCTCCGGGCGCTTGCTCAGCCACTCGGCCACCGCGCTCGCGTTGCGGCTATGCTCCCGCATCCGCAGCGGCAACGTCTCGATGCCCTGGAGCGTCAGGAACGCGTTGAACGGGCTCTGCGAGGACCCGAGGTCCCGCAGCAGCGTCACCCGCAGCTTCAGCGCATACGCCACCGGCCCCAAGGGCTTCGCGGCCTCCACCCACACGGCCCCGTGGTAGCTCGGGTCCGGCCGGTGCATCGCGGGCTGCTGCGACTTGTGCGCCGCCCAGTCGAAATTGCCGCCATCGACGATGATGCCGCCGATGCTCGTCCCGTGCCCGCCCATGTACTTCGTGGTGGAGTGCATCACCACCGCCGCCCCGTGGTCGAACGGCCGCACCAGCAGCGGCGCCGCCGTGTTGTCCATGATCAGCGGCACGCCCAACCGCCGCCCGATCGCCGCCACCTCGGCGATGGGGAACACCTCGAGCTTCGGGTTCGGCAGCGTCTCCGCGTAGTAGGCCCGCGTCCGCCCGTCCGTGGCCCGCGCGAACGCCTCCGGGTCCGCCGCGTCCACGAACCGCACCTCGATGCCCATGTCCTTCATCTGGTTGGCGAACAGGTTGTAGGTGCCGCCATACAGCGCGGCGCTCGCCACGATGTTGTCCCCGGCATGAGCCAGGTTCAGCACCGCCATGGTCGTCGCCGCCTGGCCGCTCGACACCGCCACCGCCGCCACCCCGCCCTCGAGGGCGGCCACGCGCTTCTCCATCACGTCCGTCGTCGGGTTCATGATGCGCGTGTAGATGTTGCCCAGCTCCTGCAACCCGAACAGCCGGGCCGCATGCGCGGTGTCCTCGAACTGGTAGCTCGTGGTCTGGTAGATCGGCACCGCAACCGCGTTCGTCGCCGCATCCTTCCGCCAGCCCGCATGCAGCGCGATCGTCTCCGGGTTCTTGCTGTCCATGATGCGTCTCCCTTTTGCCGGCACGCTACACCCGCGCCACCTCCTGTGCAGCCCCCGCCGCCGCCTGGAGCATTGCCCCGGTCACCGCTGCGCGTGCCTGAGACGGTCGTGCCCGGTAAGGACGGCCAGCTGTCGTGAACAGCCCGCCCTCAAGCGCTACGTGACGGCGACGCCCTCGACCTCGACCACCCAGGCCGGGTCCGCAAGGCCACTCACGATCAGCAGCGTGCTGGCCGGCTTGTGCCCGCCCAGCGCCGCCATGCGGGCCGCGCGGAACGGCGCGATGTGGTCGGGGCTGGTCAGGAAGACCGTCGTCTTCACCAGGTCCGCCGTCGTCATCCCCGCCGTGCTCAGCACATGCAGCAGGTTGGCCCAGGCCAGCCGGCACTGCGCCTCCGGGTCCGCCCCGACACCCTCCGGCCCCACGCCCACCTGGCCGCTGATGTGCAGCACGCGGCTGCCGGTGCTGATCACGCCATGGCTATAGGCCTGGCTCTCGGGCGTGCCCTCGGGCACCACGGGCTGGTTCGGCATGACGGTTCTCCCTCGTTGCAGCCTGTTTTGGAAGCCGCGCGCGACCGGGTCAACCGCCGTCGGTCCGATCCGCAAGCCACTCCTCCTTCGAGGTAAAATGGCCCTCCCGCCTCCCCCCCGTGCGGGTGGGGCTTGGGGGGGAAGCGCAGCTATCGCCGCCCTCGGGAGCGGCCGGCCTACCGGAACGCCCACCGCAGCGTCTGCGACACCCCGAACGTGCCGGCCCGCACCAGCGGCCGCGGCAGCCCGCCTTGCCCCAGCCCGTGCATCCGCTGCGCCCAGGGCGGCAGCAGGTCGATCGAGGCCTGCATCGCCATGGCCTGCACCGGCACCGCGAGCGCATTCGGAGCCCTCTGCCCCAGCACCAGCTGCGCCACCTCCCGGGTGCGCCCGTCCACCCGCAGCAGCGGGCGCATCTCCTCGACGATGGCCCGCGCCTCGGCCAGCGTGCGCGGCACCGGGTCCGCCCCCAACGCTGCGCCCACCACCGCGATCTCGGCCAGATACCGGTCCTGGTCCGCCGCACTCATCCGCGGCTCCGCGTAGCGCCGCCATGCCGCGAGGAAGCTCGTCGCCTCCGTCACGTGCACCCAGGCGAGCTTGGACGGGTCGTTCGCCTCGTACGGCGTGCCATCGGGCAGCGTGCCGCGCACGTGGGCGTGGATGCCCCGCACCCGCGCGATCGCTGCCTCCGCCTCGTCCTTGCCGCCATAGGTCGTCAGCGCGATGAACCGCGCGGTGCGCCGCAGCCGACCGCCCATGTCGTTGCGGAAGCGCGAATGGTCCCACACGCCCGCCAGCACCGCCGGGTGCAGCATCTGCAGCAGCAGCCCGGCCACGCCCCCCACCATCATGCCCGCCACGTCCCCATGCACGCGCCACACCACCGAGCGCGGGCCGAACAGCCCGTCCGTCCGCCGCTGCACGGGCTGCTCGCCCCGGGCACGGTCGTTGAACAACGCCACCACCTCGGCGGCGATGGCGCTCTTGAGCGGTCGGGCGGCGGCGGCGAATAGCGAGGGGGAGGTTGGGGCAGCAGGGTAGGCCATGACTCGTAGATGCGCCTTTCCGGCAGCCACGCAAGCCGCCCCGCTTGCCATGCGCCACGCCGCCGTGACCGTATCGCTCCCGCCCCCACGGATCGTCGCCCCCCGGACCTCACCCCCCAGGACC
>JBBROS010000049.1:0-25194 GCA_038229135.1 Acetobacterales bacterium
GAGTCTGGGCGGGAGTCTGGGCGGGAGTCTGGGCGGGAGTCTGGGCGGGAGTCTGGGCGGGAGTCTGGGCGGGAGTCTGGGCGGGAGTCTGGGCGGGAGTCTGGGCGGGAGTCTGGGCGAAAGACTGGGCGGGGAGGGTGAGGCAGCCGCCGGGCATGGGGCGGGGGACGCCGGTGGTGGAGGGCAGGCTGAGCGGGAGGCCGAGGCGGGCGCGGATGGCGAGGAAGGCGAAGGCCTGCGCCTCGAGTGCGTCGCCGTCCCAGCCGAGGGCTTCGACGGGGTGGACGGGGGCCTCGAGGGCCGCTGCGAGGGCCTGCATGAGGGTGGGGTTGTGCCGGCCGCCCCCCGCCACGTGCCAGGCCGCCGGGGGGTGGGGCATGTGGGACCGGGCCAGGGCCACGCCGTGGGCGGTGAAGGCCACGAGGGTCGCGGCGCCGTCGGCCAACGACGAACCCTCGAGCTGGCCGAGGGACCATGCGTTGCGGTCGAGGGATTTGGGGGGCGGGGCGTCGAACCAGGGGTGGGCCAGGAGGCGCTCGAGGGTGGGGGCGTGGACCTGGCCCGAGGCGGCGATGCGGCCCTCGGCGTCGTGGGTGGCGCCGGTGTGGCGGTGGACCCAGTCGTCCAGCAGGGCGTTGCCGGGGCCGGTGTCGAACGCGAGGATGGTGTGGGGGTCGAGGTAGGTGACGTTGGCGACGCCACCGAGGTTGAGGATGGCGCAGGCCGTGGGGGTGGGGCCGAGGAGGGCCTGGTGGAACAGGGGGACGAGCGGGGCGCCCTGGCCCCCGGCCGCGACGTCGGCGTGGCGGAAGCGGTGGATGACGGGAAGGTCGAGGGCGTCGGCGAGGGCCTGGGGGTCTGCCAGCTGGCAGGTGAAGCGGTGGTCGGGGCGGTGCAGGATGGTCTGGCCGTGGAGGCCGACCAGGTCCGGGCGGGTGGGAAGCCGGGCGATGAGGGCAAGCGCTGCCTCCGCGTTGGCAGCGGCGAGCGCGGTCGCGAGCGGGGCGAAGTGCGCCTCGACCGTGTCGTGCGGCATGGAGCGGGCCTGGTCCATGGCGGCGAGGCAGGCATCCCGCAGAATGGCCGGGTAGGGGATGGTGAGCGTGGGGCCGAGGCGCTCGATGCGGTGCCCGTCCGACCACAGGGCGGCGGCGTCCACGCCGTCGGCGGAGGTTCCGGTCATGAGGCCGATCGCGAGCATCTCTGGTGTCCCTGCCGATGACTGTGCCCGGCGTTCCGGGCGCCTGGCCCCCCTTCCGGGCGGGGGACCGCGTGTTCACGGTGGCGGGTGAGGGCTGGTTCGGCAACCTCCATGTCGGTATGGGTTTACGCATGGGTTCGAGGAGTTCGTTGATGCTGCGTGGGCTGATGGTGGCGGTGATGGTGTTCGGGGCCGGGCGGGCGGCGGTGGCGGAGGAGTCGACCGGCATCCCGTCCTGCGATGCCTTCCTGGCGGCGTATGAACGATGCGTGGCGAGCCCCGGCATCCCCGACGCCGTCCGCGGGCAGTTGCGGCAGGCCATCGTGCAGATGCGGGGGACGTACGGCTCGGTGAAGGACCCGCGAGCCGCGACGCAGATGGGCAAGAGCTGCCTGCAGGGGCACGCCGTCACGCGGTCGAGCCTGGTGCAGTCGTTCAGCTGCGACTTCCCTCCGCCCGACGCCGCGGCGCTGGCGGCGGCGGGCGGGGATCCGACGGTGCGGGGTGCGAGCGACCGGGCGGCCGCCGAGGAGCGGAACCGGGCGCGGGAGGCGCGGCGGGCGCCGGCGGTGCCGCCCGAGGAGGCCAAGGTGCAGGCCTATGTGGAAGCGCAGAACTACATCGTGGATTCGACGCATCTCGAGCGCGACCTCGCCTCCTACCTGCGCGGCAACGAGCGGGTGCTACGGCTGGGGACGAAGCTCGGGGCGGATGCCTGGTATCAGTTCGGCATCAACGACTACGACACTGCGATCGAGCGGCTGCAGAAGGCGATCGACAAGCCGGGCGCGGTGAAGGGCATCGACGGGGCCGCGCTGGAGCTGATCAAGGCGTTCGAGGCGGTGAACCCGATCGTGAAGCGGCTGGACCGCTACCAGACGACCCGGGCGTTCCAGCAGGACGAGTACAAGCTGGCGCGGGAGCAGCACCCGCTGTTCGTGGCGGCCATGACCGAGACGGTCCGGCGCGCGCAGGGGTTCGAGAACGCCTTGTTCGACCACGAGTTCGCGCGGGACGAGAAGGTGCTGGCCTCGCTGCCCTCGGCCTCGCTCGCACGGGCAATGCTGTCGACGAGCCTCGCGTCGCGCACGCTGCTGCGGGCCGTGGACGAGGTGGGCCCGGCACGGGCTGCGCGGAACGCGACGGCGTTGGCGGCGGCGGTGGAGGAGGTGGCGCGGCGTAACGACCAATTGGCCGAGTTGATGAACTCGCTGAAGCCTAAGCCGAACAGCTACTGCCTGCGATACGGCAAGGACCTCGACGAGGTGGTCGGCGGCGGGCGGGACCTGGTGAAGGATGTGCGGACGGGCGGCAACCCGAGCCAGGCGCTGGAGAAGTTGTCGCGCAACTACAACACGTCCGTCGAGCAGTTCGCGAAGTGCCAGCGCGACGAGGAGCGGGCGCGGGCGGGGTAGGTTGCGGCGGGTGGTCGGCGCGCCTACAGGCTGAAGCTCGTGCTCGCGGCTCCCCCGTCCATGCGCCCCCGCGAGATGGAGCGGGCAGGAGAGGCCGTTTTGCGTTTGGGGGTGTCTTGGGGCGTTCGGGGCGTGGTCCGTTGGGGTTCGTGCTGGCGACGATCGGGATCGACGCGTTGGCGTTCGGGATCATCGTGCCGATCGTGCCGACGCTGGTGATGGAGCTGTCGGCGCAGGCCGCAGCGGGGGCGTCGATCTGGACGGGGGCGTTGCTCGGGGTGTTCTCCGCGATGCAGTTCCTGTGCGCGCCGCTGCTCGGGGCGCTGAGCGACCGGTTCGGGCGGCGGCCGGTGCTGCTGGTGTCGTTGGCAGGCATCTGCGTGAACAACCTCGTGCTGGCATTCGCGCCGACGCTCGGCTGGTTGTTCGTGGGGCGGCTGGTGGCCGGGGCGACGGCGGCCAACTTCGCGGCGGCGACGGCGGCGATCGCGGACGTGTCGACGCCGGAGCAGCGGGGCCGGCGGTTCGGCCTCGTGGGGGCGATGTTCGGGCTGGGCTTCGTGGTGGGGCCGGCGCTGGGCGGGTGGCTCGGGGGGTATGGGGTGCGGGTGCCATTCCTGGTGGCGTCGGGGCTGGCGGGGGTCAACTTCCTTTACGGGCTGGTGTTCGTGCCCGAGACGCTGCGTGCGGAGAACCGGCGGGCGTTCTCGTGGAAGCAGGCGAACCCGCTGTCGAACCTGGCGCTGGTGGCGCATGACCGGGCGTATGCGCGGCTTGTGCTCGCCTGGTGCTGCACCTGGTTCGCGCTGGGCACGTTGCAGAGCAGTTTCGTCCTGGCCAACGATCTGCGGCTCGGGTGGGGCACGCAGGAGAATGGCTTCGCGCTCGCGGCGGTGGGGGCCGGGTCCGCGCTGGTGCAGGGGGTGCTGATCGGGCGGGTGATGAAGCGGCTGGGGGAGAGGCGGGCCGCGCTGGTGGGGTATGCGATGTCGGGCGTGGCCTATGTGGCGTTCGCGTTCGCGTATTCGCCCTGGATCCTCGCCGTCGGCATCGCCCTGCAATCCCTGGCGGCGATCAGCGGCCCGGCGGTGCAGTCGATCGTATCGGGCATGGCGGGGCCGGATCGGCAGGGAAGCGCGCAGGGAGCGCTGAGCTCGTTCCAGGGACTGACGGCGATCGTGGCGCCGGTGTTGGCCGGGTGGGTGTTCGGCGTGTTCGCGGCGCCTGACGCGGCAGTGCACTTCCCCGGGGCGCCGTTCCTGATGGCGGCGGTGGCGTATGGGGTGGCGGTCTGGGCGGTGCAGGGGGTTCGCGCGCCGGGTGCGGCCCGAGAGCCCGGGTAAGCCGGGCCGGCGGCCCGGGAGCCTGGGTGAGCCGGGCTGCCGGGGCGCGTGTTTCAGGCGTCTAGCGTCACCCGGCGCGGCGGCGCGTGAGGGCGAGGCCTGCAACGGCGAAGCCGAGGAGTGCGAGGCTCGCGGGTTCGGGCACCTTGAAGGTGGCGTTGTCCGGCGCGAAGTCGGCGATGCCGGCGACGCCTGCGATGTCGGACACGCGGGGCCAGAGATTGATGCCGTAGTCCGGCGCGGCGAACCCGCGGGTGGGCAGCAGCGCGAGCGGCACGGTGACGGTGATGGTGTCGAGGCTGGTGACCACGTTTGCGGTCGGGAGCGTTTGGGAGACGGTGGGCGCCGGGTCGAGCAGGTTCACGGCCTTGGTGGTGGCTGTGATGGAGACGACCGCATCGAAGAGGACGCCGGCGAGGGTGGCGCCGAAGCGGGCCGTGCCGTTGCCGCGGTTGATGCCCCAGACGAACTGCCAGTTGGGGGTGGTGCCGACGGTGCCGTTGACCTTGGCGCCGAGGATGAGGTTGGTGCCGACGATGTCTGCCGAGGTCGTGAGGACGTCGAGGTCGCCGTTCTGCGGGCCTGTGTAGCCGACGTAGAAATCGTTCGCGGGGTCCGTGATCTGCGTGGCGTGGGCCGCGCCGGCCGTGGCGAGGATGGCGGCTGCGGCGGCGATCAGCTTGAGCTTGAGCATGACGGTCTCCCCGGGGTGGCTGGCGGCAGCGCGACCAGAGCACACTCAAGGTTAGGAGTCCGTAACAATCGACGCCGGCTAGTGCTGCATGCCCCAGCGGCGGACGGTTTTGCGCTCGATGGTGGCGAAGACCAGGTTCTCGACGGTGAGGCCGATGAGGATGACGCTCAGCAGCCCGGCGAAGACGGCGGGGATCTCGAGCTGGTTCTTGTTCTCGAAGATGAACCAGCCGAGGCCGCCGGCGCCGGATGCGACGCCGAAGACGAGCTCGGCGGCGATGAGAGTGCGCCAGGCGAAGGCCCAGCCGACCTTCAGGCCGGTGAGGATGCTGGGGAAGGCGGCGGGGATGAGGATGGTGATCACGTAGCGGATGCCGCGCAGGCCGTAGTTGCGGCCAACCATGCGGAGCGTGGACGACACGCCGAGGAAGCCTGCGTGCATGTTGAGCGCGACCACCCACAGGACGGAGTGGATGAGCACGAAGACGAGGCTGCCGTTGCCGAGGCCGAACCAGAGGAGGGCGAGCGGCAGCAGGGCGATGGCGGGCAACGGGTTGAACATGCTCGTCAGCGTCTCGAGCAGGTCGTTGCCGATGCGGGTGTTGATGGCGGCCACCGAGAGGATGGTCGCGAGCCCGACGCCGATGCCGTAGCCCATGAGGAGCACGCGGACCGAGGACCAGGCGCGGTTGGGCAGCACGCCGTTGACGATGTTGGCCGTGAAGGCGCGAACGGTCTCGGCGAAGGTGGGGAACAGCAGGTCGTTGTCGAGCAGGGTGGCGTAGAGCTGCCAGATGCAGGCCAGGGCGATGATGAGGGCGATCTTGCGCAGCCAGCCGCGGTTGAAGACCCGGGTAATCCAGGGCAGCGGGCGCTCGACGGCGCCGGCGCCGGTGAAGGCGGTGACCTCGTAGAACGCGTCCGGACGCTGGACGGGAGGTTGGTCGAGGGTGGTGCTCATGTGAAGAGCAGGTCGTGGATGGTACGCTCGAGGCTGACGAGGGCGTCCGGGTCCGGATTGTCGCGGGGCAGGGAGTTCATCTCGGCGCGGACCTGGCCCGGGTGCGGGCTGAGGAGGAGGATGCGGTTGCCGATCTTGATGGCCTCGTTGATGGAGTGGGTGACGAACAGGACGGTGAAGCGCGTCTCGTCCCACAGGCGGAGCAGCTCGTCCTGCATGGTGCGGCGGGTGAGGGCGTCCAGCGCGGCGAAAGGCTCGTCCATCAGTAGGATGCGCGGCTCCATGGCCATGCCGCGAGCGATGGCGACGCGCTGCTTCATGCCGCCCGAGAGGGTGTGCGGGTAGGCGTCGCCGAAGCGGCCAAGGCCGACCTTGTCGATGTAGTAGTCGGCGCGCTCGCGGGCCTGGGCGCGGGAGAGGCGGCGGGTGGTGGTCAGCGGGAACACGATGTTCTCGCGCACCGTCTTCCAGGGCAGCAGCTGGTCGAACTCCTGGAACACCATCATGCGGTCCGGGCCCGGCTGGGTGATGCGGGTGCCCTGGAGGTGGAACTCGCCCTCGACCGGCTCGATGTAGCCGGCGACGGCCTTGAGCAGGGTGGACTTGCCGCAGCCGGAGGGGCCGAGGAGGATGAAACGGTCGCTCGGGAACACCTGGAAGCTGACGCGGTGGGTGGCGGTCACGATGCGTTCGGTTGTGCGGTATTGCAGGGTCACGGCGCGGACGTCGAGCAGGGGCTCTGCGAGCGCGGTCTCGGCGGCTCCGATCATGGTCGGCTGGTCCATTACGCTCCCGTCCGGGCCGTTTGTGCGTCCGTTGCCCGCAGTTCTGGCGGAAGGGATTGCGCCTGTCCACAGATGGTTGCGGCGCCGATCGGCCCGGTTGGCGCCGTGCTGGCTACAGGTATTGGATCAGGAGGTAGCCCACTTCGCCCGGCGTGCCTTTGGCGAGCGTGCCGTCCGTGATGGTGAGGCTGGCGGCGCTGCCGAGGTCGAGGCCGGCGAAGGTGAAGCTCGCCGTGATGCCGGAGCCGGGGCCGGCAAGCTCGCTGTGGATCGTGGCGCCGCGGAAGCCGTCGGCGCCGTCGTCGGCGGTCCAGGCGCGGGTGCTGGTGCCGGGGCGGAAGCCGAAGATGGTGGCCTGGTCGCCGGGGTGGAAGTTGACGACCGTGGACCAGGTGGTGGCGCTGGATCGGCCGTCGACGAAGAAGGTGTCGGCGCCGCCATCCGCGCCCGTGGCGCCGACCAGGAAGTTGGAGCCGGCGCCGCCGTCCAGCACGTTGCTGCCGCCGATGGCCGCCAGCGCGTCGCCGCCTGGCCCGCCCTTCAGGAAGGCGCTCGGGACGGAGGCTGCGATGGCGACGCTGTCGGGGCTCGACCAGATGTATTGCCGCTGCAGCCCGGCAACCGGGCCGGAGTAGGCCTGGCCCACGTCGCTGCCGCTCGTGCCCGCGGTCACGTTGGTGTAGCGCACGTCCCAAGGCAGGTAATCGTAGACGAACGTCGCGGTGGCGCCGGCGATGAGGGTGGTGACGAGGTCGAGGTTGGCCGGGCCGTCGACCGATGTGGCGCCGGTGCGGGTGGCCTCGATGCTGACGGGGCCGGCGACGGCGAACCGGTCGAGCCCGGCTGCCAGGGTGAAGCTGGTGGGCGCGACCGGATCCACGACCGGGTTGAGCGTGGCGCCGGACGGGCCGGCATAGTCAGCGTCGCCGTCGAACGGGGCGAGCCGGGTGGTGGTGGCCAGCGTGGCGTCGTCGGCGATGAGGTTGGTGGTCCCGATGGCGAGGCCGACCGTCGCGGTCTGGGCTACGGTGAGGTCGGCGTCCGCACGGTCCCTGTTCTCGGCGCGTTGGGTGCCGGATGCGGTGGTGGCGAGGCTGAGCTCGATGCCAACGAGGCGGCCGAGAGCCGGGTCGAAGCCGTCGATGGCGAAGGTGGCGGTGGAGCCGGTCTGGCCCGGGTCGATGGTCCTTGTCTGGAGCGGGGTGCGGGAGATGCCGAGGTAGAGGATGGGCGGGAACGTGGCGGTGATGTTGAACCCGCCCGTGTTGCCGCCCGTGTTGCCGCCCGTGTTGCCGGCCGTAACTGGGCCTGCGCCGGTCGGCTGCGTGGCGACGGTGGCGGCGATGGCGGCGGAGAAATGGGCTTCGGCGTTGCCCGGCAGCGTGGCGCGCAGCCGGGCACTGGCAGCGAGCGGGAGGCCGAGCTGACCGGTGCCGATGAGCAACGTGGCGTCTGCATTCAGGCCAGGTACGACGGCGAGGCTGCTCGTGGCGGAGACGGTGCCGGTCGCGGTGGGGGTGGTGCCCTGGGCCGTCAGCGTGATGGAGGGCTGGGCGGCAAGCAGCGTCGTCCCGTCCGGGCGGCTCAGGGTGATGGACGCCGTGGTCATGGCCGCCGCGCGGCCGGACGGGCTCTCGGGGGTGATGAGGCTGAAGCTCGTCTCGAGCGTGGTCGAGAGCAGCAGGGTCAGGGCGTCGAGGCCGGTCGGGTCCGTGCGGTCCAGGATTGCGGTGGTGAGCCAGGGCGTGGTGCTCCGCGCCATGGTCCATGTTTGCGCGGCTAGGGGCATGGCGGCTGTTCGTCGCGTCGGGTCGCCATCGTTCACGTTTCCTTGGGTGTTCTAATTCCGCTAACACAACGGTTTCTGCGCGGCAAGTGGGCGGTTCGAGGCGTCTTGGCGTGGGCCGGACGGCTGGACGATGCGGCCCAGTTTGCCTATAGGCCTTGCGATGCTCGCTCAGCAGATCGCAAACGGCGTCCTGCTCGGCGCCACCTATGCCCTGTTCGCCCTCGGCTTCACGCTGATGTTCGGCGTCCTGCGGGTGATCAACCTGACCTACGGGTTTTACTTCTCGGCGGGCGCGCTGGTGGCGCTTTGGCTGACGCGGTCGTTCGGCCTGTCGATCTGGGCGGCGCTGCCGCTGGCGTCGGTTGCGGCAGGGATCATCGCAGTGGTGCTGGACGGGCTGCTGCTGACGCGGCTGCGGCGGATGCAGGCGCCGGAGCTGTCCTTCCTGATGGTCACGCTGGGTGGCGTGCTCGCGCTGTATTCGGCGCTGACCGCGTGGCTGGGGCCGGACATCCGGCGGTTGCCGCCCGGGGTGATCTCGGCGGAGGCATGGGTGCTTGCCCTTCCCGGTGGGGATGTGCGGATCACGGCGGCGCAGGTGCTGATCCTGGGGGCGACGGCGGTGCTGGTGGCCGGGCTGCTCGCGCTGATGCGGGGCACGCGGCTCGGGCTGGCCATCCGGGCGATGGCGGAGAAGCCGGATGCGGCGGCGCTGATGGGCATCGACACGGGGCGGGCGGCGCGGCTCGTGAGCTTCATCTCGGGGTGCCTGGCCGGGGCGGGCGGCGTGCTGATCGGGCTCAACTTCAACGCGATCCATCCTTACATGGGCGAGACGATGATGCTGCGCGGGTTCGTGGTGATCATCGTGGGCGGCATGGGGGACTTGCGGGGGGCGGTGCTGGCCGGGCTGGGCCTGGGCATCGTGGAGGTGATGACGGCGGGATACGTGTCCTCCGGGCTCAAGGAAGCCGTGGCGTTCCTGATCCTGGTGGCGGTGCTGTGGACGCGGCCTTCCGGGCTGTTCGGGCGTGCCGTGGTCAGGCGGGCCTAGATGCCGCTCTGGCTCGACGATCTCCTGTGGACCTATCAGAACCTGGTGCATGCGCTGGGGGTGAACGGGCTCCTGGCGCTGAGCATGTATGTGGTGTTGAGCGTGGGGCAGCTGAGCCTGGGGCAGGCGGCGTTCATGGGGCTCGGCGCCTACAGCTCGGCGCTGCTGACGGTGAAGCTGAAGCTGCCATTCGTGCTCGTGCTGCCGGCGAGCGTGGTGGTGCCGGTGCTGTTCGCGCTGGCCATCGGGGTGCCGACGCTGCGGCTGGCGGGGGTGTACCTGGCCATCAGCACCATCGGGTTGGGCGAGGTGCTTCGGGCGGTGTATCTCAACACGGAATACGTGGGGGGCGCCCTGGGGCTGTCGGGCATCCCGCAGCGGGCGGAGTCGTGGATGATCTATGGGCTGCTGGCGCTCGCGGTGGCGGCGCTGTGGCTCGTGGGGCGGAGCCGCATCGGGCGGGCGATGGAGGCGATGCGGGAGGACGAGACGGCAGCGCAGGCGATGGGGGTGCCGATCGGGCGCTACAAGATGGGTGCCCTGCTGGCCTCGGCGGCGCTTGCCGGGCTGGCCGGGTGCCTCTCGGCCCATGTGAGCAGCTTCATCGGGCCGAACGAGTATGGGTTCGAGCCTGCGGTGACCATCCTGAGCTACGCGCTGCTGGGCGGCATCGGAACGCCGGTCGCGCCGGTGCTGGGCGCCTGGGTGTTGACGCTGCTGCCCGAGGTGCTGCGGCCGATCAGCGACGTGCGGCTGGTGATGAACGGCATCATCATCGTGCTGGCCGTGCTGTTCCTGCCGCGGGGGCTGCTGGCGATGCGGATGCGGCGGAGCCTCAGCCCGCGGGCGCGAGGGGTGGAGCCGTGAGCCTGCTGCGGCTCGAGGGGCTCACACGGCGGTTCGCGGGCCTGGTGGCGGTGGACGCCGTGGACATGGTGGTCGAGCCCGGCGGCGTGCATGCCGTGATCGGGCCGAACGGGGCGGGGAAGACGACGCTGTTCAACCTGGTGTCGGGCCTGGTGGCGCCGAGTGCCGGGCGGGTGGTGCTGGGGGGCGCGGACATCACCGGGGCGGCGCCGGAGCGGCGGGCGGCCCTCGGGATGGGGCGGACGTTCCAGAACATCCGGGTGTTCGCCGAGATGACGGCCCTGGAGAACGTGCTCACGGGGCTGCACGTGAAGGGGCGTGCCGGGCTGCTGCGCGTGCTGCTGCGCACCGGCCGGATGCGGCGGGAGGAGCAGCGCCTGGTGGAGCAGGCCCGGGCGGCGCTGGCCTTCGTGGGCCTGGCGGACGAGGGCGACCGGCAGGCGGGAGCCCTGAGCTACGGGGACCAGCGGCGGCTCGAGATCGCCCGCGCCCTGGCGCCGGAGCCTGCGCTGCTGCTGCTGGACGAGCCGGCCGCGGGCATGAACCCGGCCGAGACGGAGGCGCTGGCAGGCCTCGTGCGGCGCATCCGCAGCCTGAAGACGACGGTGCTGCTGGTGGAGCACGACATGGGGTTCGTGATGGACCTGTCGGACCATGTGACGGTGCTGAACTTCGGGCGGCGCATTGCCGATGGGGTGCCCGAGGCGGTGCGGCAGGATGGCGCGGTGATCGAGGCGTACCTCGGCCACAAGGTTGCGGCGCGGCTTGCGGCTGGCGCGAAGGTGGGGGTGCGGGGGGCATGACCGACCTCGCCATCACGGGGCTCCAGGTGGCCTATGGACGGATCGAAGTGGTCCATGGGGTGAGCCTCGCTGTCCCGGCGGGGCAGTGCGTGTGCCTGATCGGGGCCAACGGGGCGGGCAAGACGACGATCATGCGGGCCATCTCGGGGCTGGTGCGGCCGCGGGGCGGCAGCATCCGGTTCGGCGGGGACGAGATTGCGGGGACGCCAGCTCACCGGATTGCGGCGGCCGGGCTGCGCCAGGTGCCGGAGGGGCGGCAGTGCTTCGCCGAGCTGACGGTGTCGGAGAACCTGCAACTTGGCGCGTACCTCGTGCCGAGCCGGGTGGAGATCGGGCGGCGGCAGGAGGCGGTGCTGGCGCGCTTTCCCCGCTTGCGGGAGCGGCTGGGGCAGTTCGCCGGGTCGCTCTCGGGCGGCGAGCAGCAGATGCTGGCCATCGGGCGGGCGCTGATGGGGGCGCCGCGTCTGCTGCTGCTGGACGAGCCGAGCATGGGGCTGGCGCCGCTGTTCGTGGAGGAGATCTTTTCCATACTGGCGGCGCTCCGGGCCGACGGGACGACCATCCTCCTGGTGGAGCAGAACGCGTCCGCTGCGCTGGAGGTGGCGGACCACGCCTATGTGCTGGAGACGGGGCGGGTGGTGCTGGAGGGGCCGGCCGGCGTGGTGGCGGCGGACCCGGCCGTGGTGGCGGCCTATCTCGGGGGGTGATCGGCGGGTGCGGGGGCCGGGGGGTCTTTACCGTGTGCCGGGGCGGCGTAGGCTGCCGGATCGAGCCAGCGACGATCCGGCCGCCATCGGCTCGGGCAGGTCGGGCTGGATGCTGCGGGGAGCGCTGCCATGCCAATCGTCCTGACTGCCGGGTTGTCGCACGAAACCAACACGTTCTCGCGCCTGCCGACGACGCTGGCGCATTTCGGGCGGCTGCTGCAGGGGGACGCGGTGGCGCGGGAGCGGCGGGGGACGCGCACGGCGTTCGGGGCCACGTTCGAGGCGGCGAAGCGGTATGGGTGGGCGCTGCGGCATCCGCTGGTGGCGGGGGCGAACCCGTCCGGCACGGTGGAGGATGCGGCGTTCGAGCATCTGGTTGGGCTGATCCTGGCAGAGGCGCCGGGGGTGGACGGGGTGCTGCTGCACCTGCACGGGGCGATGGTGACGGCGAGCCACGAGGATGCGGAGGGCGAGCTGCTGCGGCGGCTGCGGGCGGCGGCCGGGCCGGACGTGCCGATCGTGGTGACGCTCGACCTGCATGCGAACGTGACGGCGCTGATGGCTGCGAGTGCGAACGCGCTGATCTCGGTGCGGACCTATCCGCACATCGACTATTACGAGCGGGCGCTGCAAGGGGCGGCGCTGCTGGACCGGGCGATGCGGGGCGAGGTCCGGCCGCAGGTGGCGCTGGCCCGGCGGCCGATGCTGCGGGGGCTCGATGGCGGGCGGACGCAGGCGGGGCCGATGCGGGCGCTGCTGGACCGGGCGGACGCGCTGGAGGCGAGCGGCGAGGCGCTGGTGGTGAGCGTGCAGAGCGGGTTCTCGGCGGCGGACATCCATGACGCCGGGCCGAGCGTGGCGGTGACGACGGATGGGGCGGACCCGCGCGGGGCGGCGATCGCGGAGGCGTTCATGGACCATGCCTGGGCGGAGCGGGCCTGGACGAGCCAGCACTGGACGCCGATGGCCGAGGCTGTGGCGCTGGCGGCGGAGGTGGGCGACCCTGTCGCAGGTGGGCCGCTGGTGATCAACGAGGTGACCGACAACCCGGGCAGCGGGCATTATGGGGACGCGACGAACCTGCTGGCGGCGATGGTGGAGGCTGGGCTGGAGAACGTGGCCTTCTACGCGATCTTCGACCCGGAGGCGGTGCGGCAGGGCATGGCGATCGGGGTGGGGCAGCGAGGCACGATCGAGCTCGGCGGCAAGCACGACCCGGCGGCGGGGGGCGGGCCGTTGCGGCTCGAGGCGCAGGTGGTGACGCTCAGTGACGGGCGGTTCCGCGCCCATGGGCCCATGGCGGGCGGCGTGTGGCGGGAGTACGGACCCTCCATGCTGCTCCGCGTCGGGGAGGGCGACGGGATCGAGGTGGCCGTGATCTCGCGCAACGGGCAGGCGACGGATTTGGCGCAGCTCACGTCTTTGGGCATCGACGTCGGGCGGAAGCGGGCGGTGGTGGTGAAGTCCGCGCAGCATTTCCGGGCGGCGTTCGAGCCGGTGGCGCGGCGGATCATCACGGTGGATGGCGGGGGGCTCGGGTCCGTGATCCTGCGCGGGGGGCGGTTCGAGCGGCTGCGGCGGCCGATCTGGCCGTTGGACGATGGGGCTGGCTGAGGGTGTGACCTCGCAGGCGGCGGGCCCTCACCCCGGCTTTCTCCCAGGGGGAGAGGGAGAAGCCGTCAGTCCAGCTTGACCCCGTAGAATTGGGGGAAGCCGTAGGGGACGCCGCGGAGGCGGGTGGTGTGGGCATAGGCGGTGTAGGTTTCGCCGAGGGGGATGTAGGGCACGTCCTGCCAGAAGCGGGCCTGGATATCGCGGGCGATGGCTTGTTGGGCCGCGAGGTCGTCCTGCTCGAGCCAGGCGGCGCGGAGTGCTTCCATGGGTGGGCTGGTGGGCCAGCCCGGCCAGGCGCGGCGGCCGTCGGAGCGGATGCCGATATGGCCGGCCGGGTCCATGATGCCGGTGCCGTTGAGGCTGGTGGTGACGGCATTCCAGCCGCCCTCGGCGGGGGGCGCCTCCTTGCTGCGGCGCTGGAGGAGCGTGCCCCAGTCCATGACCTGCAGGTCGACCGTGAAGCCGATGCGGCGGAGCAGGTCGGCGGCGACGAGCGAGGTTGCGGACACGTTCGGCACGTCGGCGGGGCTCATGAGCAGGACGGGCTGGCCGGCGTAGGCGGTGGCGCGGAGGGCTTGGCGGGCAGCCTCGAGGCTCCGCGGGGCGGTGAGGGCCTCGAGGCCGACGGCGTTGGCCATGCGGCTCTCGAGCGCGAAGGCGCCGACGCCGGTGCGCCAGAGGGCCCGCTCGTCGCCGGCCAGCGCGTGCATGAACTCGGCCTGGTCGAGCGCGGGCAGGATGGCGCGGCGGATGGCCGGGTCGTCGAAGGGCGGGTGGAGGTGGTTGAACCGGAGGATGGGGATCTGGCCCGGGCCCTGGACCGTGCCGACGACGAGGCCGCGGGCGCGGCGAAGCCAAGGGAGCAGGTCGTAGGTGGCCGAGCCCCACCAGTCGGCCTCGTTGGATTGCAGGGCGGCGCCGGCGGTGCTCGGGTCCGGGATGACGGTCCATTCCACACGGTCCACGTGGGCGATCTTCGGCCCGGCGGTGTAGCTCGGCGCGCCGTCGCGGGGGACGTAGCCCTCGAACCGGGCGTAGGCGGCGCGGGCGCCGGACACGCGCTCGTCCGGCAGGAAGCGGAAGGGGCCGCTGCCGACCATCTCGAGGATGGCGCGGGACGGGTCCGTGGCGGCGAGGCGGGCGGGCATGATGGGCGGCCCGTTGGCGAGGCAGCGGTCGACGGGGAAGCGGCGCTTGAGGCGGATGCGGATGGTGCGGTCGTCCGGTGCGGCGATTTCGTCCGAGGCGGCGAGCAGCGCCTGGCCGAACGGGGTGCGGGCGGCCCAGCGGCGGATGGACTGGACGGCGTCGGCGGCCAGCACGGGGGTGCC
The DNA here is from genome assembly GCA_038229135.1 of Acetobacterales bacterium. Taxonomy (GTDB): domain Bacteria; phylum Pseudomonadota; class Alphaproteobacteria; order Acetobacterales; family Acetobacteraceae; genus JBBROS01. Next base: position 14,564 of record JBBROS010000049.1, read on the forward strand.
GTCGTGGAAGCGGAGCCCGTTGCGGAGCGTGAGGGTCCAGGTTGTGCCGCCCTCGAGCGTGTGGCCGGCGAGCATCTGGGGGCGGACCGTATCCGTCTCGTCGATGCCGTAGAGCTGGTCGAAGACCATGTAGGCGTGGTCGCGGGTGATGGTGGCGGTGGTCCAGACCGGGTCGAGGATGGCGAGGTCCGCGTCCGGGATGTAGCGGAGGGTGCGCGGGTTGGCGGCGATGGCGGGGGTGGCCAAGGGGGCGGTCGCGAGGGCGGCGCGGAGGAGGGTACGGCGGAGCATGGGCGCCTCGAGTGGTCTGGTCGTTGCAGCGGAAGGCTAGCAGTATCCGCGACGACGGCCAGTGGGGGATCGGCGATGCAGCGGCGGACGGTTCTGGCGGCGGCGGCGGCGCTTGGCGCGGGAGCTGGCGCGCGGGCACAGCGGGTGGAGCGGGTGGAGGGGGTGGAGCGGCTCGGGGGGCCGCTCTCGATCGGGTGGGACCGGTGGGGGATCCCGCATGTGGAGGCCGGGTCGGTGGCCGACGCGTTCTTCGGGCAGGGCTATGCGGTGGCGACGCTGCGGCTGTGGCAGATGGACCTGGCGCGGCGGCGGACGCTGGGCCGGTTGGCCGGGGTGTTCGGGCCAGCGTTCGTGCCGTTCGACGTGGCGGCGCGGACGGTGCGGTTCCGGGGAGAGGTGGCGGCCGAGTGGGGGCACCACGACCCGCGGGTGCAGGCGCTGGCCGAGGCGTGGGTGGCGGGGGTGAATGCGCGGATCGGGGCGGTGGAGGCGGATGCGTCGCTGCTGCCGCCCGAGTTCGTGGCGCTGGACATGCGGCCGGAGCGGTGGGCGGCCGAGGACCTGATCCGGATGCGCGATAGCGGGCCGCCCAACGTGCGGGCCGAGATGCGGCGGGCGGTGCTGGCGGCGCATGGGCAGCTCGGGCTCGATGCGCTGGCCATGCCGCTGGCGCCCCGGCACGCGCTGCGCGTGCCGGAGGGGCTGGACTGCGCCCGGCTGCATCCGTCGCAGCTGGCGCTGTTGGGGCGGCTCTCGGGGCCGCTTCCGTTCGCGCGGGCAGTCAGGCAGGGGGCGCTGGAGGATGACCTCGACGCGATGCAGGGGAGCAATGGCTGGGTGGTGGCACCCGGGCGCAGTGCGACGGGGCATGCGCTGCTGGCCAACGACCCGCATCTGGCGGTGAGCGTGCCGGGGCCGCGGGTGATCGTGCACATGCGGGCGCCGGGGCTGGATGCGGTGGGGGCGGGGCCGGCGTGGCGGCCCGGGTTCCAGTTCGGCCATACGGACCGGATCGCGTTCGGGCGCACCGACTTCCAGGTCGACCAGGAGGACCTGTTCGTGCTGGAGCTGAACGCCGACGGGTCCGCCTGGCGGGGGCCGGACGGGTGGCGGCCGATCGAGCGCGTGCAGGAGCGTGTGGCGGTGCGCGGGGCGGAGGATGCGGTGGCCGAGGTGGCGCTGAGCGCGCTGGGGCCGCTGGTGTTCGAGGACCGGGCCGCCCGGCATGCGCTGGTGGTGCGCTCGGTGCAGCGGGAGAGCGGGCCTTCGGTGGCGCTCGAATACGTGCCGCTGATGCTGGCGCGGAACTGGGGGGAGTATCGGGCCGCCATCCGGACGGCGGTGTGGGGCAGCAACTACCTGTACGCCGACGTGGAGGGGAACATCGGTTGGCAGACGGGCGGGCGGGTGCCGCGGCGGGTGGGGTATGACGGGCTGATGCCGGTGCCGGCGGCCGGGCCGTATCGCTGGGACGGGGTGCTCGATCCGGACGAGATGGTTGGCGTCTACAACCCGCCGGAGGGCTGGATTGCAACCGCGAACCAGATGCCGTTCCCGCCCGGCTGGCCCGAGGCGCAAGTGACGAGCCGGGAGTGGACGCCGGACGACCGGTATCGACGGATCGCCGAGGTGCTGGGCGCGAACGGGCGCGTGTCGGTGGCGGATTGCCAGGCGCTGCAATGCGATACGGCCAACCTACGGGCGCGGGCGCTGCGGCCGGTGATGGCCGGGCTGTCGGGGGAGGGGGCGGCGGCGCTGCTGGCGTGGGATGGTCGCGTGGAGGCGGAGAGCACCGCGGCGGCGCTGTTCGAGCTGTGGTGGGCCGGGTTCGGGGCCGCGCTGCGCCGGGCGATCCTGCCGGAGACGCTGCCTGCGGCGGTGCGGGAGGCGTTGCCCGTGCTGCACCCGCACGTGCTTCTGGCGCTGGCGACGGGCGAGGATGCGCGCGTGCCGGAGCGGATGGCGCTCGGGCAGGCAGCGTTGGAGGCGGCTTGGGCGCAGGCGGCGGGGCGGCGCTGGGGGGAGCTGCACCAGCTCGAGCTACGGCATGGGCTCGCGGCGCTCGGGGCGGTGGCGAATGTGCATGCCGGCGGAAGCGGCGGCGATGGGGCGACGGTGAAGGCGCGGTGGTGGGCCGGTCCGCAGGCGACCCAGGTGTCGGGTGGTGCGAGCTTTGCGGCGGTGATCGATCTGGGCGACCCAGGGGCGGCGCGGGGCATCAACCTGCCGGGGCAGTCGGGCGATCCGCGCAGTCCGCATTATTCGGACCTGGTGCCGCTTTGGCTGGCCGACGAGAGGGTGGAGCTGACCGCGGCGGAGATCGTGAGCACCCTCCGGCTGGCGCCGCGGTGAGGGCTGCGCTTCAGGCCCCCGCGGCGAGGGCCGTGCAAGCGAAAGCGACGCGGGCGGCGGTGGGGACGCCGAACAGGGCGGTGTGGCGGGCGGGCAGTCCGTTCGGGAAGTGCTTCACGTAGGCGGCGTTGCACTCGTCGTAGTCGGCCGAGTCCTTGTTGAGCATCGAGACCTGGACGACGCGGCCGAGGCTGCTGCCGGCTTCTTCGAGGACGCGGGCGATCTCGGCCAGGGCCGCGTGGACCTGGTCGGCGGCGGTGTCGCCACGGTGGATGCCGCGCGCCGGGTCGTGCGGGGCGGAGGTGCCGCTGACGAACAGGAGGCCGTTGGCGCGGGTGGCGCGGCTGAACGGGCGGGGGGAGCCGGGGGGTGGGGGTTCGATGAACTCGATCATGGCGTCGCGTCTACCCATGGCTCGTGCGTGCGGCCCACTCTCCCACCCTTCTCCCGCAAGGCGGGAGGGAGCGGGGAAGCATCCTACCCCCGTGCGGCTCTCGGGGCCTTGCGGCTCGCGTAGGAGCGGGCTGCCTTGGGGCCGGAGGTGCGGATGGCGGCCCCGGCGGTCGCGGGTTCGATCTGGGGGTCGGTGGGGGCCAGGTCGCGGACGGCGGCGGTGAAGCGGGGGGCGGAGTCGGCGGCGACTTCGAAGCGGGTGTCGGTGTCGAAGATGCGGATGGCGCCGATCTCGGCCTTCGTGATGCCGCCCAGGCGGCAGATGATGGGGATGAGCCATTTCGGGTCCGCGTTCTTGCGGCGGCCGATGTCGATGCGGAACCAGGCGACAGGGCCGATGGAGGTGTTGATGGCGCGCTGGGGCTCGCGCTCCTCGCGCATTGCCTGGGAACCGGGGTGCGAGCCGGGGCGGGTGGCCGACGGGGCCGGGGCCTGGTGGAAATCCTCCTCGGGGGCGGGGAGGCGCGAGCGGAGCACACGGGCGAGGGCGTGGGCGACGCCTTCGGGGCCGGCGCGCTCGAGCAGCATGGTGGCGAAGGCCTGGTCGGCCTCGGCGGGGGGTGCGGTGATCAGCGGGTCGTTGAGCAGGCGCTCCTGGTCGCGCTCGGCGATGAGGTCGGGGCCCGGCGGGTCACTCCAGCCGGCGTCGAGGCCGGCCGCCGTGAGCAGCTGTTCGGCCCGGCGGCGGCGGGCGAAGGGCACCAGCAGCACGCTCGTGCCCTTGCGCCCGGCGCGCCCGGTGCGGCCGGAGCGGTGGAGCAGCGTCTCCTTGTTGACGGGCAGGTCGGCGTGGACGACGAGGTCGAGGTCCGGCAGGTCGAGGCCGCGGGCGGCGACGTCGGTTGCGACGCAGACGCGGCTTCGGCCGTCGCGCAGGGCCTGGAGGGCGTTGGTGCGTTCGGCCTGGCTGAGCTCGCCGCTGAGCGCGACGGCGCCGAAGCCGCGGGCGAGGAGGCGACCGTGGAGGCGCTTCACGCCCTCCCGTGTGGCGCAGAACACGAGGGCGGCGGGGGATTCGAAGTAGCGGAGCACGTTGACCACGGCGCGCTCGGCGTCGTGCGGGGCCATGGTCACGGCGCGGTAATCGATGTCGGCGTGCGGGGAGTCGCGGCGGACGGTGTCGATGCGGAGGCCGTTGCGCTGGTAGCGCTTGGCCAGCGTCGCGATCTCCTTCGCGATGGTGGCCGAGAACAGCAGCGTGCGGCGGCCGTCGGGCGTGGCGTCGAGGATGAACTCGAGGTCCTCGCGGAACCCGAGGTCGAGCATCTCGTCGGCTTCGTCGAGCACGACGGCGCGGAGGGCGGAGAGGTCGAGGCGGTTGCGCTCGATGTGGTCGCGGAGGCGGCCGGGGGTGCCCACCACGATGTGACAGCCGGCGGCAAGCGCCCGGGCCTCCGCGCGCGCATCCATGCCGCCGACGCAGGAGGCCATGCGGGCGCCCGTTTGTGCATAGAGCCAGGCGAGCTCGGCCTTCACCTGCATCGCGAGCTCGCGGGTGGGGGCGATGGCGAGTGCGAGCGGGGCGCCGGGGGGCGGCAGGGCGCCTTCCTCACCCAGGAGCGTGGGGGCGATGGCGAGGCCGAAGGCGACGGTCTTGCCGGAGCCGGTCTGGGCCGAGACCAGCAGGTCCCGCCCGGCGGCCTCGGGGACGAGGACGGCGGATTGCACGTCGGTCGGCTCCGCATAGTCGCGGGCGGCGAGGGCGCGGGCGAAGGCGTCCGGGAGGGTGGGAAAGGGCATGGGAGTCCGATCTCGGAATGTGCGTGCGTACGGCGGTTCGCGGCTGATACGCCCTATATGGGGCCGCCGGAAGCGCGATGGAGGCCGTGCATGCCCGACATGTCCACAGGGACGTGCAACCGTGGGCCGGCCAAAGAACTTACGCCCGCGTCCCTCGGAGACGTACGATGCGCCTGTTCACCTGCCAGAGCTGTGGCCAACTGCTCTATTTCGAGAACAAGCGGTGCGTCCGGTGCGAGCATACGCTGGGATATCTGGCCCAGGACTTCGAGCTGAGCGCGCTCGAGCCGGCGGGGGACGGGGCGTGGACGGCACTGGCGGCGCCGGGGCGCGGCTACCGGTTCTGCGACAATGCGGGGATGGATGCGTGCAACTGGCTGCTGCCGGTGAGCAGCCCGGAGACGTATTGCGAGGCATGCCGGCACAATCGGACGGTGCCGAACCTGGCCGAGGAGGCCAACGTGGTGGCCTGGCGCAAGATGGAGGTTGCCAAGCACCGGCTGATCTACACGCTGATGCGGCTCGGGCTGCGGCATCCCAACCGGGCGGACGACCCGCAGACCGGGCTCGTATTCGACTTTCTGGCCGATGCACCGTCCAAGGGGGCGGCCAAGGGCGCGCAGGTGATGACGGGGCACGAGGACGGGCTGGTCACCTTGGCACTGACGGAGGCCGACGATGCCGAGCGCGAGCGGCGGCGGACGCAGATGGGCGAGCCCTACCGCACCCTGCTGGGACATTTCCGGCACGAGGTGGGGCACTACTACTGGGACCGGCTGGTGGCAGACCGTGGGCTGCAGGTGCAGTGCCGCGCGGTGTTCGGCGACGACGAGGCGGATTACGGGGAAGCGTTGAAACACCACTACGAGGTGGGTGCGCCGCCGGACTGGCAGGACCGGTTCGTGAGCACGTATGCGACGACTCATGCATGGGAGGATTTCGCCGAGACCTGGGCGCATTACCTGCACATCATCGACACGCTGGACACAGCGGCGGCGTTTGGCGTGGAGGTGCACCCGGGTATCACCCGCGACCCGGCGCTGCACGCCTCCGTGCGGCTCGACGCCTATGCGGCGGGGCCGTTCCAGCCGCTGATCGACGAGTGGCTGCCGCTGACGTTCGCGATGAACAGCATGAACCGGAGCATGGGGCTGAACGATCTTTATCCGTTCATCCTGTCGCCGCTGGTGATTCAGAAGCTGGGGTTCGTGCATGACCTGGTGCATGGGCGGGTGGTGTAGGCACGGGTCTGCGGGTCAGCTGCGCAACAGGCTACCCATCGTCATCGCGAGCCGGAGGCGTGGCGATCCAGGGGTGGGCAGGACGGATCCGTACGGCCCCTGGATCGCCACGCTTCGCTTGCGGTGACGTGGTGTGGCAGAGGTTGCTCCGGTGTGGAGGTCTACCGTATGGCGCGGAGCACGGTGCGCTGCTCACCGGCGAGGCTGCGGTAGACCGTGAGGTAGTCCTCGGCCATGCGGCGGGCGGTGAAGCGCGCGTCGAAGCGGTCCCGGACGAGGGCTCGGGGCAGGGTGTGGAGCTTGTTGACCGCGGCGATGGCGCCCTGCTCGTCTTCCACGATGAAGCCGGAGACGCCTTCGTCGACGATCTCGGGGACCGAGCCGCGGTTGAAGGCGATGACGGGGGTGCCGCACGCCATGGCCTCGATCATGACCAGGCCGAAGGGCTCGGGCCAGTCGATGGGCATGAGCAGGCCGACGGCGCCGCTGAGGAAGTCGGGCTTCTGGGCGTCGTTGATCTCGCCGATCATCTCCACGCCGCCTTCGGCGAGCATGGGGCGGATGACGGAGTCGAAATAGACTTGGTCGACCCGGTCCACCTTGGCCGCGATCTTGAGCGGGATGCCGGCGGCGCGGGCGATGCGGATGGCGCGGTCCGGCCCTTTCTCGGGGGCGATGCGGCCGAGGAAGGCGAGGTATTCCTGCTTGACCGGCCGCGGGGTGAGCAGGTCCGCGGGCAGGCCGTGATACACCGTGGCGGCGTAGCGGGCCTGCGGCAGCGGGCGGCGCTGGCTGTTGCTGATGCTGACGACGGGCGCATTCGGGAACGCGTCGAACACCGGTTGCAGTTCGGCGAGGTCGAGGCGGCCGTGCATGGTGGTGACGAAGGGCGTGCGCTGGCGGCCGAACAGGCTGAAGGACCAGTAGTCCATGTGGAAGTGCAGCACGTCGAAATCGTCGGCCTGGCGACGCGCGGCCTCCATGAGGAGCATATGGGGGGCGATCGGGTCCCGGATGGCCGGGTCGAGCCGGAGGGCGCGGGGCCATACGGGCTCGAGCCGGGCGCTGGTGACGCTGTCGCCGCTGGCGAACAGGGTGACGTCGTGGCCCTGGGCGACGAGCTCCTCGGTGAGGAAGCTGACAACGCGCTCGGTGCCGCCGTAGAGCTTGGGCGGGACGGCTTCGTGCAAGGGCGCGATCTGCGCAATACGCATGGGGGCAGTGTCCTTCGGGTAGCCTCGAGAGTGTGCAATCAATGCCACGATCGGGGCGATATTGCGGCGCGGTGCGTAACGGGTAGAGGGGCTGACATGTATGTGAGACCGGTGTTCGAGGAGCGGGACGAGGGGCGCATCCGGTCGCTGGTTGCGGTGCACCCGTTCGGGCTGCTGGTCACGCACGGTCCGCGCGGGCTGGAGGCGTCGCACATCCCGTTTCAGTTGTTGGAGGAGACCGGGCTGGCGCTGGCCGGGCATCTGGCGGCGGGCAACCCGCAATGCGACATGATCGGGGGTGAAGCGCTGGCAGTGTTCAGCGGGCCGCACGCCTACGTGTCGCCGGGCTGGTATGCGGCGCACCCGGCGGTGCCGACCTGGGATTTCGCAGCCGTGCACGTGACGGGGCGCCTAGTCCCAATGGACGGGGCGGCGCAGCTGGGGGAGGCCATGGATGCGATGGCGGCGATGGACCCGCACCGGTTCCGCGTGGGGCAGTTGGAAGACGGCTACCGGGCGCGGATGTTCGCCGGGGTGCGGGCGTTCACGCTGGTCCCGACGAAGGTGGAGGCGCAGTGGAAGATGAGCCAGAACCGCAGTGCGGAGGACCGGCGCCGGGTGGCTGCGGCGCTACGGGCCGGCGGGGAGGACGGCACGGCGGCGCTGATCGAGGCGACGTTGCGCTGAGGTCCGTCGTGTTGGACCGCCAGCGGGTGGGGTTAACCCACCCTACATGTGCGCCGTAGTGAAATACGCCGGGGTGACTAGAAGCCCTCGCGCTCCAGCCGCTTGCGCTCCATCTTGCGGGCGCGGCGGACGGCCTCGGCGGCCTCACGCGCGCGGCGCTCCGACGGCTTCTCATAATGGCGGCGGAGCTTCATCTCCCGGAAGACGCCTTCGCGCTGCATCTTCTTCTTGAGCGCCTTGAGCGCCTGGTCGACGTTGTTGTCACGGACGAGAACCTGCACTTGGGCGCCAACTCCTGCTTACGGGCATGCAAAACGGGTCCCGCACGACAGGGCCTTGCGGAGAGGCGCGCTATAGCACCAACCCCTCGCCTCGCCAAAGGGTTTCGTGCACCCATGTGCTGCGGCAACTGATTAGGTGAGTGCATGGCTATCCTGAAGATCGCGCGCATGGGGCATCCGGTGCTGCTGGAATCGTGCGCGCCCGTGGCGGACCCGACGGCGCCCGAGATCCGGCGGCTGGTGGCGGACATGATCGAGACGATGGAGGATGCGCAGGGGGCGGGGCTCGCGGCACCCCAGGTGCACGTGCCGCTACGGCTGTTCGTGTTCCGCGTGCCGGCCGGGCGCACCAGCGAGGCGGAGGGGGACGGCGAGATGGGCAACACCGTGGTGATCAACCCGGTCGTGGAGCCCGTGGGGGACGCGATGGTGCTGCGGTGGGAGGGTTGCCTTTCCATCCCCGGGCTGCGCGCGGCCGTGCCGCGGCACACGAGCGTGCGGTATGAGGGCGTGGACACGGAGGGACGGCCAGTGGGGGCGCTTGCGACCGGGTTCCATGCCGGCGTGGTGCAGCACGAGAACGACCATCTGGACGGGATCCTTTATCCGATGCGCATGACCGATTTCTCCCTGTTCGGGTTCAACGAGGAGTTGGCGCGCGCCCAGATCGCGGCGACCCAGGCGGCGGCCCAGGCGGCGGGTCAGCCGGCGGGTCAGGCGGGAGCGGGGCGATGAGCCTACCGGAGCGGAGCCCGGAGCGGGACGCGGCGATCGAGGCGATGCTGCCCATGGTGCCGTACAGCGGCTGGACGGTCGCAACCTTGCTGCAGGCGGCTGGGCCGGATGCGGACCTGCTGTTCCCGGGTGGCCCGGCAGACATGGTCGAGGCCTATTGCGACCTCGGCGACCGGCAGATGGAGGCGGATGCGGCGGGGCTCGACCTGCCGATGCTACGCGTGCCCGAGCGGGTGCGGGCCGTGATCGCCGCGCGGTTCGCCCGGCAGCGGCCGCACAAGGAGGCGGTTCGGCGCGCATTGGCCGTGCTCGCGCTGCCCGGGCGGCAGGGGCTCGCGGTAGCCTGCACGGCGCGGACGGTGGACAGCGTGTGGCATGCGGCCGGGGACGCTTCGGCCGACTTCAGCTGGTATACGAAGCGGGCGATCTTGGCCGGCGTGTATGCGTCGACCATGCTGTTCTGGCTGCAGGACATGAGCGACGAGGACGAGGCGACGCTGTCCTTCCTGGACCGGCGCCTGGCCGGGGTGGGCCGCATCGGGGGGGCGCGGAAGCGGGTGCAGGGCGTGGTCCGCCGGGCCCGGGCCGCGATGCCGTTCGGGCGGTAGCAGCCGGCGGCCCTGCCGCAGCGTTCGGAGGATGCAACCCCCTGGAGCGGCGGACCGTGCGCGGCATTCTCCTCGGGCTCGTCGGTTCCCATTCCCGTGATCCTGCTGCTCAGCCGTTCGGGGCATTGAGCCAGGTATTGAGTCGGGTGCCGCGGTTGCCCACCTCGTTCTGGTGATGGACGTGGTGCGCTGCCTCCGAGAGGGGCGCGCCAGGCCGGTCGCCTGATCGAAGGGACACCACGGAATGGACATCGAGAAGCTGACGGAACGGTCGCGCGGCTTTCTGCAGGCCGCCCAGACGATCGCGATGCGGGATTACCACCAGCGCTTCACGCCGGAGCATCTGCTCAAGGCGTTGCTGGACGATGAGGAGGGCGCGGCTGCCGGGCTGATCCGGGCGGCGGGGGGCGACCCCAGGGCGGTGGCGGCCGACAACGACGCGGAGCTGGGGCGGCTGCCGAAGGTTCAGGGTTCGGGCGCGGGCGGGCCGCAGATTACGCCGGAGCTGGTCCGGGCGCTGGACGCGGCGCAGCAGGCGGCGACGAAGGCGGGGGACGCGTTCGTGGCGCAGGACCGGATGCTGCTGGCGCTGGCCGCGAGCGACACGCCGGCGGGCAAGTCGATGCGCAAGCATGGGGCTGCGCCACAAGGCCTCGAGCGCGCCATCACCGAACTGCGCAAGGGCCGCACCGTCGATAGCCCGAACGCCGAGGCGAACTTCGACGCGCTGAACAAGTATGCGCGCGACATGACGGCGCTGGCCCGGGAAGGCAAGCTCGACCCGGTGATCGGGCGGGACGAGGAGATCCGCCGCACGATCCAGATCCTGGCCCGGCGGACCAAGAACAACCCGGTGCTGATCGGCGAGCCCGGCGTGGGGAAGACCGCGATCGTGGAGGGCCTGGCCCAGCGGATCGTGAACGGGGACGTGCCGGAGGCGCTGCGCGGCAAGCGGCTGATGGCGCTCGACCTGGGGGCGATGGTGGCCGGGGCGAAGTATCGGGGCGAATTCGAGGAGCGGCTCAAGGC
>JBBROS010000050.1:0-24802 GCA_038229135.1 Acetobacterales bacterium
AATCCTCCTGATCGCGGGCGCCAGCGCCGTCGTGGACCGCCGCGACGTGGGCCCCGCCGGCATCGTGGCCGCGGGCGGCGCCATCGACCATTTCGGCATGCCGGTGGACCCCGGGAACCTCATCTGCCTCGGCCATATCGGCCCCCGCCCCGCCATCGTGCTGCCAGGCTGCGCCCGCTCGCCCAAGCTGAACGGCATCGACTGGGTGCTGCAGCGCCTGTTCGCCGGGCTGGTGGTGGACGGCCCCGCCATCTCCGCCATGGGCGTGGGCGGCCTGCTGGTGGACGCCTCGCCTCGCCCGCTCCCCCGCGCGCGCCTGCTGCCCCCTGCCGCCATCCTGCTCGCCGCCGGCCGCTCGTCCCGCATGGCGCCCGAGCACAAGCTGCTCATCCCGGGCCCCGACGGCCGCCCCATGGTGGTCCGCGCCGCCGACGCCCTGCTTGCCTCCGGCGCCCGGCACATCATCGTCGTGCTGGGCCACCGCGCCGCAGAGGTCCGCGCCACGCTGGGCGACCGCCCGCTCGGCTACACGCTAGCCCCCGACTTCGCCCAGGGCCTCTCGGCCAGCCTCCGCGCCGGACTCGCCGCCCTCCCGCCCGACACGCCAGCCGCCCTCGTCGCCCTCGCCGACATGCCCGGCCTCGACGCCTCCCTCGTGGACGCCCTCATCGCCGCCCACGAGCCGGAGGCCGGCGCCCGGATCGTCGCCCCAGCCCATCAGGGCCAGCTCGGCAACCCCGTCCTGTGGGACCGCGCCTTCTTTCCCGCCATGATGCAGCTCGAGGGCGACCGTGGAGCCCGCCCCATCCTCGAGGCCCACCGGGGAGAGCTCCGCACCCTCGAGCAACCCACGGACGCCTGCCTCGTCGACGTCGACGCCCCCGAGCAGCTTGGCCTGCTGATGGCACAAGCCTGATGGGCCGCTACCTCCTCCGCCGCCTGCTGCTCCTCGTCCCCACGCTCCTCGGCATCATCGCCATCAACTTCGCCGTCGTGCAGTTCGCCCCGGGCGGCCCGGTCGAGCAGGCCATCGCCGAGGTGCGCGGCCGCGGCGGGGACCCGTCCTCGAGGCTCACCGGCCCCAAGAGCGACAGCGGCAGCGGCGGCAGCACCGCCTATCGCGGGGCGGCCGGGCTGGACGAGAAATACATCGAGGAGCTGAAGCGCACCTTCGGCTTCGACAAGCCTGCCCCCGAGCGCTTCCTGCTCATGCTGCGGGACTATCTCACCTTCGATTTCGGCCAGAGCTTCTTCCGCGACAGCTCCGTCATCCGCCTCATCCGCGACAAGCTGCCCGTCAGCCTCTCCCTCGGTCTCTGGTCCACGCTGCTCGTCTATGCCGTGTCCATCCCGCTCGGCATCCGCAAGGCCGTGCGGGACGGCACGGCGTTCGACGTGGCCACCTCGGCCGTCGTGCTCGTGGCCTACGCCATCCCGGCCTTCCTGTTCGCCATCCTGCTCGTGGTGCTCTTCGCCGGCGGCTCCTGGCTGCAATGGTTCCCGCTCCGCGGCCTCACCAGCGCCGGCGCCGAAACCTGGCCCTGGTGGGACCGCGCAGCCGACTACGCCTGGCACGTGGCCCTCCCAACCGTGGCGCTCGTGGCCGGCGGGTTCGCCGGCCTGACCGTGCTGACCAAGAACTGCTTCCTCGAGGAGATCCGGAAACAGTATGTGCTCACCGCCCGCGCCAAGGGCTGCGGCGAGACGCGCGTGCTCTATGGCCACGTGTTCCGCAACGCCATGCTGCTCATCGTCGCAGGCTTCCCGGCCGCCTTCATCGGCATCCTGTTCAGCTCGGCGCTGCTGGTCGAGATCGTCTTCTCCCTCGACGGCCTCGGCCTGCTCGGCTTCGAGAGCGCCATCCGCCGCGACTACCCGGTCATGTTCGGCACGCTCTACATCTTCACCCTGCTCGGCCTCGTCATGCAGATCGTTGGGGACCTGCTCTACACCGTGGTGGACCCCCGGATCGACTTCGAGGCGCGACGGTGACCACTCCGGCAGCGAACCCGGTAACCGCCACCCGTCATCGCGAGCGCAGCGTGGCGATCCAGGGGCCGCATGGGACAGTCCTGACTGCCCTTGGATCGCCACGGCCCAAGCGGGCCTCGCGATGACGGCAGGCGCAAGTTCCTCCATCCGGCAGCCCGCAATGGCCGCGCCCAAGCCCCGGCGCCGCTGGGCCGCCTTCCGGGCGCACCGCCGGGGCTATTGGTCGCTGGTCATATTCGGCACCCTCTTCGTCCTCACCGGGTTCGCCGAGCTCATCGCCAACGACCGCCCGCTGCTCGTCTCCTACCAGGGCCAGCTCCTCGCCCCGGTGCTCCGCGACTACAGCGAGGACCGGTTCGGCCCCGACCTCTTGCCCACCGAGGCCGACTTCTCCGACCCCGAGCTCCGCGCCCGCATCGAGGGCGCCGGCTGGATGCTCTGGCCCCCGCTCCGCTACCGCTACGACACGCAGGTGAAGGACCTGGGCCAGCCCGCCCCCTCGCCGCCAGACCTGCGCCACCCGCTCGGCACCGACGACCTGGCCCGGGACGTGCTGGCCCGCGTCATCTACGGCTTCCGCATCTCGGTCCTGTTCGGTTTCTCCCTGACCCTCGTCAGCTCCGTCATCGGCATCGCCGCCGGCGCGGTCCAGGGGTTCTACGGCGGGCTCACGGACCTGCTGTTCCAACGCTTCATCGAGGTGTGGTCCGGCATGCCGCAACTCTATCTGCTCATCATCCTCGGCAGCATCATCGCGCCGGGGTTTTGGGTGCTGCTCGGCTTCCTGCTCCTGTTCTCCTGGATGGCACTCACAGGCGTGGTCCGGGCCGAGTTCCTGCGCGGCCGCAACCTCGACTACGTGCGCGCCGCCCGGGCGCTCGGCGTGTCCAGCGCCGCCATCATGGCCCGGCACATCCTCCCCAACGCCCTCGTCGCCGTGCTGAGCTTCCTGCCGTTCACCCTCTCCGGCTCCGTCACCGTGCTCGCCAGCCTCGATTTCCTGGGCTTCGGCCTGCCGCCGGGCTCCCCCTCGCTGGGTGAGCTCGTGGCGCAGGGCAAGAACAACCTGCAATCCCCGTGGCTCGGCATCACCGCCTTCGTCGTGCTGGGCGGCCTGCTCACGCTGCTGATCTTCATCGGCGAGGCCGTCCGCGACGCCTTCGACCCCCGCAGGCAGGGCATCCGTTGACGCTGCTCGCCGTCGACAACCTCACCATCGCGTTCGGCCCCGACAAGGTCGTCGACGATGTGAGCTTCACGCTCGACCGCGGCGAGACCCTCGCCATCGTGGGCGAAAGCGGCTCCGGCAAGTCCCTCACCGCGCTCTCCGTCCTCCGCCTCCTGCCCGACACCGCCCGCGCCTCAGGCTCCGTCCGGCTCGACGGCACGGACATGCTCACGGCCCCCGAGCCCGCGCTCATGCGCGCCCGCGGCAGCACGGCGGGGATGATCTTCCAGGAGCCGATGACGAGCCTGAACCCGCTGCACCGCATCGGGCGCCAGGTGGCCGAAGCGGTCGGGCTGCACGGCCGCACCCCCACCCCCGCCCTGGTCGAACGGCTCCTCGCCCGCGTGGGCTTCGCCGACGCCGCCACCCGGCTCGAGGCGTTCCCCCACCAGCTCAGCGGCGGCCAGCGCCAGCGCGTGATGATCGCGATCGCTCTCGCCAACGACCCCGCCCTCCTCATCGCCGACGAGCCCACCACCGCGCTCGACGTCACCATCCAGGCCCAAATCCTCGCCCTGCTCGCCGAGGAACGGCGCCAGCGCGGCCTCGGCCTGCTGCTCATCAGCCACGACCTCAACGTCGTGCGCCGCATCGCCGACCGCGTCGCCGTCATGCAGCACGGCCGCATCGTGGAGCAGGGCCCCGCCGCCGCCCTGTTCGCCGCGCCCAAGCACCCCTACACGCGCATGCTCCTCGCCTCGGAGCCCGCGGGCCGCCCCGCCCCGGTACCGGACGCCGCCCCCGAGGCCGCCCGGCTCGAGGCCCTCCGCGTGGCGTTCCCCGTCCGCCGCGGCCTGCTCGGCCGCACCGTCGCCACCGTCAAGGCCGTCGACGGCGCCGACCTCGCCATCCGCCAGGGCGAAACCCTCGGCCTCGTGGGCGAAAGCGGCTCCGGCAAGTCCACCATCGGCTTCGCGCTGCTGAAGCTGCAACCCGCCCAAGGCCGCATCGTCGTGCTCGGGCAGGACATGTCCACCTGGTCCGAACCGCAGGTCCGCCCCTGGCGCCGCCGCATGCAGCTGGTGTTCCAGGACCCGTTCGGCAGCCTGAGCCCCCGCATGGACGTCGGCACCATCATCGCCGAGGGCCTCCGCGTGCACGAGCCGGGCCTCGCGCCGGACGCCCGCGTCGCCCGCGTCGCCACCGCCCTCGCCGAAGTCGGCCTGCCTCCCGACTCCGCCACCCGATACCCGCACGAGTTCAGCGGCGGCCAGCGCCAGCGCATCGCCATTGCCCGCGCCATCGTCCTCGCCCCCTCGCTCATGGTGCTCGACGAACCCACGAGCGCGCTCGACCGCTCCGTCCAGGGCCAGGTCATCGAGCTGCTGCGCGCCCTGCAGGCCAAGCACGGCATCGCCTACCTCTTCATCAGCCACGACCTCGCCGTGGTCCGCGCCATGTCCCACCGTATCGCCGTCATGCAGGCCGGCCGCATCGTGGAGCAGGGCCAGGCGGACCAGGTGCTCGCCCACCCACGAACCCCGTATGCCCGTGCCCTCATGGCCGCGGCGTTCGGCGCGCTCCCCCCGTCTCCCACCCCCTCCGCCAAGGGAACGGAAGACGACCCTGCTCCCCCTGCCCTTGCAGGAGGGGGCCGGCGGGAGGGGTGACCGCGCACACCAACCGTCGCCCCCCGACCCAATCCAACTTGCACAATCGCCCCGCCGGGAACACATATCCTATCATCACGAGCCGGCCCGCCCTCGGGCCGCACGACACCAGGAAGCGCGACCATGGACATGCTGATCGGCCAGAAACCCCGGCAGCCCGCCCCGGCCCTGACAGGCATGAGCAGCACCGGGGGCCCGGCAGCAACCCAGCCCGGCTCGGCAACCGACTCCATCATGGACGGCAGCCAGGCCACGTTCCTGCAGGACGTGATCGAGGCGTCGCGCACCATGCCGGTGCTCGTCGACTTCTGGGCCACCTGGTGCGGCCCGTGCACGCAGCTCACCCCGGTGCTCGAGAAGGTCGTCCGTGCCGCCGGCGGCCGCGTGCGCCTGGTCAAGATCGACATCGACAAGAACGCGGCGCTGGTGAAGCAGCTTGCCCAGCTCGGCCTGCCCATGCAGTCCGTGCCCACCGTCGCCGCCTTCTGGCAGGGCCAGATCGCCGACGTGTTCCAGGGCGCCCAGCCCGAGACCGAGGTCAAGCGCCTCGTCGAAGCCCTGCTGAAGCTCGCGGGCGGCACCATGCCCGCCGCCGACCTGCTGGCCGAGGCCCGCGCGGCCCTCGAGCGGCAGGAGCTCGAGGAGGCCGGGGGCCTGTTCAGCGCCGTGCTCCAGGAGGAGCCGGAGAACCCGGACGCCTGGGGCGGCCTGATCCGCACCCTGCTCGCCATGGGCCACGAGGACCAGGCCCTGGACGCGCTGGACAGCGTGCCCGAGGCCATACGGGGCCACGCCGAGGTGGCCGGCGCCCGCAGCGCCCTGGCCCTGGCCTCCGAAGGCCGTGAGGCCGCCGCCGGGCTGGCCGGGCTCGAGGCACGCATCGCAGCCGACGTGGACGATCACCAGGCCCGCTATGACCTGGCCACCGCCTACAACGCCACTGGCCGCCGCGAGGAGGCCGCCGCAGCCCTGCTCGAGATCGTCCGCCGCGACCGCACCTGGCAGGAGGACGCCGCACGGCTGCAGCTGCTCAAGTTCTTCGAGGCTTGGGGCCTCGCCGACCCCGCCACCCTCGCTGCGCGCCGGAAGCTTTCCGCGCTGCTGTTCCGCTAGCGCCATGGCAACCCGAGTGGAGAGCCTGCCGACCGAGTTTGCCGTCTTTCCGCTGCCCGGCGCCCTGGTGCTGCCGCAGGGCAAGTTGCCGCTCAACATCTTCGAGAAGCGCTACCTCCGCATGATCGACGACAGCCTGGCCGAAGGGCGCGTCATCGGCATGATCCAGCCCGACCAGAGCCGGGCCGACACGCCCATGGGCCCGGCCCTCTACCGCGTCGGCTGCCTCGGCCGCATCTCGTCCTTCAGCGAGACGGATGACGGCCGCTACCTCATCACCCTCACGGGCCTCGTGCGCTTCTCGGTCCAGGTCGAGCTCGAGCTGCATCGCGGCTACCGCCGCGTCCGCGCGGAGCTCGGCCGCTACAAGGCGGATCTCGGCGATGGGCAGCCCGACGCCGCCATCGACCGCGAAGCCCTGCTCGGCGCACTCCGGGCCTATTTCGCAAGCCAGGGCTTCGACGCGAACTGGGACGCGATCGAGGAGATGCCGGACCAGGCGCTGGTCACCACGCTCGCCATGGTCTGCCCCTTCGAGCCGCGCGAGAAGCAGGCGCTGCTCGAGGCCATGACGGAGGCCGACCGCGCCGACACGCTGCTCGCCCTGCTTCGCATGGGCGCCCACGGCACCGCCTCCGGCCCGGCCGGGGGCCGCACGAGCTGACGATGGCGCACGAGACCACTCCGCACCCGCCCACGTCCACGGCTCCGCCCATACCCTTATCCATGCCCCCGCCCATCATCGACAAGCGCCTTCTCGACATCCTCGTCTGCCCCGTCACCCGCGGCCCGCTCCGGTGGGACCCGGCCGCCCAGGAACTCCTCAGCCTCCAGGCCGAGCTCGCCTATCCGGTGCGCGACGGCATCCCGATCATGCTGCCCGAGGAGGCTCGCCCTTTCGGCCCCAACGACCCGCAACGGGGCCACGATGTCTGACCGGCCCACCGCCGGCCGCCCGCTGCCCTCCGACCAGCCGCTCACGGACGAGCTCGAGCACGCCGACCGCGCCCTGATCGCCGCCGCCCAGGGCACCAACGCCGTCGCCGCGCTCCAGGCCGGACACCCCTTCAGTCTCCTGCTGGCGGACGACGAACGCCGGCTCAACACGGCGCTGGACCTGCTGCTTGACAACGTGGCCGACCCCGCCACCCGCTTCGCCCGCGTCACCAACCCGCTCCGCGCCCGGCTCACCCTCGAGCGCCTGCTCATCCAGGTGATCCAAGGCGGCCCCGATCTGCTGCACCGCGACGTGCCCACCCTCGTGCGCCAGATCGCCGAACGCCGCGCTACCGAAACCCGCGTCATCCTCGTCGTCGAACGCGCCGAGACGCTGCACCCCGAAGTCCTGCGCTTCTTCGGCGAGGCCGCACCCTGGTTCCCCGACGGCTCTCCCCGGCTCCAGATCCTGTTCGTCGGCCGCCCCGAATTCCGCGCCATGCTGGACGATCCCGAAACCGGCATGGACGAACAGACCGCCCTGCTCGAACAATACCGCCCCGTGCAGCCTGAGAAGAGCTTCGGCCCAGGCGACGACATGGCGTTCGACACGCTGCCGCAACGCCCGCCGCCCTTCATCGACACGAGCCTCCGCACACAGGTCAAGAGCGTGTGGAGCAAGGGCCTCGGCACCCGCATCACCATCCTGGGCGCCGTGCTCGTCGGCATCGGCGCGGTCAGTTTCGGCGGCTACCTCGCCTTCAGCACCCCGCCGAACCCGGCCACGCTGGAAAGCGTCTCCGCCCTTGCCGAGATGCCCGAGCCCGGCGCCGACGACCCGGACCCCCCCGTGCTGCAGCCAGGCGCCCCGCCAGACGCCGCCACGGCCCAGCTCCGATCCGAGTTCGAGAGCTACCTCATCGCTGCCGGCAAGGAGCTCGCCGGCACGAGCTCCGCCCAGAAGCGCCTGCTGCTGCAGGAATTCATGCTCTGGAAGACCCGCACCCAGGGCCCGAAATAAGCTCTTCCAAAGGGAGAGGCCCGTGGTGAGGGCCAGCCACGCACGCGAGCCCTCCTGCGATGACGCCTACTTCGGCGCCACCCCGAACTTCCCGCCCTGCATCGCCAGCACCACCACGCCCTCGGTGCTCGCCGGGTCCCGCCCTTGGGTGAAGGTGAACGGCCCCATCACCCCGTTATGCTTCGTGGTCAGCAGCGCATCCTTGATCTTCTCCGAATCTGCCGCCCCGGCCCGCTCGATGGCCGACGCCATGATGTGCATGCAGTCATAGGCCTGCGCCGCGAACTGATCCGGATCCTTGCTGTACTTTGCCTGGAACGCCTTCACGAAGGTCTGGTTGGTCGCGTCCGGCTTGCCGATGAACCACGGGCTGCCCACGATCAGCCCGTCAGACGCAGCCCCCGCGATCTCGCCCAGCTTCGGCGAGTTGCTCCCGTTGCCGCCCACGAACAGGGTCTCCTTGCCGAACCCGAGCTGCCGCGCCTGCAGCATCACGCCCGACACCGGCTCCACCAGCGCCGAAACCCCGACCGCATCAGGCTTCAGGCCCTTGATCTTGGTCAGCTGCGCCGAAAAATCCGTGTCCTTGCCGCCGAATGCCTCGATCGCCACGATGTTGAGCCCGGCCTTCTCGGCCGCCGCCTTCATCGTGTCGAAGCCCGACTTGCTGAACGCGTCGTCGTTCGCATACATCAGCGCGATCGTCTTCACGCCCCGCGCCTTGGCAGCGGCCAGTGTCACCGGGATCACGTCGCTCTCCGGCAGGCTCGTGCGGAACACGTAGGGCCCGATCTCCGTGATCCCCGCTGCCGTCGTGCTGGTCCCGACGATCGGGATCTTCCGCTCGTTCACCACCGGCCCGACCGCGAACATCTCGTTGGACAGGGTCGGCCCGATCACGGCCACCACCCGGTCCCGCCCGATCAGCTTGCGCGCCGCGTTGATCGCCTGGTCCTTGTTGCCGGCGCTGTCCTCGACCGTGAGCTGGATCTTCCGCCCACCCAGCACGCCCTTCTGGTTGATCTCGTCCAGCGCCAGCTCCAGCCCGGCCTTGATCGCCGTGCCGTACGCCGCATTCGGGCCGGTCAGGATCTCGATCGCGCCGATCTGCACCGGCCCAGAAGCCTGCGCCCACACGGGCGCCGCACCAAACGCCAACAACGTCGCAGCCAGCATCGTCCGACGGAACATCGCACCCTCCCTCGTTTCTATTGGGTGCGACCCTAGCCGAAGCCCGCGTATGTTAGAAGCCGCCCCATGACGATTCGAATCGCCACCTGGAACATCAACTCCCTTCGCCTCCGCATGCCGCTCCTGGAGCATTTGAAGGCGGCCCTGGACCCAGACATCATCTGCCTCCAGGAAACGAAGGTCCCGGACGACCTGTTCCCCGAGGGGGGCCCCGCCGCCCTCGGCTACCCGCACGTCGCGCGCCGGGGCATGAAGGGCTACAACGGCGTCGCCATCCTCTCGCGCCTGCCGTTCACGCCCACGGACGACGCCCCAGACTGGTGCGGCCGAGGCGATTGCCGCCACGTCGCAATCCGGCTCGAGCGCCCCTCCGGCCCCGTCGAGCTGCACGATTTCTACGTCCCCGCAGGCGGGGACATCCCCGACCCGGCGCTCAACCCGAAATTCGCCCACAAGCTCGACTTCGTCGCGGAAGCCACAAGCTGGTTCGCGGCCAACCCGCCCGTCCGCTGCATCCTCGTCGGCGACCTCAACATCGCCCCGCTCGAGCACGACGTGTGGAGCCACAAGCAGCTGCTGGACGTGGTCAGCCACACGCCCATCGAGGTCGAGCACATTAAGGCATGGCTCGCGACGGGGTTCGCGGACGCCATGCGCCACTACGTCCCGGACGGTGAAAAACTGTATACGTGGTGGAGCTATCGCAACCGCGACTGGCGCGCCTCCAACCGCGGCCGTCGCCTGGACCACGTCTGGGTCACGCCGGACCTCGTCCCGAGCCTCCGCTCCATGCAGGTCCTGGTCGAAGCCCGAGACTGGGAGCGCACGTCGGATCATGTCCCAGTCTGCGTGGAACTCGAGGTGTGATCGGGCCGCCGCCGCTTCCAGGAGTGGGATGGGGGAGGGGTGGCCGCAAGTGCTCACCCCAGACGCCGTGCCCCTAGGCCGCCGTGGCCGCCATCGGGTCCAGCCGGTACCCGCCGCCCTCCGTCACGAGCAGCCGCGCATTGCCCGGATCGGGCTCGATCTTCTGCCGTAGCCGATAGATGTGCGTCTCGAGCGTGTGGGTCGTCACGTTCGCGTTGTAGCCCCACACCTCGTTCAACAGAACCTGGCGCGCGACCGGCCGCGTGCCGGCGCGATACAGGAACTTCAGGATCGCCGCTTCCTTCTCCGTCAGCCGGATGCGGCGGTTCTTCACCGGCTCCTGCAGCAGCTTCGCACTCGGGCGGAACGTGTAGGGCCCGATGGTGAACACCGCGTCCTCGCTGTTCTCGAAGATCCGCAGCTGCGCGCGTAGCCGGGCCAGCAACTCGGCCAGCCGGAACGGCTTGGCGATGTAGTCGTTCGCCCCCGCATCCAGCCCTCGCACGATGTCCGCCTCGTCATCGGAGCCCGTCAGCATGATGATCGGCATCCGCAGCCCGGCCTTCCGCAGGCTCGCGCACAAATCCCGCCCGTCGCCGTCCGGCAGCGTCACGTCCAGGATCAACGCGTCGAACCGCGCGTCCTGCTTGGTGACCATCCCCTCCGCCTCGCTGATCGTGCCCGCCTCGGAAGCGACGAACTCACGCTCGACCTGCAGTTGCTCCACGAGCATCTGCCGCAATGTATCGTCGTCATCGACGATCAGGATGGGACGTTCGCCCGACATGCCGCAACCTTCCACTCGGCGCCATACCGGCGCTCATTGATCCCGCGCGAGGCGCCGCTCGCCACTGGCCGTCCCAGCACAACGCACGCGCGCGTCATCGTGCGCGCATCTCGATCCACACGTTCCTGTGATACTACCACAAGCGCCGGCTCGTTTCAAAACACTCCGACACTTTGCGTCAGCCGCCCATCCGCGCCATATCCCGGGCATGGCCGCCTCGCTCGCCCCCCTGCCGGACCCGTCTCCCGCCACGCTCAGCCTCCGAAGCGTGCACCGCGCGGCCGCCGAGTTGCGTCGCGGCGTCCCCGTCCTCCTCGACGGCCCGGCGCCGCTCCTGCTTCTCGCAGCCGAGACGGCCGGGGCCGACGGCCTGCGAGACCTCGCCGCCCTCGGCGTCGGCGCCCCCTTGCTGCTCCTCGCCCCCGCCCGCGCCGCAGCATTGCTCGGCCGGCCCACCCCGGAGCCCGGCCCCATCGCCCTCCACACGGCCGGCCTCACGGAGCCCGCAACCTTGCGCGCCGCCGCCGACCCCACCATCGCCCAGGTCCTGCCCGTGCCGCCCCGCCTCGCTCCTTCACCGGAGGGGAGCGGCGCCGCCGTGGCGCTCGCCAAGATCGCCCGCCTGCTGCCCGCCGTCCTCGTGGTGCCGCTCCGCCCCGGCGCCAGCGCCGCAGGCCGCGGCCTGCTGGCCGTCGACCCCGGCGCCGTCCTCGCCCACCCGCACGCGACCGCCGCCGGGCTGGAGCGGGTGGCCGATGCGGCGGTGCCGTTGCTGGCGGCCCGGGACGCCCGGGTGGTCGCCTTCCGGACGCCCGATGCCGGGGTGGAGCACCTCGCCATCCTCGTGGGCCAACCCGAGGCGCACCCGGCGCCCCTCGTCCGCCTCCACTCCGAGTGCTTCACCGGGGACCTGCTGGGCAGCCTGCGGTGCGACTGCGGCCCCCAGCTCCACGCCGCCCTGGCCCGCATGGGGGAGGCCGGCACCGGCGCGCTGCTCTACCTCTCGCAGGAGGGCCGCGGCATCGGCATCGCGGGCAAGCTCCGCGCCTACGCGCTGCAGGACACCGGGCTCGACACGGTGGACGCCAACCGCGCCCTCGGCTGGCAGGCGGACGAGCGCAACTACGCCCTGGCAGCCGCCATGCTCGCGCGCCTCGGCATCGGCACCGTGCGCCTGCTCACCAACAACCCGGCCAAGGTCGCCGCCCTCGAGGCGTGCGGCGTGGTGGTTCAGTCCCGCGAGCCCCTGGTCATCGCGCCCAACGGGGTGAACGACCGCTACCTCGCCACCAAGGCCGCGCGCATGGGCCATACCCTATAGTGGCCCCATCCTTGCTTAGCCCCCCGGCATGATCCCGCCCGCCCCCGGCCCCAACGCCGCATCCCGCCTGTTCGGCCCCACCTTGTTCGCCCCCGCCTTGTTCGCCCCGGCCTTGTTCGCCCCGGCCTATCCGGCCGACGGCGCAGGCCCCATCGGCGAGAACCAGCACCATCCGGTGCCCATCGAAATCACCCGGGACGAGCTGATGCGCGGCCTGAACCCCCTGCATTATGTGCCGGGAGTCGGCATGATGTACCGGGCCGCCACGGGCGAGACCATTCCGGCCCCCATGCGGGTGCTCGGCGCCGCCCTCACCGGCGGCCCCATCGGCGCGCTCGCCGCAGGGTTCATGGGCATCCTGGAAGCCATGCTGACCCTCCCACCCGACACCACCCGCCCTTCGGCGCCCGCAGGCATGAGCCACACCGGCTCCGAGGCCGGCGTGCAGCCCCCCGGCCCGCTCGAGGGCACCGCCTACACCACGCTCGCCACGGTGCCACCGGAGTGGCTTCCGAGCACCACCACGGCCCGCACCGCGTATGCCAGCGCCGAGGCCGAGTGGCAGCGCACCCAGTTCCTCGAGCGCGGCATCGCCTGATGATCGCCACGTACGAGCACGGCCTCCTCACCCTCGGCGCGGAACGGTGGCGCGCCGCCATCGGCCACGGCGGCGTGGTGCCCCACAAACAGGAAGGCGACGGCGGCACCCCCGCCGGCCTCCTCCCGCTCCGCCGCATCCTCTACCGCGCCGACCGACTCCCCCGCCCACACGCCGCCGTCCCCATCTTGCCCCTCGCCCCCAACGACGGCTGGTGCGACGACCCGCAGGACCGCGCCTACAACCGCCCCATCCGCCTCCCCTACGACGCCCGCCACGAAGAGCTCTGGCGCACGGACGACCTCTACGACGTCATCGGCATCCTCGGCTGGAACGACAGCCCCCCGCTCCGCAACCAGGGCAGCGCCATCTTCCTCCACCTCGCCCGCCCCGACTACGCCCCCACCGAAGGCTGCGTGGCCTTGGCCCGTAAAGACCTCCTCGCCGCCCTCGCCGCCGGCCTGACCGCCATCGAAATCCGCTAGCGCGACCGCTCCCTCTCCCCCCTCGGAGAGGGCCGGGGTGCCCGGCACGTCATCTCGACAGCGCCGTCATCGCGAGCCGATGGCGCGGCGATCCAGGGGTCGGACGGAGCAGGCCCGGCGACTCCTGGATCGCCACGCTACGCTTGCGATGACGTCGGCTTCGTGAACCGAAGACCTCAGCAAGCGCAGCGGCACGCCGGCCCATTTGCTCTGGCTCATTTGCTCTGGCCTGGTCCCGCTGCGTCCAGCATCGCGCCGATCGCCGCCACCGTCTCGTCGTCCAGCCGCCGCATCAGCTGCGCCAGCCGGTTCGCTACCGCCGTGTGCCCGGGCGCCAGCCCCGCCGTGTCGATCACCACGCGCGGGTGGCTCAGCCGGGCCAGCCGCGCCAGCTCGTCCGCCTCGTCCCAGATGAGGCCGAACGCGTCGCACACCTGGTGCACCAGCCCCGTGCTCGGCGCCCCCCGGTGCCCATGCTCCAGCGCCGACAGGTACGCCCCCGAAACCTCCAGCCGCGCCGCGAGCTGCGCCAGGGTCATCCCCCGCGCCTCCCGCAACGCCCGGACCCTGGCGCCGAACGGGGTCATCTCCGCTCCCGCCCCCCGCGCTCCGAATCGCCCCGCCCGCGCCGCAGCAGCAGCCGCACGCTCCCCGGGTTCAGCGCATGCGGATGCGCCGCCGCCAGCACCAGCGCCCGCAGGTGCGGCTGGTTCAGCCACATCGGGAACTCACGCCGGATCACGCCCCCTGCCTCCCCCGAACCTCGCCCCGTGATCACCTCCACGCACCGCACCCCCTCGGCCGCGGCCCCGAGCAGGAAGGCGTCCAGCGCCGCATGGGCCCGCTGCGCCGTGCGCCCGTGCAGGTCAAGCGTGCGCGCAGCCGCCAGCTTGCCCGTGCGGAACCGCGTCCACGTCCCCCGGTCCACCCCGCCGGGGGATGTGCCCACCACCAGCTCCGGCGCCTTCTGCTGCGGCGGCCGCTGCGTCGGGCGCCCAGCCTGCGCCACGGCCTGCGCCATGGCCTGCACCACGGCCGGCGCGACGGCGGGCGGTGTGACAACCACCTCGGGCAGCGCCGCGACCCCCGGCAGCTTGGCGCATAGCCGCGCATAATTGGCCCAGGCCGCGCGGTCCGTCTCCGACAACGCGCGCCGCCGCATCGTTAGCCTCGGATGGCCAGGTCGGCCCCGACGACCCTCGCATCGAGGTCGGCCTCGACGACCCTCGCATCGAGGTCGGCCTCGACGACCCTCGCATCCAGATCGTCCTCGACGAGGACCACGTGCAGCCGCCGCGGCCCGTGCGCGCCCAGCTCGAGCGTCTGCTCGATATCGGCCGAGCGCGACGGCCCCGTCACCAGCATCACGTTCCGCGGCATGAACCCGCCCCCGGGCTGCAAAGCCCCCTCGGCCCGCAGCAGGTCCCACGCATCCTCGTAGGCGCCCACGATCCGGCTCGTCCACAGCACCGCGACGGCCGTGTCCGGCAGCAGGTTCACCGTGGTGGGCCGCTCCGGCCCGGAGGGGAACATCAGCGTCCCCGTCTCCGCGATGCCCGCAAAGGCATGCTGCACGCTGACCAGGTCGCTCGCCTCGGCCCGGCCCTCCCGCACCTGCAGCAGCGGCCGCTCGCCCCAGGGCAGCGCCTGCAGCGCCGGATGCGGCGCCATGACGAACTGGCCCGGAAGGTTGTGCTGCGCCAGGTATTCGGCCACCGCGCCCGGCACGGCCCTTGCCTCCGGCACGCGGTCCACGGTGCCGAACTCCTTCAGGATGTTGCGCACCAACAGGGCCACCTGGTCCGGCCGGCTCACCTGGCTGCGCGCAGGCACCAGGTGCCGCGGCGGCCGTGCCATC
Source organism: Acetobacterales bacterium (assembly GCA_038229135.1). Classification (GTDB taxonomy): domain Bacteria; phylum Pseudomonadota; class Alphaproteobacteria; order Acetobacterales; family Acetobacteraceae; genus JBBROS01. The sequence goes on from JBBROS010000050.1 coordinate 15,008, forward strand.
CGCCCGGCCAACATCGCCTGCTGGTCCGCCGGCAGCTCCCCACGCTTCAGCCCGCGCCGGATCGCGCCCAAAATCGCGTCGCGGCTCATACCGCACCATCCCGCTGCTGGCGCTTGTAGCGCGCGAAGAACGTGTCCCCCTCCGGCGCAGGCAGGTCCCGCCCCGCCGTCCAGCCGCCGGCCAGCGGCAGCCTGCCGACGTTCCCGCGCTTCCGCCCGATCCGCCCCATGGCCGCCGCCCCCACCCGGGTGGCCAGGCGATACAGCCACGGCCGCTGCGCCACCCAGCCCCAGAGCGCCAGGTTGCTCCGGATGCCCGCCGGCTGCAGGTGCCGCTCGAACTCCCGCTCCCGCCAATGCCGCATCATCTTCGGCAGCGGGATCTTCACCGGGCATACGCTTTCGCACTTGCCGCAGAACGTGCTCGCATTCGGCAGGTGCCCGGCCTTGTCCACCCCGATCAGGCTCGGCGTCAGCACGCTCCCCATCGGCCCCGGATACACCCAGCCATACGCATGCCCGCCCACGGCGCCATAGACCGGGCAATGGTTCATGCAGGCAGCGCACCGGATGCAGCGCAGCATCTCCTGGAACTCGGTGCCCATCATGGCCGAGCGCCCGTTATCCACCAGCACCACGTGATACTCGCCCGGCCCATCCAGGTCCGCGGCCCGGCGCGCCCCGGTGCTGAACGTGGTATAGACCGAAAAATCCTGCCCAGTGGCCGACCGCGCCAGGATCCGCAGCAGGCTCGTCGCATCCTCCAGCGTCGGCACCACCTTCTCGATGCTCGCCAGCGCGATGTGCACCCGCGGCAGGGTCTGCGTCAGGTCCCCGTTGCCCTCGTTGGTCACGATCACGCTCGTGCCCGTCTCGGCAATCAGGAAGTTGGCCCCGGTGATGCCCACATCGGCCGCCAGGAACTTGTCCCGCAGCCGGGTCCGCGCCTCCGTCAGGATGTCCCGCCGCTCGTTGAACACGCGGTCCGCCGGCAGGTCCGTGTGGCTGATGCGGAACTGCGCCTCCCAATCCTCGCGGTTCAGGTGGAAGGCGGGCGCGATGATGTGGCTCGGCGTCTCGTCCCGCAGCTGGATGATGTACTCGCCCAGATCCGTCTCGATGGGCGCGATGCCGTGCTTGGACAGGTGCGCGTTGATGCCCAGCTCCTCGCTGACCATGCTCTTGCCCTTGGTCACGGTCCGCGCGCCCGCCGCCTGGCAAATTCGCAGCACCGTGTCCCGCGCGTCGTCGGCCGTGCTGCACCAATGCACGTGGCCGCCCGCCGCCTCCACCTTGGCCGCGAACGCCTCCAGGTAGAAATCGAGGTTCGCCAGCGTGTGGTTCTTGATGTCCCGCCCCGTGTCCCGCAGCGTCTCGAACTCCGGCAGGTTCGCCACCGCGGCGGTGCGCCGGGCCATGAACTGCGGCTTGCTGAACTTCAGCGCCTTCTGCAGCCCGGCATCCGCCAGGGCCCCACGGGCGTTGGACTTGAACTGCGGCGAGGTGATGTGCATCCGGGGAGCCTCCGAGACCCTATCTAGTGCGCTTCCCTCCATAGGCCTAGAAGCCGCCAATGCTTCGTCGAACCCTGCTGGCGGCACTCGCTTCCCCTTCTCCCCTTGCGGGAGGGGACATGGGGGAGGGGGGCAAGGCGCGCCGCCCCCTGAAGCTCGGCATCCTCACAACCCTCGCCGGCCCCGCGGCGGACGGCGCCGGCCCCGGCTCCGTGCTTGCGGCCCGCATGGCCATCGAGGAACAGCCCCTCAAAGTCGAACTCCTCACCGCCGACATGGGCGAGCGCCCGGACACGGCAGCCACCACAGCCCGCGAATGGCTCGACCGGGACGGCGTGCAGGTCATCCTCGATGTGCCCAACTCCGCCGCCGCCCTCGCCGTCGCCACCCTCGTGCGGGACCGCAACCGCGCCGCCCTGTTCAGCGGCCCCGGCACCACAGCCCTCACCCGCGAGGCCGCCAGCCCCAACCACCTGCAATGGACCTACGACACGGACGCCCTGGCCCGCGGCAGCGCCCGCGCCATCCTCGAGGAAGGCGGCCGCACCTGGTTCTTCCTCACCGCCGACACCGTGTTCGGCCGCGCCCTGCAAGCGAGCTGCACCGCCACCATCGAGGCCGCGGGCGGCCAGGTGCTCGGCGCCGACGCCGTCCCGCCCGAAGCCACCGACATGGCCTCCCCCCTCCTCCGAGCCCGCTCCAGCGGCGCCCAGGTCGTGGCGCTCGCCGCCAGCGGCGCCCAGTTCCAGACCATGGTCAAGCAGGCCGCCGAGTTCCGCATCCAGCCGGGGCAGCGCCTCGCCAGCCCCCTCTGCCTCAGCACCAACGTCCGCGCCATCGGCCTGGACGACGCGCAGGGCCTCCTCGTCACCGAGCCCTTCTATTGGGACCTGACGCCGGCCACCCGCGCCTTCACCGCCCGCTTCGCCCCCCGCAACCGTGGCATCGTCCCCACCATGGTCCACGCCGGCGTCTACTCCGCCACCCGCCACCTCCTCCGCACCCTCGCCACCGGCGCCGACCCCCTCGACGGCGCCGCCCTCCTCGCCACCATGCGCGCCACCCCGGCCGAGGACGACCTGTTCGGCCGCAGCACCATCCGCCCCGACGGCGGCATCACGCGCCCGATGCACCTGTTCCGCGTGAAGCGGCCGGGACAATCAGCGGGACCGTGGGACCTCTACGAGCACCTGCGGACCGCTTAGGCTCAGAGGAACCGCGCCGGGATATCAGCCTGGTCGTAAAAGACGGCGATGATGATCGGCGGCGCCGACAGCCGGTAAGCGATCCAGTAGCGTCCGACCTTGACCCACCGCTCTCCTTCACGCGCCAAAGCGGCATAGGGTCTCGGGGCGACGAGACCGGCGCCCGGACTTAAACCGACCGATCGCCGTGCAGCCTCGATCGCCGCGATGAGCCTGTCCGTCGCTTCCGGTCGGCCAACCCTCTCGAAATGTTCCACGAGGTCTTCGACCTGCCGCGCTGCCTCCGCAGCAAGTTCGACCACCACTCTAAGTCCGCGTCGGACCGGTCCTGCGAGCGGCGACGTTCGTCGTGAGTGCAATCAGGAATTCGTCGGCTTGGACCGTCCGACCACTGTCCGCATCGGCGCGGCCGCGCTCGAGGGCTTCAAGCCAGGCTTCAGGCGGCGCCGCCGGGTCAACATTCTGGTCCATGATCGAGCCTAGCGCGGCCACCCGGTGGCAACAACGGTTACTGCAGCTCCTGCAGCCGCGCCAGTAGGAAGTCCCTGAACACCGCCACCCGCTTGCTGTTCCGCAATTCCTCCGGATAGACGAAGTACACGTCCACCTTCGGGCTCTTCAGCTCCGGCAGCAGCCGCGTCAGCCCATCCAGCTCGCTCCCCATCCAGTCCGGCAAAACTCCGATCCCCATCCCGGAGCGGATCGCGAGCTGCATCGCGTGCAGCGAGTTCACCTCCAGCAGCGCCCGCCGCGGAGACCCGGCCCGGCGCCCGGCCTCGGCCAGCCAGTTGATGTCGGCCACCGGCGGCCGATAATCGCCGAACGTGACGATCTTGTGCTCGTCCAACTCCTCCGGCCGCGACGGCGTGCCGTTCGCCGCCAGATACTCGGGCGACGCCACCACCAGCCACTGGATCTGCATCAGCCGCCGCGCCACCAGGTCCGGCTGCTTCGGCGCGTGCATGCGTATGGCCACGTCCGCCTCCCGCATCGCGAGATCGAGGTCCGTGTCGTCCAGCAGCAGCGTCATCGTCACGTCCGGATACGCCAGCAGGAACTGCTGCAGCCGGGGCGCCAGCCAGCTCGAACCGAACCCCACCGTGGTCGTCACCTTGATCCGCCCGGCCGGCTTCTCCTTGCTTTCCGTCAGCAGCGCCTCGGTCATCGCGAGCTTCGCGAACACCTCCCGCACCGTCCGGTTCAGGCTCTCTCCCTGCTCCGTCAGGATCAGCCCGCGCGCGTGCCGGTGGAACAGCGGCACCTGCAGGTTCTCTTCCAGCGCCGAAATCTGCCGCGACACGGCCGACTGGCTGAGGTTCAGCGTCTCCCCCGCATGGGTGAAGCTGCCCGCCTCGGCCACGGCGTGGAACACGCGGAGCTTGTCCCAATCCATCTCATCGCCTCATGTTCCGCGGAGTCGCATCGCCCCGTGGCCGCACACGATGCCGCCAATATGGCGCGGTGCAAAGCCTCGTTCGCCGCCCACGAGCCGTAGAGTGGGTGAATCCCACCAAGCCCCCGCCCCTACTCCGCCGCCACCATCTCCGGCGGCCGCACCGCCTGTGGCGCCGGCGGGTGCACCCCCAGCTTCAGCGCCAGCGTGGTGGCATAATACACCGACTTGAACGCCAGCACCGGCAGCACCGTGCCCCAGCTCCCACGCAGGTTGCCCGCCAGCAGGCTCACCAGCCCGTCCCGCATCCGCAGCGCATTCCGAGGCGCCATGAACAGGAAGCGCAGCGCCGGCGTGTTGATCCGATACACGAGCCAGGCGATCCGCCCCATGGCGTGCCGCATCTCCCGCTCCATCCGCTTCGCCGCCGCCATGCCGCGGGCCGGGCTCTGCAGCCAGGCCTCGGCCACCGCGGCACCCTTTTCGCCGGAAATCATGGCCAGCAGCACGCCCGAGCTGAACACCGGGTCGAGGAAGGCGAACGCGTCGCCCACCATCAGGTAGCCGTCGCCTGCATTGGTGTCCGCGTAGTACGAGTAGTTTCCCGTCCCGGTCACGTCCGACACTCGCACGGCATTCCGCATCCGCGCCGCCACCGTCGGGCTGCCCGCGATCCGCGCCGCCAGCAGCTCCTCGGAGTTGCCCCGCCGCACCCCGTCCCGCGGGCGGAACACGGCGGCGTTGCCCACGAACCCCACGCTCATCACGTCGTCGGGCAGCGGGATCATCCAGAACCAGCCATCCTCGGCCAGGTGCACGCTGATGTAGCCCTCGCGCGCCCCGGTCCGCCGCTCGGCCCCACTGTAGTGCGCATACACCGCCGCGGTGTTGTTCTGCCGGTTCGCCTGCTTGATCCCGAGCCGCCCGGCAAAGAACGTGTCCCGCCCCGACGCGTCGATCACGTAGCGCGGCGCGAACACGAACTCGCCGTCCGGCCCCTGGGCCGTCACTCGTGCGCGTTGACCGGGCTCGGGCCAGACGACGTCGGTCACCCGCGTCCCTTGCACGCCACGTGCACCCTTCGCCTCGGCCGTCTGCCACAGGAGGAGATCGAGCTTCGCCCGCTCCACCTGCCAGGAGCTCGGGTACCGCTTGTCGAGCCCGTTCGCGAACGAGAACTGCACCTCCCGCCCCGTCGCGTCCTCGACGAACTCGGCACCCGGCTTGTGCACGCCGAGGGCGGCCACCTGGTCCCGGATGCCCAGCGTGTCGAACACCGCGCTGTTCAGCGGCAACAGGCTTTCGCCGATGTGGAAGCGCGGATGCACCTCCTTCTCCACCATCACCACCTGGTGCCCACGCTGCGCCAGAAACGCCGCCGCCGTGGAGCCTGCCGGGCCGCCGCCGATGACGAGCACGTCACACAACCCGATGCTCATGCCATCCCTCCGTTGATCCCGATCGTCTGGCCAGTAATGTAACCCGAACGGCGGGACGCAAGGAAGCCGACCAGCTCGGCCACGTCCTCCGGTGTCCCGGCCCGCTTCATGGGCACCATCTGCGCGATCATGCCCGCATCCATCGCAGCGTCCACCGCCGGCGACGCGATCACCCCCGGTGCCACGGCGTTCACCGTGATCCCCCGGGTCGCGACCTCGCGCGCAAGTGACCGGACGGCACCCTCCATCCCGGCCTTCGCCGCCGCATACGCCACCTGGCCCCGGTTCCCGAGCCGCGCCGCCACCGAGCTGAGCGCTACGATCCGCCCCCACCGCGTCGCCATCATCGGCATCAGGAGCGGCCGCACCACGTGGAAGAACCCGCCCAGGCTGACGTCGAGCGGCCCCTGCCACTGCGCCCGGCTCATTCCCGCCATCGGCACGTCGTCGTGCAGCCCGGCGTTCAGCACCACCACCTGGGGCACCCCGCCCTCCACCAGGCGCAGCATCGCCGCCTCAGTGGCATCGGCGTCCGCCAGGTCGCAGGCAAACGCCGCCGCACCGGGCAGCTCGGCCGCCAGCGCCTCTGCCCGCGCAAGCCCGGCATGCGCGTGCACCAGCACCTGGTGCCCGTCCGCCGCGAGCTGCCGGCAGATCGCCGCCCCCAGCGCCGACGCGCCTCCGGTCACCAGCGCCCTGGTCCGTTGCGTCATCGCGAGGCCCCGCTGGGGGCCGCGGCAACCCAGGGGCCAACCGGCCAGGCCACACAGGCGAGCGATCGACCGTCCCGAACCATCATGCCGGCAACGCGATCGAGGCCATGCCGCTCGCCACCGCCTGGCCGAGCGCGCCCTCCACCTTCAGCCCATACAGCATGCCCCGCGCCTCCTGCCGCTCCAGCCGCGCCTCCACCCAGAGCAGGCCCAGCGCCTCGTCGTCCAGCGTATCGACCCCGAGCGCCACGTCCCGCAGCCGCGCCACATACCCCGCCGGCTGCGCGACACCCCCCGCAAGCATCGCCCCGTGCAGCGCCGCCGCCTGCAGCGCCCACTCCAGCGCGCAAACCGCCCCGAGCCGCCCCTCCCGCCGCAGCGGGTTGCCCGGGTCGAGGTGCTTGCGGGAATAGCAGCGCACGTGCCGCGCATCCCACCCGACCAGGCCATCCAGCAACATCATGGACCCGCCATGCGGCAGCATCGCGCCGAGCCGCTCGCCCACGATCACGCGCCCACCTCCACCACCAGGTGCCCGTCCAGATACGGCAGCACGTGCCGCCCGCCCCCGCCCGCAAGCGCCATCAGCAACGGCAGGGCCTGCGCGATCGGGTTCGCCCCACGCAGCCCCTCCAGCCCTGGCGGCAACGGCGCCGCCTCCGCGGCCGTGGCCACATATTGCACCGTCAACCCCCGCCCGCCCTCCGCCGCCAGCACCAGCCCGGCCCCGAACGCCGCCCCCGTCGGCCGCAGCGCATCCAACGGCTTCGGCAACGGATGGTCGTAGCACACCAGCAGCACCGCCTCCCCGCCCGCCACCACGTCGGCTACCGCCTTCAGCAGCGAGGCCGGCCATGTCGCGTCGTGCGCCCCCATGCAACACGCCGGCGCCCTGCTGCTCTGCGCGATGCCCCAGTATCCGGCCGCCGCGTTGTGCACCGAGTTGTGGAACTGCGTGGGCGACACCACCCGCTCCCCCGGCGCCGCCTGCGCCAGCGCATCGAGGATGCTGCCGACCACCACCCCGTCCCCGTTGCTGCTCCCGAACACGCAGGCCAGCGACGCCGCCTCCAGCCCGCTCGCCTGGACCGCCGCCCGCGCAACCTCGAGGGCCAGCCGCACCACCGGCCCCGCCCGGCGCCGCTCCGTCGCCCCCAGCAGGGTCGGCGCGGGGGCCGCAAGCTCGACCGGCTCATACGCCGCCTCCCCCGCCAGCACCGCCCGCGACGCCGGCCAGCCCGGCAGCCCCGGCCCCCAGACGCTCACGCCGCGCACCCCAACCGTGAGCCGGCTCATGCGCGCCCGAACACCAGGCTGCAGTTCACGCCGCCGAACCCGAATGCGTTGCTCACCACCCGATCCAGCCGCGCCGGCCGCACGCCTACGGCCACGTTGGCCTCGAACGCCGGGTCGGCCGCATCGAGGCCGAGGCAGCCGGGCAGCAAGCCGCTCGCCATGCTCTCCCGGATCATCAGCGCCTCGAGGATGCCGCACGCCCCCAGCGTGTGCCCCGTCCACGCCTTCGTGGAGCTGCAAGGCACGTCTGCCCCGAACACCGCCAGCACCGCCCGGTCCTCCGCCGCGTCGTTCGCCCGCGTGCCCGTCCCGTGCAGCTTCACCCAGTCGACAGCACCCGGCTCCAGCCCCGCCGACCGCAGCGCCCCGGCCATGGCCGCGATCGCCCCCGCGCCCTCCGGATGCGGGCTGCTCATGTGGTGCCCGTCGCTCGAGGCTCCGCCCCCGAGCAGCGACAAGCCTTCCCCGTCCCGCTCCAACAGCGCGAACCCCGCCGCCTCCCCGATCGAGATCCCCGCCCGCTCAGCCCCGCACGGCGTGCACGGCCCGGGCGCGATCAGCTCCAGCGCCGCGAACCCGTGCAGCGTCATCCGGCACAGGCTGTCCGCACCCCCTACCACCACGGCGTCGCACACGCCGGCCCGGATCAGCGCCGACGCGTCCATCAGGCACCGCGCCGAGCTCGCGCACGCCACCGACACCACGAAGGCCGGCCCGCGCAGTTCCAGCGCCGCCCGGACGTAGCCAGCCACGGAATAAAGGTCCTGCGTGTGGTCGTAGTCGAACCCGCGCGGCAATGCCCCGTCAGTCCCCCGGCCCTTGTAGGCATCCTCCGCCGCAGAGACGCCGCTGGTGCTCGTGCCCAGCACCAGCCCGATCCGGTCCGCCCCGTAGCGCGCCCGCGCCGCCGCGACGTGCTCCAGGAACCCGTCCGTCTGCAGCGCCATGTCGGCCAGGCGGTTGTTCCGGCAATCGTAGTTTGCCATCCGCGGCGGCAGCCGGTGCGCCTCCACCCCCGCCACGCGCCCGATCCAGCCGCCGAGGTCCGGCTCGAAATCGTTGCGCGTCAGCCCCGAGCGCCCCTCGGCCAACGCCGCCCGGTGCGCCGCCGCCCCCGCACCCAGCGCGCTCACCGCCGTCAAGCCTGTCAGGATCAGCGCCCGAACTCCTCGTCCTCGATTGCAGCCGGCCGCCCCGCCAGCAGCGACGCGAACCCCATCGCCAACACCGCGCCCACCGCAACCGTGACCCCAATGTCGCGCAGAACCGGCGTCTGGCAAGTCGCGAGCAGGCCGAATGTGAGCAACGTCATGCCGTTGCACGTCACCAGAGTGCGCAGCGTGCGGGATCTCTCCTCGAGGTCGAGCTGCCGTCGCGCGAAGAACAGCGCGTAATCCAGCCCCACCCCCGCCACGAGCTGCAGCGCGACCAGGTGGATGAGGCTCAGCCGCACCCCCCCGAGCGTCAGCGCTGCGACCGTCACCATCAGCGCCGCCGCAACGGCGCTCACCACCCGCGCCGCATCCCCGAGCCCGGCCCGCCACCCCGCCCGCGACAGCCCGAGCGCCAGGACTGCCAGCACCGCAGCCGCCGACCCCCCGAGCCACGCCCAGACGCGCGACGTCGCCGCGGCCAGCACGCCCCCCAGCTCCGCCCGCACATCCACCAGCAGCGCGCCCCCCGCGAGCGCTGCAACCACGCGCGTCTTATCCACCACGCCCTGCAGCACGACCGGCCCCGCCCAGCCCTCGCCCCGCCGCTGCAGCAAAGGCCCGATCCGCGCCCCCAGCACCGTCCCGGCCAGATCCTCCGGACGCAGCGGCGCCGCCTGACCCACATCCTCGAGGAAACCCTCGAACGCCCCCGCCCGGAACGGCAACCCGGCCCGCGCCGCCTCGACCCGCGCCCGCAGCACCGCCCCATCCGGCAGCCCCGCCAGCCGCGCCCGCTGCACGGCCGCACTCGGCAGCAGCCGCGCCGCCAGCTCAGCGCCCGACAGCGCACCCTCCGCCCGCAACCGCTCCAGCGCCGGCAACAGCGCCTCCTGCCGCACCAGCACCTCCTCGGCCGTCGCGCCCCGCACCACGGCCACCAGCCCCGCATCCGGCGCCCCCAACTGCGCGCGCCACGCCCGGGCCAGCGCCAGCGACACGGCCGGCACCCGGCTCAGCGCCAGCAGGTCCCCCCCCCCCCCCGCCCCCGGCACCCCCCCGGAGGGCCACCCCCCCCCCCCCCC
>JBBROS010000051.1:0-24290 GCA_038229135.1 Acetobacterales bacterium
CCCCGCACCCGCCCCCGGCGTCCACCCCCAAACCACGCCACAACCCCCGCATGCCCCGACCCCCCGCCCCGCACGACCCCACGCGGGAGATCGCGTTCGACCTCCTCTCCGCCGTGCTCGACCGCCGCCGCCCGCTCGACGCCGCCCTCGATGCCGCTCCCGCAACCGCCGAACCCCGCGACCGCGCCGCCGCCCACCGCCTCGCCGCCAGCGTCCTCCGCCGCCTCGGCACGCTGGACGCCGTCATCGAACCCCTCCTCACCCGAGCCCCGCCCGACCCGGTCCGCCACATCCTTCGCCTCGGCGCCGCAGCCCTCCTGCTGCTCGACACGCCCCCACACGCCGCCGTCGGCACCGCCGTCGACCTCGCCCGCGCCCGCAAGCTCGCCCCCTTCGCCGGGCTGGTGAACGCGGTCCTCAGGCGCGTCGCCGCTGCCGGCCCTGCCGTCCTCGAAGAGCTGGACGGCCCGAGGCTCGATACCCCCGCCTGGCTCTGGACCAGCTGGGGCGCCGACGCCCGCGCCATCGCCGCCGCCCACGCCCACGAGGCCCCGCTGGACCTCACCCTCCGCCCCGGCGCCCCGCCACCCCCCGACGCCACCCAACTCCCCACCGGCACCTGGCGCCTCCCCGGCGGCACCCGCGTGCCGGACCTGCCGGGCTACGCCGAAGGCGCCTTCTGGATCCAGGATGCCGCCGCCGCCCTCCCCGCCCGCCTCCTCGCCGCCCAGCCCGGCGAGCGCGTCGCCGACCTCTGCGCCGCTCCCGGCGGCAAGACCGCCCAGCTCGCCACCACCGGCGCCACCGTCACGGCCATCGAGCGAGACCCCGCCCGCCTCCGCCGCCTTCACGAGAACCTGGCCCGCCTCCAACTCCCGGTCGACATCGTCCAGGCCGACGCCGCCACCTGGACCCCGCCCGAACCCCTCGACGCCGTCCTGCTCGACGCCCCCTGCTCGGCGACCGGCACCATCCGCCGCCACCCCGAGATCCTCCGCCTCCGCCGCCCCAAGGACATGGCGGAGATGACCACGGGCCAGGATCGCCTCCTCGCAGCCGCCGCCGCCATGCTCCGCCCCGGCGGCCGCCTGCTCTACGCCGTCTGCTCCCTCCAGCCCGAGGAAGGCCAGGCCCGCGCCACCACCGCCCTCGCCCACGGCCTCCGCCCCGCCCCCTTCACCGAAACCGAGCTCCAAGCCCCCTTCCGCACCCAGGACGGCCACCTCCGCACCCACCCCGGCCAATGGCCCGAACACGGCGGCCTCGACGGCTTCTTCGCCGCACGATTCATCAAGGAATAAGACCGCCCGCGCTCAGGCAAGCGAGCCCCCCGCCCCTCCTCCCCTCGCGGGAGGAGGCTGGGAGGAGGGGGAGCCAAACGCCCGAACCCCGGCCACCCGCACCCGAAACCATCCCCCCTCACGACGTAGCGGCAGGCACCCCCAGAAACCCCCGGAACCGCGCGCGCTGCGCCCGCACCGGCACCCCATCCAACCGATACCGCGGGAACCGCCGCAGGAACCGCCCGAGCGCGACCGTGCCCTCCAGCCGCGCCACCGCCAGCCCCACGCATTGATGGATCCCGAACGCGAACGCCAGCTGCCGGTTGGGCCAGCGGTCGATGTCGAGCCGGTCCGGGTTCTCGAACACCTCCGGATCCCGGTTCGCAGCCCCGATGCACAGCGTGATCCCCGTGCCCGCCGCAACCGGCCGCCCCCCGATGGTGGTGTCCGCCATCGTCAGCCGGTTGCCGAGCTGCACCGGGCTCTCGTAGCGCAGGAACTCCTCGATCGCCGGCTTCATCACCGCCTGCTCCTCGATCAGCCGCCGCACGATGCCGGGCTCCCCCGCCAGCGTGACGAGCGTGTTGCCGATCAGGTTCGTCGTCGTCTCGTGCCCGGCGTTCAGGATGAAGATGCAGTTCTGCAGCAGCTCGCTCTCGCTCAGCCGCCCGCCCGCACCGTCACCGCCATCCTCGCCCTGGATCAGCCGCGTCAGCACATCCCGCAGCGGGTCCCCCGGCCGCTCGCGCCGTTCCGCCACCAGCACCTCGAGATACGCCAGGAACTCGCGCACCGCCCTGTTCCCCGCTTCGTGCATCTCGGGCGTGAGCGTGGGCTCGAGCGCCCCCAAAATCGCGAGCGACCAATCCCGCAACGGCTCCCGCCGGTCCTGCGGGATCGCCAGCAGGTTGCCGATCACGTCGATCGGGATGGCCGCCGCGAAGTCCCCGATGATGTCGAACCGACCCATGCCCTCGATCCGGTCCAGCAGCCCGTCCACGAGCGAAACGAGCCCCGGCTCCATGTCCGCGATCACCCGCGCCGTGAGTGCCCCCGCGATCAGCCGCCGCACCCGCGTGTGCCGCGGCGGGTCGTTGAAGATCAGGCTCGTCGTGTGGTGGTCGAGCAGCGGCGTCCCCGCGCCGAACTTGGGCGTGAACTCCGTCTCCTTGGCGCTGCTGAACATCCGCGGGTCCCGATACACCGCCACCAGATCCGCATGCCGCGTCAGCAGCACCGTCCCGTCCGGCATCCGCATCACCGGATCCTGCTCCCGAAGCCGGTGGTAGGTCGGGAACGGATCCTCATAGAACCCGGGCGGCAGGCGGCGCAGGTCGAAGGCGTCCACGGTCGGCATCACGGCTCACTCGCTCCCGATTTCTCGCAACGCTACCGCGGCACCGCTCGCGCGCAAGCCGCCACGGCAACCGTGGACGCTACTTGCCCTCGGTTCCGCCCGCCCCCTCCTTCGCGGCCGCCTCCCGCCGGTAGATCTCCGCCACGATCTCCTCGGCCGTCGCCCGGTAGTGCGTCCGCCAGATCATTTGCTCGATCTGCGCATGCGGAAAATCGCAGTCGAGCTGCGCCAGGATCTCGTGCTCGGCAGACCCGACGCCAAGCCGCTGGTGCAGCAGGTAGCCGATGTTGTCGACGAGACCCTCGTGGGTGATGTACGGCGGCGCTGGCTCGTGAGCATGCTCCGCCTCCCAGCGTATCGCGTCATCGACAATCTGCTCTGCCGACCGGCCTCCGCTGTCGAGGAAAACCCACTCCCGAATGAGCGTCCGCGGAAACAGCTTTTCCAGCCGCCACTGCTCCGGAAGCAACCAGTGGGTTAAAGGGGGCTCGTTCGCGACACGAGCTCGACCACATCGTGCCGATCTGGCGTGGAGGCCACGTGTTCGACACATCCTCCAAAGCCGCGAACGCAGCGCCCGCCGCCTGGAACCGCTCGCCCGAACCAGGCGGCAACCCCTTGCCCGCCAGATGCGCCTCGAACCGCCCAACTTCGAGCGCCGAAGCTCCTGCCCACACGCGCAAGGCGTCCGCCAGATTGCGCCCGAACTCCTCGTTCCAGGCCCGGTTCCACGCCTCCCGCACCGTCGCGGGCCGATAACCGGCCACGCCCGCCACGACCTGGTCGGCGAGTGCAGCCAGCGTGATCCTCTCGCTCTCCACCGCCCCGTCCTTCACCGCTCCGTCAGCCCCGCCTGAACTTCCGTGCCCGAACCACTGATGATACCGCCGCCCCTGCTCCTGCCACCCATATCCACCCTCGCGCCCGATGGAGACTAATGTCCTATTCTAGCCTGCAGAGGTCGACGTCTCCTGAAAAGCAAGGCGACACCCCATGGCCAACGTGACCGATTTGGCCCACGATCCCGCTCAACAAGCGAGCGCCGCACAACGAAGCGCCGGATTCAGGGAAGAAACGACCATGCCCCCGACGCCCCACCCATGCCCCGCCTGATCGACCTCTCCATCCCGCTCGACAACACCACCCCGGCCGACCCGCCCTTCCAGCGGGCGCGGATCGAGTACCGCACCCACGCCGAGACCGCCCCCACCCTCGCCGCCCTCTTCCCCGGTCTTCGCCCCGACCAGCTCCCCGATGGCCAGGGCTGGGCCGTCGAGCTCGCCCACATCTCCACCCATAACGGCACCCACGTGGACGCCCCCTGGCACTACCACCCCACCACGAACGGCGGTGAGCCAGCCCCCACCATCGACGAATGCCCCCTCGACTGGTTCCTCCGCCCCGGCGTCAAGCTCGACCTCCGCCACCTCCCCGACGGCCACCTCGTCACCCCCGCCGAGATCGACGCCGAACTCGCCCGCATCGGCCACACGCTCCGCCCGCTCGAGATCGTCGTCGCCAACACCAGCGCCGGCGCCCGCTTCGGCCAGGACGACTACATCCACGCCGGCTGCGGCTTCGGCCGCGCCGCGACCCTCCACCTCACCGGCATGGGCATCAAGGTCGTCGGCACCGATGCCTGGAGCTGGGACGCGCCCTTCAGCCACACCGCCCGCCGGTTCGCTGCAACAGGGGACGCCTCAATAATCTGGGAAGGCCACAAGGCCGGGCGCGAAGCCGCCTACTGCCAGATCGAGAAGCTCCACAACCTCGAGGCCCTGCCCCCAACGGGGTTCACCCTCTCCTGCCTCCCCGTGAAGGTCCATCGCGGCTCTGCCGGCTGGACCCGCGCCGTCGCCATCCTGCCCGACTGAGGAGTTCTCCCCGATGCCCCGCCTAGCTCAGACGCTCGCCCTCGCCCTCCTGCTGCTCGCCACCCCGGCCCGGGGAGAAATCTCCGACGGCGTCGTCCGCATCGGCGTGCTGGCCGACATGTCCGGCGTCTACTCCTCCATCGCCGGCCGCGGCGCCGTCATCGCCACACAGATGGCCGTCGACGACTGCCTGAAGGCCGAATGCGCCGGCATGAAGATAGAAGTCATCAGCGCCGACCACCAGAACAAGGCGGACGTCGCGCTCGGCATCGCCCGCGAATGGTTCGACAAGCAGGGCGTGGACGCCGTCGCCGACATGGGGAACGCCTCCATCCAGCTCGCCATGCCCACCCTGCTCCGCGACAAGAACCGCGTCGGCCTCTTCCCCGGCGGCACCGCCCGCCTCACCGGGGATGCCTGCATGCCGAGCCACATCGTGCAGTGGATGTGGGACACCTACGGCCAGGTCGCAGGCGTCGCCAACCAACTGACCAAGCCCGGCACCAAGTGGTTCCTCGTCACCGCCGACTACGCCTTCGGCCACCAGTTCGAGGCCGACGCCAAAACCCTCGTCACCGCCCGCGGCGGCACCGTCATCGGCTCCGCCCGGCACCCCTTCCCGGCCACGGACCTCTCGTCGCAGCTGATCACCGCCCAGGCCTCGGGCGCCGACGTCATCGCGCTGGCAAATGCCGGCGGGGACACGGTCAACAGCGTGAAAACCGCCCGCGAGTTCGGCATCCTCGGCGGCAAGCAGCAGGTGGCGGCCCTGTTCCTCACCGCCATGGACGTGCGCGGCATCGGCCTCGCCCAGGCCCAGGGCACGGTGCTCACGGAAGCATTCTACTGGAACCTCGACGACCGCACCCGCGCCTTCTCCAACCGCTTCCGCGCACTCCACGGCGCCGTCCCCGCCCCCTCCCAGGCCGGCAACTACTCCGCCGTGCGCCATTACCTCCGTGCCGTCGCCGCCACCAAGTCCGACGAGGCCCGGACCGTGATCGCCAAGATGCACGAGCTGCCCATCGCCGACGATGTCGTCCGCAACGCAACGCTCCGCGCCGACGGCCGCCTTGTGCACGACACCTACGTGTTCCAGGTGAAAAGCCCCACCGCCTCCAAGGACGAGTGGGACGTCTACGACCTCGTCGCCACCATCCCCGCCGCCCAGGCCTTCCGCCCCCAATCCGACGGGAACTGCCCGGCCCTGCAAAAATGATCCGATCGCCGGCGCGCAACGGTTTCCTCTCCAGATGATACAGGGTTGGGGTGAGGACCCTGCAGCGCTGACCCAAACAATCCTTGTGTCCAACCCCGCCCGCCGGCACCCTTACGCCAGAACAACCAAGGCTCCCCAGGCCATGCGCCGCCGCCACCTTCTCGCCCTCCCCCTCCCCCTCGTCGCTCTGGCCCTCGCGTCCCCGGCCCTCGCCTCCCCGGCCTTCGCCTCCCCGGCCCTCGGCTCCCCGGCATTCGCGCACGATTGGCGCCGCAACGTCGCCGAGCTCCGCCTCGGCACCGCCGGGTCCGCCCGCCCCCTCGGCATCCCCGTCCGCCTCCACCGCACGAACCTCGTCACCGCTCTCCACCGCGGCCAGCTCGAGGCCGCCCGGCTCGACCCGGCGTCCCTCGCCCGAGCGAGCCGCCTGATGGGCCCCCGCCTCGCCATCCACGGCTCGGTGGGAGTCCTCGCCTCCCTCCCCACCGCCATGCAGGCCGACCTCGCCGCCGCGCTCGCCTGAGCATGGCGAACGACCCGGCGTCGGCGGGAAAGGACCTCGGCGACGTTCCAAGCATCCACCGCACCGCCTCCGTCCGTAGCACAACATTCGGCCGCTACTGCGAAGTCGGTGCCCGCACCAAAATCGCCGAAAGCTCCTTCGGCGATTACTCCTACGTCGTGAACGACTCCGACATCATCTACACCACCATCGGCAAATACTGCTCCATCGCCGCCCACACCCGCATCAACCCCGGCAACCACCCACTCGACCGGGTCATGCTCAGCCACGTCAGCTACCGCAGCAGCGCCTACGGCCTCGGCCCCGACGACCCCGGCTTCTTCCAGTGGCGCCGCTCCAGCCCCGTCACCCTCGGCCACGACGTCTGGGTCGGCCACGGCGCAGTCATCCTCCCAGGCCTCACCATCGGCACCGGCGCCGCAGTGGGCGCCGGGTCGATCGTCACGAAAGACGTGCCCCCCTTCGCCATCGTCGTCGGCAACCCGGCCCGCATCCTCCGCGTCCGCTTCGCCCCACCCATCGTCGAGGCCCTGCAACGCATCGCCTGGTGGGACTGGCCCCACCCGCGCCTCGGCACCGCCATGCACGACATCCGCACCCTCGGCGCCGAGGCGTTCTGCGAGAAGTATGACGCTGGAGCCCGATCGCCCTCATCGACGAGCGCGGTCTAGGGCCGCTTCGGCGCCATCGGGGCCGGCATGAACTCATACAGCTTGGCCAACACGAGCAGGATCAGCACCAGCGCCACCGCCCGCGCCCACCCCTGGAGCGTCCGCACCAGCATGTACAGCACTAGCACCCAGCTCGCCGTGATGATCGGCTGCCGCCACTCGTAGGGCACGTATAGCCGGTCGAGACCCTGCCGAAGCTCCACCTGCAGCCGCTCGAGCATGAAGACCACGGGCTCCAGCAGATGCGACACCGCCGCCGCGAATCGAACCAGCCATTGCCCGATGGCATTCATCAACAAACCCTGCCCCCTGCGCGCCCACGCGTCCAGCGTTTCCCACTCACCTGGTTCCGCGCTAGACCGGGCCTCCACCGCCCGAGGCCCAGATGACAAGCGCCCCGCTCCCCCGCCTTCCACTCCGGGTCGCCGTCCAGATGGACCCCATCGAGACCATCAACATCGACGGGGACAGCACCTTCGCCCTCATGCTGGAAGCGCAGCGCCGCGGCCACGCCCTCGTGCACTACGAAGTCCGCCACATGTCCCTCCACGAGGGCCGCACCACACAGGAGGGCCGCACCACCGAGCGGCTCATCGCCACCGTCCGCCCCGTCACCGTCCAGCGCGTCGCAGGCGCCCACTACACCTTCGGCGAACCCCAGCGCATCGACCTCGGCACCATGGACGTGGTCCTGATGCGCCAGGACCCGCCCTTCGACATGGCCTACATCACCGCCACACACATGCTGGAGCACATCCACCCCCGCACCCTCGTGGTCAACGACCCGGCCAACGTCCGCAACGCCCCCGAGAAGCTCCTCGTCACCCACTTCCCGGACCTCATGCCCCCCACCCTCATCACCTGGGACCAGGAGGCCATCCGCGCCTTCCGCGCCGAGCACACCGACATCATCGTCAAGCCCCTCTTCGGCAACGGCGGCTCCGGCGTCTTCCGCATCCGCGAAGGCGACGAGAACCTCGCCAGCCTGCTCGAGATGCATTGGTCCCGATCCCGCGAGCCGCTCATGATCCAGCGCTACGAGCCCGCCGTCCGCCGCGGCGACAAGCGCATCATCCTCATCGACGGCGAGCCCCTCGGCGCCATCAACCGCGTGCCGGCCGAAGGCGAGGCCCGCAGCAACATGCACGTCGGCGGCCGCCCCGAACCCACGAGGCTCACCGACCGCGAGCGCGAGATCTGCCGCCGCATCGGCCCGACGCTGCGCGCCCAGGGCCTCCTCTTCACCGGCATCGACGTCATCGGCGACTGGCTCACCGAAATCAACGTCACCAGCCCCACCGGCCTCCAGGAGCTCGCCCGCTTCGACGGGATCGACCTCGCCCAACCCATCTGGGACCACATCGAAGCCAAGCGCGCCGCCCTCGCCGCGCCCACCCCGGGCTGACCTTTCCCCGCTCACCCGAAACCCTCTAGAACCCCCCGATGCACGATGCCTCCTGGCCACCCCCCGCCCCAATTCTCGCCCCAAGCCTGCTCGCCGCCGACTTCGCGCGCCTCGGGGACGAGGCCGCCTCTGTCGAGCAGGCCGGCGCCGACTGGCTGCACCTCGACGTCATGGACGGCCACTTCGTCCCGAACCTCTCCTTCGGCACCCCCGTCCTGAAATCCCTCCGGGCCCGCACGAAGCTCCCCTTCGACGTCCACCTCATGATCGCCCCCGTCGACCCCTTCGTCGCCGCCTTCGTCGAGGCCGGGGCGGACCACGTCACCGTCCATGTCGAGGCCGGGCCCAACCTGCACCGCACCCTCCAGCTCATCCGCCACCTCGGCGCCCGCCCGGGCGTCGCCCTCAACCCCGCCACCCCGGCCGAGATGGTCGCTCCCGTGCTGGACGACGTCGACCAGGTCCTCGTCATGACCGTGAACCCCGGTTTCGGCGGCCAGGCGTTCATCGAGAGCCAGCTGGACAAGCTCCGCCAGCTCCGCGCCATGATCGCCGGCCGCCCGATCGTGCTCGGCGTCGACGGCGGCGTCGACACCCGCACCGCCCCCCGCGCGCTGGCCGCCGGCGCCACCATGCTCGTCGCCGGCACCTCCGTCTTCGGCAAGCCGGACCGCCGCGCCGCCCTCGATGCGCTGAGGCCCACCACTTGACGCCCACCCACCTGAGCCCGCGCCGCTGGGTCAAATCCGCCCGGCTCGCCCTCTCCCGCCTGCAGCTTCCATTGGCCCGCGTGCCCGATGCGCCCAGCGTCAGCGTCCGCGACCCCTGGCCCGGCGACCCGGCCCGCGGCGCCCGCATCCTGAAGGGCGAGCTCGAGCTCGCCGGCTCCGTCCGCCCCCTCGCCCACGGCTGCTTCGCAGACGCCGCAGGCTCCGACGCCATGCGCGCCGCCGCCCACGGCTTCGGCTGGCTCCGGGACCTCCGCGCCCTCGGCACCGACGCCGCCCGCTCCCGCGCCCGCGCCCTCGTGTCCGACTGGCTCACCGCCACCCCCCGCGACCGCATCGCCACCCGGCCGGACGTCGCCGGCGCCCGCATCTCGGCGTGGCTCGGCCATTACGACTTCTTCGTCGCCTCCGCCGACGACGCCTTCCGCAGCGCCTTCATGGCCCGCCTCGTCGCCGACGCGCGCCAACTGGCCGCCGCCATACCCGGCGACGAGATCGACCATCGGGCACTCACAGCCCTCAAGGGCCTCGTCGCCGCCGCCGTGGCCCTCCCCACCCAGGGCACCAGCCTCACCCGCGCCATGCGCCTCCTCCCGCAGGAGCTCGCCCGCCAGGTGCTGCCCGATGGCTGCCACGCCGAGCGCAGCCCAGCCGCCCAGCTGGCCGCCCTGCAGGACCTGACCGAAATCCGCGCGCTGCTCCAGGCCGCCCTCTCCCAGCCCCCCGCCGCCCTCGCCTCGGCCATCGAGCGCATGGCCCCCGCCCTGCGCGCCATGCGCCACGGCGACGGCGGCCTCGCCCTCTTCAACGGCGCCCACGAGGAGCTGCCCACCCTCATCGACCTCGTCCTCACCCAGGCCGGCCGCAGCGTCCGGGCCCCCGCCGGCCTCACCGAATCCGGTTTCCAACGCCTCCAGGCCGGCCGCACCGTGCTCATGGTCGATTGCGGCCCACCACCGCCCCACGGCCTGGACGCCCTCGCCCACGCCGGCACGCTCGCCATCGAGGTCTCGGTCGGCCGCGAACGCCTCATCGTCAACGTCGGCGCCGCCCCTCCAGCCTCGGGCGGCAGCTCAGCCGGCGGCTCGGGCGACAGCACCTGGCGCCCTGGCACCGGGCGCCCCAGCTCCTGGCGGGACGCCGCTCGCGCCACGGCCGCCCACTCCACCCTGGTCGTGGCCGACACCAGCAGCAGCGAGCTGAAGGACACCGGCTTGGGCCGAACCCCCGCCGTGGTCGACGCCCAACGCCAGGAGGCCAACGGCGCCCACTGGCTCGAGGCCAGCCACGACGGATACCGCCGCACCCACGGCGCCGTCGTCCACCGCCGCCTCTACATGGCCGAATCCGGCGAGGACATCCGCGGCGAGGACAGCGTCGACGCCCCCGAGCCCTTGCCCTTCGCCATCCGCTTCCACCTCCACCCCCTCGTCGTCCCCAGCCTGCAGCAGGACGGCCGCAGCGTCGTCCTCCGCCTCCCCGGCGGCAGCGTGTGGTCCCTCAAGGCCAAAGGCGGCGAGATCGCCCTCGAGGAAAGCGTCTATCTCGGGACCGGCGAACCCCGCGGCACCCAACAGATCGTCCTCCAAGGCGGCGGCCCCGGCGCCGAGATGCAGGGCGCCGAATGGGCCCTGACCAAGATCGGCTAGAAGCCCCTGCGACGAACCTGCTCCCCCCTCCCCTTGCAAGAGGGGCCGGGGAGGGGGGCCGAGCGGCCCCAAGCCCCAAGCCCCAAGCCCCAAGCCCCAAGCCCCAGGCCCCACGCCCAACGCCCAACGCCCAACGCCCAACGCCCAACGCCAACAACTTCCCACGTTTCCCAACGCGAACCACCCCGAACCACCCGCTATCCTCGGTCCATGCTGTTTCGAGTGTTCGCCGTCTCCTGCACGCTGGTCGCCGTCGCCGCCCTGATGGTGTGGCGCGCCCCGAAGCCCGCCCAGCCCGCCCCCGAAGCCAAAGCTCTGGCCGCTCCAGCAATCCGCGAGTTCGACCCGGCCCCGGCCAGGTTCGCCGAGGCCAGCCCCTTGAAGGAGCCGGCCCCAGCGCCCTCCCCCCCCCAAATCGCCACCCCCCAGATCTCCACCCCCCCGGCCTTGGAGCGCACCGCCCCGCAAACCTATGCCCTCCCGCCCGCCGCCCTCCCGCCCGCCACCCTCGCCCCCGCAGCCCTGCCCACCGTCACCTACCCCGGCGCCTACACCGCCGCCCCAGGCAACCGCCCCGGTGCCAGGCAGGCCACCGCCACCCGCGCCCGCGACGGCCATTTCTGGTTCGACGCCACCATCAACGGCGCCCCCGCCAGGTTCCTCTTCGACACCGGCGCCTCCCGCACCGGCATCCGCCACGAGGAAGCGCTCGCCCTCGGCATCAACCCCGCCAACCTCACCTTCAGCGTGAAGGTGCAAACCGCCAACGGCCCCGGCGAAGTCGCCCCAACGACCATCGACACCATGACCATCGGCGGCATTACCGCCCGCGCCGTCCCCGCCTTCGTCGCCCGCCCCGGCGCGCTCGCCACCAACCTGCTCGGCCAATCCTTCATGGGCCGGCTGCGGGAGTTCAACACCGTCGGGGACACGATGGTGCTGGTGGGGCAATAGCACCGACATCGATGGGTCGAGCGCAGCCAAGGTGCCTGGCTTGCACCGAGCCGGCCCGTCGGCCCCCTGGATCGCCACGCCTGCGGCTCGCGATGACGGAGTGCCTTCCGTCTGACGCTGTAGGCCGCGCTCGGATCCCGCGCCAGCGTCGAGCGAACGGTCGAGCCCCTCGACGCTTACATTACGCCCGATCGCCTATCCTCGCCCGAGGTCCACCACCCCCGCGAACCCGTCCTCCGTCCCGAACGCCAGCCGCGTCCCATCCGCACTCCACCCCAGCGCCGACACCCCCGCCCCGCCCTTGGATCCCCGGGGAGGCGCCACCGGCAGCACCCGCTCGCTCGCAATCTCGGCAAGCACCACCAGCCCGTCGCTGAACCCGGCCGCCACCATCTCGTCCCGGGGGTGGAACGCCACCCGCGTGCACAGCACCTGGTCCCCGCCGGCCAGCTCCAGCGGCTGCTTGCCCATCGGCCCGCCCCCGAAGAACGGCCACAACACCACCGCCTCTGCCCCCGCGCTCGCCAGCCAGCGGCCCTTGCGGCTGAAGCTCAAGCTCTCGCACTTGGCCGGGTAGCCGCTCATACGCATGTGCTGCCCGTCCGCCAGCCGCCAGCCGTGCAGCGCATTCTCCTGCATCGCCGTCACCACCGCATCCCCATCCGGATGCAGCGCCAGACCCGTATGGCTGCCCTTCCACTCCAGCACCCGCGCCTTGTCCTCGCGCGCCCCCACGAACCACAGGCTCGCCCCGTTGTAATGGCTCGCCGCCACCCGCTTGCCCTTCGCATCGAACGCCAGCCCGGTCACGCTCGAGGGATGCACCAGCTCCTTGAGCTTCTTGCCATCGGCCCCGAACACATGCGCCGCCTTCCCCACCCCGGCCGCCACCATGCCCCCCGACACCGCCACATGCTCCACCCACCGGCTCCCGAACCGCGCCAGCTCCTCCACCCCCTCTTGCCCGACCGCCGTGCCCGCCACCCGGCACAGCCGCCCGTCATCCCCGCCCGTCACCCACCCGGCCCCGGACGCCACCATCGACAGCACCGCCCCGTCATGCACCGGCACCACGTCCCAGCCCGCCGACGAAGCGGACGGCCCGACCCGCAGCGTCCCATCCCCCAGCGCGAACCCGAACCGCCCGCCCGCCTCGGCCACCGCCACCACGTGCGCACCCAGCTCCGCCGTCGTGCCACGCTCCCGCAGCACGAACCCCATGTCCGCAACCGGCATCAGGCGTCGCCCGCCTCGGGCGCCATCACGCGGCCGCCCGCCTCAGGCGCCATCACGCGGCCGCCCGCCTCGGGCGCCATCACGCGGCCACCGCCTCGGGCGCCATCACGCGGCCACCGTCTCGGGCACCTGGCACGCCTCGAACCCACGCCGCAGCTGCGGCCGGTTCAGGTTCCGCCCGATGAACACGATCTTGGAATGCCGCTCCGCCCCCGTTGCCCAGGGCGAGATGAAGTCCCCATCGGCAATCATGTGCACCGCCTGGAACGCGAACCGCCGCTCCTCCCCGGGGTAGGCCAGGATCCCCTTCGTCCGCAGCAGGTCGCCCCCCTGCTCCTGCAGCAGCGTCCCGATCCACTGGTTGAACCGCTCCGGGTCCACCGCCCGCTTCACCTGGAAGCTCATGCTCGCCACGCCCTCGTCGTGCTCGTGCGCCGTGTCCTCCAGGAACTCCGGCTCCCGCTCCAGCACGCGGGCCAGGTCGAACGCCCCCTGGTTCAGCACGTCCCCGATGTCCACCGCCGAGCGCTGCGTCCGGTGGATCCGCGCCGACACGTTGATCCCGCGGATCGTCCGCTCCAGCGCGTCCAGCTCCTCGGGCGTCACCAGGTCCGTCTTGTTCAGGATGATCACGTCCGCGAACGCCACCTGCTCCTCCGCCTCCGGGCTGTCCAGTAACCGCAGCGGCAGGTGCTTGGCATCCACCACGGTGATGATCGCATCGAGCCGCGTCCGCGCCCGCACCTGGTCGTCCACGAAGAAGGTCTGCGCCACCGGCGCCGGGTCGGCGAGCCCGGTCGTCTCCACGATGATCCCATCGAACCGCTTGGTGCGCTTCATCAGCCCGTTCACGATCCGGATCAGGTCGCCGCGCACGGTGCAGCACACGCACCCGTTGTTCATCTCGAACACCTCCTCGTCGGCATCCACGACGAGGTCGTTGTCCACGCCCAGCTCCCCGAACTCGTTGATCACCACCGCATATTTCTTGCCGTGGTTCTCCGTCAGGATCCGGTTCAGCAGCGTCGTCTTGCCCGCACCCAGATAGCCGGTCAGCACGGTGACGGGGATGCGCGTGTCGGTCTCAGCCATGGTCGTCTCCTGCACTCGTGGCCGCCATATAGGCGCGCGTCTCTGCCAAGCCCAACCCCAGCAGCACGAAGAACCACCCCCCGAGCGGCATGGAGGTCCACGCCGTGCTGGAGGCGATGGGCCACAGATGGATCAGCGCCGCCACGAACAGCCCCACCCGCACCGCATCCGGCCCACCACCTTCGCGCGGGCCCCACAGCCCCCGCCCCAGCCGCCGCAGCCATGCCACGCACAGCCCGCCGAACAGCATGAGCCCCGGCACCCCGCCCTCGACCGCCGCCTGCAGCCAGAAGCTGTGCGGATGCTGCACGCAGATGGCGGCCCCCATGCCATCCCCACCCCGCCAGTCACGGAAATACGCCGGCACCTCGCACTCCCGCCGGAACCCGTCGAACCCGGCCCCCAGCACCGGCCGATCCTCCACGATGGCCACCGCCCGCGCCGCGATCAGCCCGTAATGGCTCTCCGGGAAGCGCTGCATCTGAAACGCGAACTTCGTCACCATCCGGTTGAACGTCGGCGGCGACACCACGCTCGTCGCCACCAGCAGCATGGTCGCGAACCCCGCCGCGGTCAGCACCCCGAAGCGCATCCGCGGCAGCAGCAGCGCCACGACGAACAGCCCCATCGCCACCAGCAGCAGCGGCATGCGCTGCCCGATCAGCACCTGCACCGCGACGGCCGCCGGCACCACGAGCCACCCCGCCACGAGCCACCCCCGCGCCAGCCACCGCTCCGCCACCGGCAGCACGGCCGGGAACAGCAGCCGGCTCAGCGGCGCCCCGGCCCGCGGGTTCTGGTATGGCCCCGTCAGCTCCCCATCGGCCCCGCGCGGCCAGCCGAACGCGTTCCGCCCCGTCGCGAACTGCAGCAGGCTCTGCGCCGCCAGATACACCGCCGACCACCGCAGCACCCGCCCCAACCAGGCCCGCACCCCCGCCTCCCGCAGCACCCAATGCTCGAGTGCGGCCACCAGCAGCAGGAACCGCCCGGCCCCGAGCGCCTGCCCGGACGCCGCCCACCCCCAAGGCACGCTGCAAAGCACCACCCAGGCCCACCACGCCCCGCCCCACCACACCCAGGGCGCCCGGACCCACCCCCAATCCCGCCGCACCCCGCACTGCACCAGGAACAGCGCGCCGAGCACCCCCACGCACCCTTCCGCTATCCCCCGCCCGTGCAGCAGGAACAGCGGCAGCACGAGCGCCAGCCCCACCCCGGCCCGGTCGATCCAGCGAAGCACAGGCCCCGGCATCATCGCGCGAGCACCGCCGCCCGGAACGCGAGCAGCCGCCCGGCAGCCTCGGGCGCCGCGAACCCCTCCGCCCGCGCCCGCCCGGCCGCGGCCAGCGCCGCCCGCCGGCCCGGGTCCCGCGCCAGGCTCAGGATGGCCGCCGCCAGCGCCCCCGGCCTGTCCGGGTCCGCATACAGCGCCGCCTCCCCCGCCACCTCCCGCAGCCCCCCGGTCCCCGAGCACACCAGCGCCGCCCCGTGCGCCATCGCCTCCAGCGCCACCAGCCCGAACGGCTCGGGCCACCGGCTCGGCATCACCACGATCGCCGCGCGCCCCATCGCCGCCACCACCGCATCGTTCGGCTGGTGCCCCCGCATCTCCACCCCGGCCGCCGCCGCCGCCGGGCGCAGCGCACGGAGAAAGGGCGTCTCCGGGCTGTCCACACGAAACCGGTCCGCCCCGATCATCACCGCCCGCCACCCCGGCATCTGCGGCAACGCCTCCGCACACGCCGCCACGAACGCATCCGCCCCCTTGTCCGCCACCACCCGCCCGGCAAACAGGATCACGTCGTCCCGCGCCTCCGCAGGCGGCGGCGGCAGGTCGATGCAGTTCGGCAGCACCGCAACCTCGCCCGCACCGCCCTCGAGCAACCGCCCCCTGATCCACTCGGACGCCGCCGCCACCCCCGCCAGCCCCGCCACCAGCCGCGCCCGCTCCCGCACGGTCCGCGCACCCCGCATGGTCTGCGGGTCGTTGTTCAATATCAGCGTCACGGCCGCCCCCAGCCCCCGCAGCCGCAGCGCCACCTCCGGCCAGTTATGCACCTCCACCAGCCGAGGCCGCACGCGCCGCACCACCCGCGCCACCCCCGCCGCATACCGCCCGGCCCGGCCCAGCCCCCAGGGCACCGTGAAGCCGGGCCGCACCTGCTCGTACGCCACCCCCGGGAACGTCGCGCCCCCCGCCGCCCCCAGCACCAGCCCCCCCGCCCCGGCCCGCGCCAACCTCTCCACCAGCAGCCCGATCGCCCCCACGCTGCCCGGCGCAAACCCCTCCTTCGGCGGCAGAACGATCAGGGTGTCCGGGGCCAGGGTGTCCGGGGCCAGGGTGTCCGGGGCCAGGGTGTCCGGGGCCAGGGTGTCCGGCGGCAGGGTGTCCGGCGGCAGGGTGTCAGCAGAAGACAACCGCCGCACCCCCGGCCATCGCCATCCATCCGCCCGGGACCGCGGTCAGCGCGGCACCCTCCCGAGCCGCCGCCGCCTTGTCCTCCGTCCGCACCACCACGCCCGCCATGAACGGCAAGGAAGGCGGCACCACCCCCGGCAGAACCCGCTCCAGCGCATCCGCCGTCAGCACCCGCACCAGCCCAGGCTCCAACGGCACGGCGAACCCGCCCGCCGCATCCGGCACCACCGGCAGCCCGCTCAGCCGCGACAGCCGCGCCGCCGTCTCGCCCGGGCGCTCCACCGCCAAGATCACGGCCTCGAGCGCCACCGCCCTGTTCGCATGCGCCGTGAACCGGGGCTGCCAGATGGCCTCGGGGGAAAGATGCCGCACCAGCTGCAGCCGCCCCTCCGGCGCATCCGCCATCGGCAGCCGCGCAAACCGCGCCTGCAGCCCGTCCGGCTCCGCGCTGTCCACCGGTCGCTCCAGGTGCAGCACGCCCGCCACATCCACCCCGGC
Source organism: Acetobacterales bacterium (assembly GCA_038229135.1). Taxonomy (GTDB): domain Bacteria; phylum Pseudomonadota; class Alphaproteobacteria; order Acetobacterales; family Acetobacteraceae; genus JBBROS01. Next base: position 16,912 of record JBBROS010000051.1, read on the forward strand.
CCGGCTCAGCCGCTCCAGCGCCGCCACCTCGTCATCCGTCCCGAGCGTCAGGTTGTGCATGCCCTCGTGCCGCTCGAGGAACCGCTCGATCCCGTTGCCGGGCAGCGCCGGGTCCACATGCCCGATCAGCTCCAGATATCCGGCGGGCCACCCCGGCATCCCCAGCATCGCGCACCGGTTCGCCGTGCCCCACGGCACCACCGGCCCCTCCGCCACGAGCCGCCCCGACTGCCGGGCGAGCGGCGTCAGCGTGAACCCCAGCGCCTCATACTGCCGCGCCAGCCCACCCAGGTCCCGCGCCATCACCGCCACATGGTCGAGCCGCGTCAAGCCGCCGCCTCGTACCGCTCCAACCGCCAGCTCATCGGCTCGGCCGCCGCATCCGCATACCACCGCTCCACCAGAGGATGCGCCCGCACCGCCTCCACATAAGCCCACGTGTCGCTCGCCAGCTCCGGCCGCCATGTCAGGAACCGCGTCGCCACGGGCGCGAACATCGCATCCGCCGCCCCGAACCGTGCCCCGAACAGATAGGGCCCGCCAGCCCCGAACCCGGCCCGCGTCTCCCGCCAAACCGCCTCGACCCGCGCGATGTCCGCAAGGCACGCCTCGGTCCGCCCGAGCCCCGCCCTGTCCACCCCCAGGATCATCGGCATCGCCTGCCGCAGCCCACGGAACCCGGCGTGCATCTCGGCACTCACCACCCGCGCCCGCGTCCGCGCCGCAAGCCCCTCGGGCCACAACGCCGGCTCCATCTCCGCGCAATACTCGCAGATCGCCAGCGACTCCCACACCCGGTTCCCGCGATGCTCCAGGTACGGCACCAGCCCGCTCGGGCTATGGTCCCCGATCGCCGCCGTGCTGCCGACGTTCGAGCCGGACAGCGGGATCACCACCTCCTCCACGTCCAGCCCCGCCAGCCGCACCGCGAGCCACCCGCGCATCGACCACGACGAATACCGCTTCGTCCCGATCACCAGCCGGCCCTCGTTCACCCGATCGCCCATCGCCCGCGCTCCCCGCAAACCCGCCCGGACCATGCCACGCTTGCGCCGCACCTGCCAAAGCGCGATCCTCCTGCCCGCCCGTCCCGCCTCCTCGCAGGAGCCCCTTGCCGTGAACGAGATCCCCCGCCCCAACAGCCTCGACGCACACTGGATGCCGTTCAGCGCGAACCGCTCCTTCAAGCAGGCCCCCCGCCTGCTCGCCCGCGCCGAGGGCATGTTCTACTACAGCAACGACAACCGCGAGATCCTGGACGGCACCGCCGGCCTCTGGTGCGTGAACGCCGGGCACGGCCGGCGGGAGATCGTGGAGGCCATCCAGAAGCAGGCCGCCATCCTGGACTTCGCGCCAACCTTCCAGATGGGCCACCCCATCGCCTTCCAGGCCGCCTCCCGCCTCGCCGAGATCCTCCCCGCCCCGCTCGAGCGCGTGTTCTGGACCAACTCGGGCTCCGAGAGCGCCGACACCGCCCTCAAGATCGCGCTCGCCTACCACCGCGCCCGCGGCGAGGCCCAACGCGTCCGCCTCATCGGGCGGGAGCGCGGCTACCACGGCGTCGGCTTCGGCGGCATGAGCGTGGGCGGCATCGGCCCCAACCGCCGCCAGTTCGGCGCACAGCTCCCCTACGTGGACCACCTCCCCCACACCCACGACCTGGCCCGCGCCTACACCCGCGGCATGCCCGAGCACGGGGCAGGCCTGGCCGACGCGCTGGAAAGCCTCGTCGCCCTGCACGGCGCCGACACCATCGCCGCCGTGATGGTGGAGCCGGTGGCCGGCAGCACCGGCGTGCTCATCCCGCCCCGCGGCTACCTGCAGCGCCTGCGCGAGCTGTGCACCAAGCACGGCATCCTGCTGATCTTCGACGAGGTCATCACCGGGTTCGGCCGCATGGGCACCAATTTCGGCGCCGAGCGCCTGGGCGTGGTGCCGGACATCATGACCATGGCCAAGGGCCTCACCAACGCCGCCGTCCCCATGGGCGCCGTCGCCACCAGCGGCGACGTGTACCACTCCATCGTGGACGGCGCCCCCGCCGGCATCGAGCTCTTCCACGGCTACACCTATAGCGGCCACCCGCTCGCCAGCGCCGCCGCCATCGCCAGCATGGACCTGCAGCGCTCGGAAGACCTGCCGGGCCGCGCCGCCGCCATCGAGCCCTATTGGGAACAGGCCGTGCACTCCCTCCGCGGCCTGCCCAACGTCATCGACATCCGAAACATGGGCCTCATCGCCGGCATCGAGCTCCAGCCCCGCGAAGGCGCCCCCACCCAGCGCGCCGTCCAGGTCTTCCAACGCTGCTTCGACGACGGCCTCCTCGTCCGCACCACCGGCGACATCATCGCACTCTCCCCACCCCTCATCATCGAGACCCCGCACATCGACCGCATCGTCGAGACCCTCACCGACGCCATCCGTGCCGCTGCCTGAAGTCGGCCCGCTGCGCGTCGGTCTGGTCCAGGCACCGCAAGGCGGCCTGGTGTTCGCCCACCTGGACGAGCGCGGCGAACCCCAGGGCGTCCCGGCCACCCTCGCCCGGGCCTACGCGGCACAGCACGGCCTGGCCATCGCCTGGACGATGCTCCCCAACAGCGGCGCCCTCACCGACGCCCTCGCCGCCGACACGCTGGACCTCGGCTTCATGCCCATCGACGACCACCGCCGCACCCGCGTCGCCTTCGGCCCGGCCTACTACGAACTCGAATCCACCTGGCTCGCCATGCCCGGCGTGACAGTCGTCGACCAGCCCCACATCCGCACCATCGGCATCGCCGACACCACCACCATCCGCGCCGCCACCCGCACCCTCCAGCACACCACCCCAACCCCCGTCGCCACCGTCGACGAAGCGCTCGAGCGCCTCCGCACCGGCCAAGCCGACGCCCTCGCCCTCTCCCGCGACGTCCTCGGCCAGATCGCCCACCTCGTCCCCGGCGCCCATATCCTCCCCGGCGGCTTCCAACGCACCGGCATCGCCATCGCCGTCCCCCCGAACCGACCCGAAACCCTGGCCCGCGCCACCGCCTTCCTCACCCAAGCAAAGTCCGACGGCACGGTCCGAAGCGCCTTCCACGCCTTCGGGTTCACGGAAGAGCCGATTGCATAGCAAGCCGTCCCCCCCTCCCCTTGCGGGAGAGGCCGGGGGCGGGGGGCCACAGGCGCCATACTCCATCGTCCAGAAGACGCTGCGCCCCCGGCGCGGCGCAGGGCCGATCGTCATCGCGAGCCGCAGGCGCGGCGATCCGGGGGCCGAGCGGCGCGACCCATCGCCGCCCGAAACCGACGAGGCAGCGCCGGGCAGGACTGGGCCGAATACGACGGCGCACCGGACAGGCGCTGCGCTACCACGCCTACACCCCAGGCGAGGTCGCACCCGTGGCCACGACCAGGCCCGGCAACGACCGCGACACCGCCCGCCTCAGCATCGTCACGCTGCTAAAGGACCGTGTGGGCTCGGTCGTGGACACCGCCAACTGGGCCGGCACCCAGGTCGGCTGCGTGGGCTGGGACGCCCGCAACCGGCACGCCCCGGCCAACAGCTAACTTCTTCCCAGCCGTTACGCCGCCCGCCGCCGCCACAGCCCCAGCCCGGCCAGCGCCGAGGCCAGCACCGCCAAGGACCCGGGCTCCGGCACCGCCGTCCCGCCCCCCGTGCCCCCCGTGCCGCCATCCACCACACTGCCCCGCAGCACCAGCAGCGTATCCGCCACCGCCGCATCGTAGCCGCTGTCGTTGGACCCACGGCCCACCAGCCGGATCGTCTCGCTGAACGACCCGACGGCGCCCGTGTCGAACCCCACCGTCAGCGCCGCTGTGCTCTGCCCGGCGCCCAGGCCCCCGAACGCGTCGAACCCACTCAGCGAGAACGCGGCGCTCGAGCTCACCACCTGGTAGAACCCGCCCAGCAGGTCCGACAGCCCCGCCGCAAAGTTGTAGGCGTAGAGGTTGCCCACCTCCCCCAGCGCCCCCTGCGTCACGTTCCCGAAATCGAGCGTGTAGCTGTTCGTCGCCCCGCTGAAGCTCCCGAAGCCCGAGAGCTTGCCGAACGCGCTCACCGCGTAGTTGTTCACCTTGCCCAGCAGGCTCAGCGGCGCCGAGGCCACCGCCACGTCCGCCAGATCCGCATTGTGGCTCGCCAGCAGCAGCCCGGCGCTCCCCGACTTGCTTCCGGCGATGCCCGTGTCCAGCGCCACCGACAAGGACCCGCTGGACCCCGCCGCCACGCCGCTGCCCAGCGTCCCGCTGCCCGTGAACCCGGCGCTCACCGTGCCGAACCCACCCGTCAGCACGTCCGTCAGCGCACCCGCGGCCGTGTTGCCCACAGTCACGGTCTTCGTTGCCGTGTCGCCCACGTGCACCGTGCCGAAGTTCACCGGGTTGGGCGACACGCTCGCAACCGCCGCGGCATACACCTTGCCGCTCACCGCCACGCTGCCGCCGGTCAGCGCCGCGTCCGCGGCCCCGGTCGTGCCCGCGCCCGTCGAGGCGAAGGTCACTGCCTGCGACCCGCCGAACGTCCCGGCCGTGGCCGTGTTCAGCGCCACCTTCAGCGTCGACGAGTCCGTCCCCCCCGCCACCAGGTTCGCCACCGCCCCGGCCGACGTGAACCCGCTCGGCGCGGCGCCCAGCCCCGCCTTCAACCCCTCCGTGAAGGCGTCCGGCGAGGTGTTCGTGATCGACACCGAACCGCTCGCCGTGCCACCCACCCGCGCCGCCAGCGCCACGCTCGGGGTGTTCACCGTCGGGCTCGCGAGCCGATACGCCGCCCCCGTCACCGCCACGTCCTGAGTGCCGAGGTCCGTCACCACGCCCCCCGCGAACGCCGTCCCGTCCGACCCGAACCGCAGCGTCGCCGCGCCGTTCTTGGACCCGGCCGTGCTCGTGTCGATCCCAACCACCACGCCCGTCGTGTTCGTCCCCTGCGGCGCGAGGCTCGAGGCGCCCGGCCCGAACCCGCCGCTGGCCGTGACGCCACCCGTGGTGTCCACGGCACTTGCCACCAGGCTTTCCGTGAAGGCCCCGGCCGGCGCGGTGTTGCTGATGCTGAGCGCCTGGGACGCCACGCTGCCTACCCGCACGTTCCCGAACGCCACCGGCTGCGCCGTGTTGATCTGCGGCGCCGCCAGGTTCGTCACCGTCGCCGTCACCGTGCCGCTCACCGCCGCGTTCTGGTCCGCGAGCGCCGTGTTGCCGAGCCCGCTCGCAGTCCCGTTCGATGTCTGCTTCACCTGCACCGTGCCGCTCACCACGCCGGCCGTGGTGGTGTTGACCGAAAGCTTCATGCTGCTCGCGTCCGTGCTCCCAGCCGCCAGGTTCACGATGCTCCCGCTCGTGCTCACCCCCACCGAGCCCGTGTTCGTGTAGGTGCCGAACGCGCTGTCCAGCCCCTCCGAGAACGCCCCGGTCGGCGCCGTGTTCGTGATGCTCAGGCTCCGCGTCTGCACCCCGGTGCCCACGTGCAGCACCCCGAAGCTCACCGGCGCGATCGTGCTCGAGCTGGCCAGGTTGAACGCTGTCCCGTTCACCGTCACCGCCTGCCCGGCCAGCGCCGTGTTGCCGAGGCTGTTCACCCCCGCCGCGTTGGACGTGAAGCCGAGGTTCACCGTCCCGGTCTTCGCCCCGCCCGTGCCCGCCGTGAGCCCGACCGAGATCCCGGTGCTGCTGCCCCCCGCCGCAAGCCCCGTGAACCCCCCGCTCGCCGTGGCACTCCCCGTCGTGCCCGACACCGCCCCGTCCAGCTTCTCGCTGAAGGCGCTCACCGGCGCCGTGTTCCCGATCGTCAGCACCGACGTCGGCGTGGCCCCCACGTGGAAGTTGCCCAGGTTCACCGTCGTCGGCGCCACGCTGGCCTTCGCGTAGTTGTAGCCCACCCCCGTCAGCGCCACCGTCTGGTCGGCCACGTTGCTGAAGTTGTTGACCACCTTGATGCTCTGCCCGGTCAGCGCCCCGGCCGTCGCCACCGTCACGTCATACGGCCCGCTCGTGGCCCCTGCCGCCACCGGCCCCCAGTTCTGTGCATTGACCCCCGTGCCGAACAGCGCCGGGTTCGTCACCCCGGTGGTCTGGATGGCGCCCCGCAGCGCCGGGCCGGTGGTGCCGGTGTTGGCGATGTTGAAGCTCGCCGTCCCGCCGCTCGTCGGGTGCGCGGCGTCGGCCGCATGGAACTCGCCCAGCGCCAGCGTCGGCGCGGCACTCGTGCCGTTGGTCACCTTCGCGCCCGTGATGGCGTGCGCCACGTTGCCCGAGGCCAGGATCTGCCCGGTGCCCGTCACGCCCGCCCGCTTGTCGAACGCGTTGCCGGTGCCGAAACCGGCGTTCGTGTAGTCGCTGGACACGGTCACGTTGCTGGTGCCCAGCGCCAAAGTCCCGTTCTGCGCCAGCGTGCCCACCGTGTTGGCCGTGGGTGCCCCCGCGAAGCTCGCGGTCGCCCCCGCATCGACCCGCAGCGTGCCCGTGCCCGCAATGCCCGTGGCCAAGGTCAGCGTGCCGCCATTGGCCGCGACAGTGCCCGAGTTGGCCACTGCCGACCCGTTCGTCGGCGCCAGCGTGCCGAAGCCCGTGGTGGTGCCCGAGTTCGTGTAGGATTTGGGCGCCAGCGTGCCCCCGCCCAGCTCCATCAGGCCCGCATTGGAAAGGTTGTTCGTCGTCGCGTAGTTCTGCCCGCTCAGCACATGCAGTTGCCCACCGGTGGCGTTGGTCGCCAGCGTGGTCTGGATGTCCGTGTAGCTGCCGGCGGACCCGGCCTGGATCTTCGACCCGGCGCCGTCCAGCACCAGGTTCGCTGCGTTGGTGGTGATCGCGCCGCCGACGAGCGAGACCGTGGCGCCCCCTCCCGTGGACACTGCGCGGTAGGTGCCGCCGGTCAGGGTCCCGCCCACATTGTTCGTAAGCGATGCGGAGCCGTTGAAGGTGACGGCGCTGCCGTTCAGTGCGGCCACCTCGCCGTTGTTGGTGGTGGCGCCGGCGTTGACGACCAGCCCGCCGGAGCCGCTGCCGCGCAGGACACCGCTTGCGGCATTGGTGATCGGAAGGCTCAGGGTCAGCGCGTTGGACTGGCTGGCATCGACGATGCCGCCGTTGACCAAGGACAGCCCGGCATTGGCAAAGATCTGCCCGGCACCAGTGATGATGTTGTCGGTGTTGGTCAGCACCGTGCTCGCCGAATTGGAGTAGATGCGGTTCTGCGGGTTGTTCGACAGCACCACCTTTCCACCCCCGCTCAGCGTGGCGCCTCCAGGGGCGATCAACAGGTCCGTCAGGTTGCCGGCCGAGTTCAGCGCCACCGTGCCCGCGTTGTTGATCGCACCACTCAGCGTGATGGAGCTGTTGTTGCCGACGTTGACCCTGGTGCCCGCGGCGACGGTCAGCGGCGC
>JBBROS010000052.1:0-23263 GCA_038229135.1 Acetobacterales bacterium
AAAAACGCGTCCGGGTCCGGCACATGCTCGATCACCTCGGAGGCGACGACGAGGCCGAAGGGCGGGCCGAGCTCGAGGTCGGCGGTGAGGTATTCGGGCCGGATGTCCGCGCCCAGCAGCCGGGCGCCGGCGAGGGCGAAATGCGCCGGGTCGAGCCCGATGGCGCGCCAACCCAACGCGCGCGACGCCATATCGACCGCGAAGCCGAAGCCGCAGCCGACGTCGAGCACGCTGTCGATCGTGGGGTCGTCGACCAGGAACAGGAAGCGCGTGACGTGGTGGATGGAGCAGTTCTGCTCGACATAGACCTGTTCGTAGAAGGCCTCGTGCACCGGGTCGTAGTCGGGGTTCGCATAGTCGGGCGGGGTGCGGTCGGCATAGAAGCAGGCCCTGCAGGCGGTGCAGCGGTGCAGGACGTGGCCGTGGTCCTCGAGGAGCGCCGGGGCTGGGGCGGCGGCGTGGCAGACGGGGCAGGCGAGCGCTGGGGCGGCAGGCGCCCAGTTCCGGTTCATGGCGGCGCTGTCATGCAGGAAGCGTCAAGCAGGTAGTTGGGCGGGCGCGGGACGGTGGCCGGCCAGCGTCCGGCGCAGGGCAAGCCGACGCTCGAGGTCGGCCGTGCGCCGGTCCTGCCGCTCCGTCCCGACGTGCAGCCGGTCGATTTCGTGCATCAGGCGGACCCACTCGTGCAGTCCGATTGACCTGTCGCCGCCGGTCGCTCGGGCCAGCCGGCCTTCGGCGCGGCCGCAGGCGACATAGTGGTCGTAGCCGGACGTGACGCTGCCGTCCTCCACGGCGGATCGGATGTCGTCGAAACATTCGAGGTAGAACGCCTCGTCGAACGCCTCGCGGGTGAGTGGGGGGGCGCGTTGGATTTCGGCCTCGCCGTGGGCTGCGTGCACGTCGGCCAGGGCCAGGGGGCGATCGAGCCGCGCGCGGGCCAGCGCCTGGGCCCAGGGCGCGGGGCCGGACACGGCGGCGTCGCGCGCATCGGGCCAGGACATGACCGAGGCTGGGTCCGCTCTCGGTGCGAGGCAGGCGGCGTGCGCAGCCTCCAGGCCTTCGAGCCAGCCCTCGTAGGTGTTGCCGCACAGGATCTGCCCGGGCAGGTCGCTGTCGAGGTAGGGCGGGGCGCGGCTGCTCACGGGGACGACCCCGGCCGACAATGCCTCGATCCACTTGATGTCGCTCTTGCCGTCGATGAAGGCCTGCGTTTCTGCATCGGCCCCGGTATCGAGCGGGCAGAGCAGGATGGCGGGAGCGAGGTCCCGCAAGAAGGCCTGATACTGGGCGGGTGGCAGCATGCCGACCCATTCGACCTCCACGCCTGCCTCGGCCAGCCCCGGCGGCGGGGCGGCGCCCACCGCGATGAGGCGAAGGCCCCGCGCGAGGCACGTGTCGCGGACGGCACGGACGATGTCTCCGCGGCTGTGCGTGATGGCAGGCTGGTCGCTGCTGGCCCAGATGAGGGCGGTGGGCGCGCCCAGCGGCACGGGGGCTGGGCGGCCTTGCGCGAGGTTGGGCGTGGCCACGATGCGTTGGGCGCGCAGGCCATCGACGCGGCTGGCGAGCAGCCGCCCGAGCCGGGCCGTGGCGCACGAAACGACCGTGGCGCCCTGCAACAGGCCGAGCACGGCGAGGTGCGACAGCGGGTTGAAGCGATCGCGGTGGGCGGGTGTGGCGAGCAGGTTGTCGTCGATGTCGTAGGCGTAGGGGCGGGCGATGAGCTGCATGACCAGGCGCGTGGCCGGGTCGATGCTGCGGTGGACCCACACGGCATCGAACCGGGTCGCCTTGGCCGGGCTCGTGTCGAACACCACCGCGCCGCGGCGCATGACGGCATAGCCGCCGATGAGGCCACGGCGGTGCAGGGCGCCGAACGGGGCGTGGACGCGGGCGGCAACGAGGTGCTCGGGCTCGTCGGAGAAGACGAGCACGCGGCCGTCGCGGCCGAGTGGAGAGGATGGGGGGAGGGCGGAGGCGCCAGCGGGATCGGGAGCGGGTCCGGATGCGGGGCCGGATGCGGGGCGGCGCCAGGCGCGGCGGGCGGCGTCGCCCCGAGCCTCGGCGCGTGCGACGGAGCTGCGAAGGCGGCTTGCGGCGGCCTCCGGATCGAACAGGGTGTGGGCCAGCTCCCTGGCCGCGCTGGCGGGGCCCGGGCTCGAGACCCCGAGGTCGAGTGCCGCGCCACCAAGGGCCAACACCTGGCCCGCGCCGGAGGCGGCGAGCGCCTCGCCGAGCGCGCCGTCGACCGTGGTGCACACCGGCCACCCCGCGGCCAGGGCGGACGCAACCGCCAGCGGCGTGCTCGCCCGGGCGAGCCTGGTGTCGCGCCGCAGATCGAACAGCCAGCCTGGCTGGGTGGGGTCCGCTGCGGGCCAGGTGGCCGCCCAGAGCTGGGCGTCGACCGGCGTACCAGCGGCCAGGGCCAGCTTGTGGCCATGCCGCCGCGCCCAGGCAATGGCGGCCTCGAGCGCGGCGGCAAGCGCCGGGTCGGCCGGGTCGCCCGAGATGCGGACCGTCTGTGGCGCCGGCTTCTTCGCTGACGCCGGCTCCGGCCCGGCCTCCGGGGCATGGGGCACGACCGCGACGTGCGGTGCTGCGGCACCGATCAGGGCCGACCAGTGGCCGCGTTCCGCCTCGCTGCCAACGAGCAAGAGGGTGGCGCCCCGGCACATCGCCACGAGGGCGCGGCTCCATGCGTCCTGGGCGTGGGCACCGCGGCCAGGGCAGGCCTCCGCGGCGCCGACGAGGTCCAGCACGTGGACGGCCGCACCTTCGGCGCCCTGCGGCGTCATCGCCCACCGACCGGACCATGGCGCCGTCCAGACCAGGGTGCCGGCTGGCCCTGCCGGTCCGCTGTCGGGTGGCGCCAGGACGATGGGCGCCTCGAGAATGGCCGCGAGGTGCCGGGCCCGGGGCGACGCCGGGTCGGCTGCGACGACGAGGCGGCTCAAAGCAGCTCGTCCAGCATGGCTTGCAGCCGCTCGAGCTGTTCGGCCTGGCGGGAGGAGAGTGCGGTGAGGAGCTCGATGGCACGAACGGCTTGGGCCTGGTCGCCGAGCGTGGGAGGCGGGGCATCGGCCGTCAGAAGACCCTTGATGAGCGAGGCCGCCGCGTGGGCGGCGCCTGGTGTAGAACCGGGCCGGTCCAGCACCGGCAACAGGCAGGCGGCCGCGAGCCGATACTCGTGCGCCTGGATGTGGCGCTGTGCGACATCGATCTCGGGCGGCTCGTCGGGGCCGTGCGCAACGGGAAGGAGCTGCTGGCGCGCCATGGTTCAGCCGTGCGGAAGCGATGCCGGGCTGGAGCGGCCGGACCGGTCTGCGTTGGCGAGAAATCCGGTCATGGGAGCTCCGAGGCGCGGCTTTGAGTCATGCCGCCCTGGCCCGGCCGCGTCAACCTGCGGCGCCTCCCCGCATGGGCGCCGCCGATACGGGGTTGCATCGCCGGCCGGGGCTGCTATATCGCGCCTCCCCGGGGTTCTGCCGGGCGCGGGTGCTTAGCTCAGGTGGTAGAGCAGCTGACTCTTAATCAGCGGGTCGTAGGTTCGAGCCCTACAGCACCCACCATTTCCGCGATCAATCCTACAGACTTGCGCGATACGGGCATCTGCCCCGGCGGCATCGGCATCGGCATCGCGGCTCCCGGCGTGGGCTGCTGCGCCATCGCGGGGAACGCCAGGGAGGCGAGGATGATAGCGCCGGCGGTCGTGTTCGGAGTGGTCATGTGATCGTCTCTGTCCGGGGTTACTGCTGGACGATGACGCGGGCCTGGGTCGGCTTGCCGCCGACCGTCAGCGACATTACCGCAGTCACCTTTCCGGTGGCCGCGGGATCGAGCTTGCCCGAGAGGCTGTTGCCGTCGCCCGGGACGAGCGCCACGGATTGCGATTTCCCGCCGACCAGCACGGTGGCCTTCCCCGTAAGCTTCGCACTCGGGACCGGGGCCTTGGCTTCGTCGAGGACGTAGATCACCAGACGGTCGCCGTCGATGACGAGTTCGACCCAGTTCTCGCCGGAGTCCTCGGCGACTTGTCCGCCGTGGGCGGAGGCCGGGGGGCTGCCGTGGGCGAATGCGGCGAGCGGGGTGGCGGCGATTGAGGCGGACACAAGGATGGTCTTCAGCATAGGCTTCTCCTTCGTGGTTTCAGAATGCTTCCGAGGGACGCAGCGAGCCCTCCTGGCCGGCGGCCAGCCGCTCGACGGACTTGCGACCGAGCTTGAGGAACAGGACGGGGGTCAGCAGCGTGTCGAGCAGCGTCGCGCTGACCAGGCCCCCGAAGATGACGATGGCGACCGGGTGCAGGATCTCCTTGCCCGGCGCGCCGGCCCCGATCATCAGCGGTAGCAGCGCGAAGCCTGCCGAGAACGCTGTCATCAGCACGGGCGTCAGACGCTCCAGGCTGCCGCGCACGACCATCTCCGGCCCGAATGCCTCGCCCTCGTGCAGCACGAGGTTGATGTAGTGGCTGACCTTGAGGATGCCGTTGCGGGCGGAGATGCCCGTCAGCGTGATGAAGCCGATCATGCTGGCGACCGACAGCGTCTGGCCGGACAGCCAGAGCGCCGCCACGCTGCCGATGAGTGCCAGCGGCACGTTGCCCATGATGATGGCCGCCAGGACCGCCGAGCGGTAGCGGCTGTAGAGGACGGTGAACACCATCGCCAGCGACACCAGCGACAGCCCGCCTATCAGCTTCGCACTGTCCTCCTGCGCCTGGAACGTGCCCTCCAGCTGCATGAAGTAGCCCTGAGGCAATGCCGTGCGTGCCATCTCGGCGCGGATCGCCGCGAGGACACGGGTCTCGTCAGACCCGTCGGTGTTCGCCTGGACCACGATGCGCCGTGTCCCGTTCTCCCGCAGGACCTGGTTGGGCCCGTCATCGTCGGCGACATCGGCGAGGCTCCCGAGCGGCACCCGGCCCCTGGGTGTCTCGACAAGCAGGTGCGTCAGCGCGTCCGTCGTACGCCCGGCATCGGACAGGCGCAACACGACGTCAAAGCGCTTTTGGCCATCGATGACCTGGCTGACGACCTTGCCGTTGGTCAATTTTTCCAGCGCGTCCGTCACCGCGGCCGGGGTCACGCCGAACAGGGCGGCCCGCTGGTAGTCGAGCCTGACCTGAAGCTGCGGCACCCGCACCTGGCGCTCGACCAGCAGGTCGACCAGGCCCGGGATGGCTGACAGCCGCTCACGCAGCTGGTCGGCCAGGCCGCGCAGGGTGTCGATGTCTTCTCCGAACACCTTGATCGCGATGGCGGCGTTCACGCCAGACAGCAGGTGCTCCAGGCGATGCCCGATGGGTTGGCCGATGTTGAAGGCTGCTGGCAGGATAGCGAGGCGCTGCCGGATGTCGGCCAGCACGGCCTCCTTCGGTCGGGCGGAAACCCGCAAATCGACGTCTATCTCGCTCGAATGGACGCCTTCCGCATGCTCGTCTAATTCGGCCCGGCCCGTGCGGCGGCCGACGGTCTTCACCTCGGGCACCTGCATGACGATCCGCTCCGCTACGCTGCCGAGGCGGTCGGACTCCGCCAGGCTGATGCCGGGCGCGAACGTCATGCCCACGGTCAGCGTGCCCTCGTTGAAGGGCGGCAGGAATGCGCGCGGCAGCCGGGTCGCCGACACCCCGGCGATGACGACCGCAACCGCGGCGACCCCCACCAGAAGGCCGGCGTGCCCGAACGACCACGTCAGCAGCCGGGCGTCGCCTTGTTTGAGCCAGCGGACGAGCGGGCCCTCCTTGTGGCTCAGCCGCGTCATGCGCGGGATGAGGTAGTAGCAGAGCACCGGGGTCACGGTGACGGACGTGACCAGGCTGCCCAGCACCGACACGATGTAGGCGACCCCCAGCGGCGCGAACAGCCGACCCTCGATGCCGGACAGCGCGAAGAGCGGGATGAACACCAGCACCACGATGATCGTCGCGTAGATGATGCCGGAGCGGACTTCCTGGCTCGCCGACGCCACCACTTCCAGCACGGGGCGGGGCTGGGCAAGCTCCCGGTTCTCGCGCAGGCGGCGGTAGACGTTCTCGACGTCCACCACGGCGTCGTCCACCAGCTCCCCGATGGCGATCGCCAGGCCGCCCAGGGTCATGGTGTTGATGCCGATGCCGAAGGCGCGGAACACCAGCACGGTGACCAGGATCGAGATCGGGATGGCCGTCAGCGAGATCGCGGTGGTGCGCACGTTCAGCAGGAAGGCGAACAGCACGATGGCGACGACGACGACCGCGTCCCGCAGTGCGTGGCCGACGTTGCCGATTGAAGCCTCGATGAAGTTGGCCTGCCGGAACAGGACCGTGTCCGCCTTCACCCCGGCGGGCAGCGTGCGGCCCAGCTCGCCCAGAGCGGCCTCGACCTTGCGGGTCAGTGCCACCGTGTCCGCGCCGGGCTGCTTCTGGACGGAGAGGATGACGGCGGGCTTTCCGTTCGCGCCCGCTGCGCCGCGCTTGAACTTGGCCGCGTAGTCGAGCGTGGCCACCTGGCCCAGCAGGATCGGCTGCGCGTTGAGCGGCCCTGGGCGGACGGTCACGACGAGGCTGCGCAGGTCCTCCAGCCGCGTCGTGCGGCCGATGTTGCGGATGACGTATTCGGCGCGGTTCTGGTCGACGAACCCGCCCCCGGTGTTGGAGCCGAACTGCTTCACGGCACGCTCGACCTCGTCGAGTGAGACGTCCAGCCGGGTCATGGCGGCGACGTCTGGCGTGACCTGGAATTGCCGCACGTCACCGCCGATCGGAATCACCTGGGCGACGCCGGGAATGGAGAGCAGGCGCGGCCGCACCGTGAAGTCGGCCAATTCCCGCAGCTCCATTGGGGAGGCGGTCGATTTCACGTCAGCCGACATCGCGATAAGCATGATCTCGCCCATGATGGAGGTGATCGGGCCCATCTGCGGCACCACGCCACTCGGCATCTGTTCGCGCACCGTGGCCAGGCGTTCCGCGACCTGCTGGCGATCGAGGTATATTTCGGTGCCCCAGTCGAACTCGACGTAAACGATCGACAGGCCGACGCCGGAGACGGACCGCACGCGGGTGACGCCCGGCATGCCGTTCATGGCGGTCTCGAGCGGGTAGGTGACGAGCTGCTCGACCTCCTCAGGCGCCATGCCCTCGGCTTCGGTCATCAGCGTGACGGTCGGTCGGTTCAGGTCGGGGAACACGTCGACGGGCAGCTTCGTCAGCGCGAAGCCGCCGTAGCCGATCAGCACGAGTGCTGCGACCATCACGAACAGGCGGTTCCGCAGGCTCCCCGTCACCAGGGCGTTGAACAATGACCCCATCAGCGCACCTGGTTCAGCAGGTCGGCGCCCTGCGTGACGATGCGGCTGCCAACCTTCACCCCGGCCAGCACCAGGACGTTGGCGCCGTCCAGCGGCTGCATCCGCACGGGTCGCGGCACAAATTTCTCGGCCGAGACGTGGTCCCACACCGCCGAGCCGCCGTTCGGCATCCGCACCACCGACGACCGCGGCAGCGCCATGCCGGTCGCGTCCACCGGGATGCTGGCGATCACCGTCACCGGGGTGCCCACGGACAGGCCCGGCGGGGGTGCGACGATGCGGAACTGGAGCGGCACGGCGCCCTGCCGGAGGGAGAGGCCCAGGCCGACCAGCTCGACCTCAAGCGGCCGGCCGTCGGCGGTGATGGCAGACGCGCCCTTGATGCCCGCCGCGAGCGCGGGGTCGAATGCGGTGGCGTCGACCCACAGCCGGGTGGGGTCGACGATCTCGAACACGATGTCCTTGCCCTCGACGTATTGCCCCGCCACCGCGTTCGCGACCGAGACCACGCCGGACACGGGTGCCCGCAGCACCTCGCGCCCGGCCAGGGTCGGCGACAACGCGGCCCGGCGGGCACGGGCGCCCGCAAGCTCGGTCCGGGCGTCGTCGATGTCCTTGCCCGGCACGCTCCCGGCCAGGCCGGACAGGCGCGCCACCTTCTACTCTGCGAGCCGCACCTGCTGTTCGACTTCCGCCACCTGGGAGCCGACCGTGCCGCGCTCGACCGCCGCGATTGCCGGGGCGACCACGGCCAGGATGTCGCCCGCCTGCACCCGCTGCCCGACATGGGCCAGGCCCGTCCCGCCCGGCTCGATCCTTCCGGCCTGGCTCGGCTGCACCCGGCCGGATGCCATCGGGTCGGCAATGACCTGTCCCATGATCTGGACGGTGCGGGATGCCTTCGCCTCGGTGGAGATGATGGTCCTGACGGCGAGCAGCCGTTGCGCGTCCTTCGGCATCGCCACGGCGCCGTCCGGCTGCCGCCTGGGCGCGTTCCCGGTCGCGGCCACGGGTGCCGGGGTGTCCCCGTCGTCCACGCCGCCATGCGCGAAGGCCACGCCGCCGATCGCCACGCCGACCAGGATGGCGGTGGCGCCGGAAACCGCACGCCATTTCCCACGGGCTTGGACGGCAACGACGGTGAGCACGCCCAGCAGGAATGCCAGCGCAACCGTCACCGCCTCGGCGCGGTCCCCGAGCATCTCTCGCACCCGACCGCTTGAGGACGCCGTCGCCGTGGCCGCATGTGCCGCCTGCGGCAGCTCGATCGTGGCCGTCAGCAGGTCGGACGCGTCCCCGGCCGCTACCGTGAAAGTCAGGTCGTGCTTGCCGGGCACGTCGAGCCAGTGCGCGCGCAGGACATAGGTCCCGTCGTCCTGCGGTTCGGCCCTGACCGCCTCGCCGCTGCCGTCCGCCACCTCGACCGAGCCGCCGGGCAACGGCTCGTTGGTGGCAAACCTGTCCAGCCAGATCGTCAGCGCGTGCGGCCCGGCCGCAACGGCCACAAGCTCGAAATCGTCGGAATGCGCCTCCGTCCGGGGGACACCCGCCGCGGCAACAGGTTCCGGCGCGTCGTCATGGCCGGGGTGGGCCGCGCCCGGGAGCGGGACCGAGGACAGCATTGCCGCCAGGGCGAGCGCCGGAAGGAGGCGGGTATGGGTCATGGGACGATCCCGAATGCTTGGTTGAGCCGGCCGATCGCCCGGGCGACACCGATGTCGGCGCGGACCTTCGCGGCTTCGGCGTCATAGGCGGCGGTTCGCGAGCGGACGGCGTCGAACAAGGAGGTCTCGCCGCCCCGGTAGCCGCGGCCGACCAGGGCGCTCTGCCGGGCGAGCGTCGCCGCCCGCTCGCGCAGCAGGTCGCGCTGTGCGACCGCGGCTTCGTAGGCGACCCGTGCCTTTTGCTGCTCGGTGCGGACCTCGCGTTCGGCGGCGGCGTAACCTGCCGACGCCTCCGTCAGGTCCGCCTGGGCCGTCGCACGCCGGGGGCCGTTGCGGGCCTCGGTCGAGAACGGGATACGGACCTCGATCCCGACGCTGTTGTCGTACACGCGACCACCGATGTCGCGGTTGCGCCGGGCGATGATGCCGACCTCGGGGCTGTCGCGCGATTGCAGGCCGACCAGCGCCTGGTTGGCCCGCGCGACCTCGACGGCTCCCCTGGCGTCCTCCAGCCTCGGGTGGGCGAGGTCGGTCCCCGGCGGGACGCGTTCGGACAGGGCGGCCGCGACAGGGGGAAGACCCACCAGCCCCTCGAATTCGAGCCGTGCCTGGCCGAGCTGTGAGCGTCTGTCGCGCAGCTCGGCGTCGGCCGCGATCCGTTCCGCTCGTGCCAGCAGCGCGTCCGCGTCCGACGCCTCCCGGGCCCGTGCCCGGCGACCCACGTCGCCTTCCAGCGCGCGGGCGTCGGATAGACGCCGTTCCGACACCGTAACATCAGCCTGCGCCAGCGCGAACTCGGCCAGGGCGTCCCGAACCCGGGCGGCGAGCTTGAGCCTGAGCACAGCGGCCTGCGGCGAGCTTCGCGCATACTCGCTGTCAGCAAGGCGACGTGATGCGGTCCCTTCGCCCGGAAGCCAGATGGGGGTGCTGACGCCGATCTGCGCCTCGCGCTGGCTGCGGTCGCGGATCGCCTGGTCCGTAAGGTAGCTTCCGCTGAGGGTCGGCGCCCCGGGCAGGAAGGCGGAGGCGGCCCGTTGCCGGGCGCCGATGGCCTCGCGCCGCCCGAGAAGCGCGGCAAGCTCCGGGTCACGCCCGGATGCTGCCTCCACGTAGTCGTGCAGCGTCTGGGGGGTGGCCGGGACCGCCATCGCGGACAGCACCACGGCCATGCACGCGAGCGCGCCGACAGGGGATCGGGATTGGGTTGACATGGGGCACTCGGGATCGCGGCGAGGAACGGGATGTACCGCCGCCCCCTGGTTGGACGCGGCTGCACGCGGAAGCCAGGACCCGTTACCGTCGCGGCGGACGGTTTCCGGGCGTCAGGCGTTCCGGCGGGGCGGCCTCGTGCCGGGGGTGGAGTGCAGGCCGGGGACGTCCCGGAAGCTGCCAGGGCCGAAAGCGGCCGAGATCGTGGGGAACCACGCGGCCACCGACGGTCCGCTGGCGACCGTCGCCGAGACCATGGGGCACGCGCCCATGCCGCAGCAGGACGGACAGGTGTCGCACGCGCGATGACTGCCCGGCACGCCTCCGGTGAGGGCCGGGGAGACGTCGACATCCCTACTGGCCACGACCGCCGATGGCGCCGGTCCGCTCGGAGCGGTCTGGCCAACTCTGTCATGCGATCCATGCGCCGAGGCCGGGGATGCGGCGAACGACAGCAAGAGGAGCAGGAGCAGCCCTCCCACAATCCGCGACACCATGTTTGCCCAGCCCGCCATCCTCAAGCACGCCTCCTCGCCCGGTGAGTCCAGGCTACCACCACCATGGCGCTTACCCGCGTGGGAAGGTCAAGCCTGCCCGGATTACAATCCGATGAGGTCGCAGGTGGCCGGGTCACCCCGGGTCCTTGTCCGGTCACAGCCTGGCTGCCCGCAGGCGTAGGGCGTTGCCGATGACGGAGACCGAACTCAGCGACATCGCGAGTGCGGCGACCACCGGGCTGAGCAGGATGCCGAACGTCGGGTAGAGCACGCCTGCGGCGACCGGGATGCCGATGGCATTGTAGGCGAAGGCGAACACCAGGTTCTGCCGGATGTTGCGCATCGTCATGCGGCTGAGCGCCCGGGCGCGGGCGATCCCGGCCAGGTCGCCCTTGACCAGCGTCACCCCGGCGCTCTGGATCGCCACCTCGGTCCCTGTGCCCATGGCGATGCCCACGTCGGCCTCGGCCAGCGCGGGGGCGTCGTTCACGCCGTCGCCCGCCATCGCCACGATCTTCCCGTCCGCCCGCAGCTTCTTGACGATCCGGTTCTTGTCCTCCGGCAGCACGTCGGCCTCGACGTCGTCGATGCCGAGCTGGCTCGCCACGGCCTGCGCGGTCGTCCGGTTGTCCCCTGTCAGCATGACGATGTGGATGCCGTCCGCGCGCAGGCTGTCCAGCGCCGCCCGCGTGGTCGCCTTGATCGGGTCGGCGATGGCGATGACGCCGCCCGGCTTGCCGTCCACGGCCACGAATAGTGCGGTGGCGCCGGAACCGCGGAGTTCGTCCGCCTTCGCCGACAGCTCGCCCATCTGGACGGCTTGATCCGCCATCAGCTTGGCGTTGCCCAGTGCCACCGCACGGCCGCCGACGGTTCCGGTGACGCCCTTTCCGGTCACCGAAGCGAAGTCGGCCGGCTCCTCGGCTGTAATGCCCTTCTCCTTTGCCGCAGCCACCACGGCGGCGGCTAGCGGGTGCTCGCTCGACCGCTCCAGGCTTGCGGCCAGCTGCAGAACATCATCCTCGGTCAGCCCGGCGGCCGGGACGACCGCCGTGACGCGCGGTTTTCCCTCCGTCAGCGTCCCCGTCTTGTCGACGACCAGCGTGTCGACCTTCTCCATGCGCTCCAGGCTCTCGGCCGACTTGATCAGCACGCCCGCCCCGGCGCCCTTGCCGACCGCCACCATGATCGACATCGGCGTGGCCAGGCCCAGCGCGCAGGGGCAGGCGATGATGACGACAGACACGGCTGCGATGAGCGCGAAGGCGAGCGCGGGGGCCGGCCCCCAGACTGCCCAGCCCATGAACGCCACGATCGCGATGCCGAGAACGGCGGGCACGAAGTAGCCCGCCACCGTGTCCGCCAGCTTCTGGATCGGCGCCCTGCTGCGCTGCGCGTCCGCCACCATCGCCACGATCCGCGACAGCATGCCGGACGCCCCGAGCGTGTCGGCCCGCATGACGAGTGAGCCGGTGCCGTTGACGGTGCCCCCGATGAGCTTGCCGTCCTTCGCCTTCGGCGAGGGCATCGACTCGCCCGTGACCATGGATTCATCCACGGCGCTCTTGCCATCGAGCACTGTTCCGTCGACGGGGACGCCATCGCCTGGCCGCACGCGCAGGCGGTCACCGACCTGCACCTGGTCGAGCGCGATCTCTTCGTCATCGGCATTGTCACGCAGACGTCTTGCCGTCTTGGGCGCAAGGTTCAGCAAGGCGCGGATGGCCCCACCAGTCTGGTCGCGCGCCCTCAGCTCCAGCACCTGACCCAGCAGCACCAGCACGGTGATGACCGCCGCGGCCTCGTAGTAGACGGCAACGGTGCCGCCCATCATCCGAAACCCGGCCGGGAACAGTCCGGGCGCGAAGGTGGCGACCAGGCTGTAGAGGTAGGCCGCCCCCGTGCCGAGCGCGATCAGGGTGAACATGTTCAGGTGGCCCGTCCGGACGGATGCCGCACCCCGCTGGAAGAACGGCCACCCGGCCCACAGCACGACGGGTGTCGACAGGGCGAACTGGATCCAGATCGACCACTGCTCCGGCACCAGGTTGCCAAGGCCGAGCCACGGGACATGGCTGCCCATCTCGAGGACGAACACCGGGAGGGTCAGCACGAGGCCGACCCAGAACCGCCGGGACATGTCGGCCAGCTCGTGGTTGGGCGTCGCCTCGGCGCTGATCTCCACAGGCTCGAGCGCCATGCCGCAGATCGGGCAGCTTCCCGGCCCGACCTGGCGGATTTCCGGGTGCATCGGGCAGGTGTAGATTGCGCCGGGCTTTGCGGGTTCTGCCGCCTTGGGCTTCAGGTAGCTCTCGGGATCGGCCGAGAACTTCGCCCGGCAGCCCGCCGAGCAGAAATGGTAGGTGGTCCCGCCGTGGTCGAGGCTATGCTTCGACGTCGCGGGATCAACCTTCATCCCGCACACCGGGTCCGTCGCGGTCTCCGTGTCCGCCGGGGCCTGCTTTGACGAGAGATATTCGGCCGGGTCGGCCGCGAACTTGGCGCGGCACCCGCCGCAGCAGAAATGGTAGGTCACCCCGTCGTGCTCGTGGCGATGCCTGGACGTGACGGGGTCGACCTTCATGCCGCACACGGGGTCCAGGACCGTAGCCACTCCGGCCGGGACGCCCTTGCCGCACCCGCAGCCGCCTTGCTTCGTCGGGGGATGGTCGATCTCGTGCTCGCTCATGACGTTCTCCGATGGGAACGCGCCAAGTGGTCCGGCGTGGTTGCGGACGTGGTGATTCCCATAGTGGGAAGGTCAAGGCCCGATCTGAGATTGCGCGGCCGTACGAATACGAACGCCACGACGGGGACGACGATCCACTGCGCCAGCGGGGCAAGCCCGACATCCGTGCCCGGCAACAGCGGCATCAGATCCGAGTAGGTCCAGTTTCCCCGAACGGTGTTGAGATGCTCGATGTATGCGGTCGCCGCGATGCCGGAGATCAAAGTCGCCGCAGCCACCGGGAGGAACCGAGCCCGCGGCCAGTCCGTCACCCCGAACAGGAGAAGGCTACCGACCAATGCCGCCCCGGCAATCAGCACGTCCCCGCCCGTGCAGTGGACGACCGCATAGGTGATTTGGGCGGCGGAGCCTGCATTCCAGAGCGTGTAGAGCGGCAACTGGACGCATTCCCAAACGACATTCCCGATGGCGACCACCGTAAGATAACGCCGCAGCGCCGGAAGCCATGCCGAGGCCGACCCCATCATGCCGGCCCGGCCCGGGTGCCGGGGCTTCCAGGCCGGGGAAGCCACCCTGGCACGCGGGCCGCGTGGGTCACATCATTCCCATGGGGCCGGACATCAGTTGGTCGAAAACTGTCCGCTGCCCGGTCGACAGCGCGGCATACAGCGCCTTCATGCTCGCCTCCGAGCGGTCCATGATCGCCATGCGCTCCGACATCATCTTGCGCCGCGCCGCCATTCGGTCGGGCATCGCGGTCGGCACGGGCGCCTTCCCCATGCCCTCGTGCATCGCCTTCATCGCGGACGCATCCGCGCGCATAGAGTCCGCAAACGCGGTCCAGGGCGCCGACTGCGCGTCGGTGACCTTCAGCTCCGCTTTCAGGTAGGCGATGCGGCCCTCGACGTGTTCGAACGGCATGCCCATCCCGCCCGCCATCATCGGCCGCATCATCTCCATCATCCGCCCCATGTCCCCACCCATCGGACCGGCAGCCTGACCCCCGGCGCCCGGCATCGGCATGCCCGCCTGGGGCGGCACGGGCGGCATCGCCGCTGCCGGGGCGTTCGGATGGTGTGGGTCCGGCGTTTGCGCGGCCGTGAGGCCCATGGAGGCGATAACGGCAGCGGCGGCGAGGGAGAGGCGGAATGCGGTGCGGTTCATGTCAGCTATCCTTCGGGGTGCGCCATAGGGTTCGGGCGGGGCGGTCAGGCGATGCCGTCATAGGCAAGCTCGGTCATCATCCCCGCCATGCGGCACACCTCAAGGAACGGCCGCTCCCGCGTTCGGGTTTCCGATCGACGTATGACACATGCCGACGTTCCATCGGGCACGGGTAGGGTCGGGATATACTCAGCGACCCGGCCGCAGGCACTACGCCCTTGACCTTCCAACGATGGCAACCCTCATGTCAGGAACTGGCAGGAGATGCAGATGGTCATCGGCGAGGCCGCGCGGGCATCGGGCGTAAGCGCCAAGATGGTGCGCTACTACGAGAGCATCGGGCTGGTGCCCACCGCGGCGAGGACGGGAGGCGGTTATCGGACGTATGGGGCGCGCGAGGTCGAGACCCTGCGGTTCATCCGCCGGGCCCGCGACCTGGGGCTGTCGATGGACCGCATCAAGCTGCTCGTCGGCCTGTGGCACGACCGCGAGAGGCCAAGCCGGGAGGTGAAGCGCATTGCCCAGGCGCACTTGTCCGAGCTGCGGGCCAGGATCGGGGAGTTGAGCGCGATGTGCGCCGCGCTGGAGGAACTGGCTGACGCCTGTCACGGGGACCAGCGCCCGGAGTGCCCGATCCTGCGGGACCTTGAGGCCGGAGGTGGCAGGCAAGCCGTGGCAACCCTGCCGTCCTGATCGCACGGGGACCGCCGTGCGCCATAGTACTGTGTCGGTGTGGCGGTCCTAGATTATGCTGCAACTGGACAGCGCCTCGAACACGCGCTGCGCCCGGCAGGGCTCGAACCTGCGACCAAGCCGTTATGAGCGGCCCGCTCTGACCAACTGAGCTACAGGCGCGTCTGGTGGTGGGCGGCCCTAGCGTTTATACCGCGCGGGCTTTCACCTGCAGCAGGATGCCACCATGGACGTGACGAAGCTATCCCCCGGCCGCGACGTGCCGCACGACATCAACGTCGTGATCGAGATCCCGCAGGGGAGCCAGGTCAAGTACGAGATCGACAAGGACAGCGGCGCCGTATTCGTGGACCGCTTCCTGTTTACGCCCATGGCCTATCCTGCTGCCTATGGGTTCATCCCCGGCACACTCGCGGCCGATGGGGATCCGGCGGACGCGCTGGTGCTGGTGCCGGCGGCCGTGGTGCCGGGGGCCGTCATCCGGGCGCGGCCGATCGGGATGCTGCAGATGGAGGACGAGGCCGGACAGGACGAGAAGATCGTTTGCGTGCCGCACGACAAGATCCATCCGCAGTACACCGACGTGCACTCGGTGGACGACCTGCCGGCCATCACGCGGGCGGCGATCGAGCACTTCTTCACACGCTACAAGGACCTCGAGCCCGGCAAGTGGGTGAAGGTGACCGGCTGGGCCGGGCGCGAGGCGGCGCAGGACGTGATCGTGAAGGCGCTGGCTGCAGCGAAGTAGAGGGGCAGTTCGGGTGGAACCTGACGTTCGGCCGTGCGGTCACCCCGCCCCCCGCCCCTCTCGCGAGGGGAGGGGGGGGAGCTTGCGGATCAGCTTCTTGGGAACATCAGGCTGAACTTCGACTGCAGGTCCTGCCGCTTGTAGGGCTTCATCAGGAACTCGACGTCGGGGACCGTGTCCTCGGCGGCAAGGCTGTGTTCGGTGAAGCCCGAGGTCAGCAGGATCCGGGTATTGGGCGACTGGGCGCGGACGAACTCGGCGAGGGCTACGCCGTCCATGGTGCCGGGCAGCACGATGTCGCTGAAGAGCAGGTCGAACGGGCCGTCGCGGCCGAGGCGCTCGGCGGCGGCGTCTGCGGAGGTGACGCCCACCGGGTCGAAGCCGAGCTGGCGTAGCATGCGCATCACCGTGGCCAGCACGCTCTCCTGGTCTTCCACCACCAGGGCGCGCAGGCCCTGGGCAGACCATTCCTCGCGCGCCGCCACGTGGATCGCCTCCGCCTCCGCCTCGGCCGCCACCGGGAGGAACAGGCGCACGGTGGTGCCAACGCCCTCGGTGCTCTCGACCGTGACGTGGCCGCCCGACTGACGGGCAAACCCGTACACCATGCTGAGGCCCATGCCGCTGCCTTTGCCGACCGCCTTCGTGGTGAAGAACGGCTCGAAGATGCGTGGCAGCACCTCGGCCGGGATGCCCTGGCCGCGATCTCCGACCGAGATCACCACATATCGGCCCGGCGTGACCTCATCCTGGAAGCCCGGGCTGTCGGGGGCGAGCACCACCGAGCGTGTCTCGAGCGTGATCGGGCCGCCTTGCGGCATGGCGTCCCGGGCGTTGATCACGAGGTTCATGATGGCGCTGTCGAGCTGCGCCGGGTCGACCATGGCGCTGCCGCCGTTGTGCCGGAGCAGCACCTGCAACTCGAAGCGCTCGCCCAGCACGCGGTTCAGCAGGGGGCGGAGGGCGCCGAAGAACTCGTCGGGCCGCACCCGCTCGGGGCGGAGCGTGGCGCGCCGGGCATAGCTGAGGAGCTGGCTCGTCAGCTCCGCCCCGCGCACGGCGGCGTGGAGGGCGGGCGCCAGGATCTCCTGCATCTCGTCGCCCTCCGGCGCGATGTCGAGCGCCTCCTCGAGGTTGAGGATGACCACCGTGAGCAAGTTGTTGAAGTCGTGCGCCACGCCGCCGGTCAACTGGCCGAGCGATCGGAGCTGCTCGTTTCGCAGCAGCGCCTGCTCGGCGTGCTTGAGGGCCGAGATGTCCTGGCTGTAGCCGAACAGCTCCACCACGTCTCCGCGCTCGTCGAAGACGGGGCGGACCTCGGCGCGAAGGTGGCGCACCTGGTTGTCGCGCAGCGTCACGCGGTATTCGAAGGAGCGGGCCTGGCGGTCGCGCCCGGCGGTGGCGAGGGCCTGGCGGACGGTCTCGCGGTCGTCCTCGTGCACGCGCTGCATCAGGGCGTCGGGGCCGAGGCCAACGGGGTCGCGCGCGACGCCCATCAGCTCGTACATCTCCCGGGACCAGCTCACGTCCTGGCGGTCGGCG
Organism: Acetobacterales bacterium; assembly: GCA_038229135.1. Classification (GTDB taxonomy): domain Bacteria; phylum Pseudomonadota; class Alphaproteobacteria; order Acetobacterales; family Acetobacteraceae; genus JBBROS01. The sequence continues at coordinate 17,497 of JBBROS010000052.1, forward strand.
GAGATGCGCCACGTGCCGAGCCGGGCCAAGCGCTGGGCTTCGGCCAACTCGTCCGTGCGCGCATGCAGCTGCAGGGTCCGCTCGCGCAGCATCTCGTTGGCGTGGTGCATGTCGCGCCGCGCCGCCTCGAGGTCTGTCACGTCCCACAGGACGGCCAGGGTCGCGTCCTGCCCGGCGTGCACCGTGTCGTGCACCATGGCGCGCACCTCGAGCACGGAGCCATCGTCGCGCATGTGCGTCGTGCTGGCAGCGGCGCCGAGCTGGCCGGAGGCGAGCGCACGGGCATGCTGTTCGTCGCGGTCGGGGTCCAGCTCGACGAGGGTGCGGCCGAGCAGCTCCTCGCGCGACCAGCCATATTGCGCCACGGCGGCGTCGTTCACCTCGATGATGGCGAGGCTCTCGCGCTTCATCACCATCATGGCGAGCGGGTTGTCCTCGAACAGCATGCGGAACGAGGCTTCGTGCCGCAGCCGCGCCGCCTCGTGCTCGCGCCGGTCCGTCACGTCGCGCTGGATGGCCACCCATTGCGTGGGCATCCCCGTCTCGTCGGTGATGGGAGTGACGTCGATCTCGGCCCAGAACGGGGCGCCGTCACGGCGGTAGAGCAGGAGTTCGGCGCGTGCCGGCTTCCAGCGGCGCATCTCCTGCCGGAGGCGGGCGACGGCGGCGGGGTCCGTGTCGGGGCCGTGGAGGAAGCCGTGCGGCTGGCCGATGATCTCGGCATGGCCGTAGCCGCTCTCGCGGCAGAAGCTGGCGTTGGTATAGACGATCCGCGGCCCGGCGCCGCCCAGCGGGCCGGCCTCCGTGATCACGACCGCATCGTTGGCGCGGTCGAGCGCGGTGCCCAGCAGGCGCATGCGCTGCTCGGCGACGCGGCGGTACAGCGCCGGGCGGATGTGGCGGACGATGGCAGCGAGGTCGTCCGCCATCGCGTCCCGGTCGGGGCGGACCTCGTCGAACAACATCACGATGCCGTAGGTGTCGTCGAGCAGATAGAGCGGCTGCACGAGTTCGAGCGCAAGGCCGGCGCGTGTGGCTTCCATGCTCGATGGCTGCATGGACGCGGTCGGGCCGGCGAGGACGAAGATTTCGGCGGTGTTCGCCAGGATGGCCCGGGCCGCATGCGACGTGTCCGGCGTCCGTGGGATGGAGGCGGTCCGGGCCACGTAGTCGCCCAGGCGGGACTGGTCGTTGTAGTGGCACACCTCGTGGACCGTCCGGTCGCCGACGGCGCGGCCGACATAGCCGGCCGAGGCACGGTGATGCTTGCACATCGCGATCAGCAGGCCGGCCAAGGCGACGTCGGCCGTCGGCGCACGCCCGACCGCGGCCTCGAGCTGCTCGAGGCGCTCGCCGTCGTCGGCGCGCCGGCTCTGGGCCGCGTCGGCCTCGGCCCGCTCGATGAGGCGGGCAGCCAGACCGGCCACGTCGGCCAGCGCCTCGGCATGGTCGATCCCGAGCCGGGCGCGGGGACGAGGGTCCATGAGGCACAGGGCGCCAAGGCTGCGGCCGAGGCTGCCCACGAGGGGAATGAGCGCGATGAAGCGGACCTGCGGCACGCCCGTGACGGCCGGGTCGTGCCAGAGCCGCGGATCCTGCGTCGCGTCGGGCACGACCGCCTCGGCGGGGGCAGGCTCGATCTGGCGGGCGAGGTCGAACAGACGGCTGATCTGCGCCTGGCTCAGCTTGAGCGCCGGGTCGGCCCAGGCGGTTTGCACACGATCCGTGTCGATGAGGGCGAGCGGTGTCCGGGCGATCCGCGCGGCAAGGCGGATCAGCGACGCGAGCTCCCCGTCCTGGCCCGGTGGCTCGGTCGCGCGTGGGGGCGAGCCCGGGAAGGCGCGAGGCTGGGCGAGCTGCCCTGCCTGGGCTGGGACCGCACCGAGCACGCCGTCGATCATCTTGGACTGAGCCGTCGCCTCGGAGGGGCCAGGAGGCCGGGGCCGGTGGTCGACGTTCATGAGGCTTCCTTGGTGGGCCGACCGTGCGGCCATGAAGAGGCAGGTATCATTTGCGCTTGAGGCGGCACAATGGGGCAGGACGCCCGCACCGAACAACACGGCATTTAACGACCCTTCCTGACTTGTTCGCCCATCATGCCTGTCGAATGGTGCCGCCTTACCGAGAACTACCCCCGGCTGCTGGTATGGAGGCGGATCGATGACGAAAACGGAAACGACTTCAGCCATCAGTATGGCTGCAATACTGGCGAACGCAACCGCGTTCACGGTCGTTCACGCAGGCCTACACACTGGCCTTCGGCCATGACGGTGCCAGCCGCCAGCTTGCCCCGGGTGATCGTGGCCGAAGCGTTGCCCCTGCTGCGGGACGGCCTGGTCGCGTTGTTGCGCGACGCGGCGGAGCAGGGTGCGCCGTGGGCGCTGGTGGAGGGCGCTGCAACGCTCGAGGAAGCTGCGTCTCTGCTCGACCCGAACCCCTGCGTCGTGCTGCTCGGCATCCCGCAACAGCCGGAGGCGCGGCTCGAGGTCATAAGGGGCCTGCGCGCGCGCTGCCCGGCAACGCGCGTGCTCGTTCTGGCTGGCCATGCGGACGCGCTGGACGGCGTTCTGCCCATCCTCGCGGCCGGTGCTCACGGTGTCGTCTCGCGCAGCGCGATGGCGGCGGAGCTGATCCGGGCCGTGGGCGCGGTCTCGGCGGGCGAGCTGCACCTGTCGGCAGGTACCGCGGTCCGCCCTTCGGCGCCCGTCGCGCCCGAGGTCGCGATGCTGACGGGGCGGCAGCGCGACGTGCTGCTGCTGCTGGCCGAAGGGCGCTCCACGAAGGACATCGCGCGGTCGCTCGACCTGGCCGTATCGACCATCAAGGTGCACCTGGCTGCGGTTTATCGGGCCACGGGCGCGCGCAACCGGGTGGAGGCGCTGCGGCGTGCCGGGCTGCTGCGGCAGCCGGCGCTGGCATGACGGCGTTGATCGCCCGTGTTAGTCCGTGTTGCACAATGTTAAGTATAGGCATTAACCTCTCGATGGGCTTGCAGTCCAGGCGTCTGGTGTATCTGATGTGTACAAGTCATTTCCCGCCTACAGGAGTTTTTTGAGATGAACCGATTTGCAACTACAGTTGGCGGGCTCCTTGCCGTCCTTGCAGCGCCGGCGATGGGTGCGACGTTCAACAACACGGCTGGGCTGACGAGCCCCGGCACCACGATCACATTCGATGGGCTGTCCAGCGGCACGTTCATCGGCAGCACCTATGCCGGCCTGGGCATCACGTTCACCGGGCTTTCGGCCAGCTCGACGGACACCATCGGCACGGCGCCGGGTGCGACCAACGCCGTGGACGGCACGCCGACCACGACAGTGACATTCACCTTCAGCAGCCCTGTGGCGGACGTGGCCTTCGAGTTCGCGACCAACCGGCTGGGCACGTCCGTCTCGGGCAAGCTCGAAGGCAACACGGTCGACTCGTTCCAGCCCGGCTCCTTCAGCATCGGCAGCCCGACCTTCTTCGGCTTCACCGGGGGCCGGTTCGACCAGATCACCGTCGACCTGTCGGGCGATGCCACTGCGCTGATCGACAACGTGCAGTTCAGCCTGGCCACGGCCACGGACGTGCCGGAGCCTACGTCGAAGGCCGTGCTGATGGCCGGCCTCGCCGGGCTGGTGGTGCTCGGCCGCCGCCGCCGCACCTAGCGCACCGGCGATCGCCGCGAAACGCCCGGGCCGATCGGCCCGGGCGTTTTCGTTCGCGGTCATTGCAACGGCGGGGCGATCGGCCTCCGGAACAGCGACGCGATGGGCCTATGCCCGATCGGCCGGACAGCTCGTGTGCCTAGGCCCATCGCCCCGTCGACGCTCGGAACAGCGCCGTAGGGCGGCCCCTCGAGCTCAGTTGGGGTAGATCACCTTCACCGTGGCCTCGTTCGCGAGGGTCAGGGGCTTGAAGATGGTCGTCGGGGCGCCGCCACCGAAATTGTAGTTGAAGCTCGCCATCGGGGTCCACGCGTAGGTGGCCGAGATCTTCACCGTGTTGCCGGTCGCGACCGTGCCGGTGAGGCTGACGGTGGCGTTGGTGCCCACGTCGGGGGAGACGATGTCGGCTCCGGCCTTGAATGCGGCCTTGACGTCCGCAGTCGACACGCTGCGGCTGACCGCCGTAGAGCGCATGGCCCGCTGCAGGCCCAGGTCCATCGCGCGCCAGCTGACGATGAGGCTGTAGCAGGCGAGCATGCCGTAGAAGAACAGGATGAAGACGGGGAAGACGATGGCGAATTCGAGGGCCGTGGCCCCCCGGTCGTCGCTGGAGAGGGGGCGGTCGAGAGGGCGGGCGAGGGGGCGGCTCATCCGGCCCGGGCCGAGATGTTGGAGGTGAGCGTCCAGGTGGGCGCGCCCGGGACGGGGAAGATGGGCGTGATGGTGGCCGACGCGTTGAGCGTCACCCATGCCACCCGGACCTCATTCATGTTGCTGCAGGAGGCGGTCTGCGAGCCGCCCTGGTTCGAGCCGCGAAGGCCGGTGGTCTTGTTCATGCAATACCAGGACACCGTGGCGGTCGACGTGACCACGGCGGTGCTGGTCGTGCCGTAGCCCGAGTCCATGGCGGCTTTTATGATGACCGTGTCCGGACTCGAGCCGAGCGACCAGGTGGTGAGGAGGCCGGCATGCACCGCGCGGTCCAGCCGGCCCTGGGCGAGCAGCGCCTGGCCGGTGACGGCCAGGCCGCTCGTGAGTGGCAGCAGGAATGCCGTCGTCACGATCGCCATCTCGACGGCCGCCACGCCGCGGCAGTCCCGGGCGAGGCGGCAGAGGGCATGAGGCAGGGCCAGTCGCATCAGAACGCCAGCATCGGGGGCTTGATGTTGCCCGAGCCACCCCCCGTCACGGTGGAGGTGATGAGCTGCGCCGAGCCGTGGACATAAAGCGAGTAGGAGGTGAGGGAGAGCCCGGTGCCGCTCGGGCCGGTCAGCTTCGCGTTGTTGCCGAGGTCCACCCGGCTGCAGGGCGCGTAGAACGCCCCCGTCAAGGTGAGCGTGCTGCCGCCCTGGAAGCTCGTGGTCTGCGACCCAGGTGTCGCGTTGCAGCCCTGCCAGACGACGACACCGGCCGTCGGCCCGCTGCTTGGTGCAGTGATGTTCGTGTTGGTGTTCGAGTAGTTGGTGTAGCTGAAGTTGCCGGGGTTGCTGCCGGTGAGGACGAAGCTTACGCCCGAGGCGCTGGTGATGTTGGCGTTGTTGAAGGTGAGGTTCCCGTTGACGATGTAGTACACGCCCGGCGCGAAGGTCTGCGTCGTGCTGTTGCCGCCGATGGTCACGCTGCCGCACCACGTGGTCGGGGTGAAGCTGTAGGGCGTGGCTTGATAGGCGGTGAAGTTGTAGGTCGTGGTGCTGCCGCATGCGTTGCCCGCGGGCGTGGCCTGGCCGGCATAGGGTGCGGCGGGCGCGGTCGCCTGGTTCTGCTGGATAGTGCCGGACACGACGTTGGAGCCGGAGTTGGACTGCGCATAGATGCCGAGCGAGCCGATGGTCGTGGCCGTGATGCTGCCCGAGTTCAGGTAGATGCTCGCGATGGTCGTGTTGCTGTCCTTGGCCTTGCTGAACAGCGGGCAGCTCTGGGCATTGATGACGCCGGAGTTGTCCACCTGGATGCCGGTGCCGGTGGGCGCCAGCGTCATGATGCACGGGTAGCTGACGCTGGCGGGCACCTTGGCCGTGGCCGTGGCGGTCACGGTGGGGGCCGGGGTGGCTGCAAGGAAGGAGTTGTTGACCTTGATCACGTTCGTCAGCCCGGCGAAGTAGAGTGGGGCCACGGCC
>JBBROS010000053.1:0-22087 GCA_038229135.1 Acetobacterales bacterium
CGCAGCGCATGGGCGGCGTTCCTGGCCGAGGATGCGGCCACGCGGTCCTGCACGTCCATCTGCCTCAAGATCGTGGCCCCCTGGTTCGTGGCGCTCGATGCGGAGGGCCAGGCGAAGGCGGCCAAGGCGCTGGCCGGGCTGCTTGACAAGGAGGGCGTCGCGTTCGACGTGGCAGCCTACCGCGACGCACCGCCGGGCTTGCGGGTCTGGGGCGGCGCCACCGTCGAGACGTCCGACATCGAAGCATTGCTGCCTTGGCTCGACTGGGCCTTCAACCAGGTGACCCCGAAATGACCGCACCTCGTGTTCTGATAAGCGACAAGCTGTCGCCTGCCGCCGTGGCGATCTTCAAGGCCCGCGGCATCGAGGTGGACCTCAAGCCCGGGCTGACGCCGGCCGAGTTGCGGGCCATCGTGGGCGAGTATGACGGCCTCGCGATCCGGTCCGCCACGAAGGTGACGAAGGAGGTGCTCGACGCTGCGCCGCGCCTGCGGGTGGTGGGCCGGGCGGGCATCGGGGTGGACAACGTGGACGTGAAGAGCGCCACCGCCCGGGGCGTGGTGGTGATGAACACGCCGTTCGGCAATGCGATCACGACTGCCGAGCACGCCATCGCCATGATGTTCGCACTGGCCCGGCAGATCCCGGAGGCGACGGCCAGCACGCGGGCGGGGAAGTGGGAGAAGAACCGGTTCATGGGCGTGGAGCTCACGGGCAAGGTTCTCGGGCTGATCGGCTGCGGCAACATCGGCAGCATCGTGGCCGACCGCGCGGTGGGGCTGCGGATGCGGGTGCTGGCCTACGACCCGTTCCTGACCGAGAAGCGGGCGTTGGAACTGGGCGTGGAGAAGGTGGAGCTGCCGGACCTGCTGGCCCGGGCCGACGTGATCACGCTGCACACGCCCATGACGGAGGCGACGAAGAACATCCTGTCGCGGGAGGCCATCGCGCAGTGCAAGCGGGGCGTGCGGATCGTGAACTGCGCCCGGGGCGGCCTGGTCGACGAGGTGGCGCTCGCCGAGGCGCTGTCGAGCGGCCAGGTGGCGGGGGCGGCGCTGGACGTGTTCGAGACGGAGCCGGCGACGGCGAGCCCGCTCTTCGCGCTCGAGAATGTGGTGTGTACGCCGCATCTGGGGGCGGCCACGGCCGAGGCGCAGGAGAACGTGGCGCTGCAGGTGGCCGAACAGATGAGCGACTTCCTGCTGACCGGTGCGGTGTCCAACGCGGTGAACATGGCCAGCGTGAGCGCCGAGGATGCGCCCCGGCTGCGGCCCTACATGGAGCTGTGCCGGCTGCTGGGCGCGTTCGCCGGGCAGTTGACGCTGGCGGGGGACGGGACGTTGCGGCGCGTGACCATCGAGTATGAGGGCCAGGCCGCGAAGCTGAACCACCGCCCGCTGACGGCGGCCGTCCTGGCGGGCGTGCTGGGGCCGGTGATGGCCGGGGTGAACATGGTGAACGCCCCGGTGCTGGCGCGCGAACGCGGCATCGACGTCGCCGAGACGGTGCACGACCGGGACAGCGAGTATCAGACGCTCGTCCGCCTGACCGTGGCGACGGACCGGCAGGAGCGGAGCGTGAGCGGCACGCTCTTCGCAGGCTCGCGGCCGCGCCTGGTGGAGATCAAGGGCATCAAGGTCGAGGCCGATTTCGGGCGGCACATGCTGTATGTGACGAACCAGGACAAGCCGGGCTTCATCGGGCGGTTCGGAGCCACGCTGGGCGGGGCGGGGATCAACATCGGAACGTTCCACCTCGGCCGATCGGCGCAGGGCGGCGACGCGATCTGCCTCGTGAGCGTGGACGAGAAGGTGCCGGAGGACGTGCTCGCCATGGTCCGCACGCTGCCGGCGGTGGTGCAGGCGACGGCGCTCGACTTCTGATCTATAGCGTCCGGGCGATGGACACCGACACTCACCCCGGATTGCTCCCGACCGGCCTCGTCGACCTGCTGCCGCCCGAGGCGGAGGCGGAGGCGGTCGCCGTGGGGCGGCTGCTGAAGGTGTTCGCGAGCCACGGCTACGAGCGGATCAAGCCGCCGCTGCTGGAGTTCGCGGACGGGTTGCTGGCCGGCACCGGGGCGGCGATGGCCGAGCAGACGTTCCGTGTGATGGACCCGGACACGCACCGGATGCTGGGGCTGCGGGCGGACATCACGCCGCAGGTGGCGCGGATTGCGGCGACGCGGCTCGCGGGGCGGCCGCGGCCGTTGCGGCTGAGCTATGCCGGACAGTGCCTGCGGGTGCAGGGCGGGCAGATCGACCCCAACCGCCAGGTGGCGCAGGCCGGGTTCGAGCTGATCGGGCCCGACAGCCCGGCCGCCGATGCGGAGATGGTGCTGCTCGCGGCCGAGTCGCTGGCGGCACTCGGGCTCGAGCGGCTGAGCTTCGACCTCACCATGCCGCGGTTCGCGCCCGCGCTGCTGGACGATGCCGGCATCCATGGCGGGGACCGGCGGGCGCTGACGCGGGCGCTGGACCGGAAGGATGCGGCGATGGTGGCGCAGCACGGGGGGGCGGCGGCCGGGCTGCTGACGGACCTGCTGCTGGCGGCGGGGCCCGTGGACGCGGCGATGGCGGTGCTGGAGCAAGCGGCGCTCGGGCCGGGGCCGGCGGCGCATCGGGGTCGGCTGCGGGCGACGGTGGACGCCATCCGTGCGCGTGCGCCAGAGCTGCGGCTGACGCTGGACCCGCTCGAGTTCCGCGGCTTCCGCTACCATACCGGGCTCTGCCTCATGGTGTTCAGCCCTGGCAGCGCGCAGGAGCTGGGGCGGGGCGGCCGATATCTGTCGAACGAGCAGGAGCCTGCGACGGGGCTGACCCTATTCCCGGACGTGATCCTGCGCGTGTGCCCGCCGCCGCCGGTGCGGCCGCGGGTCTATGTGCCGCATGGAGCCACTGGGGCCGCCGCGCTTCGGGCGGAGGGGTATGCGACGGTGCCGGCGTTGGAGCCGGATGGGGATGCGCAGGCCGAGGCGCGGCGGCTGCGGTGCACGCACATCATGCAGGGCGGCCGGGCCGTCGTGTTGGAGGAGAGCTAGATGGCCAATGTCGCCGTGATCGGCGCCCAGTGGGGCGACGAGGGCAAGGGCAAGGTGGTGGACTGGCTGGCGAGCCGGGCCGAGATCGTCGTGCGGTTCCAGGGGGGGCACAATGCCGGGCACACGCTGGTGGTGGGCAACCAGACCTACAAGCTGAGCCTGCTGCCGAGCGGGCTGGTGCGCGGCAAGCTCGGGATCATCGGCAATGGCGTGGTGATCGACCCGGTGGCGCTGCTGGCCGAGATCGACCGCGTGACGGCGCAGGGACTGGTGGTTTCACCCGAGACGCTGCGGATTGCGGAAAACGCCGTGCTGATCCTGCCGGTGCATGGGGCGCTGGACCGGGCGCGTGAGGCGGCGCGGGGTGAGAGGAAAATAGGAACGACGGGGCGCGGCATCGGGCCGGCCTACGAGGACAAGGTGGGGCGGCGCGCGATCCGCGTGTGCGACCTGGCGGAGCCGGAGGTGCTGGCCGAGAAGCTTCACGACCTGCTGGCGCACCACAACGTGCTGCTGGCCGGGCTGGGCGCGCCGACCATGGAGCACAAGGAGCTGTTCGACGGCCTGATGGCGATCGCACCGCGCATCCTGCCGCATGCGGAGCCGGTGTGGGAGCGGCTGGACCAGGCGCGTCGGGCGGGGACGCGAATCCTGTTCGAGGGCGCGCAGGCCGTGATGCTGGACGTGGACCACGGGACGTATCCATTCGTGACGAGCAGCAACACCATTGCGGCCACGGCGGCAGCGGGGGCCGGGATCGGGCCGGCATCCGTGGGGTTCGTGCTGGGGATTGCGAAGGCCTATACGACGCGGGTGGGCAGCGGGCCGTTCCCCACGGAACTGCAGGACGAGGTGGGCAAGCTGCTCGGCACGCGGGGGCACGAGTTCGGGACCGTAACCGGGCGGCCGCGGCGCTGCGGCTGGTTCGATGCGGCGCTGGTGCGGCAGGCCTGCAAGGTGGGCGGCGTGCAGGGGCTGGCGCTGACGAAGCTGGACGTGCTGGACGGGATGGAGACGCTGCAGATCTGCGTCGGCTACGACATCCACGGGCAGCGTTTCTCGCACCTGCCGGCCGGCCAGGCGGCGCAGGCGGCGGCGGTGCCCGTCTATGAACGGATCGAGGGCTGGACGGGCAGCACGAGGGGCGCCCGCAGCTGGGCCGAGCTGCCGGCGCAGGCGATCAAGTATGTGCGGCGCATCGAGGAACTGGTGGAGACGCCCGTGACCCTGCTGAGCACGAGCCCGGAGCGGGACGACACGATCCTGATGCGGGACCCGTTCGAGGGGTAGTCACTGCCCCGCCACGGCCCGCCGCAGGGCCGGCAGGACCGAGGCTCTGCAACAGTGAGAGTGGGACTATCTGGACGAGCGTCGCCGCACGAGGGCCAGTGCGAGGAGACCTGTGGCCGTGAGGGCGAGCGTCGCGGGCTCCGGGACGGGGGCGGCCTTGGAGAAGCTCACCTGGTTGATGGCGAGGTCCCCTTCGACGGGGAAGCCGGGAAAGCCGACGGCGACGGTGAACAACCCGTAAGAGATCGGCGTTGAGCTCAGGGCACCTATGAACGGTGCGGTGTTGTCCTCAGCGGTCGTCGAGTTTCCCGACACGGTCACGCTGCCGAGCAGGGCGTCGGTGGATGAGAACAGCCTGAGGTTGGCCGTGAACCGGCCGATGTAGTTCGATACCGGCTGTATCTGAGTTCCGAACGCATAGACGGTGTCCACGGGGAACCGGATCTCGAACGAGTCACTCCGGTCGGCGTCCTGCAGGCTCAGGAGCGTGTCGCCGACCGCGAAGTTGCCGGTGAAGCCGGTGCCCTCCTTCCGGATGAGCATGAGTCCGACCGACGAGCTGACCCGGACCGTCAACCCCCCATTCGTCCGATCGTCCGGCGTGCTGATGCCGGTTCCTGGCGCGCCGAAGCTCGAAAAACTGAACAGGCCGGGGCCGACCTGATCGCGGCTGGAAAGCTGTATAACGGCTGCACTGGCCGGTTCGGCGGCGCCGAATGCTGCTGTGGCGATCGAAAACACGGTTGCGATACGAAGAACGACCGACATCGATACCTCCCATTGCGAAGTCGATATGATAGCGGGTATCATTACTGGATGCTAACAATATTTCGCTTCGACGGCTCATGTCTCCTGGTCGACTTCGCTGCAGTATGCGGCACCATGAGACGCCGGGCCGACGGGCGGTCTCACCAGCCTCGTGCGCCTTCGGCTGCCTTGATCGCGCTGTCGCGGTCTTCGGGGAGCAGGTAGCGGGTAGCGACCAGGGCGTTGGCGGCTTCCGTGACCTTTGCGACGTATGCTTCGCGAGTGGGGTAGCGCTCCTCGAGGGAGAGGCGGGGATCTCCGGTGCGCTCGCGTTCGGCGCGGGTGCGGGCGAAGGGGAGGTAGATGCCGTCGCGATCGCAGAGTTCGCCGCGGAGGTCCTTGTAGACGTTGACGCCGGTGGAGGTGCCGAGCGGGGCGACCAGGTGGGGCAGGCGCAGGCCGGCGGTCTCGTTGCCGTCCGTGTCGACGGCGGGAACGAAGGTCGGCATGACGCCCTCGGGGGCTGCGGGGGGGTGCGTCCAGTCGGCGGGGCGGCCGATCGGGTTGTCGCGCGGCGCCCAGGTCACGCCCGGGACAGCGGGCATGCGGATGGCGCTGGCGGGGATTGCTGTGCCGTCGGACACGCGGGGAACGACGCTCGGCGGGGGCGGGGTGCCCTGGACGACCCAGGCCTCCAGGTTGGACAGGGCGGCGCGTAGGGCAGGGCCGGCGCTGTTGGGGTTGCGGGGGTTCGCGCAGGCGCCCGGGGTGCCGACTGTAGCGGAGTGGCCGCCGTGCTGCGTGCCGGGCACGAGCATGAAGCGGGCGTTCTCGGCGGGCGCCGCGTCTCGCCCGGCGTCCGTGTGGATCAGCGAGGCGCCCTTCTGCCAGTATTCGGTGCTGGTGTTGCTTTCGATCCATTTGAGGCCCGGCGCGCGCTCGAGGAGCGTGGCGGTGGCGTAGGGCGGCCAGTTCTCGGGATAGAAGCGATCCTCGTGCTGGGTGGCGGTGCGGCCTGGCATGGCGAAGGGCTCGTTGGCGAACACCTTGCCGGCGCCGGCGATGTGGGCCAGCGCTCCGTCGAACACGCGGGCGCCCTGCTCGCTCTGGTTCATGCCGAGCTCGAGGAAGTGGCGCAGAAAGCGGCCGCTGAGCGACACGCCGAAACCGAGCACGTGGCGGGCGCCTTCCTGCTCGCGAAGGTGCGCCACCACGTCGCGGACGGCGGCGAAGCCGATGCCTGTCGGGCTGGGGCGGGTGGCGTCGTAGGTGAACTCGTAGATGTGGCGCGGGGTGGGGGTGGTGCCGAACGGCATGAGCTGGATGGTCGAGCGGTCCACCCAGCGCCAACCCTGGTCCGAGCCGTCGTCGGCGGGCAGCAGGGTGGGCGCGTCGGCCTGGTTGGCGCGGACGGTCAGGGTCGCCTGCATGTCGGCGGCGGGGTAGGGCAGGCCGATCAGGCGGACGCGCTCGGGGCCGCGGGTGCCCTGGACCACCTCGTGGCGGATGCGCTGGACGATCGGCAGGCCGTTATTAATGGCCTCGGGGAGCCGAATGAGGGTCCCGACGCGGGCGGGGCCGTCCGTCTGCCATCCGGACCACGCGACGGTCCAGCCGCGGCGCATGGTGAACGCGATCCCGGCGTCCTCACGCGTGCGCGGGTCGTTGACCATGCCGCCCTGCGGCTCCGGCGCGTCGTCGATCCAGGAGGGGGTGAATTTGTTCCCGCGGTTGACGACGTCATAGAGCAGGACGCCCGCGCCGCGGCTGCGGTCGGCTGGGCGCAGGATGGTGACGTCCGTGTCGTATTCGACCATGCCGCGGGCGTTGCGGGCCGCTTGGGCGAGCAGCGCGATGCCGGCATTGGCGGGGGCGGCCGGGTCGAGCTCGCCGCGGGCGAGGGCGCGGATGCGGACGTAGGGGCCTGCCGGGCCGAAGCTGGCGCCCTCGGCGAACGGGATCTCCTCGAGGATTTCGAGCCGGGTGATCCGAGCTTGTGCGGGCAGGGTGAGCAGGAGGGCGGCGGCGAGCAGGAAGCGCATGGGTTTGTCCCCGGGGTGCGCCGTTGGTGGCGCTTGGTGGGGAGGCTGTTCGCCCGGCGGGGGTGGTGTCAACGGGTTCCACGACGCCACGCTACATACCCCTGGAGTGTACTCTGAATAGGCCTATATTTCCTCCACACACAGTTAGAGGGTTCGTTTCATGCGTCGCAGCTCTGCCTTGCTCGCTGCCATTGCCGTCGGTGCCCTGGCGTTCGCGCCATCGTTCGCGGAGGCGCGGGCGGGCGCCGGGAGCTCGTCCGGGAGCCGGGGGAGCCGGACCTACTCGGCGCCGCCGAGCACCAACACGGCGCCCAGCACGGCGGCGCCGATGGAGCGCAGCATGACGGCGCGGCCGGCGCCGGGGCAGGCGGGCGCGCCGATGGGTTCGCCGGCCGGGGCGCCTGCGCGCTCGGGCTTCGGGTCCGGCCTCGCGGGCGGGCTGCTCGGCGGCCTGCTGGGCGTAGGGATCGGCGGCATGCTGATGGGCAATGGGTTCTTCGGCGGCGGCGGGTTCGGGTTCATCGGCCTGCTGCTGCAGGGCCTGCTGTTGTTCTTCGTGGCACGCTGGCTCATCCGCATGTTCATGAGCCGCCGGGAGCCGGCGATGGCCGGGATGCCGCGGATGGGGCAGCCTGCGCCGATGGGCTTGGGCGCCATGGGTGGCATGGGCGGCGGCGGGGCTGCGGCGCCGCAGCCGAGCGTCGTTGTCAGCCCGGCCGATTTCCAGCAGTTCGAGCAGCTCCTGAAAAGCGTGCAGGCTGGCTGGTCGGGGCAGGATCTGCGGGCCATCCAGCAGGTGGCGACGCCCGAGATGGCGGGCTACTTCGCCGAGCAGCTGGCCGAGCAGACGAGCCGCGACGTGCGCAACACGGTCACCGACGTGAAGCTCGAGCAGGGAGACCTCGCGGAGGCCTGGAGCGAAGGTTCGCGCGAGTATGCGACGGTCGCGATGCGGTTCTCGATGCTGGACGTGACCCGCGACTCGACGGGCCGCGTGGTCGACGGGGATGTGGCTTTGCGGACGATGGCCACCGAGGTCTGGACCTTCGTTCGGGCGCCGGGCGCGCGGTGGCTGCTGTCGGCGATCCAACAGGCGCGGTAAGCGGCTCCAAAACGTCGAGAAAACAATGGCCGCCGGAACCTCCGGCGGCCATTGTCGTTTCGGAGCAGGATGGCCGATGGGACAGGAGGGCTGCATCACCGAAACTTCACGTGCGCGGGGTGCGCTCTGCCGTATGCAGCGCTCGTTTGCTGATCCGCGAGGTCAAACGGTCGCATGAACGCGCTCACATCCCGCACGACGATGCCGCACTACCGCGCTGTTTTCATCTCCGACACCCATTTGGGGACGAAGGGGTGCCGGACCGATTTCCTCGCAGACTTCCTCGGCCGGGTTTCATGCGACAAGCTGTTCCTGGTGGGCGATATCGTGGATGGGTGGCGGCTCCGGAAATCCTGGTATTGGGACCCGATGCACGACACGGTCGTCCGCCTCGTGCTGCGCCATGCGCGGCAGGGGACCGAGGTGATCTACATCCCCGGCAACCATGATGAGATGTTCCGCCCGTGGCTGCCGCAGAACCCGGCCGAGCCGGGGCTAGAGGTTGCGGGGATCACGTGCAAGGCCGAGTCGGAGCACACCACGGCGCGGGGCCTGCGGTTGCTCGTGACCCATGGCGACGAGTTCGACGGGGTGATGCGCTACGCGAAGTTCCTGGCCATCCTGGGTGACGGCGCCTATGTGACGGCGCTCGTGGTGAACCGCTGGTTCAACTTGGTGCGGCGGCGGCTGGGCTACCCCTACTGGTCGCTCAGCCAGTGGCTGAAGCACCAGGTGAAGGGTGCGGTGAAGGCCATCGACCGGTTCGAGACGGCGCTGGCCGACGAGGCGCGGCGGCGGGGGTTCGACGGGGTGGTGTGCGGGCACATCCACCATGCCGAGATGCGGATGGTGAATGGCGTCCTGTATTGCAACGACGGCGACTGGGTGGAGAGCTGCACGGCCCTCGTGGAGCACGTCGATGGCCGGCTCGAACTCGTGGACTGGGCGGCGGCGAACCAGTTGTCCTTCTTCAGCCCGCGCCAGACCACCGCGAAGCCCGTGGCCGCGGCGGCGTGATGGGGGGCTGACATCCTCCAGCGCACGCCACCCCGACCTCGTTCGCCCATGAGGATCCTGATCGTCAGCGATGCCTGGCACCCGCAGGTGAACGGGGTGGTGCGGACTCTCACCATGCTGCAGCGCGAGCTTGCGGCGATGGGGCATGTGGCCGAGGTGCTCGGGCCGGACCGGTTCCCGACCGTGGGGATGCCGACCTATCGAACGATCAAGGTCGCGCTGCTGCCGGGGCGGCGGCTGGCACGGCTGATCGAGGCGTATCGGCCGGACGCCTTGCATGTTGCCACGGAGGGGCCGCTCGGCTGGGCGGCCCGGCGCTGGGCGCTGCGGCGTGGGGTGCCGTTCAGTACTTCGTTCCACACGCGGTTTCCCGAATACCTGCATGCGCGGACGCGGATCCCGCTGGCGCTCGGCTATGCGCTGCTGCGGCGGTTCCACAACCGGAGTGCAGCGACGCTGGTTGCGACGGGGAGCCTGCGGGCCGAGCTCTCGAGTCGGGGGTTCGAACACCTGAAGCCCTGGACGCGGGGGGTGGACCTGTCGCGCTTCCGGCCCGCCGAGCTGGAGCCGTGGGCCGATCTGCGGGTGAAGCGGCCCATCTTCCTCAGCGTGGGCCGGGTCTCGGTGGAGAAGAACCTGGAGGCGTTCCTACGGTTGGACCTGCCCGGCACCAAGGTGGTGGTGGGCGACGGGCCGCAGCGGGAGGCGCTGGCGCGGGCGCATCCGGAGGTGGTGTTCCTGGGCGAGCGGCATGGTGACGCGTTGGCGCGGGCCTATGCCGGGGCGGACGTGTTCGTGTTCCCGTCGGTCACGGACACGTTCGGCCTGGTGCTTCTGGAGAGCCTCGCGTGTGGCACGCCCGTGGCGGCACATCCGGTGACGGGGCCGGCCGACATCCTGGCGGGCGCGGCGCCCGGGGTGGGGGCGCTGGACACGGACCTGCGGGCGGCGGCGCTGCGGGCGCTTCGGGGGGACAGGGCGGCGTGCCGGCGCCATGCGGAGCGGTTCAGCTGGCGGGCCTGCGCGGAGCTGTTCCTGGCGAGCCTGGTGCGGCTGCCGGCTCAGGTGGTTTGACCCTGTAGTTTGCCGGGGGCGGGGGGTCGTGCTACCGCGCCCGCACCATGAAGCGCATCCTCCGGCACCCCGGCTCGCTCGCGCTGGGCGCCGGAGCCCTCGGGGCGTACTTGCGGTTTGCGCTGCGGACCACGCGGTGGGACCTGTCGGGCGAGTTGGGCCACTACATCGAGGCGCGGCCGGCGATCTTCGCGTTCTGGCACGAGGCGCTGCCGTTGATGCCGGCGCTGTGGACCCGGGCCGTGGCGCACCGGGCGGCCGAGGGCGTTGCGCGGGGGCGAATGCATGTGATGGTGAGCCGGAACCATGACGGGCGGCTGATCGGCGGGATCATGCGCGGGTTCGGTCTGGACCTGGTGCACGGCAGCAGCGCCAAGGGCAATGCGCAGAAGGGCGGGGCCGGGGCGCTGCGGGCGCTGCTGGGGGTGCTTGCAGGGGGCGACCAGGTGGTGATCACGCCCGACGGTCCGCGCGGCCCGGCTCGACGGCTGCAGCCCGGCGTGGCGCAGCTCGCCGCGATGGCGGGCGTGCCGATCGTGCCGTGCGGCGCGGCGACCACGCTGGGGCGGGCGCTGCCGACCTGGGACCGGATGGTGCTGCCGCTGCCCTGGGGGCGCGGGGCGCTGGTGTGCGGGGCGCCGATATCGGTGCCGCGGGCGGGTTGGGAACGCTCGCTCCCCGGCATCGAGGCGGCGCTGACGAAGGCCGCAACGGCAGCGGCGCGGCGGGCGGCCGAGCGCGTTCGATGAGCGGGCTGGGCGCGGCCTGGGCGGGAGCGACGACGTTGGCGGCGCCGGCGCTGCGGGCGATGCTGCGGCGGCGGGTCGTGCGCGGCAAGGAGATCGCGGAGCGGCTGCCGGAGCGGCAGGGGATCGACGGGTCGCCGCGGCCCGCGGAGCGGCTGATCTGGGTGCATGGGGCGAGCGTGGGGGAGAGCCAGTCCGTGCTGCCGATGGTGGAGGCGCTGCTGGCGGCGCCGGACGTGACGGTGCTGCTGACGACGGGGACGGTGACGTCGGCCGCGATGCTGGCGCCACATCTGGGGCCGCGGCTGTTGCATCGCTTCGTGCCGCTGGACGTGCCGGCCTGGGTGGGGCGCTTCCTCGGGCACTGGCGACCCGATGCGGCGGCGTTCGTGGAGAGCGAGCTGTGGCCGAACCTGGTCGCGGGGTGCAGGGCGCGGGGCGTGCCGATGATGCTGGTGAACGGCCGAATGTCGGCGCGGAGCGCGCGGGGCTGGGGCCGGGCACCGGGGCTGGCGCGGGCGATGCTCGGGGCGTTCACCGCGGTCCATCCGCAGTCGGAGGCGGACGGGGCGCGGCTCATGACGCTGGGCGCGCGAGAGGTCCTGCCTGCGGGGAACCTGAAGCTGGCCACACCGGCGCTCGGGGCGGACCCGGTGCAGGTGGAGGCGCTGGAGGTGGCGCTGGGCGGTCGGCCGGTGTGGCTTGCGGCCAGCACGCATGGGGGCGAGGAGGCGATCGTTGCCGCAGCGCACGCCCGCCTTGCAGCGTCGCATCCGGGGCTGGTGACGATCGTGGCGCCGCGGCACCCGGAGCGTGGGGCGGCGCTGGCGCAGATGCTCGGCGCGTGCAGGCGCGGGGCGGGCGAGGGGCCGCCGCCGGGGGGAGTGTGGATCGCGGACACGCTGGGGGAGCTGGGGCTGCTCTATCGGGTGGCGCCGGTGGTGTTCGTGGGGCGGAGCCTGGTGGCGCCGGGGGGCGGGCAGAACCCGCTGGAGCCGGCGCGGCTTGGCTGCGCGGTGGCCGTGGGGCCGCATACCGGGAATTTCGAGGGGCCGGTGGCGGCGCTGCGGAGGGCGGGGGGGCTGGAGGTCGTGCCGGACGAGGCGGCGCTCGCGGCGTGGGTCGGGGCGATGCTGGCCGACCCTCCGGCGCGCCTGGCGATGGGCGACCGGGCGCGGGAGGCGGCGAGTGGGGAGGCGGGGCTGCCGGGGCGGCTGGCCGAGGTTCTGCTGGGGTTGGCCGCGCGATGAACCCGCCCGGCTTCTGGCTGCAGGACGGTTGGGTGCCACGGCTGCTGTCGCCGCTCGGGGCCGTGGTGGGGGCGCTCACGGCACGGCGGGTCGCGCGGGCGGGGTGGCGGGCGCCGGTGCCGGTGATCTGCTGTGGCAATGCGAGCGTGGGCGGCGCGGGCAAGACGACGCTGGCGCTGGACCTCGCGGCGCGGCTGCGGGCGCGGGGCGTGGCGGTACAGTGCCTGACCCGGGGACATGGCGGGCGCCTGAAGGGGCCGTTGCGGGTCCTGCCAGGGGTGCACACGGCAGGCATGGTGGGGGACGAGCCGCTGCTGCTGGCCGCCGTGGCGCCGACCTGGGTGGGGGCGGACCGGGCAGCCTCCGCGCGGGAAGCGGTGGCGGCGGGGGCGGAGGCGCTGCTGATGGATGATGGGCTGCAGAATTCGAGCCTGGTGCAGGACTTCGGGCTGCTGGTGATCGACGGCGCAGTGGGGTTCGGGAACGGGCGGGTGATGCCGGCAGGGCCATTGCGGGAGAGCCCGGCCCGGGCCGCGGCGCGGTGCCGGGCGGCGGTGCTGATCGGGGTGGACCAGAACCAGGCCCGGGCGGCGCTGCCCCCGAGCCTGCCGGTGCTCGATGCGCGGCTGGTGCCGGAGCGGCGGCTGGACGGCCGGCGGGTGCTGGCCTTCGCCGGCATCGCGCGGCCCGCCAAGTTCCATGCGACGCTGCGCCAGGCCGGGGCGGAGTTGGCGGGCACGATGGACTTTCCAGACCACCACCGCTTCACCCGGCGGGAGCTTGCGGCCGTGCAGGAGCGGGCGCGTGCGCTGGGCGCGGTGCCGATCACCACGCCGAAGGACGCTGTGCGCCTGCCCCCCGTCTGGCGGGCCGAGGTGGAGGTATTGGGCGTGCACCTGGCCTGGGCGGACGAGGCGGCACTCGAGCGGCTGCTGGACGAGGCGCTGACGTGAGGCGAGTGCTGCACGCTATCGAGGCCCTCGCGGCGCGGGCGACGCTGAGGCTGTTGCGGGCGGTGGGGCCGGTGACGGCGAGCAACGGCATGGGGTGGCTCGCGCGCACGCTGGGCCCCGTGCTGCCGGTGAGCCGGGTCGCGGATGTGAACCTGCGGCTGGCGCTGCCCGAGCTGGACGCTGCGGCGCGGCGGCAGATCATCCGGGGCGTGTGGGACAACCTCGGCCGAACCGTGGGCGAGTTGCCGCATCTGGCCGCCCTCGGGGAGAGGTCTGGGGACGGTCCGGGCTGGACGTTCGAGGGGCTGGAGCACGTCGGCGCCGTGCCGGGCGGGGGCCCTGCGATCATCGTGGGCGCCCATATCGGCAATTGGGAAGTGCTGACCGTCGCGGCCTCGCGGCTCGGGATCAAGGCGGCAGGCTTCTACCGCCCGGCGGACAACAAGGCCGTGGACGCGCTGATCCAGGCGATGCGGCGGGAGGCGGTGGGGGACGAGGCCGGGCTGTTCCCGAAGGGGGCGCGAGGGGCGCGGCAGGCCTTGGCGCATCTGGCCGCCGGGGGCTGGCTCGGCATCCTGGCGGACCAGAAGATGAACGACGGGATCGAGGCGACCTGGTTCGGCCATCCGGCCATGACGGCGCCGGCGCTGGCCACGCTCGCGTTGCGGCGGCGCTGCACCGTGCTGCCGGCCCACGTGCTCCGCACCGGCCCGGCACAGTTCCGCGTGGTGTGCGAGGCCCCGATGGTGCTGCCGGACACGGGCGACCGGGCAGCGGACGTGCAGGCGCTGACGCAGGCGGTGAACGACCGGCTGGAGGGGTGGGTCCGGCAGCATCCGGCGAGCTGGCTGTGGCTGCACCGACGCTACGCGAAGGAGGTTTATCGGCGCGTTTGACGCGCATGGGGGGCGCCCGTAGCGTCGGCGGCAACAAAGGGGGGAACGGCGTTGGACGGCATAGCCGCTTCGAGCGCAGCGGGGACGGCCGCGACCGACACGCGCGCCT
The DNA here is from genome assembly GCA_038229135.1 of Acetobacterales bacterium. Lineage (GTDB taxonomy): Bacteria > Pseudomonadota > Alphaproteobacteria > Acetobacterales > Acetobacteraceae > JBBROS01. The sequence goes on from JBBROS010000053.1 coordinate 14,267, forward strand.
TGATCACGGTCGAGGGGCTGGGGAAGCGCTATGCTACGGGGGCAGCGCCCGTGGTGGCGCTGGAGGGCATCGACTTCGCCGTGCCGGAGGGCGCGTTCGTGGCCGTGGTCGGGCCATCGGGCTGCGGCAAGAGCACGCTGTTGCGGATCCTGGCTGGGCTCGACACGCCGAGCGCCGGGCGGGCGACGCTGGCGGGGCAGCCGATCGTGGGGCCGCGGCGGGACATCGGGGTCGTGTTCCAGCAGCCCGTGCTGTTCCCGTGGCGGACGGTGCTGGGCAACACGCTGCTGCCGGCGCACGTGCAGGGGTTGGGGCGGGATGCGGCGCGGGCGCGGGCCATGGCGCTGCTGGACCTGGTGGGGCTGCAGGGGTTCGAGCACCGGCTGCCGCGGGAGCTGTCGGGCGGCATGCAGCAGCGTGCGGCGCTGGTGCGGGCGCTGGTGCACGAGCCGAGCCTGCTGCTGATGGACGAGCCGTTCGGCGCGCTGGACGCCATGACGCGGGAGACGATGAACCTCGAGCTGCAGCGGATATGGATGGAGAGCCGCAAGACGGTGCTGTTCATCACGCATTCCGTGGCCGAGGCGGTGTTCCTGGCCGACACGGTATTGGTGATGAGTGCCCGGCCTGGGCGGATCGTGGACCGGCTGGACGTTGGGTTGGCGCGGCCGCGAGGGCTGGACGTCGTGAACACGCCGGAGTTCGGCGTGCACGTCCGGCGTATCCGGGCGGCGCTGAGTGCGGCCGGGGGGCTCGAGTGAACGCCATACTGCGACTGCTGCTGATCGCCGGGCTGCTCGGGCTGTGGGAGGGGGCGGTGCGGCTGTTCCAGCTCCCGGCCTATCTGCTGCCGCCGCCGAGTGCGGTGGCGATGGGGCTGGTGCGGGGTATCGCGAGCGGGATCTATGTCGAGCATGTCGGCGTCACGCTGGCCGAGACGCTGCTCGGGTTCTTGCTGGGGTGCACGCTCGGCTTCCTGCTCGGCGTTTTCGTGGCGCTCAGCCGGCGGTTCGAGTACTTCCTCTATCCGCTGATCGTGATGTTCCAGGCCATGCCGAAGGTGGCGCTGGCGCCGCTGATCGTCGTGTGGTTCGGGCTCGGCATGGGGTCCAAGGTGATCAACGCCGGGCTCGTGTGCTTCTTCCCGCTGATGATCAACACCATCGTGGGGCTGCGGGCGGCCGACGAGGATCGGGTGGCGCTGATGCGGAGCCTGGCGGCCACGCCGCTGCAGGTGTTCTGGATGCTGCGGCTGCCCGGCGCCGGGCCGACCATCTTCGCCGGGCTCGAGATCGCGATGATCTTTGCGTTGATCGGGGCGATCGTGGCCGAGTTCGTGGGGGCCGAGCAGGGGTTGGGCATGCTGATCCAGAGCATGAATTTCTCCATGGACGTGGCCGGGCAATTCTCCGTGCTGTTCCTGCTCGCGCTGATCGGGCTCGGGCTGAACGCCATCGTGCTGTTCGTGCGGCAGCGGGTGATTTTCTGGGACGGCTCGGCGCGTGGCCGCCAAGCCGGACAGTTGAAGGGAGTGGAGCGATGATCCGTTTCGGGGTTGTGCTGGCGGTTCTGTGGGCGGGTGCGGCGCAGGCGCAGCAGGTGGTCCGGGTGGGGTGGTGCGCGCGCACGCTCAGCTCGGCGGCGGCCCCGTTTGCGGTGGCCCAGAAGATGGGCTGGTTCGGGTTCACGGTGCAGCCCGTACCCATGCCGGGCTCGACGGATTGCGTGAAGAACGTGGCCACGCGGGAGGTACCGTATTCGCTGCCGAGCATCGAGCCGCTGGCGATCATCCGGCCGCAGGGCGTGAAGGCGCTCAACTACTACACGGCCTACCAGGGCAACATCTACGGCCTGGCCGTGCCGGAGGGCAGCCCGATCCAGACGGTGTTGGACCTGCGTGGCAAGCGGGTCGGCGTGACCTCGATGGCCTCCGGCGGGGTCATCGTCGTGCGGGCGCTCGTGGCGGCGGCGGGGATGGACCCCGACAAGGATGTCCGGATCGTCGTGGCCGGCGAGGGGGCGCAGACGGCGGCGCTGCTGCGGTCGGGCCAGGTGGACGCGCTCAGCCAGTTCGACACGCAGTATGCGCTGACGATCGCGGCGGGCGCGAAGCTCAGGATGCTCGAGAACAACGAGGTGGCGCGCTTCCCCTCCAACGGGCTCGTGGCGCTCGAGGAGACGCTGGGCAGCCGCCGGGCGGAAGCGGTGGCTCTGGCGCGGGGCTATGCGATGGGGACCGTGTTCACCATGGCCAACCCCGAAGCTGCGATCCGGATCCTCTACGAGGTCTATCCGCAGACCAAGCCGACCGGCAAGGACGAGGCAACCGCGATCGCCGACGACGTGAAGACGATCGAGGCGCGGGCGAAGAACTGGCGGCTGGAGGCCGGGGGCGTCACGCGCTGGGGCGAGAACTCGGTGGCGAACTACGACGCCTACATCGATTTTCTCGTGAAGCAGGGCGTGGTGAAGCAGAAGGTGCCTGCGGCGGAGCTGGTGACGAACGCGCTGATCGACGACATCAATCGCTTCGATGCAGCGGCGATCGAAGCGCAGGCCCGGTCTTACAAATGAGATCCCCTATGTAGGGCAGCAGCTAACGAACCGGCTCGACCATCCAGTCGGGGTATTCCGTTTCCGAGGCGCCTCACGTATCAATCACATCTTCGTGCACTGGACCAAACCGCCGGCCTGGTCCCCACGGAGAGATTGCAGGGGCCGCATGATCGGTTTTGTCGACGAGTTCACGCTGACGACCGTGAGCGGCTGGGTGCTCGAGCCGCTGTCCCGCCGCCCGATCTTCGCGATGCTGGATGGCGCCTTGCTGCCGCTCGAGGTGTCCACGTTCGAGCGGGCCGATGTTCAGGCCAGCGGGGTGCATGGTGTGGGCTTCCGCGCCGCCATCGAGCTCTGCAGCCCGGCGCTCGCCTCCATCTGCGTCATCGATGACGAGGGCGCACGGCGCTTGCTGCCGTTTTCGGCCACGCAATCGGTGGAGACGGTGGTGCCGATCGCCGATATCGCGGCCGAGCCTACGGCCGAGCCGGTGCCGGAGCCGCAGAACGAGGCGGAGCCCACGCCGGATGCGGTGGTCGGGTTCGTCGACTTCGCGAGCAGCACGACGCTGAGCGGCTGGCTGATCTCGGCCCATACCGGGCAACCGTTCTTTGTGGAGGTGGATGGCGAGACGCAGCCGGTGCAGATGCGATATTTCGCGCGGCCCGACCTTATCGAACAGAACATCGATGCCGTGGCGTTCCAGGCGCATTTCGAAGCGCATCGCACGAGCTTCTCGCTGTCGCTCGGGTTCACGACCCCCGATGGGCGGCGCGTGCGCCTGCCATCGTCGGAAACGGGCTCGACCGCGTTCGACATCAGCGACTTCGACCCGTCGCACGTGGTGATGACCTCGGCGGACGTGGCGATGTTCGCGGGTGCGGTGCAGGCCGACACGGAGCTGTACCTCACCCTCGTGCAGAAGTTCGGGCGGGCGCTGATGCGCTCCTCGGTGACGTTCGACGTGGTGTTCATCGACGGTTCCCTGTGGTCGGTGTCGACGCGGTACCGGATCCTGAACGTGGCCGACGGGCTGCACGCGCTCGGGCGCTCCACGCTGTATGTGCGGCTCGACCGGTCGGACCCGAACCTTGTCGCCTCGCTCGATGCCCGGGTGGTCGTGTTCTTCCGGGCGCCGCTCGACGAGACGTATGAGCGGCTGATGCAGGCGTTCCGCGCCAAGGGCACGCGGGTGGTGTTCGACGTGGACGACCTGGTGTTCGACGAGAGCCTGGTCAGCGACATCGACGGCGTGCGCTACCTCACGCACGAGCAGATGGAGGGGTATCTGTGGGGGGTGCGCAGCTACCGCCGGTTCGCGCTGACGGCCGACCTGGTCACGACGTCCACGCCGTTCCTGGCCGAGTATGCCGCGCGGACCCTGGGCTGCAAGACGGCGGTGATCCGCAACACGATCGGGAAGAACTACCTGGCAACCTACCCCGAGGAGGCGTCTCCGGTGGTGCGCGGCGGCAGCGACTTCGTGATCGGCTACTACTCGGGCAGCAAGACGCACCAGCAGGACTTCCAGCAGGCCTACCCGGCGCTGGTCCGGTTCCTGCGGACCTATGTCGATGCCGTGCTGCGTGTGGTGGGCGCGCTCGACCTCGAGGAGTTCCCGGACCTGGTGCCGCTCGCCGGGCGGATCCGGACGGTGGGGATGATGAGCTACCACGAGATGGTGGACGACCTCGGGCAATGCGACGTGATCATCGCGCCGCTCGTGCCCGGCGATCCGTTCTGCGAGGCCAAGAGCGAGTTGAAATGGTTCGAGGCGGCGCTGCGTGGGCGACCCTGCATCGCGAGCGCCACCGAGACGTATGCGGCGGCCATGATGCGCGGCCGCTACGGCTACACGGCCCGGGACGAGGAGGAATGGTTCGCGGCGCTGTCGGACCTGTATCTGTCGCCCAGCCGCCGGGCGGATCTGGCCATCAAGGCACGGGGGTATGCGCGGCGGGCCTACTCCTATCAGGTGGCCGGGATGGAGGCGCAGCAGGCCTATTTCGGCGTGAACCCGCCGCCGCCGGCGAGTGCCATCCAGGGCCGGGCCGTGGCGGCGAGCGGGGGCAAGCTGCGGGTGGGCGTGGTGATGCCCGACATCGTGGTGGGCGGCGGCGGGCACCGCAAGATCCTGAAGTTCTGTGAGGCGTTCGCGCTGGCCGGCTGGGCGGTGACGCTCTACGTCGACAGCAAGGACAACCCGGAGAAGGTGCGCAAGACGATCCGGACGCACTTCTACGATTTCCCGTGCGCGATCAGGATCTTCCGCGGGTCGGTCGAGCCGCAGTCGCTGGTCGTGTGCACGCATTGGAGCACGGCCTACAGCCTTCGGAACCACCCGGAGCCCAGGAAGGTGCTGTATTTCGTCCAGGATTTCGAACCGATGTTCGACCCGGTGAGCAGCGCCTACATGCGGGCGATGTCGACCTACACGCTCGGGTTCAACGTGGTGTGCTACGGCCATTGGGTCGCCGAGCGGCTGCGGCGGGAATTCGGGATCCAGCCGAGCGTGGTGCCGTTCAGCGTGGACCGGGAGATCTACCGGCCGGACCCTGCGGCCACGCGGTCGACCGACGTGCTGTTCTTCGCCCGGCCCTCGCAGCCGCGCCGGTGCTTCGAGCTCGGCGTGGAGGCGCTGCGGAGCATCTTCAAGTCCAACCCGGCGACCCGCATCGGGTTGTATGGCGAGGACCAGTATGGCGACCTGGGGTTCGCCTACCATAATTTCGGCTTGATCACCGACTTGCCGAAGCTGAACAAGATCTACACGCGGTCCCGCGTCGGGCTGTGCTTCTCGACCACGAACCCGAGCCTCGTGGGCTACGAGATGCTGGCCTCCGGCTTGCCGCTGGTCGACCTCGAGGTGCCGGGCCACGAGGTCAATTTCGGCGGCGGGGCGTTCGTGTACTATTCTAGGGCGACGCCGGAATCCATCTCGACGCAGCTCGCCTCCGCGCTGAACGACGAAGCCGAGCGGGTGCGCCGAGGCCATGCCGGGCTGCGATATATCGACGCGCTGCCGCCCGAGGACGGGTTCGGGCAGGCCGTGCTGGACGCTGCCCTCGAGATTGTGGACAGTGCCTGATGTTCTGCCCCGTCTGCGGCGCGTTGCCCGTCCGCACATCGCCGGTCATCCGTCCGCATGGGGACGGGACCCGGACCTATCTTATCGCTCGGTGCGGCCAGTGCAGCGTGCAATTCGACCACCGGGTGGACAGCGTTGACAGGGCGGCGGACGCGACGGCGCAATCGCTCGTGAACTACGATTTCTACAAGCCGGCGTTCGGGCCGGACGAGTATGCCGAGCGCCTCGCGATCAACGAGGGCATGATGGCGACGATGATGCCGTTCTGCCTGCAGCGCGGCACGTTCGTCGAGATCGGGGTCGGGCTCGGCTTCCTGACGCGTGCGGCGGCGGCGTCGTTCGAGACGGCCTACGGGATCGACCTCGAGGTGGAGACGGCGCGGTCCGTCGGGCCGATTGCAAGCAACCTGCACTTCCAGCAGCACGAGGAGTTCGCGGCCAGCTACGAGGGCGAGATTTCGGCGTTGTGCGCGTGGCACGTGTGCGAGCACCTGCCGGACCCGCATGCCGTGCTGGAGCCGCTGTTCCGGCGGATGCCGAGCGGGTCGGTGTTCTTCGGGCAGATCCCGCTCTTCAAGGAGGAGCACGTGTTCGACGCGCATTTCGTGTTCTACTGCGAGCGGTCGATGATCACCTTCACCAGCGCCTATGGGTTCACGCCGGTCTATCTACAGCGGGACGAAGCGCTCGGGTTCATGTCGTTCTGCGTGCGCAAGGACTAGGGCCCGATCCGATCGAAGTGGATCGGCTCGGGCCCTAGCTTTTCAGTGACGCGGGCATCTCGATCCGCCGGGTGGCCCCGATCGGTCGGAGGAGTTCGAGCTAGCGCGGGCGATTCATGTCGAACCGGGCGTCCGGGCCGAGCGAGGCGTAGGCGGAGGGGCCGCCGCCGCGGAGCACCAGCCCGGCGCGGAACGTGTCGAACAGGCCGTCATGCAGCAGGTCCGTGCGGATATGGGCCATGACGACCTCGCCCAGCACGAGCGTGCCTTCGGTGGCCGCGCCGGTGTGCGTGCGGAGCGGGACGATTTCGGTGACCTTGCACTCGAAATGGGCGCCGGCGCCGGGCACGCGCGGGGGGCGGACCACGCCCGAGGCCAGGTGGCCCAACCCGGCAAGCGCAAACTCGTCCGTGCCGTAGGGGGCCGGGGCGCAGGTTGCATTCATGGCGTCGGCCAGGTCCCGCGTGACGAGGTTGAAGACGAATTCGCCCGTCTCGCGCACATTGCGCAGGCTGTCCTTGGGGCTCGTGCTGGAGAAGCCGAGGATGGGCGGGTGATAGTTGAATGCGTTGAAGAAGCTGTAGGGTGCCAGGTTCACGCTGCCGTCGGCGCCCATGCTCGAGATCCACCCGATCGGGCGGGGGCCGATGATGCTGTTGAAGGGGTCGTGCGGCAGGCGGTGGCCTTCGGCGGGGGCGTAGGAATGGTAGTCGGTCATAGAAGGTGCTCTCGCTGGCAGGGGCGTCGTTGCATCAGTCCGTCGCGCTCGTGCCGGAGCGGGTGGTGATCACGAGCCAGGGGAAGGCGGTGCCGTCGACCTCGACAGCGATGGTCACCTGCAGCCCTGGCCTGTAGGGCACGGTAGTCTGAAAGCCGCAGCGCTCCACGAAAGACTGGAGATGTGGATCTACAGGGAAGGCCTCGAGAACGTCGGTTCGCACAAATTCCGGGCTTATGCGGGCCAGTCCTCGACCGTCGTCGATCAGGACGACCCACTCCGCGACCGTCTTGGACAAAACCCAGCCGGCAATCGTGAGGACGCCGTTGTCGAGACTGAGTAGCCCGGGCGAGGGTAAATCGAGGTTGGCCGTGACCAGCGCAGCCGGGGGGCCATCGCCGATGGCCGAGACGTCAATCGACAAGAGCGCGTCCTCGAACCCGCGGTCGGAGCCGAATAGTTGCGAAAAGTCTTGCCTATATTGCTTCACCCGGGCTGACTTCGCTTGGTCGGTCAAGCCGGTCCACTGTCCCTTGTCGTGGAGCGTATACACCGAGAGTATCTCGCGGAGAAAAACTACCTTGCTCCGGTCCGCCACGTATAGGTTAAGAAGCCAGTCCGCGCCGTCAGGCGTCACCCAGTAACTGGGCGGCACGCCCCGCACCGCTTCCGCCCGGTATAGGCAGCACGAGAAGTTGGCGGTGAGTGGGGCGCGCGCAAGCTGCCAGAACGATACG
>JBBROS010000054.1:0-21732 GCA_038229135.1 Acetobacterales bacterium
ACGTTGCGGACGATGCGGTCGAACATGTCCTTGCCGCGGACCTTGAGGAAGGTCGCGGCCTCGGCAGCGTCCAGGCTCACGCGGAGCTCGTCGAGGCCGGTGTCGATGATCTCGCGGTGCTTCCTGGGGGCGAGCAGGGTGCCGTTGGTGTTGAACAGGACGTGGGTGTTCCGGGGTAGGCCGTCGGGGCCCGGTGCCTTCAGATGGCGGATCATGTCCGGCAGGTGCTTGACCAGCATGGGCTCGCCGACGCCGTGAAGCACCACGCGGCGGACGTCCGGCACCTGATCGACGATGTGGCGGAAGAGCTCCATGGACATGTCCGCCGGAGGCTCGAGGGCCTCGAAGGTGCGGGGGCAGGTCTCGCAGAGCAGGTTGCAGCGGTTCGTGACCTCCAGATAGAGGCAGACCGGCATCGCTTGCGCGACGCTGTCCCCGGACGAGACCTGCTCGAAGTAGCGGCGCGGGTTCAGGGCGGTGTCGAGCGGGGTGTCGGGCATGGGGGGCACTCCGATGGTCAGGGGGTGGTGCTTGCGGGCAAGTCGCTCACCCCGGCCCTGTCCCGGGGGGAGAGGGAGACGAGGTCCAGCACCAACAGGGGTAGCGCCGGCAGAAACACGAGTGCGGGCCAGAGCCACTCGTCGCGGCCATGGTCGAAGTAGAGAAGCGGCCCGGCGAGGCTGGGCCATAGGGCGGACCAGGCCGGGCAGAGCACGGCCGGAAGGATGAGGAGGGTGAGATACCACGGGTAGTGTGGCGAGAGCAGGGCGAGCGTGGCGCCAGCGAGGATGAGGGCGTCGCGCGCGATCAACTTCGCGCGGGCCGGAGTCGCGGCGGGGAGGGGGCGGCGGACGACCCAGAGCGCGAGGGCGGCGAGGATGGCGAGCGAGAGCGCGATGTAGGCGGGGCCGGACCAAGCCGGGACCCGGCCTGCGAGGGCCAGCAGACGGAGCGGGAGGAAGCCGCCGCCATCGTCGAGGCCTTCCTCGCTGGCATAGCCCGGGAGGTAGCCGAGAACGCGGAGCCCGACGGACGCGTATGCGGCATAGCCGAGCGCGATGGTGGCAAGAGCCGCAGCGGGTAGGCGCCAGCTGGTGCGCCGCAGAAGGGGCATGCGCCACAGGGCCGGGCCGATGGCGGCGGGAATGAGCTTCATCATGATGGCGATGGCGAGCATCCCGCCTGCCAGCGCCGGGCGGAGACGGGCGGCGGCGAGCATGGCGGCCGCGGTGAAGGCGATGGCCGCGGCGTCGATGTGCCCGGCATTCGCGAACTCCCAGATGACGAGCGGGTTCCAGGCCCAGACGAGCACGAGGGCGGCGGGCAGGGCGGCGGTGCGGAGCAGGGCGAGGGCAAGGGCGGCGACGGCGCAGTCGAAGGCGAGCATGGCGGCCTTCATTGGCCACACGCCGGGGGCGAGATGGGCCATGAGGCCGAACAAGGCTTGGGCAGCGGGCGGGTAGATGGTGGGTGCCAGGTCCGCACGGTTGATGTTGGGATAGATGGCGGCCGGGCCGGGGGCGGTGTCGCGCAGGGGGGCAAGGGCCGGGTCGGCCGGCAGGTGGCGGTACGGGCTGATGCCGGCGGCCTGGACCCGGCCGTCCCACACGTAGCGGTAGATGTCGGTGCTGAGGAACGGGGCGGGGGCGAGCACCAGGAGGCGGGCGGCGAGGCCGATGACGAGGATGAGGGGAAGTGCGGGGGCCGGAAGGGGCGTGCGGCGGACGAGCAGCACGGCGGCGGCGTAGGCGAGGCCGGCGGCGAGTGCTGCGCTCACGTAGTGCCAGGCATCGGCGCGGTTGAGTCCGCCGAACGCGCCCGGGGGCTGGGCGGCGAGACCTGCGACGATGCAGGCCAGGAGACCGGCGCCGAGGGCGGCGAGGAGGAGGAGGGGCCGGCTCATGCCAGGGCGTGCTGGCTTGCCGATCGGAGCCGGGCCTCGAGGCCGATCGAGGCGGCGACGGCGCGGGTTGCGGGCGCGATGGCGGGGTCGGCGCGCAGCTCGGCAACGAGGCGGGCGAGGGCCTGCTGGTCGTCGACGTCGTACCAGCCGGGCAGCTCCAGGGTGCGGAGCCGGGCGCGGTCCAATGCGGCACGGGTGTCGGCCCCGGCGCGGTCGGTGCTCCAGGCGATGTCGGCGTAGGGATCGTGCCGGGGCTCGGTCAGGCCCAGGAGGTAGTAGCCACCGTCGTCCGCGCGGCCGAGCACCGCCTCCGCGTTGCCGGCGAGGAGCGTGGTCGCGGCCTGGACGAGGGTGGCCGTGGGGAGAGTAGGGCTGTCGGCGCCCAGCACGCAGATGGCCTGATGGCCTTGGGCAAAGAGGCCTCGCGTCGTGTCGAGCAGAACGCGGCCGAACCCTTCGACGCCCGGTGCCTCCCCGTTGGTGCCATCGGCCAGCAGCAGCGTCGTGCCCGGCGGCAGGAGGCCCTCGAACCGGGCCTCCTGCCCGGCCGGCGCGTAGGCGACGACCGGGGCGATTGGGGCGTGGGTGGCGGCCAGCGCCAGGTTGGCGAGCGTGTCCTTGAGGAAGGCGGCGCCGAGGCGGGCTGCGTCGTCCGGGCTGAGGATGGCCTGCAGGCGGGTCTTCACGTGGCCAGGGCGGGGCGCCTTGGCGATAACGGCGATAGCGCAGGTTCCGGTCATCGTGCCTCGTGATCCAGGTCGAAGCGTGGTCAGGCGACCGCCCGGGCCAGGGCGGCGCGGAGGCGGTTGGAGCCGGGAGATGTCATGCTGGAGAACCATGCCACGAGCTTTCCGTCGCGTCCGATCACGTATTTGTAGAAGTTCCAGCGTGGCTTGCCGAGCGGCCCGGCGGCGGCGGCGAGGCTCTGGAAGAGGGGGATGGCGCCGGGGCCTGTGACTTCGGCCTTGGCGGCCACGGGGAAGGTGACGTGCAGGCGCTCGCATGTGGCGCCGATGGCGGCGTCGTCGCCGGGCTCCTGTCGGCCGAACTGGTTGCTGGGCACGGCGACGACCAGCAGGCCGCGCGCTGCCCATTCCTCGTGCAGTTTCTGGAGGCCGGCATATTGCGGGGTGAAGCCGCAGAGCGAGGCGGTGTTGACGACGAGGGCGGGGCGGCCCTGGAGGTCGATGATGCCGCCGCGTAGGGCGGGGAGGGTGAGGTCGTCGGGCATCGGGTCTCCAAAGAGCGTGGACGTGGCGGTATGAGATTTGCTTTGATCGTTCCATCGGGCAAGGAATGCAAACCATGATGCTTACGCGACGGCAGGGGCTGGTTGGGGCTGCGGGGCTGGTCGGAGCGGGGGCCGCAGGCGGCCCGGCCTGGTCGCAGAGCCGGGCTGAGACGCTGCGGCAGGTGACGGGCAACCTGCACAACACGCTCGACCCGACGATGCCGGGCTCCACGCGGGAATCGTTCGGCATCAGCATGAACGTGTACGACCGGCTGCTGAGCTTCGGGCGGAAGGAAAACGGGAAGGGGTTCATCTTCGACCCGAACACGCTTCGGCCGGAGCTCGCCAAGGGTTACGAGATCAGCGGCGACGGGCTGACGGTAACCATCACGCTGAAGCCGGACGCGACCTGGCACGATGGCAGCCCGGTGACGATGGACGACATCAAGTGGTCGCTGGACCGCAGCGTTGCGGCCAAGAGCCTGGCGCCGCCGCAGATGCTGACCGGGTCAATGACGAAGCCCGAGCAGTTCGAGGTGATGGGGCCGGACACGATCCGTGTGCGGCTGGACAAGCCGGACCGGCTGGCGGCGCCGAACATCGCGACCGTTTATGCGATCATGATCAACAGCAAGCTGGCGAAGAAGTATGCGACGGCTGAGGACCCGTGGGCGCAGGCCTGGTTGAAGGACAACAGTGCGGCGGGCGGCGCCTACATGGTGGAGCAATGGAAGCCGGGCGAGCAGGTTGTCCTGCGGCGCAACGAGGCGTGGAAGAACGGGGCGGACGGCAAGCTGCCGTTCTTCCGGCGGATCATCGCGCAGACGGTGCCGGATGCGAGCACGCGGGCGAACCTGGTGGAGCGCGGCGACGCGGACCTGGCCATCGATTTGCAGGCGAGCGACGTGATCGCGCTCGAGCAGCGGGCCCGCACGCTCGTGATCAGCACGCCGCAGTTCAATGCGTTCACCTTCGTGGGCTTCAACCTCAAGATGAAGCCGTTCGACGATGTGCGGGTGCGCCAGGCAATTGCGGCGGCGATGCCGTACGAGGACCTGTTCAAGGCCTGCATCTTCGGGCGCGGGGCGCCGTGTTTCGGCGGCACGTGGACCGAGAGTCCGACCAGCGCGGTGTTCCCGCAGGCGATGCCGTTCCGCACGGATCTGGAGCGGGCGCGAAAGCTGCTGGCCGAAGCCGGGCTGGCGCAGGGATTCGAGACGACGTTCAGCTTCAACGTGGGCAGCGCGCAGGTGAGCGAGCCGATGGCGGCGCTGATCAAGGAGGGCTTGGGCAAGGTCGGCATCAAGGTGGACATCCAGAAGCTGACGGATGCGGCGATGAGCACCGCGGTGACCGAGAAGAAGCTGCCGTTCTTCACGGAGCAGTCGATCGCGTGGTTGCCGAGCACGGACTACTTCTTCCGCAACTTCTTCACCGGTGACCAGCGGTGGAACTACTCCGGGTGGGACAATGCGGAGGTGGTCGCCGTGGCCAACAAGGCGCGGTTCGAGCGGGACCCGAAGGCGTATGAGGTGGCGGCCAAGCGGCTGATCACGATCGAGGCGGAGCAGGTCCCGCTGCTGCTGCTGTGGCAGGCGAACCAGGACGCGGCGATGGTGCCTGCGCTGAAGGGCTACACCTACCAGTTCCATCGCCAGGTGGATTACCGCGATCTCAGCAGGGCTTAGGGAGGCCGCGTGGTGCGCCGCGACCTCCGTCATCATGAGCGAAGCGTGGCGATCCAGGGGCCAACCGGACAGTCGTACACGGCCCTTGGATCGCCACGCCTTCGGCTCGCGATGACGATGCTCCCTTGGTGGCGAGCGAAGGGATGAGGCGGGTCGGATCGCGGTTCGCCAGCTCGCTGCCGGTGTTGGCGGCGGTGCTGGTGTTCACCTTCGTGCTGATGCGGCTTCTGCCGGGGGACCCGGCGGTGTTCTTCTCGGCAGGCGCCAGCGGCGGGCGGGAGGAGATCGAGATGGTGCGGCGGCAGATGGGCCTGGACAAGCCCGTGCCGGTGCAACTCGTGTATTACCTGCGGGACGTGGCTACGGGGAACCTTGGGCGCTCGATGACGACCGGGCAGCCCGTGGTGGCGGATCTGGTGCGGCGGTTGCCGGCGTCGCTCGAGTTGACGTTCACGGCGCTGTTCATGGCGTTGAGCCTGGCCGTGCCGTTGGGGGTGTTGGCAGCGCTGCGGCCGAACTCGCTGGTGGACCATGCGGTGCGGCTCGTGTGCTCGCTGGGGGTGTGCGTGCCGACCTTCGTGTCGGGGCTACTGCTGATCTACGTGTTCTACTACCTGCTCGGCTGGGCGCCGGACCCGACGGGACGGCTCGACGTGTTCAGCGCGGCGCCGCCGACCGTGACCGGATTCCTGCTGGTGGATACGCTGTTGGCCGGCGATGGGGAGACGTTTCGCGCGGCGGCGGCGCAGCTGGTGCTGCCGGCAGCGACGATGGCGTTGTTCGTGCTGGCGCCGCTCGCGCGGATGACGCGGGCCTCCATGCTGGCCGTGTTGGGCAGCGAGTTCGTCCGCACCGGAGAGAGTGTGGGGCTGTCGCGGCCGCGGCTGATCGGGGTGTATGCGCTGCGGAACGCGATCGTGCCGGTGCTGACCATCGCGGGGATCGTGTTCAGCACGATGCTGGGAGCGAACGTGCTGGTGGAGAAGGTCTTTTCCTGGCCCGGCGTGGCGAGCTACGCACTCGACGCGCTGCTGAACTCGGACTACGCGCCGGTGCAGGGCTTCGTCCTCCTGATGGCAGCGATCTTCGTCCTGGTGAACCTGGTTGTCGACATCCTGTATGGGCTCGCCGACCCGCGGGTGAGCGTGGGATGAGCGGGGCCGCGAGTTTCGTGGGCCATGCCGGCTACGTGCTGCGGGGCAACCGGCTGACGGCGGGGGCGCTGGCGCTGACCACCGTGCTGGTGGGGGCGGCGCTGCTGGCGCCTTGGCTGGTGCCGTACGACCCGGTGGCGTCGGACGTGCGGGTGGCGCTGCAGGCGCCGAGCGGGGCGCATTGGTTCGGGACGGACCAGCTGGGGCGGGACGTGTTCAGCCGGGTGCTGATGGCAGCACGGCTCGACTATGCCATCGCGGCCTCGGCGGTGGGGCTGAGCTTCGTCGTGGGCGCCGTGATCGGGGGGGCGTGCGGCTATGCCGGGGGGCGGGTCGATCGGTGGGTCGGGCGGGGCGTGGACGTGCTGATGGCCTTCCCGCTGTTCGTGCTGGCGATGGCGATGGTGGCGGCGCTGGGCAACCGCGTGGAAAACATCGTTTACGCGACGGCGCTGATCAACCTGCCGTTCTACATCCGGTTCGCGCGGGCCGAGGTGAACGGGCGCCGGGCGGCGGGGTGGGTGGAGGCGGCCCGGGCGAGCGGGCATGGGCATGGGAGCGTGGTGCTGCGGCTGCTGCTGCCGAACGTGCTGCCGGCGATGGCGGTGCAGATCAGCCTCAACCTCGGCTGGGCGATCCTGAACGCGGCCGGGCTGAGCTTCATCGGGCTGGGCGTGAAGCCGCCGACGCCCGAGTGGGGGATCATGGTGGCCGAGGGAGCACGGTTCATCACCACGGGGAAATGGTGGTTGGTGGCCTGCCCGGGCGGGGCGCTGATGCTGTCGGCGCTGTGCTTCAACCTGCTTGGGGATGGCGTGCGGGACATGCTGGACCCGCGGATGCGGACGTGACGGCACTGCTGTCCGTCGAGGGTCTGCGCGTAGATTTCCGGACGCGGCGGGGCGTGGTGGAGGCGTTGCGCGGCGTGGACCTGGTGGTGCGCGCCGGCGAGACGGTGGGGTTGGTCGGCGAGAGCGGGTCCGGCAAGTCGGTCATGGCCTATGCGGCGACGGGGCTGCTGGACCGGGCCGGGCGGGTGAGCGGCGGGCGCATCCTTTGGGATGGGCGGGACCTGGTGGGGGTGTCGCGGCGGACCATGCAGGGGCTGCGCGGGGCCGCGATGTCCATGATCTTCCAGAACCCGCGGGCGGCGCTGAACCCGATCCGGCCCGTGGGGCTGCAGATTGCCGACGCTATCCGGGCGCATGAGAGCGTGGGGTGGGGCGAGGCGCGCAGGCGGGCGCTCGAGCTGCTGGAGGCGGTGCAGATCCGCAATGCCGCCGCCCGGCTCGAGGCGTATCCGCACGAGCTGTCGGGCGGCATGTGCCAGCGCGTGATGATCGCGGTGGCCATCGCCTGCTCGCCCCGGCTGCTGATCGCGGACGAGCCGACGACGGGGCTCGATGTGACGACGCAGGCGGCGGTGATGGATTTGCTGTCCGGCATCGTGGCGCGGCGGGGCATGGCGCTGGTGCTGATCACGCATGACCTGGGGCTGGCGGCGCAGTATTGCGGGCGGATCAGCGTCATGGAGCGGGGCGTGGTCGTGGAGGAGGCGGCTCCCGCGCGGCTGTTCGGCGCACCGGGGCACGCCTACACGCGGCGCCTGGTGGCCGCGAGCCCGCGGCGGGACAGCACGTTGGAGAGTATCAGCGAGGGTGGGGCGCTGCCCCCGGCCCCGCCGGTGGGGCCGCCGTTGCTCGAAGTCATGGAGCTCGAGCGGCGGTTCGGGGCCGTGCAGGCGGTGCGCGGCGTGTCGTTCACCGTGCATGCCGGGGAGAGCGTGGGGCTGGTGGGGGAGAGCGGTTCCGGCAAGAGCACGATCAGCCGGCTGGTGTGCCGCCTGCTGGACCCGAGCGGCGGGAGGATCCGGTTCGCGGGGGAGGAGATCGGGGCGATGGGGGCCGCGACGTTCCACCGCTCGCGGCTGCGGCGCCAAGTGCAGATCGTGTTCCAGGACCCGGGCGACAGCCTGAACCCGCGCTGGAGTGCGGCGGACAGCATCGCGGACCCGCTACGGCGGCTGCTGGGGCTGCGGGATGCGCGGGAGATCGCGCGCCGAGTGGAGGGGTTGGCGGAGCGGGTGGGGTTGGAGGCCGGGCTGCTCGGGCGGTTCCCGCATCAGCTGAGCGGGGGGCAGAAGGCGCGGGTGGGCATCGCGCGGGCCATCGCGGCCGGGCCGAAGCTGCTGGTGCTGGACGAGCCGACGGCGTCGCTGGACGTGAGCGTGCAGGCGGTGGTGCTCCGCCTGCTGGAGCGGTTGCGGCGGGAGGAGGGGATTGCGTTCCTGTTCGTGAGCCACGACCTGAACGTGGTGCGGATGATGTGCGGGCGGACGATCGTGTTGCAGGATGGGGCGGTGGTGGAGCAGGGGCCGAGCGCGGACGTGCTGGATTGCCCGACGGCGGACTACACCCGGCGGCTGGTGGCGGCGATCCCGCATTTTGCGCCGAGCGCTGCGCTGGAGGCGGCGTGATGGACGGATTCGTGCCAGCGACCGAAAAGCTGGGCGAGGGCCTGGCGGCGCTTGGGGACCGGGTGCGGCGGGACCTCGAGATGACGGCTCATCCGCGGGCGGAGTGGCTGGCTCCGCGCATGTGGGGCGGCGCTCCGGCGCTGGACGTGCTGGTGGTTGGGGCCGGGCAGTCGGGCCAGGCGGCGGCGTTCGCGCTCCTGCGGGACCGGGTTCGGAACATCCTGGTGGTGGACAGGGCGGAGGCGGGGCTCGAGGGGCCATGGGTGACGTATGCGCGGATGCCGACGCTGCGGAGCCCGAAGGAGTTCACGGGGCCGGACCTCGGGATGCCGTCGTTGACGTTCCAGGCCTGGTATGAGGCGCAGCACGGGGCGGCGGCGTGGGAGCGGCTGCACCTGATCGGCAGCGCGGACTGGCAGGCCTACCTGATGTGGCACCGGGCGGTGCTGCAGCTGCCGGTGCGGAACGGGGCGGCGGTGGCCGGGCTCGGGCCGGGCGTGCTCGATGACGGTGGGCGCTGCGTGCTGGCGACGCTCCACACCGGGGAGGTGGTGGCCGCACGCAAGGTGGTGTTGGCCACCGGGCAGGATGGGACGGGGCGGTGGTGGATGCCCGACTTCGTCGAGGCGCTGCCGGCCGCCGTGCGGGCGCATACGTGCGAGCCGATCGAGTTCGAGGCGCTGCGGGGCAAGGTGGTGGCGGTGCTGGGCGCGGGCGCGTCGGCGATGGACAATGCGGCCATGGCGCTGGAGCACGGGGCGAAGGTGCACCTGTTCTGCCGCAGGGCGGAGCCGATGGTGGTGCAGCCGTATCGGTGGCTGACGTTTGCCGGGTTCCTGAAGCACATCGGGGAGATGCCGGACGAATGGCGCTGGCGGTTCATGGCGCACATCCTGCACATGCGGGAGGGGTTCCCGCCGGACACCTACAAGCGGGTGATGCGGCATGCGGCGTTCACGCTGCACGCCGGGCGGGGCTGGACGGGGGCGGCCGTGGAGGGCGCGCGGGTCCGGGTGGAGACGGTGCGAGGGCCATTCCTGGCGGACTACCTGATCTGCGGCACCGGCGTGATGCACGACTTCGCCCGGCGGCCGGAGCTCGCGAGCGCGGCGGGAGCCATCGCGCGGTGGGGGGACCGGTTTGTGCCGCCCGAGGGGGAGGCGGATGCGCGGCTGGCGGGGTTCCCGTATCTGGGGCCGGACTACGCGTTCCAGGAGCGGGAGGCCGGGGCGGCGCCGTGGCTCGCGGACGTGCACCTGTTCGCCATCGGGGCGACGATGAGCTTCGGCCCTTCGGGTAGCTCGATCAACGCGATGACGACGGCGATCCCGCGGCTGGTGGCGGGTGTGACGCGGGGTCTGTTCGCGGCGGATCTGGAGCGGCACTGGGCGGGGCTGCTGGCATACGACGTGAAGCAGGTGGAGCTGGATTGGGGGCGGGTGGAGACGGGCTGACCGGTTCCGTGGTCAGGGCACCGCGGTGAGGAACAGGTAGGACGTCGCGATGGTGAGGTGGACGGCTCCCTGTAGCAAGGTGGTGCGGCCGGTGCCGAGCGTGAGCGTGAGGGTAAGCAGGGTAAGGGCCAGGAACACGGTGCCCTGCGGATCGAGCCCGAGCGTGAGGGGCTGGCCGGTGGTGAGGCTGAGCACGGCGACCGCGGGGATGGTGAGGCCGATGCTGGCGAGGGCCGAGCCGAGGGCGAGGTTGAGGCTGGTCTGGAGCTGGTTCTGACGTGCCGCACGGATGGCGGTGATGGTCTCGGGCAACAGGACGATGGCGGCGATGATGATGCCGAGGAGCGCCTTGGGCAGTTCGGCCTGCGCGATGGCGGCCTCGAGCGTCGGGGAGAGGGCCTTGGCGAGCGCGACCGTGACCACGAGCGACACCGTGAGCAGCAAGGCGGCGAGCCAGGCCTGGCCAGTGGTGGGGGGTGGGCCATGGTGGTGGGGCTCAACGTCCTCCGCGTCGTCCACCTCACGGGCCCGGGCCTGGGTGAAGTCGGCTTTGTGGGTGATGGTCTGGACGAAGACGAAGGTGCCGTAGAGCACGAGCGACACCACCCCGGCAAAGGCGAGCTGGTGCGGGCTGAAGATGGGGCCCGGGATGGCCGTGGTGTAGTTCGGGACGACAAGGGTGAGCACGGTCAGCGCGCCCAGCACGGCGACCGAGCCGGCGGCGCCTTGAAGGCGGAAGCCCTGGGTGCCGTGCCGCAGCCCGCCCACCACGAGGCAGAGGCCCACGACGCCGTTGGCGACGAGCATGACGGCCGCGAACACCGTGTCCCGGGCGAGTGCCTCCTGGCCGGAGGGCTTGCCGAGCATGACGCTGAGGATGAGCCCGACCTCGATGATGGTCACGGCGAGGGCGAGCACGAGCGTGCCGAAGGGCTCGCCGATGCGGTGCGCGACCAGCTCGGCATGGTGGACGGCGGCAAAGACGGTGGCGAGGAGGGCGGCGGCGCAGGCGATGCCGAGCGCAAGCGGGAGGCCGAGCACGAAGGCGGCGACAGCGAGAGGCAGCGCGGCCAGGGGGGCCGCCCAGGTCCAAACGGGAAAGACGGTCATGACTCCGCGGCGATCTCGGCCTCGGCGGCGTCGAGCGCCACGGTCAGGGCAGTCAACTGGGCGTCCTCCAGCCCGGCGTGGCGCAGGGCGCGCATGAGCGGGCCGCGGCAGGGCTCGAACTCGGCACCGAGCATGTCGGAGGGCGCGGCGCGGGCCTTGGAGCGGGCGAGGCAGTCCGCGTAGGCGTCGCGGGCGGTTGCCACTTCGGCCGTTTTGGGCAGCAGCGCGAAAACTTCGTCCAGGGTGGAATCGGTCCAGCCGGGGGTGGCGGGGATGTTTTCGGTCAAACTGCGCGTCGGGTTTGCGCTGCTTGGCTCCCCCTCTCCCCAGCCCTCTCCCGCGAGGGGAGAGGGGGCTGGCGGTCCCCTGTCGTCAGCGGAGGTCGCCCAGGGACCAGGCCAGGATTCCCTTCTGGGCATGGAGGCGGTTCTCGGCGCCGTCGAACACCACGGATTGGGGGCCGTCGATGACCTCCGCGGTGACTTCCTCGCCGCGGTGGGCTGGGAGGCAGTGCATGAAGAGAGCGTCCGGGGCGGCGCCGCGCATGAGGCGGGCGTCGACCTGGTAGGGGGCGAGCAGGTTGTGGCGGTTCTCGGCCGGGTCGTCGGCCATGCTGAGCCAGGCGTCCGTGACCACGCAGCGGGCGCCGGCGACGGCCTCGTGCGGGTCGGAGCCGACCTCGATGCGCGCACCCTGGGCGCGGGCCCAGTCGAGGATGGCGGGGTTGGGGCGGAGCTGCTCGGGGGTGGCGATACGGAGGGTGAAGCCGAAGCGAACGGCCGCCTCGATCCAGGAGCAGGCGACGTTGTTACCGTCGCCGACCCAGGCGACGACCTGGTTGGCGATGGGGCCACGGTGCTCCTCGAAGGTGAGGATGTCAGCCATGAGCTGGCAGGGGTGGCTCTTGTTCGTGAGGCCGTTCAGCACCGGGACCGTGGCGTGCGCAGCCATCTCGTGCAGACGGGCGGCGTTGTCCGTCCGGAGCATGATGGCGTCGACGTAGCGCGAGAGGACACGGGCGGTGTCGGCCACCGTTTCACCCCGGCCGAGCTGGAGTTCGGCCGCGGTGAGGTTCACGACGTCGCCGCCGAGCTGCTTCATGGCGAGCTCGAAGCTGACGCGGGTACGGGTGCTGGGCTTCTCGAAGATGAGCGCCAGGGTCTGCCCGGCGAGTGGCCGGGCGGGGGTGCGCGTGCGCTTGTAGCCCGCGGCGGCATCGAGCATGCCGCGGAGGGTCGCTGCGTCGAAGTCCTTCAGGTCGAGGAAGTGTCGTGGCGGCCCCGGCTCGGTGTCGAGCGGGGTGGCGCGGCGGAGGGCGCCGTTCATTTTGCCGCTATCGCTTGATGCGCGGGCGTGCAGCGGCGGGCGCCGCGGTGGATCATGGCGAGGGCCGTGTCCACGTCCTCGTCCGTGAGGACGAGGGGCGGCACCAGGCGAACCACGTTGTCCCCGGCCGTGACCGTCAGCAGGCCTTCGGCGGTGAAGGCCTCCTGCAGCTCCGTGTTTGGCACGACGGCCTTCAACCCCAGGATCAGCCCGGCGCCGCGTGCATCCTCGAGGACCGTGGGGTTCTCGCGGACGATCTCGAGCAGGCCGTGCCACAGGCGGCGGGCCTTGCGGTCCACGTCGTCCAGGAACCCTGGTGCAAGAATGACGTCGAGCACGGCGTTCGCGGCGGCGCAGGCGAGGGGGTTGCCGCCGAAGGTCGTGCCGTGCGTGCCGGGCACCAGGTGCTTGGCGACGGCCTCGGTGGCGAGCACGGCGCCCATGGGGAAACCGCCGGCGATGCCCTTGGCGATGGACATGACGTCGGGCGCTATGCCGGCCCATTCATGCGCGAAGAGCTTGCCCGTCCGGCCCATGCCGCACTGCACCTCGTCGAGGCCGAGCAGGATGCCGAACTCGTCGCAGGCTGTGCGGAGGTCCCGCAGGAACTGGAGCTCGGCCGGGCGGACGCCGCCCTCGCCCTGCACGGGCTCGATCATGATGCCGACGGTATTCGGGCCGATCGCGTCCCGCACGGCGTTCATGTTGCCGAAAGGCACGTGGTCGAAGCCGTCCACCTCGGGGCCGAAGCCCTTGAGGTATTTGGCGTTGCCGGTGGCGGCGAGCATGGCCAGCGTGCGGCCGTGGAAGGCGCCGTCGAAGCAGATGACGCGGTAGCGCTCCGGGTGGCCGTCGTCGTAGGCGGCGCGGCGCATCATCTTGACCATGCCTTCGTTGGCTTCGGCGCCCGAATTGCAGAAGAAGATGCTGTCGGCGAACGTGGCCGCGACGAAGCGCTCGGCCAGGCGCTCGGCTTGGGGCACGCGGTAGAGGTTGCTCGTGTGCATCACCCGGGCCGCCTGCTCGGCGATGGCCTGCACGAGATGCTTGTGGCCGTGGCCGAGGGAGGACGTGGCGATGCCGGCGCCGAAGTCGAGGAATCGTCGCCCATCCACCGTGAACAGCCAGGCGCCCTCGCCCCGCTCGAAGGCGAGGGGTGCGCGGTTGTAGGTGGGCATCAGGGCGGGGATCATGACGGGGTGGGCACCTCTGTTGGACGCGTGTTCGGGGTTGAGCCGGCCGTGAGCGAGGACGGGCGCGGCACTCGACAGATTGGCGGGGCTGGGTGGCGCAAGTCAATGATTGCGGTCGGTCGGCTCAGCGCCGGGCCGAGTGAGACGACTGACAACCTTGCGCTCGACGGCAGGAAATAGAATAGATTACCTGTCGGGGGGAGCGCAGACGGATGGCCAATGACAGTTGGGTGTATCAGGGTCGGCAGTATCACCAGTAGTTCGGGCACGGGACGAAGCCAGGCGACCTCAGGGCGCATGTTAGCCACGAACACGTGCCAGCGCTCGAGGACCGAATCCACAATGTCGGGCTGACGCTGATCGCCTCACTGCCGGCCTCGAAGCGCCACCACGCGGTTGGAAGGCTAGCGAATACCGATCACGAGCGGCTTGACAGAGTTCTGGCTGCGGCCGTGACCGCTTTCCCATTAGGCATCAATTTCGCTTCTCGTGTGCTCGGGGCTTCAGCCGACGCGCCCGGTATAGCGTCTTTCGTCGAGGGCGCAGGCCGTCTCCGCGAGGCGGCAACGAGCGCAGACATTCGGAGTGCTACCGATCTGATTGCCCAAAGCGCGCTGCAGGTGGGACTGGACCGCTTTCAGGCATTCTTGCTTCGAGCGGACGAGGCAGCTGGCCAAAATCCAGGTCGGCGTGAAGCTGTGCCGCCCACGTCTGCTCCGCCTCTGGGCGAAGTGCAGCTTGTCGCCAAAGGTGATCTGCGATGCGAGGGCTATCCAGCGGGCTGCAGTTCTGGAGGGACTTACGGCTCAACGGCGATGTATCGCCTGTTCGAGCTCAACCTGTGTCGTTCATGCGCGGTGAAGTCTATGGACCTGGGTGATGAGAGCGGACCACAACAGTCGTACATCCTACGGCGTTACCTACTGCAGTAGATTGGAGGCCGCTATGGACAAGTACACATCGGAATTGAAGACGATTATCCTTGGACAACTCATAAACGCAGTCACCAGTGCCGGGATCGATATCACCTGTCAGGTGGTTTCGATCGCAGGAGATGTGTTGTCTTGCCACGACATCATGCGCAATGACGATGTCCGGTTCTCATTGACGACCGGCTATCAGCTCGGGATCGATACGGATCGTAGGGCACGCATTCAGTCCATTGCACGTGTGCCTACGCCTGTTCAAGAGACGTTGCTCACCCTGCAGCGGAGGATGCTAGCTCACACTCCCACGCGACCTTTCAAGCTGACTGAGCACGAAAAGGACGCTCTTTTATTCATCGGGGAGTTTTACGAAGCCAACCCAATCACCTCGCTTCCAGACTGATTGGTTGAGGAACATCGCGGTCCTGCTCGCGCCATGTGCGGCTGTTCGGATGCGATCGCCGCATGGCATGATGCGTCCATGCACGACAGGATGAAGCCGGCCGGCCCGGCACCGGACGGGGCGGCGTTGCGGGAGGCGGCGTTGCGGCATCTGAGCCGCTATGCGGCCACGGAGGCCGGGCTGGTGCGGGTGCTGGAACGCCGGGTGGGGCGTTGGGCGCGGGCGGCCGAGGCGGAGGGGCTCGAGGTGGCGGCGGACGTGGCGCGGGCGCGGGCGGAGGCTCGGGCGGTGTCGGCGGGGCTGGTGCAGGCGGGCATGGTCGACGACGCGGCGTTTGCGGCGGCGCGGGCGGCGCGGCTGGTGCGGGCGGGGCGGTCGCGCCGGGCCGTGGCGGCGCACCTGGCCGCAAAGGGCGTGCCCGGGGCGCAGGCTGAAGCCGTGCTGCCTGGGGAAGAGCTGCCCTCCGCCCTGGCCTACGCGAAGCGGCGGCGGCTGGGACCGTTTCGGGTTGGTGAGGAGGAGGACGGCGTGCGTGCGCGGGAGCTGGGGGCGCTGGCGCGGGCCGGGTTCGGGCGGGACGTGGCGGAGCGGGCGTTGGCCATGGAGCCGGAGGAGGCGGCGGCGATCGTCCTGGCGCTGAAGCGATCATGAGCGAAGTCCGGCCCCGGTTCTCGCGGGCGGCGTATCTGGCGGGGGTGCGGGATACGTTGCCGCTGTTGCTGGCCGTGGTGCCGTTCGGGCTCGTGTGCGGGATCGTGGCCCAGGGGCAGGGGCTGAGCCTGGTCGAGGCGGTGATGATGTCTGCGCTGTGCTACGCCGGGTCGGCCCAGTTGCTGGCGCTGAGCCATTGGGGCGTGCCGGCCCCGGTGCTGGCGGCGAGCTTCGCGGCGTTCGTGGTCAACCTGCGGCTGGCGCTGATGGGGCCGGTGTTGGCGCCGTGGCTCAACCGGGTGCGCGGGTGGCGGCTCTGGGCCAGCCTGTTCGTGATGGCGGACCAGAACTGGGCGATCAGCGTGCGCGCCATGACGGCGGGGCGGCACGATGCGGCCTACCTGTTCGGCTCGGGTTCGGTGATGTGGGCGCTGTGGGTTATCACGACGGGCGCGGGGCACGTGATGGGGGCGACGATGCGGCCGCCGCCGGGGCACCCGCTGTTCTTTGCGGCGCTCGCGGTGTTCGTGGCGATCGTCGCGACGATGTGGCGGGGGCGGCGCGATCTTGTCCCATGGGTGGTGGCGGCGGGCGCGAGCCTGCTCGTCTCGAGGGTGGTGGACGGGACCTGGTACATCGTGGCCGGCGCCCTGGCCGGGGCGGCCGCGGGGGTGCTGCGGGACCGGTTGCGGGCATGAGCCTCGATCCGTGGGTGCTGGCGGCGATCATGGCCATGGCAGCAGCGACGTATGCCACGCGGGCGGGTGGCTACCTGGTGTTCCGGGCCTTCCCGACCCCGGCGTGGCTACGCGATGCGCTGGCCTACGTGCCGGGCGCGCTGTTCGTGAGCTACGTGGTGCCGGCGCTCGCCGCGGGCGGGGTGCAGCAATGGGTAGGTGCTGCGGCCACCCTCGGCGTGATGGCGGCGACTCGGCAGTTGTCGCTGGCGATCCTGGGCGGGACGGCGGCGGCCTGGGGGGTTTGGGCCTGGGGGTGAGAAGCCGTCGGGGCCGCGCTCGTGGCGGCCCCGACGGCTCCTCACCCGGGGGAGAGGGAGACGATCAGCCTTCGCGCTTGACGAACTTGTTGAAGCGGCTGGGCTTGCCGTCCTTCGTCTTGTCCTGGTGGAGGAAGGCGAGCTTGCGGTCGTCGAAGGTCTTGAAGAACTCCTCCCACGGGATCTCGTCGAGCTTGTCGTCAGGCTCGCGGAAGTCGATGCGCAGGATGCCTTCGCCGTCCTTGCCCTCGGTGCCGTCGACGACGGTCGGGCGGCCTTGGCGCTCCTCCACCCAGCGGCGGATCTCGTCGTGGTCGGTCGTGGTGTTGGCTTCGCTCATCTTGCCCTCCGTGATGGAGGGGTGAACGCCGTCTGCCTCAGGCGGTTGCGCAGGCCGGGTTGGGGGCGATGAAGGCCTCGGCGGCGGGGATGGTGCCGATGGGGGCCAGGTAGTCCCAGGGAGCCTTGCTTTCGGCCGGGGCCTTCACCCGCCAAAGGGTCAGGTCGTGCAGCATGCGGCCGTCCGAGCGCATCGGGGCGGTGGTGCCGAACCAGGGCACCGGGCGGGCGCGCATGGCCTGGTTGACGGCGATGGGGTCGCGGGTGCCTGCGGCTGCCATGGATTGCAGGAAGTGGAGCGTGGCCGCGTAGACGTTGGCCTGGTTCTGCGTCGGCATGGCCCGGCGTTCGGCGAAGAAGCGGCGGGCGAAGGCGCGGGTGCCGTCCGTCTGGTCCCAGTAGAAGCTGCTGGGGAAACGGAGGCCTTGGGCCACCTCGAGGCCGAGGGCGTCGATGTCGGTGATGTAGACCAGGAACCCGGCCAGCGTCTGTGTGCCCCTGAACTCATGCAGTTGCTTGACGAGGTTCACCTGGTCCCCGCCGACGCTGGCGAGGCCGAGGACCTTGGCACCGGAGGACTGGGCCTGGAGTATCTGCGACGAGAAGTCCGTGCTGCCGAGGGGGAACTTGGCGGTACCGACCACGCGGCCGCCACGCGCCTCGACGACCTTCGTGGCCTCGGCCTGGAGGGCGGCGCCGAAGGAGAAATCGACGCTGATGAAGAACCATGGCGTGCCCGGTTCCGTCAGCACGGAGGCGGGTCCGGCGGCGATGGCGTGGGTGTCGTCGGCCCAGTGGGAGCTGATGGGCGCGCAGAGCTTCGAGGTGAACTCCGTCACGGCGGCGGCCGTGATCATGACGGTTCGGCCCTTCTCGCGCGCGACCTGCTGCACGGCGGCGGCGATGGGCGTGACGGGGAGGTCGGTGATGGCGTCGACCCCCTGGTCGTACCATTGGCGCGCGATGGACCCGGCGATGTCGGGCTTGTTCTGGGTGTCGGCGCGGAGGATCTCGATGGGCTGGCCGAGCAGGGTGGGGCCGAACTCGGCCGCGGCCATGCGGGCGGCGGCGACGGAGCCGGGGCCGCCGGAGCTGGCGTAGGGGCCGGCCTCGTCGGTTAGGACGCCGATGCGGATGGGGCCGCCTTGGCCGGCCTGGCCTTGAGCGCGGGCGCCGGCGGCCGCGAGGGCGAGGGGCGCTGCAAGGAGGGTGCGGCGGTCGAGCATGGCGGGGAGTTCCTCCGGATCGTTCTTTTGCGAGGACGTTATTGCGGGCGAGGGTCGGGCGCCAGGGGGCGCATGATGGCCGCGTGAGTGGGCCTGCTTGGCTTGTTCACCGTTTCGTGTGACGTTGCGCGGGCTTTTCAAAGGGGTTGGACGATGCTGCGTTGGGGTTTGGCCGGGGCGATGCTGCTGCTGGCGGGGTGTGCCACGGTGCCGCCGGCGACGGATGCCGACGCGCTGGCGGAGTATAGCGAGGCGAACGACCCGCTGGAGCCGACGAACCGCTTCTTCTACGTGGTGAACGATGGGCTCGACACCTACGTGCTGCGGCCGCTCGCGGTGGCGTATCGGCAGATCCCTGGGGCGGTGCGGCGGCCGATCCACAACGCGCTCGGCAATCTGGGCGCGCCGGCGGCCTTTGCGAACGACGTGTTGCAGGGGCATCCGCGCAAGGCCGGGGACATGATGATGCGGTTCGTCATCAACAGCACGGCCGGGATTGGCGGGCTGTTCGACGTGGCGAGCGACCTGGGCTACCCGGACCACGACACGGATTTCGGGCTGACGCTCGCGCGCTGGGGCGCGGGCGAGGGGCCGTTCCTGTTCCTGCCTGTGTTGGGGCCGAGCAATCCGCGCGACACGGCCGGGTTCGCCGGGCAGTTGGGGCTCGATCCGCTGACCTACGCGACGTTCGGCGGCAGCAGGACGCTCGGCTACGTGCGGGCCGGGGTGGGGGCGCTGGACACGCGGGAGCGGCTGATCGAGCCGATCGACCAGATCAAGCGGAGCGCGCTGGACCCGTATGCGACGTATCGCAGCCTGTATCGGCAGAACCGCGGCTCGGAGGTGGAGAAGGCGCGGATGGACCGACCGGCGAGCGTGCCGGCCTGGTTCAGGTAGGGCGACGCCGGGAGTCCGACACCTACCCCTCTCCCCGGGAAAGTGGGCCTTTCACTCCTCTTCCGTCGGCTCCTCGTCGGGCACCGGGACGGCGTAGGCGCCGGTGAACCAGCGGCCGAGGTCCACGTCGGCGCAGCGTTCGGAGCAGAAGGGGCGGAGGCGGGGGCGCTCGGCGGGGCGTCCGCAAATGGGGCAAACAGGGTCAGCCACGAGGGATGGGCTCCACGTAGGCGGCGCCGGGCGGGAGGCCTGGGTCGGGGAGCAACAGAAGGGGCCGGCCAGCGCGGCGTGCAAGGGCGATGCGGGCTTGGGCGTCCTCCTGGAGAGCGCGGGCGATGTCTGGCGTGGTGCGAAGGCGGAAGGGGGTGGCCGGGTTGGCCGCGGCTTCGCGGACCAGCCGGCGCAGCGCGGCCAGCCCGGCGGCGTGGGGGCCGGCGAGCAGCTCGTGCAGGGGCGGGTGGGCGCGCGGGCGGCTGATCTCGGCGAGGCCCAGGGCGGTGAAGCCGAGGAACCGGGGCCGGAGCGGGTCTGTCGCGAGCGCGGCGGCGACGTCCGGGCCGAGGGCCGTGCGGGCGCGCTGGGCCATGCCTGCGAGGTCGACGAGGATGGCGCCGGACAGGTTGCGGAGCCGGATCTGCTGGGCGAGGGCGGGGAGGGCCGCGCGGTTGGCCTCGCGCTGGGCGGCGGCCTTGGGGCGGCGCTCGGCGGTGGCGGCGGCCGTGTCGATGTCGATGGCGACGAGGGCTGGTGTGGGGTGGATGCGGGCCACGAGGCCGCCCTCGAGCAGCGCGACGGGGTCGGACAGGGCCTCTATGGCGGCCTCGACGGCGTCGTCCCAGGCGTGGGCGACGATCATGGCACGGCCGGGGTGAATGGCGGGGTCGTCCACCAGCACCTCGGCGCCGGGGTGGAGCGCGAGGAGGCGGTCGATGGCATCGGGGCCGGGCTCGAGCACGGCGGGCGGACCGGGCCCGACGTCGGCGGCCGCCAGCCTAGGGCCTTTCGAGCCCTGTGCGGCGCGGGTCACGATGCAGCCGACCGGGTCGCCGGGGCCCAGGGCGGCGGCGCCCTGGCTATCCGGGAGGAACCCATCCAGGCCGCCGAACTCCGGGGGGAGGGTGACGAAGGCGCCGGCCATGGCGGGGATGTGGGCGCTCACGCGGCCGCGGAGCCGGGCGCCCACGCCGGGTGAAGCGCCGGGGCGGTGGATGGCGTAGTCAAGGGCCAGGGCGCCGTCCCAGGCCACGGCGCGGGTCTCGCCGGGGCTGCAGTTGGCGAGGATGCGGATCATGGGCGGAGCATCGGGTCCGAGGGCCCGGGACGCTCGACGGGTGAGCGCCGCGCGCCGAGGACCTCACCCCAACCCTCTCCCACGGCGAAAGGGAGTAGGCACGGCCTCACGGGACGGGGTAGCCGCGGCCGCGGAGGAGGGAGGCGGCCTCGAAAAGCGGGAGGCCGACGACGCCGGAGTAGCTGCCGGTGAGCAGGCGCACGAAGGCGGCGGCGCGGCCCTGGATGGCGTAGCCGCCGGCCTTGCCTTCGCCTTCGCCGCTGGCCGCGTAGGCCCCGAGCTGGTCGGGCGAGAGGCGGGCGAACACAACGGCGGTGTCCACCACGCGGTGCGAGAGCTCGCCGCCCGGTGCGACCAGCGTGAGCGCCGTGATCACGTGGTGGCGGCGGCCGGAGAGCTGCTCGAGGCAGGCCCGGACGGAGGCAGCATCCTCGGCCTTGGGCAGGATGCGGCGGCCCAGGGCCACCACCGTGTCTGCAGCCAGCGTGAACTCGCCGGGCGCGGACGCCGCGTGAGCCGTCTCGAGCGCCATGCGGATGGCGTAGGGGCGGGGCAGCTCGTCGCGCCGGGGCGTCTCGTCGATGGCGGCGGGGCGGACCTGGTCGGGGACGACGCCGAGCTGGGCCAGGAGGGCCAGGCGGCGGGGGCTCGCCGAGGCGAGGGTGAGCGCTACTTGAATCGGAACGTGATTCGCCCCTTGCTGAGGTCGTAGGGGGTCATCTCGACGTTCACGCGGTCCCCGGCGAGGACGCGGATGCGGTTCTTGCGCATCTTGCCGGAGGTGTGGGCGAGCAGCATGTGCTCGTTGTCGAGCTTCACGCGGAACATCGCGTTGGGCAGCAGCTCCAGGACGGTGCCGCTGAACTCGATCATGTCTTCCTTACTCATTCGGATCCTTTGGGCTGTTTGGCCATGTTGCGCCGGTGCTGCGGCTGGATGTGTGGAGTGTTGCGGGTGCGGTCAAGCAGAACGGGCCCAGTGTCAAGAGGCGGCGTTGAGGCGACGCAGGCGACGGGCAACGCTTTCGGCGTGGGCGTGCAGGCCTTCGGCCTCGGCCAGGCGCACGGTGGCTGGGCCTGTGCGGGCGAGGCCCGCAGGGTCCGCACTCACCCAGGTGGTGCGCTTCAGCATGTCGAACACGGACAGGCCGGAGGCGAAGCGGGCGGTGCGGCCGGTGGGCAGCACGTGGTTGGGGCCGGCCACGTAGTCGCCGATGGCCTCGGGGCACCAGGGGCCGAGGAAGGCGGCGCCAGCGTGGCGGATGCGGGCGAAGAGGGCGGCGGGTTCGATGGTCATGATCTGGAGGTGTTCGGGGGCGAGGCGGTTCACCAGGTCGATGGCGTCGTCCCAGGTGGCGGCGACGATGATGGCGCCGTGGTCGCGCCAGCTGGGGCCGGCGATTGCGGCGCGGGGGAGGGTGAGGAGGGCGTGGTCGATGGCGGCGGCGACCCGGTCGGCGAAGGGTTC
>JBBROS010000055.1:0-21464 GCA_038229135.1 Acetobacterales bacterium
CTGGGGGCGGGGCGGGCGAGCCCGGCCCGGGCCTCGTCCTGCGCCGCGTTGGGCTGCAGGTCGCTGGCCGCGTAGGCGGGGGGGCTCGGGACGCGCAGGGGGAGTTGACGGGCGGTCACGTGCGGGGGGGCGGGTCCAGGTAGAGCTGGCTTCGTAGGTAGCGCCGCAGCCAGAAGCGCGCCAGCACCCCGATGGCGGCGGCGACGGGCACGGCGAGGAGGACCCCGAGGAAGCCGAACACCGCGCCACCCGCGAACAGCGCGAAGATGACCCAGACGGCATGCAGCTCCACGCGGTCGCCGAGGAAGCGCGGATAGATGACGTAGCCCTCCAGCAGCTGCCCGGCCACGAACACGAAGCTGACGACCATGACGCCTTTCCATTGGAACTGCGCCAGCGCCAGCCCGATGGAGGCGACGCCGCCCACGATGCTGCCGACATAGGGGATGAACGAGAGCAGCCCGGCGGTGATGCCGACGATGAGCCCGAGGTCGAGCCCGACGAGGGTGAGGCTGGCGGCGTAGAACAGGGCGAGCACGAGGCAGCAGAGCGCCTGGCCGCGGACCCAGGCGGAGAGGATGCGGTCCACCTCGCGGGCCTGTGCGCGGAGCACGTCGGCGTAGCGCCGGGGCAGCCAGCTGTCGACGCGGGCGACTGCGCGGCGCCAGTCTCGCAGCAGGTAGAATGCGACGACGGGGGTGACGACCACGAGGGAGAGGACGTTGAACAGCGCGAAGCCGCCGCCCACCACGCGGCCGAGGGCGGCGGCGGCGAAGCCGAGCATGGAGCCGGCCTGGGTGCCGACGAGGTCCCGCAGCTTGCTGTCGACGTATTCGGGCCCGAACGTATCCTGCAGGCGGACCACGAGCTCGCCGGCCCAGACGCGGATGGCGCCGGCGTATGCGGGGGCGCGGGAGATGAGCAGGCCGAGCTGGGCGACGAGCAGCGGGTAGAGCAGGAGGGCGAAGAGGAGGCACGCGGCCAGCAGCGCGAACACCATGAGGAAGGCGGCGGCCCCGCGCGGCACGCCCATGCGGGTGAGGCGGGTTGTCGGCGGATCCAGGAAGTAGGCGATGCCGGCTGCGGCCACGAAGGGCAGCAGGATGGAGGCGAACAGCCACAGCGAGAGGACGAGCAGCGCGAGCAGGGCGGCGAGGAGTCCGAGGCGCTGGGAGCGGGTGGCGGTGCGGGGGGCCATGGTGGCGAGCATGATCGGGGTGGAGCCGGGCTGAGTGGAGCCGGGCTGAGTGGATGTGGGCGGGCCCTCTTGCCGAGGGCGGACCGCGTCCTGCTGGGTGTCGGGCGTCATGGCCGGTCCAGGCCCGGGCGCCGGGCTGCGCGGACAACGTAGGTGGCGCCGGAGCCGAGGGTGGTGGCGGCCACCAGCCACTCGAAGGCGAGCAGGGGCAGGCCGCCGGGCAGGGCCAGCGCCTGGAGCAGGAGGGTGACGCCGACGAGGCCGAGCTGCAGCGCGGTGCTGACCTTGCTCGAGGCAAGCGGGCGGATGCGGACGGGCTGGTGGGTGAGCCAGAGCACGAGCACGCCGCCCATGATCACGAGATCGCGGAAGACGACGAGGATGGCGAGCCAGGTGGGCAGGATGCCGATGGCGGCCAGGGTGACGAACATGCTGACGAGGAGGGCCTTGTCGGCGATCGGGTCCAGCATGGCGCCCAGGGCGGAGCCGCCGCGGCGCCGGGCGAGCCAGCCGTCGATGGCGTCCGACACGCCGGCGGCGGCGAAGAGGATGACGGCGCTGGTGAACTCGCGCTGGATGACGAGCCAGGTGGCGACGGGCACGGCGCAGAGGCGTGCGAAGCTGATAACGTTCGGCAGGTTCAGGACGGGAGCGGGGGCGAGGCGGTGGCCGTCAGGCATGGTGCCGCCTCGCCCTCGCCGTTGCGCGGCCGGGGCTGTCATGGTTGTGTCCGCCCCGTTCGTCCGGACGCTGCATGGCGGCACCTTAGCCGATCGGGGTGGGCGATTGGAACCAGTGCCGAGGGTAGGATGAGCGACGGACGCAACGGGACGACCTACCGCGAGGCGGGCGTGGACATCGAGGCGGGGGATGCGCTGGTGGAGCGGATCAAGCCGCTGGCGAAGGCGACGTCGCGCGCGGGGGTGATGGGGGGCCTGGGCGGGTTCGGGGCGCTGTTCGACCTGAAGGCGGCGGGGTTCACGGACCCGGTGCTGGTGAGCACGACGGACGGGGTCGGCACGAAGCTGAAGGTGGCGATCGAGACCGGGCGGCACACCACCGTGGGGATCGACCTGGTGGCGATGTGCGTGAACGACCTGGTGGTGCAGGGGGCCGAACCGCTCTTCTTCCTCGACTACTTCGCGACCGGCGCGCTGAGCGTGGACCAGGCGGCCGACGTGATCGGGGGGATTGCGGCCGGGTGCGGCGAGGCTGGGTGTGCGCTCGTGGGCGGCGAGACGGCCGAGATGCCGGGGCTCTATGCGGCGGGGGATTACGACCTGGCCGGGTTCAGCGTGGGGGCGGCGGAGCGGGCGGCGTTGCTGCCGAAGGACGTGCAGGCGGGGGATGTGGTGCTGGGGCTGCCGAGCAGCGGGGTGCACAGCAACGGGTATTCGCTGGTGCGGCGGATCGTCGCGATGTCGGGGCTCGGGTGGGAGGCGGCGGCCCCCTGGGCGCCGGGGCAGAGCCTGGCGGAGGCGCTGATGGAGCCGACGCGGATCTATGTGAAGCCGATGCTGGCGCTGCACCGGGCCGGGCTGCTGCTCGCGGCGGCGCACATCACGGGTGGCGGGATCGTGGGCAACCTGCCGCGGGTGCTGCCCGGGGGGCTGGCGGCGGAGGTGGATGCGGGGGCGTGGGCGGTGCCGCCGGTGTTCGGCTGGCTGGCGCGGGCGGGGGGTGTTGCGGCGGACGAGATGCTGCGGGTGTTCAACTGCGGCGTGGGCATGGCGCTGGTGGTGCGGGATGCCGAGGCCGCGATGGCGGTGCTGCGGGAGGCGGGGGAGGCCCCCGTCGTGATCGGGCGGCTCGTGGCGCATGACGGGGAGCCGGAAGTGCGGGTGGCGCGTCCAGAGGGCTGGCCCGCTTGAGCGTTGGGGTGACGGGCGCGCGGCTCGGGGTGCTGATCAGCGGGCGTGGCTCCAACATGGAGGCGCTGCTGGCGGCGTTCCCGGACCAGGTGGCCGTGGTGATCGCGAACCGGCCGGAGGCGGCGGGGCTTGCCACGGCGCGGGCGGCGGGCGTGGAGGCGGTGTGCATCGACCACAAGCCGTTCGGGCGGGACCGGGCGGCGCACGAGGCGGCGGTGGATGCGGCGCTGGTGGCGCGGGGCGTCGGGCTCGTGTGCCTGGCCGGGTGGATGCGGCTGCTGACGCCCCACCTGGTGAGGCGCTGGGCCGGGCGGATGCTGAACATCCATCCCAGCCTGCTGCCGGCCTTCCCGGGGCTCGAGACGCATGCGCGGGCGCTGGCGGCGGGGGTGGCGGTGCATGGGTGCACGGTGCACGTGGTGACGGAGGCGATGGACGAGGGGCCCATCGTGGGCCAGGCGGCGGTGGCGGTGCATCCGGGCGACACGGAGGCGGCGCTGGCGGCGCGGGTGCTGGCGACCGAGCATGTGCTTTACCCGCGTGCGGTGCGGGCGTATCTGGGTGGCGATGCGGAGGCTCGCACGGAGGCGGGGAACGGCGGCGCGCTGTTTAGCCTGACCGGCGTTTGCGTTCGGACCCATGGTGGGTAGAACGGGGCGCGGCGAGCACGGCGCCGCTCATGCTCCGAGGGTTTCAATCATGGCACTCCCCCCCGACACGCCCAACACCGTCGAGGACGGCTTCACCGCCGACCGGGCGATGTTCTGGAGCCGGTTCACGACATTCACCAAGTTCGGCGTCGGAGCGGTGATCGCGCTGATGCTGTTCCTGCTGATCTTCATCTACTGATGCGATAGCGGGGCAGCATGGGCCGGCCCGGCCTTCGCACGACCGACACCTACATCGTCCGGCAGCTCGCGCTCGCGCTGCTGGCCGTGACGGGCGGGCTCGTGGGGCTGATCTGGCTCACGCAGTCGCTCCGGTTCGTGGAGCTCGTGGTCAACCGCGGGCTGTCGTTGACCGTGTTCCTGCACCTGACGAGCCTGCTGGTCCCGAATTTCGTCGCGGTTATCCTGCCGATCACGACGTTCGTGGTGGTGCAGTTCGTGTATCAGCGGCTGGCGGGCGACCGGGAGCTGACGGTGATGCGGGCGGCCGGGCTGTCGCCGATCGCGCTGTCCCGGCCGGCGCTGGGGCTGGCGGGTGCGGTGGCGGTGCTGTGCCTGGTGCTGAACCTGTGGGTGGTGCCGCAGAGCTTCACGGCGTTCCGGGAGTTCCAGTTCGAGATCCGCAACCGGCTGGCGGCGTTCCTGCTGCAGGAGGGGGTGTTCACGACGATCTCGGACGACCTCACGGTGTATGTGCGCGGGCGGGAGCGGGACGGGACGCTGAGGGGGATACTGATCGAGGATGCGCGCCGGCGGAACGAGCGGGCGACGATCCTGGCCGAGACGGGGCGGCTGATCAGCGGCGATTCCGGGCCACGGGTGCTGCTGCAGAACGGCAGCCGGCAGGACATCGACCGCACGACCGGGCGGCTGAAGGTCGTGACGT
This sequence comes from Acetobacterales bacterium, assembly GCA_038229135.1. Taxonomy (GTDB): domain Bacteria; phylum Pseudomonadota; class Alphaproteobacteria; order Acetobacterales; family Acetobacteraceae; genus JBBROS01. Next base: position 4,624 of record JBBROS010000055.1, read on the forward strand.
TCGCCGAGACCTCGATCGACCTGGCCAGTACGAACAAGAATGGCGAGGTGCGCTATCGGGACAGCACGGAGATGTCGCTCGCCGAGCTGTTCGACCCGGCGTCTGCGCTGAATGCGCGCGACATCGGCAAGCTGCTGGTGGAGGCACACCGGCGGCTCTCGGCGCCGCTGACGGCAGTGAGCTTTTCGCTCGTGGCGCTGGTGTCGGTGCTCACCGGCGCATTCCGGCGGCATGGCAACGTGCTGCGGCCGCTGGTGGCGGTGCTGAGCGTGGTGGCGCTGCTGGCGCTGGGGCTGGGCGTGCAGAACGTGGCGGCGAAGCAGCCGGTGCTGATCCCGCTGATCTGGCTGCACGCGGTGCTGCCGGGGGTGGTGTGTGCGTGGGTGCTGTTCGCGCCGGCCGTGCTGTGGCGGGAGGCGCCGGCGCGTCTGCGGCGGGTTCGGCGGCGGGTGTTGCCTACGTAGCCGTGCTTGTGGTCACGCCTCCCCCGGGCCCTCCCGCGGCGGGAGGGAGGAAGAAAGGAAGATGCGATGAACCGGGCTGAGCGGATCGAGGCGGCGTTGACGCAGGCATTGCGGCCGGTGGCGATGGCGGTGGAGGATGAGAGCCACCGGCATGCGGGCCACATGGGTGCGCGGGCGGAGGGGGAGACGCATTACGCGGTGCGGGTGGTGTCCGACGCATTCGCCGGGCTGTCCAGGGTGGCGCGGCACCGGCTGGTGAACCAGGCTTTAGGGGCGGAGTTCGCGGCCGGGCTGCATGCGCTGTCGCTGGAGCTGCGGGCGCCCGGGGAGGCTGGTTAGTGAGGCTGGTTAGTGAGGCTGGGTAGTGAGGCTGGGTAGTGAGGCTGGGTAGTGAGGCTGGGAGCGAGGCTGGGAGCGAGGCCGGGTAGTGAGGCTGGGAGCGGGTGAGGCGATCGTCACGAAGCCGCGACCTGCCGGGACAATGGTTGGCATCGGCGACGATTCTCGGGCTCCGACGGGATGCCGAAACCGGAATCGTTCCATCATCACGAGCTGGACAACGCAAGCTGGGAGACGAGCCGCATGAACATCGCATCCGTCCTACGCGAGAAGGGGAACACCATCGTTTCGGTGCAGCCGCACACGCCGGTGATGGACATCGTCGCCACGATCTCGTCGCGGCGGATCGGCGCGGTGCTGGTGCTGGACGAGCAGGGCACCCTGGCGGGCATCATCAGCGAGCGGGACGTGGTGAAGACACTCGCCCAGCACGGGCCTGACATCCACACGAAGCTGGCGGGCGACATCATGACGCGGGCCGTCACGACGGTGACGCCACAGACGTCGGTCAACCATGCGATGGAATTGATGGACGCGGGCTACTTCCGCCATCTTCCGGTGGTGGACGAGGGTGCGCTGGTGGGCATCATCAGCGTGCGGGACGTGGTGCGGGCGCGCATCGAGCGGCAGGACGACGAGGCCCAGAGCATGCGCACCTACATCCACTCTCGCGGGTAGCTTACCGGGGCGGCAAAGCGCCGCCCGGGTCGCGCGGGCAGGTCAGGGCGGCGGTTCGGGGGCGGCCGGGCCGGTGTAGTGTTCCGGCCACATCCGCTGCACCACGGGGCTGTCCGTGGCGTAGGCGAGGCAGGTGCCCAGCACGGCTGGCTTGCGGGCGGGTTCGGCGGTGGTGATGGCGTTGCCCCGTTCGGCCTGGTTGCGGTGGCGGACCGCATACATGGTCTGGAATGCGACGGTGCCCATCTGGCCGAGCATCTCGCGGATGTGGGTGCAGCCGTGGATGCCGCCGATGCGCTCGTTGGCGGCGCGGACGAAGCCGGGGCCGATGCGGAGGCCTGCGAGGCGGCTGAAGTTGGGGGCGGCCTGAGGGCAGATCGAGTAGGGGGCGAACTCGGTGGCGGCCTCGAAGCTCACGATGGTCATGCTGTCGTCCAGCGTCATGCGGGCGAGCATCTCGTGCAGCGGCACGCCGGGCTCGACGGTGCCGCGGTCGGTGTTGGTGAAGGGGTAGGTCTTCACGTCGACGAGGTGGGCCTCCACGTCGAACAGGCCGTCGGCGCGCTGGTAGCCGACCATCTCCAGGGTGCGGCGGTGCAGCGCTTCGCGGGGGGCGGGTGGTGACAGGCTCATGCGGGCTCGGCTCCTGGGGGCTCCGGGGAGGGGTCTTCGAAGCGCGCCAGGCGCACGGCGGTGTGGCCGCGGCTGGCGCGGAGGCTGGGCATGACGAGCAGGCAGTCGTCGTGCGGGGTGCGGATCTCGGCGGCGCCGTCCAGCGCGATGAGGGTGTTGCGGTGGGGCACGACGTCCCCGCCGCGCCAGGGGCGGACGAAGGCGAACCCGGCGGTTGCGGCGGTGATGGCCTGGACGACCTGCGCGAAGCGGGGGGCGGGGTGCGGCTGCCGAGGCATGCGGGCGAGGCCGGCGTGCTGCAGCAGGGCATCGATGGTGTCCTGCATGACCTCGACGGTGGCGGGCTGCCAGTGCTGCCCGGCTTCGACGAGGCAGGCGGCGGCCCCCGTGTCCGGGTCCGTGAAGCGGGGGTGGTCGATGAGGCGGGGGCCGGTCTGGTGGCCGTGGTCGGCGACCACGAGGGGGGGCGTGCCAAGGCTGAGGGCGAGGCGGCGGCCCTGGGCGGAGGGGCCGCAGAGGATGAGGGGCTCGCTGGGCCAGAGCATGGAGTGAAGGTCGAGCAGGAGGTCCGCGCTCTCCACGATGGGGCGGATGGCGCGGGCGCGGGCGAGCTCGATGCTCTGGCGCGGGCCGTCGAGCACGGCGGTGTCCCAGACGCGGTTCATGTCCTCGTCGACGAAGCGGGAGGCGGTGGGGGAGGCTGGGTCGAAGCGGTCGTAGGCGGCGAGGTTCGCGAAGCCGACGGTGAGGCGGCCGGTGGCGGGGGCGAGGCCGGCCCGGAGCATCCGGTCGAGCACGACGGCGCCGGCGACCTCGTTGCCGTGGAGGAGGCCGATGACGACGACGTGGGGGCCGGAGGTGGAGGCGGACGCGGTGGTGAATCCGGGGATGCCGGTGTTGCCCTGGCGCCAGTCGGCGAGGGAGGGGGCTTCGAGCGCCACGGGGAACATGGGGATGGCGGCCGGTTCGGGGCGTGGGAGCGCGCCGTCGGCGAACGTATGGGGCCGGGCGAGACGCCGAGCGCTCCCGGAGGGGGTCGGCTCGGGGCCGGGCGGGGCGTCGGGGCGCATGAGGGCATCATCGCGCGGTGTGGGGGTGCGGGCAACAGCAGGGCTCACGTGCGCGCCCGCATCGTTTGGGAGCGGGGGCGTTTGGGAGCGGGGGCGTTTTGGAGCGGTGCGCGCGGCCCCATGCCGGCCGCTCCTGCAAGGCAAGGGGGGAGAAAGACGGCTCGCCCTGGCTATCCAGTGCCGCTCGGATATGCTGCATAGCGGCATAGCGCGCGTTGCATGGCTGGGGGGTTCGGGTTTGGCGACGTGGTTGATCAGGCGGTTGATCCAGGCGGTGTTCGTAGTGCTGGCCATGACGCTGATCGTGTTCCTGGGGGTGAACGTGATCGGCAACCCGGTCGACATCCTGATCTCGCCCGAGGCGGATGCGCAGGAGCGGGCGCGGGCGATTGCGGCGCTCGGGCTCGATAAGCCGTTGTGGGAGCAGTATCTGCGGTTCCTCGGAGGCGTGTTGAAGGGCGATCTGGGGCGCAGCTTCGTCTACAACGAGCCGGCGATCAGGGTGATCATCCAGCGGCTGCCGGCGACGATGGAGCTGGCGGTGGCGGCGGTGCTGATCAGCATCTTCGTTGGCATCCCGGCGGGGCTGTATGCCGGGCTGCGGCCGAACGGGTGGCTGTCCCGAGCGCTGATGGCCGGCAGCATCCTGGGGTTCAGCCTGCCGTCGTTCTGGGTGGGGCTGATGCTGATCATGGTGTTCGCGGTGCAGCTCGGGTGGTTGCCGAGCACCGGGCGGGGGGAGACCCTGGGGTTGGGCGGCGTCCAGTGGTCGTTCCTGACGCGGGACGGGTTCCTGCACATGATCCTGCCGGCGTCCAACCTCGCCTTGTTCAACGTGAGCCTGATCATGCGGCTGACGCGGGCGGGGGTGCGGGAGGCGATGCCTTCGGACTACGTGCGGTTCGCGCGGGCCAAGGGGCTGCGGCCGCGCCGGGTGATCGGGGTGCATGTGATGAAGAACATCATGATCCCGGTGGTGACGGTGGTGGGGCTCGAGCTCGGGACGACGATCGCGTTCAGCGTGGTGACGGAGAGCATCTTCGCCTGGCCGGGGATGGGCAAGCTGATCATCGACAGCATCAACCTGCTCGATCGGCCCATCATCGTGGCCTACCTGATGCTGATCGTGCTGCTGTTCGTGGGGATCAACCTGGTGGTGGACCTGATGTATGCGGCGCTGGACCCGCGGGTGCGGCTGGAGGAGCAGGGATGAGCGCCCCCCCTTTGAACGCGATCGTGGAGAAGGCGCTGCCCGCGCCCGAGATCGTTGCGCCGCGGGAGGAAAGCCCGGCGCGGCGGCTGGCGATCGAGTTCGCGCAGAACCCGATGGCGGTGGTTGGGCTGGTGGTGATGCTGCTGATCTTGCTGGTGGCACTCGTGGCGCCGTTGATCGCGCCGCAGAACCCGTACGACCTGGCCGTGCTGGACATAATGGACGGGCGGCTGCCGCCGGGCAGCGTGGGGGGCGAGGGCACGCGGTTCGTGATCGGGACGGACGACCAGGGGCGGGACATGCTCTCGGGCATCATGTACGGCCTCCGGATCAGCCTGTTCGTGGGGGCCGGGTCCGCGCTGATCGCGGGGATCATCGGGTCCTCGCTGGGGCTGGCGGCGGCGTATGCGGGGGGGCGGTTCGAGAGCGCGGTGATGCGGCTGGTGGACCTGCAGCTGAGCTTCCCGAGCATATTGGTGGCGCTGATCATCCTGGCGGTGCTGGGCAAGGGCATCGGGAACGTGATGCTGGCGCTGGTGATGGTGGAGTGGGCGTACTATGCCCGCACGGCGCGGGGCAGCGCGATCGCGGAGCGGCGGCGGGAATACATCGAGGCGGCGGAGTGCCTGGCGCTGAGCCGCGCGCGGGTTGTGTTCCGGCACTTGCTGCCGAACTGCCTGCCACCGCTGATCGTGGTGGGGACGTTCCAGATGGCCCGGGCCATCGCGCTCGAGGCGACGCTGAGCTTCCTCGGGCTGGGCGTGCCGGTGACGGAGCCTTCGCTCGGGCTGCTGATCGCGAACGGCTACCAATACATGCTGTCGGGCAAGTATTGGATCTCGTTCTACCCGGGGATCGCGCTGCTGATCACGATCGTGTCCATCAACCTGGTGGGGGACCAGTTGCGGGACGTGCTGAACCCCAGGTTGAAACGATGAGTGCAGCGCGGGGTAGCGACGCTGCGCTGGCGCTCGAGGTCCGGGGCCTCAGCACGCATTTCGAATCGCGGGCGGGGGTGGTGCGTGCGGTGGACGACGTGTCGTTCAGCGTGGGTCGCGGCCAGGTGATGGGGCTGGTGGGGGAGAGCGGGTCCGGCAAGTCCGTGACCGGGTTCTCGATATTGGGCCTGGTGGATGCGCCGGGGCGGGTGGTGTCGGGCCAGGTGCTGTTCCAGGGGCGGGACATCGCGGGCCTGCGAGACGAGGAGATGCGGCGGCTGCGGGGGCGGCACATCGCGATGGTGTTCCAGGACCCGATGATGACGCTGAACCCGGTGCTGCGGGTAGACACGCAGATGATCGAGGCGGTGCAGGCGCACGAGGCGGTGAGCAAGGCGGAGGCGCGGGGGCGGGCGCGGGATGCGCTGGGGCTCGTGGGCATCCCGAGCCCGGACGAGCGGCTGCGGGCCTATCCGCACCAGTTCAGCGGTGGCATGCGGCAGCGCGTTGCCATCGCGATCGCGCTGCTGCACCGCCCGGCGCTGGTGATCGCCGACGAGCCGACGACGGCGCTGGACGTGACCATCCAGGCGCAGATCCTGGCCGAGATGCAGGGGCTGTGCGCGCGGTTCGGGACGGCGCTGGTGTGGATCACGCACGACCTCAGCGTGATAGCGGGCCTCGCGGACCATGTGGCGGTTATGTACGCCGGGCGGATCGTGGAGCGGGGGAGCGTGGACCAGGTGTTGGACGCGCCGATGCACCCGTACACGGCCGGGCTGATCGGGAGCGTGCCGAGCCGGACGAAGCGGGGGGAGCGGCTGCGGGGCATCCCGGGGATGACGCCGAACGTGCTGAACCTGCCCGTGGGCTGCGCCTTCCGCACGCGGTGCGCGCGGGCGACGGCCCGGTGCGAGGCGGACCCGCCGGAGTTCGGCGTGGGGGAGGGGCATGCGCACCGGTGCTTCCACCCGCTGCTGGCGGCGCAGGAGGTGGCGGCATGACGCCCGTGATCGAGTTGCGGGGCGTAGGCAAGCAGTTCTCCAAGAGCGAGGACCTGGCTGCGCGCATGGTGCGGCGGGCGCGCGGGCGGGTGGCGGCGCCGATGGTGGTGCGGGCGGTGGACAGCGTGGACCTGCAGGTGCGGCGGGGCGAGGTGCTGGGCCTGGTGGGCGAAAGCGGGTGCGGCAAGAGCACGCTGGGGCGAATGGTGGCGGGGATCATCCAGCCCTCCTCGGGCCAGGTGCTGTATCATGGGAAGGACCGGGCCGGGCTCGAGGGGGCGGAGGCGCGGCAGGCGCGGCTGCGGGTGCAGATGATCTTCCAGGATCCTTACGCCTCGCTCAACCCGCGGCTGCGCGTGGCCGAGATCGTGGGCGAGGCGCCGCGGGTGCATGGGCTGGTGCCGCAGGGCGAGGGGTATGAGGCATACCTCGATGCGCAGCTGCGCCGGGCGGGGCTCGACCCGGCATACAAGCGCCGCTACCCGCACCAGTTCAGCGGTGGGCAGCGGCAGCGGATCGGGATTGCGCGGGCGCTTGCGGTGCAGCCGGAGTTCCTGGTGTGCGACGAGGCGGTGGCGGCGCTGGACGTGTCGATCCAGGCGCAGATCCTGAACCTGTTCATGGACCTGCGGCGGGAGCTGGACCTGACCTATCTGTTCATCAGCCATGATCTTGGCGTGGTGGAGCATTTGAGCGACCGCGTGGCGATCATGTACCTGGGCCGCGTGGTTGAACAGGCGGGGACGGAGGAGGTGTTCGGGCGGCCGAACCACCCCTACACGCAGGCCCTGCTGGCGGAGGTGCCGCGCCTGGACTCGCGGGCACGGCGGTTCACGGCGATCAAGGGGGAGATCCCGAGCCCGCTGGCGCCGCCGCCGGGGTGCCACTTCCATCCGCGCTGCCCGCATGCGTTCGCGCGGTGCAGCGTGGAGGCGCCGGCCTTGCGGGAGGTGGCGCCGGGGCACATCAGCGCGTGCCACCTGAACGACGCGGCCTGAGCCCTTTCCCCGGCTGATGGTGGGGCTGTTGCACCGGGGGTGGCGGGCGCTGCCGGCCGGGCCGCGGCGTGCCGTGGTGCGCCAGGTGGCCGAGTGGCTGGCGCCGCGGCCGGATGCGGCGCCCGAGGTGGCGGCGGGCGTGGCCGTGGTGGGGGAGTTCGACCGGGCGTCCGGGCTGGGCGAAGGGGCGCGGCTGCACCTGGTCGCGCTGCGCCAAGCGGGGGTGCCGTGCTGGGAGGCGGGGCCGGGGCGGGCGATGCCGCCGGCGCATGTGCCGCTCGTGCTGCATGCGAACCCGGCAGCGCTGCCTTTGGCGCTGTTGCGGTTGGGGGCCGGGCTGGTGCGGGGGCGCCGGATCGTGGGCGTGTGGCCGTGGGAGTTGGAGGTGGTGCCCCTCTCGTGGCGGATGGGGTTCCGGTTCGTGCACGAGGTCTGGGCGCCGTCGGCGTTCTCGGCGCGGGCAATCGGGGCGGCGGCGCCGGCTGGGTTTCCGACCGTTCGGGTGGTGCCGCATCCGGTCGCGTGCCGAGTTCGTGCGGCTCCGGCTCGGGCGGCGGTGCGGGCGCGCCTGGGTGTGCCGGAGGGGGTGGTCGTCACGCTGGTGGCGTTCAGCCTGGCCTCCAGCCTGGAACGGAAGAACCCGTTGGCGGCGATCGCAGCGCATCGGGCGGCATTCGGGGACCGGGCGGACCGGGTGCTGATCGTGCGGATGCTGGAGCCGGGATCGTTCCCGGCGGATGCGGCGCGCGTAGCGGCGGCGGTCGCTGGGGCCACGAACATGCGTCTGGACACGCGGACCCTGGCGCGCCACGAAGCGGACGGGCTGATGGAGGCGTGCGACATCGTGCTGTCGTTGCATCGGAGCGAGGGGTTCGGGCTGGTTGTGGCGGAAGCGATGGCGCTGGGGCGGCCGGTGGTGGCGACGGATTGGTCGGCGACGGCGGAGTTTGTCGGACCGGGCTGGGGCGTACCGGTCGGTGCACGGCTGGTGCCGGCGGTCGATGGGCGAGGGGTGTTCGAGGCACCGGGGGCGGTGTGGGCGGAGGCGGACGTGGCTGCGGCGGCGGCGGCGCTGGTGCGGTTGGCGGACGACGCCGGGCTGCGGGCGGCGATGGGAACTGCGGGGCAGCGGGAGGCGGCGGCGCGGTTCGGGGCGGGGCCGTTGCTCGAGGCGGTGCGGGCGCTGGGCGTGGCGCATTGAAGATTCTGGTGTGGCAGTGGGGGCGGCGTGGGGCTGGGCCGCTGGTGGCGGTTGCGATGGCGCGCGAGCTGGCGGTGCTCGACGGGGTGGAGACGGTTCTGAGCCTGTCGACGGGGGCGGAGCTGCTCGGTTTGCCGGACGCGCCGGAGAATGTGCTGCCGATGCGGACCTATGCCGGGCGGGCGGGCCTGGTGCGGCGTGTGCTCGAGACGCCGTGGACGATGAACCGGCTGGTTCGGCAGATCAGGGCGTTGGCACCGGACGTGGCGCTGTGCGCGATGCCGGCCGCGCTGGACCTGGTGATGGCGGCAGCGCTGCGGCGTGCCGGGGTGCCGTATGCGGTGGTGGTGCACGATGCGCGGGGGCACCCGGGCGACCATGTGCCGATGCAGATGACGCTGCAGCGATGGCTGACGCGGGGCGCGAGCACGGTTTTCGCGCTCAGCGGGCACGTGGCGGGGCAGCTGCGGCGTTCGGGCCTTCGGAAGGGGCAGCGTCTGGCGGTGGCGACGTTGCCGCCGTTCGTGTTCGGGGCCGTGCCGCCCCTGGCCGGGGCGCATGGGGGCAAGCTTCGGGTACTCGGCTTCGGGCGGCTGCTACCGTACAAGGGGCTCGATCTGCTGGCCGATGCGCTCGAGCGGCTGCAGGGGTTGCCGCAGGCGGAGGGCAAGGTGGAGGTGCGGGTCGTGGGATCCGGTCCGCGAAGTGCGGCGCTGCGGCGGCTGGAGGACATCTCGATCGTGAGCGTCGAGAACCGGTGGGTGCCGGAGGCGGAGATCGGGGCGCTGCTGGGCTGGGCGGATGTGCTGGTGCTGTCGCACCTGGAGGCGAGCCAGAGTGGGGTGGCGGCTGCGGCCGTCGCGGCGCGGCGCTGGGTGGTGGCGACGCGGGTGGGCGGGATCACGGAGCAGTTGCGGCACGAGAAGATGGCAGTGCTGTGCTCGCCGGACGGCACCTCGATCGCGCAGGCGCTGGCCGGGTTGGTGGGGCGACCGCCGCCTTTGGACGGGGGGGTGGTGGCGGGCTGGGCGGGGTCGGCGAAGGTGGTGGTGGCCGGGTTGCAGGCGGCGGTCCGGGGATAGGCTCTGTCCGTTGGGAGGAAGCAGGGGCTACAACAGGGCCAATTGTTGCGCGCGGCCCGGGACGCGGAAGTGGCTGCCGTCGAGGGCTTCGCGGTTGTCGAAGCCGAGCTGGCGGAAGGCGCGGTTGAAGCGTTGGGCCAGGAGGTCTGCGTAGGCGCCCTGGCCGGTGAAGCGGGCGCCGAAGCGGCTGTCGTTGAGGGCGCCTTGGCGGGTCTCGCGGACCAGCGTCAGGACGCGGCGCGCGCGGTCCGGAAGGTGCTGGTTCAGCCAGGCGGTGAACATGTCGCGCAGCTCGAGCGGGAGGCGGAGCAGGACGTAGGCGGCGTGGCGGGCGCCGGCCTTGTGGGCTGCATCGAGGATACGCTCGAGCTCCGGGTCGTTGAGGCCCGGGATCATGGGGGCGGCGAGCACGCCTGTGGGGATGCCGGCTTCGCTGAGGGCTTGCACGGCTTGGAGGCGGCGGGCGGGGCTGGCGGCGCGCGGCTCCATGATCCGGGCGAGCGCCGGGTCGAGCGTGGTGACGGAAAGCCACACCCGGACAAGGTTTCGGGCGGCGAGGCGCTGCAGGATGTCGACGTCCGCGAGGACGCCGGCGGACTTGGTGACGATGCTGACGGGGTGGTTGTGCTCTTCCAGGACCTCGAGCACAGCCCGCGTGAGGCGCAGGGTGCGCTCGACGGGCTGGTAGGGGTCCGTGTTGGAGCCGAGCTGCAGGGTTGCGGCCTGGTAGCCGGGCTTGGCGAGCTCGCGCCGGAGCAGGGCGGCGATTTCCGGCTTGAAGGCGATGCGCGTCTCGAAATCCAGGCCCGGCGAGTGGCCGAGATGGGCGTGGCTCGGGCGGGCGTAGCAGTAGATGCAACCATGCTCGCAGCCGCGATACGGGTTCACCGCGCGGTCGAAGCCGATGTCCGGGCTGTCGTTCCAGGCGATGGCGGAGCGGGATGCATCCCTCTCCAGCACCGTGTCGAGCCGGGGCGGGGTGGCGAGCTCGTCTCCGGTGAGGAAGGACCAGCCGTCGTCGAATGCCGATCCGGACTGGCGATCGTAGCGGGATGCCGGGTTGGTGACGGCACCGCGGCCGTGCCGGGCTTGCGAGGGCATGAGCGCTTCGGGCGGGGGTTCGGCGAACCCGGCGCGGCTGAGCGCGTCGACGGCGTCCGGTTCGGCTTCGATGCTGAAGGATGATCCATCGGGCATGGTCGCGTTCCACTTGTGTTCCTGGGGCACCGTGACTTGTGGTGGGGTGGGTGTCAAGAACATATTAGGAACGAGGCGGTCGGGGTCGACAAGCGGATATTGCGCTCAGGACTGCTTTCGCCGCTCCATTCCCAAGCCCGCGAGCGGAGGGGGAAGGATCAGGCCAGGTGTTCCTGGAGCCTCGGCATGAGTTCGACGAGGTTGCAGGGGCGGTGGCGGGCGTCGAGCTGCCAGAGGAGGATGTCGTCCCAAGCGTCCTTCACGGCCCCGGTGCTGCCGGGGAGGGCGAACAGGAGGGTGCCGCCGGCGACGCCTGCCAGTGCCCGGGACTGCATCGTGGAGGTGCCGATCTTCTGGTAGCTCAGCATGCGGAACAGCTCGCCGAAGCCCTCGATGCGCTTCTCGATTACGCGGTCGAAGGCCTCGGGCGTCACGTCGCGGCCGGTGATGCCGGTGCCGCCGGTGCTGATGACGGCGTCGATGGCGGGGTCGCTGATCCAGGCGCGGAGGTGCTGCTCGATGGGGCCGGCGTCGTCCTTGACGACGGCGCGGGCGGCGACGCGGTGCCCGGCGCCTTCGATGCGGGCGACGAGGGTGTCGCCCGAGCGGTCATCGGCCAGTGTGCGCGTGTCCGACACGGTGAGGACGGCGATGGCGACGGGGACGAAGAGGCGGGTTTCGTCGATGGGCACCGAGGGGGCTCCTAGTTCATGCGCTCCCGCGAGCGGCTCGTGCTGCGCAGCACGGGGGGCCACAGGCCGGCCGATAACTCGTCGAGGCTCGGCAAAAGTAGGCCGAACTGGGCGGCATACAACCAGGAATAGGCGAGGGCGCGGGGCACGTAGGCGCGGGTTTCGGCGCTGGGGAGGGTTGCGATGAACATCAACGGGTCGTCGTCCTGCGGGGCCACGTCCAGCCAGCGGGCGATGGCGCCGGGGCCAGCGTTGTAGGCGGCGAGGACCCGGACGAGGTCGTTGCCGACCGTGTCCAGGCCGACGAGGTGCAGGAGGTAGCGCTGGCCGATCTCGAGGTTGATGGCCGGGTCCTGGAGGCGCGGGTTGGTGCTGGCGGTGATGTAGCGGGCCGTTTCCGGCATGAGCTGCATGAGGCCGGTCGCGCCGTGGGCGGAGACGGCACCGGGGTCGAAGTTCGATTCCGTGCGGGCGAGGGCGTAGACGAGCGCCTGGTCGACGCGGAAGCCGCCGCGGGGGCGCAGGCGTGTGGCCGGGATGCGGGCGGTGGCGGGCTGGAGGATCGCGTCGAGCTCGCCGGCCAGCTCCGCCAGTTCGGCGGCGCGGGCGACGAGCAGGATGGAGCGGCCGAAGCCTGGTTGCTCGCGGGTCTCGGCGAAGAGGAGGCGGAGCTCGGCGGCAGCGCGGGCACGCTCGTCGACCTGGATTAGGGCGAAGGCCCGCTCCCCCCGGGGGTTTGCGGCGATGGCGTCGACGTCGGCTTCGGCGAGGGTGTCGATGGGCTGGGCTGCCGGGCGGATGGACTGGCCGAGGGTGCGGCGGGCGAGGAGGCCGTAGAAGGTGCGGCCGTCCTGTGCGGCGCGGTTCATCCAGGGGCCGTGGTCGCCGCGGGTGACGAGGTGGGCGCGGGCGGCCCACCATGCGGCGCCGGCGCGCTGGCCGGGGGGCATGAGGGGAGCGCGCCAGGCTGCCTCAAACAGGGTGCGGGCGAATTCGAAGCGGCCGAGGCGCCAGGCGGCGAGGCCAGCCACCCAGGGGGCATACCCGACCCTGCCATGGGCGCGGGCGTGGGCCTGCTCGGCCTGGTATAGGGCGTCGCGGTCGCGGCCCTGGCCAAGGAGAGTGAGGGCGAGCTCGGCCTGCAGGAGTGACGCGTAGTCGGGGCTGATGCCCTTCGTGCGCAGGATCTGGGCCCGGGCGCGCTCAGCATTGCCGGCACGCGCGAGGTCTCGCACGGCGTGGTCGAGCGCGGTGTTGCGCGGAAGAAGGCGCTCGTTGCCCTCGATGTCGTCGCCGGCGGGCAGGCGGGCGAGGGCGGGGAGCGCCGGGGCCTGCGGCAGGTGTGCGCCGCGGGGGGCGCGGGTGGAGAGCAGCGTGTGGATGGCGGGCGCATCGGGCTGTCCGGGGAAGCGGGCGAGCCAATCGCGCAACTCGTCCAGCGACGGCCGCGTAGGTTGGGCCAGGGCGCGGGCGGCGAGGATGTGGCCTGCGAGCACGCTGTCCTGAAGCGCGTCCACGGAGGCCGCCTGGTTGCGGAAGGCTTCGCGGATGAGGCGGGCGATGGGGGCAGGCAGCGGCCGCGGGAGAGCCACTCCGCCACCGGGGGTGGGGGGCGTGAGTCGAGGAATGGCGAGCGCCATGTCCTCGGATCCGTCGGTGCCGCGGCCTGCTTCGAGGCCTTGGGCGATGGTGGGTGATGCGGCCCCGGCCAGGAACGCGGCGCCGGCCAGGAAGGCTCGGGCGGCGGACAGGCGGGGATGCGCGTGGCTAAACCCTCGCATGGAGGCGAGGGGCTACACTTCATGGTTTGGCGATGCAACGCACGGGATCGCGAGTTTATCGGTTCTGTGACGAATCAGTCACCTAGCGTTGCGCGGAGCGTGAGGAGGTCGGCCCAGGCGGCTTGTTTGCCGGCGGGGGATTGCAGCCAGAGGTGGGGCGCCTGCATGGGCAGGGCCTGGTGTCCGGTGGTGGCGGTGGCCCAGCGGCCGCGGCGCGCGCCGGGCGCCAGGGCGCGGACGGGGGCGGCGCCGAGGAGGACGACGTGCGTGGGCTCCGCAAGCTCGAGCAGGCGATGGAGGTGGGGGAGGCAGAGGGCGAGTTCGGGCTCGGACGGGGGGCGGCCGCCGGGGGGGCGCCAGGGGCTGAGATGGGCGAAGAGGAAGCGGGTGCGGTTCAGCCCGGCGCTGGCGAGGATGCGGTCGAACTGGGCGCCAGGGGGGCCGCTGAGGGCCAGGCCGGAGCGGTCGTCGTCCGGCCCGGGGGCCTCGGCGAGGAAGAGGAGCTTTGCGGCGGGGTTGCCGACGGGGGCGACGGTGTGGGCAGCGGTATGACGGAGCGGGTGGGTGTCCATGGCGTCCAGGGCGGCGTGGAGGGCCTCGAGTGAGTCGGCCACGACCCGCATGGGTTCGGGCCTACGTGCTGCCGCCGTCGTCCTAGCCGGCGGTTCGCGCTTGCGGTCCGCTTCTCCCGCGAGTTCGGAGGGCGCGGCGGCGGCTCCCTCTGGCGCGCGGCGGTCCTGGGGCTCGTCGAGCAGGGCCTCGTCGGCGCCCCAGTCGAGCTGAAGGCGGAGGGCGTCCAGGAGGGCCGGGTGATCGAGCGTGTCCACAGGCGCAGGATTGTGCGCAGGGCGGGTTTTGCGCAACGGGGGAAACTCCCTACCTTGAAGGTAAGGCAGGAGAGTGCGTGATGGATCGCGAGGCGATGGAGTTCGACGTTGTGGTGGTTGGCGCCGGGCCGGCAGGTTTGTCGGCGGCCATCCGGCTGAAGCAGCGGGCGCCCGAGGCCAGCGTTTGCGTGGTGGAGAAGGGGGGCGAGGTGGGCGCGCATATCCTGAGCGGCGCCGTGATCGAGCCGCGCGCCCTGGACGAGCTGCTGCCGGACTGGCGGGAGCGGGGGGCGCCGCTGCACACCGAGGCGGGCGAGGACCGGTTCACGTTCCTGACCGCCACGCGCGCCATCCGGCTGCCGACGCCGCCGCAGATGCACAACAAGGGCAACTACATCGTGAGCCTGGGCGACGTGACGCGCTGGCTCGGGCAGCAGGCGGAGGCGCTGGGGGTGGAGATCTACCCGGGGTTCGCGGCGGCCGAGCTGCTCCTGGAGGAGGGGCGCGTGGTGGGCGTTGCCACGGGCGACATGGGGATCACGAAGGAGGGTGTGCCGGGGCCGAACCACACGCGCGGCATGGAGCTGCGGGCGGCCTACACGCTGCTCGCCGAGGGGTGCCGGGGGAGCCTTGCCAAGCAGGCGATGGCGGCGTTCGACCTGCGGGCGGGGATCGACCCGCAGACCTACGCGCTGGGCGTGAAGGAGCTGTGGGAGGTGCCGGCCAGCCAGCACAAGCCCGGGCTGATCGAGCACACGACGGGGTGGCCGCTCGATCCGGGGACGTATGGCGGGTCCTGGCTGTATCACTTCGGCGAGAACCTGGTGAGCTACGGGTTCGTGGTGGGCCTGGATTACGCCAACACGTTCCTGTCGCCGTTCGAGGAGATGCAGCGGTTCAAGACGCATCCGTCCATCCGGCCGCATTTCGAGGGTGGGCGGCGGATCAGCTACGGGGCGCGGGCGCTGAGCGAGGGGGGGCTGCAATCCATCCCGAAGCTGACGTTCCCGGGGGGCGCGCTGGTGGGCGATGCGGCCGGGTTCCTGAACGTGCCGAAGATCAAGGGCACGCATGCGGCCATGAAGAGCGGGATGCTGGCGGCCGATGCGCTGGCCGATGCGCTGCTGGGGGGGCGGCCGGTGGAGCCGGTGGAGTACGACGCGCTGTTCCGCGACAGCTGGCTGCATGCGGAGCTGCACGGCGCGCGCAACATCCGCCCGGCCTTCGCGAAGTGGGGGCTGTATGGCGGGATCGCCTATTCGGCGATCGACACCTACCTGTTCCGCGGGCGGGCGCCGTGGACCTTCCACCACAAGCACGGGGACAACGAGGCGACGCGGCCCGCGGCGGAGAGCGCGCGGATCGACTACCCGAGGCCGGATGGCAAGCTGACGTTCGACAAGCTGAGCTCGGTGTTCATCAGCAACACGAACCACGAGGAGAACCAGCCCGCGCATCTGGTGCTGAAGGACCCGGGGAAGTGGCTGGGGGTGAACTGGGAGACCTATGCCAGCCCCGAAAGCCGGTATTGCCCGGCCGGCGTGTATGAGGCGGTCGGCGTGGAGCAGGGGGAGCCGCGGCTGCAGATCAACGCGCAGAACTGCGTGCACTGCAAGACGTGCGACATCAAGGACCCGACGCAGAACATTGTCTGGCAGGTGCCCGAGGGCGCTGGCGGCCCGGCCTATCCGAGTGGGATGTGAGCATGCAGCGTTGGGGGCGGCCCCGTCTTGCACGTGGGACCTTGCTGGTGCTGGGCATGCTTTCGGCGTGCGGGGCGAATGATTTCGGGATGGACCCTGGGGGGCGCACCTCGAGCTACACGCCCTCGGGCGCGTTCGGGGCGTATTTGACCGGGCGGTTCGCGCTGCAGCGGGCGGACCTGGAGACTGCAGCCGACAAGCTCGAGCAGGCCTCGAGGGAGGCGGCGCCGGCGGGGGTGCGCGAGGTGCAGGTGCAGGCCTTCATGGCGCAGGTGATGGCCGGGCGCCTGGCCTCCGGGCAGGCTGGTGCCGTGCTGCTGGCGCGGAGCCTGCCGGACAACCCGGTGGCGCAGCTGGTGCTGGCCGATGCGGACGCGCTGGCCGGGCGATGGGAGGATGCGGAGGCGCGGTTCGCCGGGCTCAGCCAGCAGCAGGGGCTGACGCAGGTGCTGCGGCCGCTGCTGGTGGCGTGGGCGCAGGCGGGTGCGGGGCGGACGGCAGCGGCGCTCGGCACGCTGCAGCCCTGGTATGAGCAGGGGCGGCTGCGGGGCGTGATGGCGCTGCATGCGGCCATGATCGCGGATGCGGGCGGCCAGGCTGCGGATGCGGCGCGGCTGTATCGGCTGGCGCAGGCCGAATATGGCGGGGTGAACCTGCGGCTGGGCGTGGTGCTGGCGAGCTGGCAGGCGCGGACCGGGTTCGCGGGCGAGGCACAGCGGACCATCCGGGAGTTGGGGGCGCAGAACGGCGACATCGCGATGGCGCGGGCCGGGCTCGAGGCGGACGTGGGCAACCGGGCCGTGCGGGACGCGAAGGACGGGATCGCGGAGGCGTATCTCGCCATGGCGGCGACGCTGAGACAGCAGAACGCGACGGACACGGCGCAGGTGCTGATGCAGCTCGCGCTGTCCATGCGGCCGGACTTCACGAGCGTGCGGCTTCTTCTCGCCGACACATTGGAGGGCGCTCGCCGGCCGGAGGCGGCGCTGGCGGCGCTGGGCAACGTGGACGGGCGGGACCC
>JBBROS010000056.1:0-20793 GCA_038229135.1 Acetobacterales bacterium
CGCCGCCGCCCTCACCGCGAGCCTCGACCGCGCCTTCCCCGTTTTGCGCGCCCAGGAGGCGATGGCCCAGGCCATGACCGGCGCCGCGCCTGCGCCGGAAAAGAAGGATCTCAAGGTCGGCTTCATCGCCATCACCTGCGCGACCCCTCTCATCATGGCCGCCCCCATGGGCTTCTACGCGCGCCAGGGCCTGAACGTGGAGGTGGTGCGCACCGCGGGCTGGGCCGTGATCCGCGACAAGTCCATCAACGGCGAATACGACGCCTCGCACATGCTGTGCCCCATGCCGCTCGCGCTTACCATGGGCGCCGGCTCCAGCCCGCAGCCCTGGAGCGTGGCCGCCATCGAGAACGTCAACGGCCAGGCCATCACGCTGGCCAACAAGCACAAGGACAAGCGGGACCCGAAGGATTGGCGCGGCATGAAGTTCGCCGTGCCGTTCGACTACTCCATGCACAACTACCTGCTGCGGTATTACCTGGCTGAAGCCGGGCTGGACCCCGATCGCGACGTGCAGATCCGCTCCGTCCCGCCGCCCGAGATGGTCGCCAACCTACGCGCCGAGAACATCGACGGCTTCCTCGGGCCGGACCCGTTCAACCAGCGGGCGGTGTACGACGGCGTGGGCTTCATCCACCTCCTCACCCGCGAGCTGTGGGATGGCCATCCGTGCTGCGCCTTCGCCGTCCCGCGGAAGCTGGTGACAGAGGCACCCGGGACCTACCAGGCCTTGTTGCGCTCCATTATCGAAGCGACCGTGCACGCGAACAAGGCAGAGAACCGCCGCGAGATCGCGCAGGTGGTGAGTGCGCAGAATTACCTGAACCAGCCCGCAACCGTGGTGGAGCAGGTGCTGACGGGCACCTTCGCCGACGGCCTCGGCGCCGTCCGCCGCGTGCCGGACCGGGTGGGCTTCGAGCCCTACCCCTACCCCGCGATGGCGCTCTGGATCATGAGCCAGATGAAGCGCTGGGGCCAGGTGAAGGGCGACGTGGCCTGGGCCGACATCGCCCGCCAGGTCTTCCTCGACACGGACGCCGGGCGCCTGATGGAGGAAGCAGGGTTGGCCAAGCCCGCCAGCAACAAGACCATCGTGATGATGGGCAAGCCGTTCGACCCCGCGAACATCGACGCGTACATCGACAGCTTCGCCATCAAGCGCAGCTGATGCGGCCAGCCTTCCGATCCACGCTGCTGCTGGCGGCGATCCTCGCGCTCGCCCTCGGCGCGTGGCAACTCGCGGCCACGCCCAAGGCCGCGACCGGCCCGGCGATGGACCCGGAATACGCGAAGCTGCTCGGCCAGTCCGCCGCCGTGGGCCAGCAGACCCCCATGCCCCGCCCGACCGACATCGCCGAGCGTGCCTGGCATCATCTAAAGGACCCGTTCTACATCCGCGGCACCAACGACCAGGGTCTCGGCATCCAGCTCGGCTGGTCGTTGCTCCGCGTGCTGACGGGCTTCGGCCTGGCGGCCCTCGTCGCCATCCCGCTCGGCTTCCTCATCGGATTGAGCCCGGTCCTGAACGGCGCGCTCGACCCGATCATCCAGGTGCTCCGGCCCGTCAGCCCGCTCGCCTGGATGCCGCTCGCGCTCTACACCATCCGGGACAGCTCGATCTCGGCCATCTTCGTGATCTTCATCTGCGCCATCTGGCCGTTGCTGCTGAACACGGCGTTCGGCGTGGCGTCGGTCCGCCGCGAGTGGCTCAACGTGGCGCGCACGCTCGAGGCGGGCACCTGGCGCACCGCCTTCCAGGTCATTCTCCCGGCAGCACTCCCCACCATAATGACCGGGGCCCGAATCAGCATCGGCATCGCATGGCTCGTGATCGTGGCGGCCGAGATGCTGGTGGGCGGCACAGGCATCGGGTATTTCGTCTGGAACCAGTGGAACAACCTCAACATCGCGGACATCATCGTGGCCATCCTCGTCATCGGCCTCGTCGGCATGGCGCTCGACCAGGCGCTGGGCCGTGCCGCCCGTGCATTCGCCTGGCGGGACTGAGATGAGCCATTGGCTGAGCATCGAAGGCATCGCCCGGACCTATGCCGGCCGCCCGGTGTTCCGCGACGTGTGGTTCGGCTTGGACCGCGGCGAGTTCGTGGCGCTGATAGGCCATTCGGGGTGCGGCAAGACGACCATCCTCAACATCCTCGCAGGGCTCGAGGCGCCGGATGCGGGCGTGATCGTGATGGACGGGCGCGAGGTCTCCGGCCCGGCGCTCGACCGTGCCGTCGTGTTCCAGTCCCACGCGCTGATGCCCTGGCTCTCGGCCCTCGGCAACGTGGCCTTTGCCGTCCGCAGCCGCCATCGGGACTGGACCCGTGTGCGCGTGCTCGAGGAGGCGCAAGCCGTGCTGGAGCTGGTGGGCCTGAGCGACGCCGCGCACCGCCGCCCGGCCGAGCTCTCGGGCGGCATGAAGCAGCGCGTCGGCATCGCCCGGGCGCTGGCCGTGAAGCCGGCGCTGCTGCTGATGGACGAACCGTTCAGTGCGCTCGATGCCCTCACCCGCGGCACCCTGCAGGACGAGGTGCTGCGGCTGGTGGGGGATGCGGGCCAGACGGCATTCATGATCACCCACGACGTGGACGAAGCCATCCTGCTGGCCGACCGCATCCTGCTCATGACCAACGGCCCGGACGCCCGCGTGGCCGAGGTGGTGGTCAACACCATGCCCCGCCCGCGGGACCGCCGGACCATCCACCGCACGGCAGCCCACGCGGCCCTCCGCAACCACATCGTGGACTTCCTCGTCACCCGCTCCCGCACGCTCGCGGGCACCCGGCCCGAGGGCTGGACGGGCCGCGAGGTGCCCGAGGTCCGGCCCGCCCACAGCATTCCCCTTCTGGAGACCACCGAATGAACGACGAGAAGACCGCCCTCGGTTTGAAGATCCGGGCGCTGAAGAGGAAGAAGGGCTGGACCTGGCCCGAAGTCGCCGAGAAACTCGGCTATTCCACGGTCTGGACCACCGCCGCCCTGCTCGGCCAGATGAGCATGACGCAGGAGACCGCCGAGAAGGCCGGCATCATGTTCGACCTCACGCCCGACGAGATGGACCTGCTGATGGAGGTGCCCTACCGCGGCAGCCTGCCCACGGAAGTCCCGACGGACCCGCTGATCTACCGCTTCTACGAGCTCGTCAGCGTGTACGGCACCACCTGGAAGGAGCTGATCCATGAGGAGTTCGGCGACGGCATCATGTCCGCCATCGACTTCGACATGACCCTCGACCGGCAGCCCGACCAGAAAGGCGACCGCGTGAAGATCGGCATGAGCGGCAAGTTCCTGGCCTACAAGCGCTACTGAACCCGGCGCCGGCGCTCGAGGACCGCAGCGCCGGCGAACCCCGCCAGCAACGCCAGGCTGCCGGCCTCGGGCACGACGACCGAGGCCACCGGGGTCACGACCGGGATGGATTGGGTCGTCACGATCTTCGCGCCCGCGCTCGGCGCAAAATAGCCTGCCGCAAAGTTGGACGCCTCGAACCCGCCACCGCTGTTCTCCGTGATCTGTAGCTTCGTGAAGTAGGTGTCGGGCACGAACACGTTCAGGTAGGCGAAGAGTTCGCTGCTGTCCTGGCCGGAGAACGCCGCGGTCGAGTTCCCGTAATACCCCGCGTTGCCGTTGAGAGCCTTCGTGATCATGTCCGCCGTGATCGAGAGCGAGCCGCCATCGGCCGTGAACACCTTTATGACGTTTTGGGCGTCGAGCGCGCTGACCCAAATGCCGAGGTAGTTGATGCCGGGCAGGCCCACGGCCGTGACGTCGACGCTGAACGTCGCGCCGCCGGCTGCATAGGGATAGAAGGCCGCGCCAGGCACGCCGCCATACTGGTCCGTCGCACGTGCCGAGATCGCGCCGCTGAACTTGCCCGACAGCGATGCGCCAGGCGGCAGGCTGCGCGCGCCCGAGCTGAAGGTGCTGGTGAAGCCGGTCGACGCCTGTGTCGGCGTGAAGCCGCTGAACGTTTCCAGCCCGTAGGCGCACGTGACGTTCGTGCACAGGGTGGTGACGATCGACGGGCTGGTCGCGAATAGCGGCGCATACTGCCCGCCCGCCTGCGCCGTGACCGTGACGGCCCCGGCGTGCGCTGCCTGCGGCACGGCTGCGAGCAACAGCAGCAGCCCGGTAGATACGATGAACCTGCGCAACGTGGGTATGGCCTGAGTTCCGGTGGGGCGAAGCGCCAACCAGTCACTAAGTATAGGTAGGGCTTAACCACAAGACCATTCGACCATCCAGGACTATTCCCAACACAATCGAACCACGCGCGCGTTACTGCTGGTTTCTTTCCGCCCGGGCCGACAACCCACGGCGCCGCGCCCACTGCGCCACCGCGGCCCCGCCCAGGCCGAGCCCGACGAGCGCGATTGTCGCTGGCTCGGGCACCGACGTTGCGACAGCCGCGAAAACGCCCGATCCCATCGCCCGCGCCGCAGCGTCCCGAGACAACGACCCGACGGCGTGGTTCGACGTTTCGAACCCCGACCACCCGGCGTTGGTGTACTCGACGCGGGTGATGCTCGTGTCGAGGTCATAGATGTTCAGGTAAGCGAACAACTCAGCTCCGTCCTGCCCGGCGAAGGCCCGCGTCGGGTTACCGAAATAGGCCGCCGTCCCCCCGATGTAGTCGGCCAGCATCGAAGCCGAATAAGCCGTGATCTGCCCATCCGACGTGAACAGCCGCAGCCCGTTCGCGCCATCGAGCGCGCTGATCCACACGCCGATGTAGTTCACCCCCGGCAGCCCCTGCACCCGGAAATCGACCGAGTAGCTGCCCGTCCCCAGAACCGCCGGGTAGTAGGCGGAGCCGGCGCCGCCATACTGGTCGGCCGCCACGGCGCTCAACGGCGAGTAGCTGCCCATAATGGCGGTGCCTGTGGCAAAACGGTTCGGGCCGCTGGTATAGCGCGTCGTGAACCCGCCCTGACCCAGCTGCGGCGTGAGCCCACTGAAGGTCTCCACCCCGTAGGCGCAAGGTGTGGACCCGGCGCAGATCGTGGCCTCCCGATCCGCCATGAACAGCGGGGCCACTTCCCCGGGGAGCCTCACGCCGAGGCTGAACTGCGCCGCCCGGGCCGCCATGGGACCCACCGACAAGGCAAAGAGAAACAGGAACAAGCGTCGCACGGCACGGGCTCCCTTCGGACAGGGATGCAGTGTCACGGAAGCGCGTTACTCGAGAATGAACCGAGCCCCTCGTCGTCACGACCCGAATGCGTGGCGACCCGAAGGCGTGGCGACCCCCAGGGCATGGGGACAGAAGGGTCCCACCGCTCGTGCGGCTGGACGGCAAGGCGGCTCAGTTCGCCCCGGGTCGCCGCCGCACCCCCGCGCGCACGTGCTCGAACACGAGCGTCGCCGGGTCCGCCACCACCGGGCCCGGGGCAGCCGCCACGACCACGGCGCGTGCGATCGGCCCGAAATCCGCCCGGAAATGCACCGAGCTCTTCAGCGCCAGGATGGGCACCTGCGACGGCTCGATGCCCACATGCCGCAGGATCGCCTGGTCGTAGGCCTGCATCTTGCGGCTGACCACCACCACCCGGATGCCGTGCTCGAGCCCGATCAGCGCCATGGGGCCGAGCGCGGCCGGGTTGCCGCGGGACATGGGGCCGGTGAGCACGAAGGCGCCGTCCGTCAGGCGCAGCACCCGCGCCTGCACGGCGAGCGGCGCCCCGTCCGACTTGCCGCCCAGCGAGAGCGCGACGGCCGCCCCCTCCCCCGCCGCGTGGCAGGCGGCCGCACTTTCGGCATCGTTGATGAGGCACACGACGGCACCTGCCGCGCCCTGCCGGAGCAGCTCGGCCAGCAGCCCCGTCGTGTCCCCATGGCCGCCGCCGCCGGGGTTGTCCTGCGTGTCCGCCAGGATCACGGGGCCGTCCGGACCCACCTGCGCCATCGCCGCCGCAACTGCCTCCGCCGCCTCCGGAACGGGCTGCGCGAACGCCGGCTCCCGTGCATGCACCGCCGCCACCATGCTCTCCGCCGCCGCATCCGCCGCGCCCTGCGCGTCCGCATAGGCCGCGACGGCCGCACCGCAATCGGGGAAGTCGGCGTACGGGAACCCGAAGCACCAGGAGACGTCCGCTACCCCCTCCATCAGCCGCAGCCGCTCCTCCATCAGCCCGGCCATCGGCTCAACGAGGGTGCATTGGCTCGTGATGGGCAGCCAGAACCCCACCTGGCGGAACGCCTTGGCGAACGGCGCCCCCCGCCCGATCCGCGCCAGCAGCAGCCGCATCGCCCGCGCCCCGGCCTCCGGCATGTCCACGTGCGGATAGGTGAGATACGGCGCCAGCGCGTCGGAATGCTCCACCATCGCCGCCGTCAGGTTCGCATGCGGGTCGAGGCTCGCCGTGACTGGCACCTCCCCCACGATCGCCCGCACCCGGCGCAGCAGCTCCCCCTCCGCATCCGGCGCCCCTACGGCCACCGCGGCCCCATGCAGGTCCAGGTAGACCCCATCGAGCGGCCCCGCTTCGAGCGCATCCGACAGCCCAGCCCCGATCAGCGCCGCGATCCGCTCGAAGGCCGAGGCAGACACCGGGCCGGCCGGGTTCGCGATGCACCAGGCGAGCGGCACCAGCGTGGCGCCGGCTTGGTCCGCGGCTGCAATGGCACCCCCGATCGCATTCGCATTGCCTCGCAAGGTCGGCAGCAACGCCTCCCCCCGCACCAGCGGCGGGAACCCGCCCGGGCGCTGGAAGTCCTCGAACAGCGTCGGCCGCGGCGCGAAGGAGTGGCTCTCGTGCAGGAAGCCGCCCACGGCGATCCTCATGCGAGCACGTCCGGCGATACCGAGCTGCCTGCCCACTCGCGCCCGGGCACGCTGTCCAGCAGCGCCCGCGTGTAGGCGTGCTGCGGCCGCTCGAACACCTCCGCCACCGTCCCCTGCTCCACGATCCGCCCCCGCTGCATCACCGCCACCCGGTCGCACACCTGCGCCGCCACCCGCAGATCATGCGTGATGAACAGCATCGTCAAGCCGAGCCGCGCCCGCAAATCCTCGAGGAGCGCCAGGATCTCCGCCTGCACCGACACGTCCAGCGCCGACACCGGCTCGTCCGCCACCAGCAACTCCGGCTCCATTGCCAGCGCCCGTGCGATGCCGACCCGCTGCCGCTGCCCGCCGCTGAACTCGTGCGGGAAGCGGTCGGCCGCCCCCGGGTCCAGTTGCACCACCCGCAGCAGTTCGGCCACCCGCGCCCGCGCCTCCGCCCGGCTTACCCCATGCGCCATCGGCCCCTCGGCGATGATGTCCCCCACGCGCCGCCTCGGGTTCAGGCTCGCGAACGGATCCTGAAATACCATCTGCACCCGCTTGCGGTAGGGCAACCAGGCGCGGCGCGACAGCGGCCGGAGGTCGTCGCCATGGAACCGGATGGTCCCCGCATCCGCCTGCACCAGCCCAACCACGCAGCGCGCCAGCGTGGACTTGCCGGACCCGCTCTCCCCCACCAGCCCCAGCGTCTCCCCGCGCCGGATCACGAAGGCGGCGTCCGCCACCGCCTGGACCGGCGCCGTGCGGCGGAACAGCCCGCGCCCGCCATAGGTCTTGCCCACCCCCTCCAGCGCCAGCACCGGCTCGCCCGCCACCACCGCCCGGCCCGCATGGCGCCCGTGCGGCACGGCGGCCACCAGCGCCTGCGTGTAGGGGTGGGTGGGCGCCCGCAGCACCTGGGCGGCGGCGCCCTGCTCCACGATGCGCCCGCGCTGCATCACCGCGACCCGGTCCGCAACCTCGGCCACCACGCCGAAATCATGCGTGATGAACAGCACCCCCATGCCCCGGCGCTGCTGCACCTCGCGGATCAGCCGGAGGATCTGCATCTGCGTCGTCACGTCCAACGCCGTGGTCGGTTCGTCGGCGATCAGCACGGCGGGCTCGAGCGCCAGCGCCATCGCGATCATCACCCGCTGCCGCTGCCCGCCCGAGAGACGGTGCGGGTAGCTGGCGAGGATGCGCGTCGGGTCCGGCAGGTGCACCGCGTCCAGCAGCTCCGCCACGCGGTTGCCCACGGCCCGTCCGTGCACCTGCATCACTTCAGCCACCTGGTCCCCCACGCGCATCAGCGGGTTCAGCGCCGTCATGGGCTCCTGGAAGATCATGCCAAGCCGCGCGCCCCGCAATGCCCGCATGGCGGCCGGCCCCTCCAGCAGCAGGTCCTTGCCCTCGAACCCGATCCGCCCCGCCACGGGCTTCAGCGCGCGCGGCAGCAGGCCCATGATGGCGCTGGCGCTGACCGACTTGCCCGAGCCGCTCTCGCCCACGATGCACAGGATCTCCCCCGGATCGAGCCGGAACGACACCTCCTCCACGGCATGCGCCCGGTCCCCGCCCGGCGGCAGCGCCACCGTGAGCCCTTCCACTGTCAGCATGGGAACGCCGAGCATCAGCGGCGCCGGGCCACGCGGGGGTTGAGCGCATCCGTCAGCCCCTCGCCCACCAGGTTCAGCGCCAGCACCGTCAGGAACAGCGCGAGCCCGGGGAACACGCTCATCCACCAGGCGAGCCGGATCACGCTGCGCCCCTGCCCGATCATGAACCCCCAGCTCATCCGGTTGGGGTCGCCCAGCCCCAGGAAGCTCAGCGCCGCCTCGAGCAGGATGGCCCCCGCCACCATGAGGCTGGCCAGCACCACGATGGGCCCGAGCGCGTTGGGCAGGATGTCCCGCAGCACGATCGAGAATCGGGAGCGGCCCAGCACCTCGGCCGCCTGCACGAACTCGCGGGACCGCAGGCTCAGGAACTCGGCGCGCACCACCCGCGCCACCGGCGGCCAGCTGACGATCGCGATGGCGAACACGATGCTGCCCAGGCTCGGCGTGAAGATAGCCACCAGCACCACGGCCAGCACGAACCCCGGAACCGTCTGGAACAGCTCGGTGAAGCGCATGGCCGCGTCGTCCACCCAGCCCCCGAACGTGCCAGCGACGGCCCCGATGGCCACTCCGATGCCGAGGGCCGCCACGGTGCTGACGGCGCCCACGAGCAACGACACGAACGCCCCGTGCGCGATGCCGGCCGCCACGTCCCGCCCCAGGCTGTCCGAGCCGAGCAGGAACCCGTCCTCCCCCGGCGGGCTGAACGGCGCGCCCGCCATGTCCCACGGCGAGCCCGGGAACAGCAGCGGGGCCGACGCGGCCAGTGTGAACACGAAGGCGAGCAGGATGGCGCCGATCGCCGCCCCCCGGTTGCGCCAGAAGGCCCTCACGCGGCCTCCATCCGCGGGTCGGCCACCAGGTAGACGAGGTCCGTCACCAGGTTGAACAGCACAACCAGCACCGAGGTGCACAGGAACACGCCGAGCAGGACCTGATAGTCCCGCGCGAGCAGCGCCTCGAAGGCGAGCCGCCCGATGCCGGGCCAGGCGAACACCGTCTCGACCAGGATGGACCCGCCGATCAGCTGCCCGGCCTGAATTCCGGCGAAGGTGATCACCGGAAGCAGCGCGTTGCGCAATATGTGACGCCGCAGGATCCGCCCCTCCGGTGCGCCCTTGGCCCGGGCGGTGCGGACGAAGTCCTGGTCCGCGACTTCGAGCATGGAGGCGCGGGTCAGCCGCGCGTACACGGCCATGTAGAACAGCCCGAGCGTCAGCGCCGGCAATACGAGGTAGGGCAACACGTCCGCCACCAGCGCCCAGCCATGCAGATCCGTGCCGACGGTGCCCATACCGAAGCTCGGCAGCCAGTTCAGCCACACGCTGAACACAAGCACGAGCATGAGCCCCACCCAGAAGATCGGCGTCGCGTAGAACCCCAGCGCCAGCACCGTGATGGCGCTGTCCGCCCAGCTCCCCACCCGCCGCGCCGCCGCCGCGCCCAGCGCGATGCCTGCCGTCACAGCGAAGGCGAAGGCTGCCCCCGTCAACAGCAAGGTCGCCGGCAGACGCTCCAGGATCAGCCCCGCCACGGGCCGCTGCAGTCGGTGGCTCACGCCGAGGTCCAGCGTGAGCACCCCCCGCATGTATCGCCAGAGCTGCTCGTGCAGCGGCCGGTCCAGCCCGAATTGCTCCCGCAGCTGCGCCAGGAACTTCGGGTCCGCCGCCCCCGACTGCCCGGCGATCACGCTTGCCGGGTCGCCGGGAGCCGCATGGATCAGGAGGAAGTTGATCACGACGATCGCCAGCACGACCGCCGCCATCTTGACCAGGCGCAGGAGGAGGAAGCGGATCACGGGTGCTCGGGTCGATCGGCAGGTCCCTCACCTAACCCTCTCCCCGGGGGAGAGGGCTTGCCTTGCCGCGCGCAGATAAGTCCCTCTGCTCCCTCTCCCCCTGGGAGAGGGCCGGGGTGAGGGTCGGGGTGAGGGTCGGGGTGAGGGTCTGGGTGAGGGTGTGGGTGAGGGTCTGGGCCGAACGCGCGGACGATCGTGTCCAGAACCCCGTCCAGCGACTCCCGCACATCGACGTTCGGGAACCGCAACATCCGCCAGCCGTGTGCGGTCAGCCAGGCCGTTCGCCTGGCGTCCCGCCGTTCACCGTCGTCGGTGTAATGCGTGTCTCCATCCACCTCGATCGCAAGCCAGACCGCACGCTCCGTGGGTGTCATGTCGCGCCTTGGCGAACGAGCTCGGGCCAGCGCTCCCGGCGCAGCAAGCGGGATCATTCTCATTGGCTTGTGCCCTCACCCAACCCTCTCCCAGGGGGAGAGGCGTTTTGCACTCGCACTTTCTCCCCCTCTCCCCGCGGGAGAGGGCTCGGGTGAAGGACTCGCCCGTCAGGCAAGGAACACGTCGTCGTAGCTCCCATGCACCCCCGTGCCCAGCTGCACCGCGTTCCGCACCTTCTTATCGGTGAAGGTCGGGAAGGCCATCTCCATGATCCAGACCTGCGGGATCTCCTCCACGAGCAGCTTCTGCACCGCCCCGAACGCCGCCTGCCGCTCCTTCGGGTCGGCAGCCCCGCGTGCCTGCGCGAACAGCTCGTCCACCTTCGTGTTCTTGTAGGCCCCGGTGTTCGTGAAGACGATCTTCTGGATGTTGCTGGACACGTAGGTCCGCTCCACGCCCAGCGTCGGGTCCCCGAATTGGTAGAGGAAGTTGATCGTCGTGTCGTAGTTCCACTCCGCCACCCGGCTCGCCCAGCCGCCGGTGTCCGAGCTCTCCAGCACAAGCTCCACGCCAACCGCCTTGAATGCCGTGCGCAGGTACTCGGCCAGGCGCGTCCACACCTCGCCATAGGGCAGCGTGAGGTGCCGGATGCTGAACCGCACGCCCTGCGCGTTCGGTTTCAGGCCGGCTTCGTCCAGCAGGGAGATGGCTTTCTTCGTGTCGAATCCAGGCAGCTTCAGGCCCGGCTCGTGGAACCTGGTCGTGCTCGCAACCGGGCTCGTCGCCACCTTCCCCACGCCGAACCACAGCCGCCGCAGCACGAAATCCCGGTCGATGGCGTGGCTCAGCGCCGTCCGCACGCGCACATCGTCGAGCGGCTTCGTGCGGTGGTTCAGCTCGAGCCACATCAATGGGGAGAACAGCTCCCATCCCTTCGTGGTCATGTCGAGGTTCGCCTGCTGCTGGAAGCGCGGCACGTCGAACGGCTCGATGTCGTTGCCGGCCGACATCTGCACCTGGCCCGTCTGCAGGGCCACGCCCCGGCTCTGGCTGTCCGGCACGATGCGGAAGATGATCTCGTCGAGGTAGGGCTGGCCGGGCTTCCAGTAGCCGTCGTATCGCTTGAGCCGGATGAAGCTGCCGCGCTGCCACTCGCCGAACATGAACGGCCCGGTGCCGATGGGGCGCTGGTTGCCCGGGTTGTTGCGGAACTCGGCCGCCTTCGCGCCGTCCACGTCGAAGATGTGCTTCGGCACGATCGCGCAGGTCGTCACGTCGAACATCAGCAGGAACGGGTCGAACGGGGTGTCGAGCGTGAACACCACCGTGAGCGGGTCGGGCGCCGTGGCCTCCTTGATCTTGGCGAAGATGCTCCGCGCACGGGGCGAGAGCTCGGCATGGAACCGTGTGATGGAGAAGATCACGTCGTCGGCCGTCATCGGCTTGCCGTCGTGGAAGGTCACGTTGGGCTGCAGCTTGAAGGTGTAGCTGCGCTTGTCTGCGGACAACGACCAGCTCTGCGCCAGCTCGGGCAGGGCTTCGAGCGTGGGCGAGAACTTGAACAGGCCCTGGTAGATCTTGCTGGCGGCCTGCAGCGTCGGGCCCTGCGAGTTGACGCCGAGCACGAGCACGGGCGGCTCTGGCGTCAGCAACGCGTTCAGGACACCCCCACGCTTCGGCTGCACGCCCTGCGCCCTCGCCTCCCCAAGCGTCATCAGCGCCGGGGCGAGGGCGGTAGCGGCCACGAGACGGCGGCGGGTCAAACCTTCGATGCGATCCATGCGGCTGCTCCTTCGAACCTTCGCCCGGACGCTAGACCGCGCGGCTGCGAATGGACAAGGACGTGGCGGTTGCCTAGCGTCCAAACCCATGACGAGCGACGCAAGAACGATGCCGTGAAGGTCTTCTACGACGAGGCGCAGCTTCGGCACACGCCGCAGTTCTTCCTCCAGCGCGGCGTGGTGCGCCCGAACTTCGAGGTCCCGACCCGCGCGACGGCCCTGCTCGAGGGTGTCCGCAGCCTTGGCCTCGAGCCGGAGTCGCCGCCCGGGGTGCCCGATGTGGCGCTCGGCACCGTGCACACGCACGCCTACCTTGCGTTCCTGCAGCGCGCCGCCGCCGAATGGGCGGCCCTGCCGGGCGCCGGGCCGGAGGCGGTGCCGAACCTGCACCCCTCGCCGGAGATGCTCGCCCAAGGCGCCCAACCCGGCGCCACCATCCTCGGCCAACTCGGCTACTACACGGCCGACACCGCCTGCCCCATCGGACCGCACACCTGGCAGTCCGCCCGCGCCGCCGCCGCCTGTGCGCTGGCCGCGGCGGAGGCGATTGCAGGAGGGGCGGCCGCCTCGGGCCGCCATGCCTACGCCCTGTGCCGCCCGCCCGGGCACCATGCCTACCCTGCACGGGCCGGCGGCCATTGCTACCTCAACAACGCCGCCCTCGCCGCCCAACGCCTGCGGGACCGGGGGGCCGCCCGCGTCGCCGTGCTCGACATCGACAGCCACCACGGCAACGGCACGCAAGGCGCCTTCTACGACCGCGGCGACGTACTCACCGTCTCCCTCCATGGCGACCCCGCCGGCTACTACCCGTGGTACGTCGGCACCGCTTCCGAGCGAGGCATCGGCCCCGGCGAGGGCCGCAACCTGAACTTGCCCCTCCCGCGCGGCACCGCCGACGCCGCCTGGCTCGAGGCGCTGCGCACCGCCCTCGACGCCCTCACCCGCTTCGGCCCGGAGGCGCTGGTGCTGAGCCTGGGCTTCGACGCGAGCGAGCACGAGCCGCTGGGCTTCCTCGCCGTCACGAACGAGGGCTTCAGCCGCGCCGCAGAGGCCATCGCCGCATTCGGCCGCCCCACCGCCATCATCCAGGAGGGCGGCTACAACGTGGACGCACTACCGGGCCTGGTTGCCGGAGTCCTGCCCGCCTTCCTCTGACGCGAGGATGGCCGCAAGCCCCTCCCGATACGTCGGATACCGCCACAGGATCCCAAGCTGCGCCTGCGTATTGCGGCTCGCCACTCGCCGGTTCTCGGCCCAGAAGCTGCGGCCCATGGGGGTCATCGCGGCCAGGGCCTGCTCGAATGGCACCAGCGGCGGCTCGGGCGCGCCCAGCAGCCGGGCGGCATGGGCGTTCACCTCCGCCCCGGAGGCCGGCTCGTTGTCGGACAGGTTCAGCACGCGCACGCCCGCAGGCCGCTCCTGCATCATGGCCGCGAGCACGGCCGCGGATATGTCGTCCCGATGAATGCGCCCGAACAGGTGCCCCGGCTTGTCCACCCGCCGCGCCCGGCCGGCGCGCACCTCGTCCAGCACCGAACGGCCGGGCCCGTAGATGCCCGCTACCCGGAACAGGTCGACTGCAGCTCCCGGGAAGGCTGCCGCCCAGGCCTGCTCCGCCTCGAGCCGGCGCATCCCGCGCGGGCCGGTGGGCGCGGGCGGCGTGTCCTCGTCCACCCATCCGCCGCCACGGTCGCCATACACGCCGGTGGTCGACAACATGCCCGCCCAGCGCGGGCGGCTCGGCAGTTGCCCGAAGCGGTGCAGCACCGGATCGCCGTTTTCGTCCGGCGCCGCCGTCGTCAGCACGTGGGTCGCGGCCCTCAGCGCCGGGCCAGCCGCGTCGAACGCGACCAGCTCCACACCGGGCGGCGGCGTGTGGCGGTCCGGCGTGCGGCTCGTCACCACCACGTGCGCCCCCAGGGCCGCGGCGTGCGCTGCAATCTCCCGCCCCGTGTAGCCCAGCCCGAAAACGATCATCTGCATTGCGCGCATGGGGCAACATACCGTGTCTGCCGCATTTGTCCGCAAGGGTGCAGTGCGGCTACACTGCACGTTCGATGTGGAACCGAGCCACCCTCCTGCTATGCTTGGCCCTCGGCCTCGCAGTGGCCGCATCCGGCGTGTGGTGGTGGCAGGTCGGCTCGGCCCCGGTCGAGGAGGCGGACGAGTTGCTGCCTCTCCCGCCCATCCCGCCGCGCATCGCCGAGGGCCCCGATTATGAGCGCTGCCTTTCGATGCTGAACGCCGACCCTTCAGGCGCACGGGCCTTTGCCGATGCCTGGTCGGCCACGGGCGGCGGCGAGGGCGCGACCCACTGCCTGGCGCTCGCCACCATCGCGCTGGGAGAGCCGGACCAGGGGGCGGCCGTGCTCGACAAGCTCGCCGCCGCCAGCCGCGGCTCGTCGGCCGCCCGCGCCTCCGTCTACGGCCAGGCGGGCCAGGCCTGGCTCATTGCCGGCGATCCGGAGCGAGCGCTCGCCTCGGCCACCCTGGCCCTTGCCATGACGTCCGACGACGCCGACCTACTCATCGACCGCTCCATCGCCGCCGCCACGCTCGAGCGGTTCCACGAGGCGGTCGACGACCTCACCCACGCGCTCGACCTCGACCCGCGCCGGGTGGACGCCCTCGTGTTCCGCGCCGCCGCCTGGCGCCACCTGGGTCAACTCGAGCTCGCGAGCGACGACGTGGACCGCGCCTTCGTGCTCGACCCGGACAATGCCGACGCGTTGCTGGAGCGCGGCATCGTGCGCCAGCGCCGGGGCGACCGGCGGGGTGCCCGGGCCGATTGGGAGCGCGCCGTTGCACTCGGACCCGACACGGCCACGGGCGATTTGGCCCAGCAGAACCTCGCCCTGCTGGATGCCGGGCCCGAGCAGCGCTAGAACGCATTCACCACACGGAGACACGTACACCAATGGCCCTCAAGGGAAGCACATTTGAAGACCGGCGCCAGGCCGCGCTGGACGCCAAGAAGGCGCTCGTCGAACGGTTCAAGGCGCGGCCTCCGGCCGATGACCCCGAGGTGCAGGCCCGGGCGGCCGAACGCCGGGCCGTGGCGAAGGCGCGCGATCAACGGACCTCCGAGCGCGCCGTCCGCAAGGCCGAGGAGGATGCGCAGAAAGCCGCTGCCGACGTTGCACGCCACGAGGCCGAGCTAGCCGCCGCAGCCGAGGCCGAAGTCCGCGTCGCCGAGCAGACCGCGCGCGACGAGGAGATCCGGGCCCGGCGCAAAGCCGAGCGCGACGCGCGCTACGCCGCAAGGAAGGCGCGTAAGTAGCGTCCGTGAGCGGCGCGCCAGCCCCGGCTACAGGTCCAGGCTGGCGCGCCGCTGGCCCGCCGGATCGACCAGGTCCTGGAACGGCCGCAGGTCCAGGCTGAACAGCGGGTGGTAGAACGGGTCCCCCTCGATCGCGCCCGGCCACCGCTCCCGCATGGTCTGCGCCTCGCCGAAGAAGCGGCCCTCCTGCTCGCGTGAAGCGTCCGAGCCGCGGCTCAGGCTCTCGTGGTGCTCGGCGGCGAAGGCCGGCGTCCAGATGATCTTGTAACCGGCCGCACGGAACTTCAGGCAGAGATCGATGTCGTTGAACGCGATCGACAGGTCGCGCTCGTCGAGCCCGCCGACCTCCCGGTAATACGCGGTACGCACGAGCATTCCGGCCGCCGTAACGGCCGACATCTCCTGCGCCGACAGCATCCGCCCTGCATACCCGGGGTCGTCGCCCCGCAGCCCCAGGTGCGCGTGCCCCGCTACCCCGCCGTGGCCCACGATGACGCCGCCATGCTGCACCGTGCCGTCGGGGTAGAGGAACTTTCCGCCGACGGCCGCCAC
Source organism: Acetobacterales bacterium (assembly GCA_038229135.1). Lineage (GTDB taxonomy): Bacteria > Pseudomonadota > Alphaproteobacteria > Acetobacterales > Acetobacteraceae > JBBROS01. The sequence goes on from JBBROS010000056.1 coordinate 16,181, forward strand.
CTGCGGGTCGAGCGCCTCGCCCAGGCAGGCGCGCAACCATCCCGGCGTCAGGACGAACAGGTCGTTGTTCATCAGCACGACGAACTCGGCATCGGTCTGCTCGATCGCCAGGTTGTTCAGGCGGGAGAAGTTGTAGGGCTCCTCCACCCTCATGACCCGAACGTTGGGCCGCGCCGCCGCCTCCGCCGCGAACATTTCGGCTTCCTTGGTCACGGACCAGTTGTCGACCAGGATGACGTCGAACGCGGCGTAGTCGGTCAATTCGAGCAGCGTGTCGAGGCAGCGCCGCGTCACGGCGACCTGGTCCTTGTAGGGGATGATCACCGTCACGCGCGGTTCCTGCGAGAGCGTCCACGTCACGTCGTAGCGCGTCTGGCCCTGTAGCGCCTCGACCGCGGCTGGCCGGCCGAGCCGGGCCAGGTGGTCTCGCACCGCAGCCTCTCCGGCTGCGGCGGCATAGGGCTTGGCCTCGGCATTGGCCGAGGTCGAACTGGCGGTGATGCGCCAATGGTAGAGGATTTCCGGTACGTGCCTGATCTCGCCCGGCCCGGCCTGCTCGGCCAGGCGGAGCACGAGGTCGTGGTCCTGCGCGCCATCGTATTTGCCGTCGAACGGCCCGACCTCGGTCAGCAGCTTCCGCTCGACCAGCAGCAGGTGGCAGACATAGTTGCTGGCGAGCGCCAGCCGGTGGTTCCACGCCGGCTTCAGCGCAGGCTCGACGTGGCGCCCGCTGCCGTCCACCTTGTCCTCGTCGGAGTAGAGCACGCGCGCGCCGCCCTTGAGCGCGTCGCGCATCATGCATTCGAGCGCCACCGGCGCCATCACGTCGTCATGGTCGAACAGCGCGACCCATGTGCCCTGCGACATCTCGATCGCTGTATTGGTCGCGCCGCTGATGCCCTTGTTCTTCTTGTGCACCAGCAGGCGCACGCGGCTGTCCCGCTCGGCCGCCCGCCGCAGCACCGCGGACACGTCGGGGCGCTTGCCCGCGTCGTCGACCAGGATCAGCTCGAGGTTCGGCCAGGTCTGCCGCAGCACGGAGTCGATCGCCTGCTCGAGCTCGGCCGGATCGGGGCGATAGACAGGGCAGACGACACTGACGAGCGGGCCGGACGCCCAACCGTCCTCGGGGCGCGACGCCGCCAGCCGAGCCTCCAGCGCCGGCGCATAGGCCCGATACCAGCCATCGTAGTCCTCGAGCGAATAGGCCTGCCGCGGCAGCAGCGAATGCACCCGGTGCCGCATGGCGGCCACGTCGCGGAACAGCGTGTCCACCGCGTCGACCAGATCGACGATCAACGCATCCCGCGCGTCGGACACTAGGCTCGTCACGAGCGGGCTGCCGGCGAGCTCGATCCCTTCGGGTTCGAGCAGGAAGCGCCAGGTGCGGGGGCGGCTGGTGCGGTAGCGCGGCGGGGGGATGAAGCGGAAGCCGCACTCGACCGGCCCGCCCGTGGCCATCGCCACGTCGCGCCGGAACTGGTTGGCGCGCACGGTGCCGACCATCACGCCGTCGCAGGTAATTCGCACCGCGCAGGAGCCATGCAGCGCCGGCTCGTCCAATTCGTCGCGCATCACCCAGCCCGCGAACCCGCCCTCGCGCAGCCCGTCGACGGAGCTGTTCACCCGCGGCGTCCAGACGAGCCGGATTTCGAGCTCGGACCGCGGCACCCCATCGCGGATCATCAGCACCTCGCGCCGCATCACGTCGCGTATCTGCATGCGGTGCTGGGCGCCATCGAGCAGCACCCTGGGGAGACGCACATCGTAGCCGCAGATGTCCGGCCCGGCTCCCGACTGCAGCACGTCCGGACGCGGCCTGTCGCACACCACGCGCTGCAGCTCCTGCCCGTCCACGATCAGGTGCAGGGCGCAGGGCTCGGACGGGTTCGACCGGTTGACGGCCCAGCCCTGCAGGACGAGCCCGTCGATCACGTCCACATGGCACTCGATCGGCGAGGTCGGCGCGCGAGGGATGACGGGGCCGGCCTGGGCCGGGTCGCGCAGACGTCGGGTGGACATCGTGGAACTCCAACAGCCTTGCAGGTATGCTGCATTGCAACGGTTTTCGCAACGCGGCGGCGGCGCTTTACGCCGTCGGCCCTTGCTGTCGTCACGCCACGCCCCATACAGAACATATGCAGAACTTCGCCGAGCTGCAGGTGACGACCAATTTCAGCTTCCTCGAGGGCGCGAGCCACCCGGAGGAACTGTTCGTGCAGGCATCGGCGCTCGGGGTCGCTGCCCTGGGGGTCGCCGACCGCGCGAGCGTCGCCGGCATGGTCCGCGCCTGGGAGGCGGCGCGCACCACGGGCGTGCGCCTGGTGGCCGGCGCACGGCTGGACCTGGTCGATGGCGCATCGATCCTCGCCTACCCGGAGGACAGGCTCGGCTGGTCCCGCCTATGCCGCCTGCTCACGCTCGGCAAGGGCCGTGCGGGCAAGGGCGGGTGCCTGCTCGACTGGAACGACGTGCGCGCCGGAAGCGAAGGCATCGTGTTGATCCTGCTGTCGGACGAGCCGGACGCAGCACTTGCGGCCCGGCTTGCGACCCTCGCCGCCTTTGCCCCCAGCCGCGCCTATTGCGGCGCCAGCCTCCGCTTCCGCCCCGGCGACGCCGTCCGCCTCCAGCGCCTGGCCGACATGGCCGCCGCCGTCCGCCTGCCGCTCGTGGCGCTGGGCGACGTGCTCTACCACCACCCTGAGCGCCGCGTGCTGCAGGATGTCATGACCTGCATCCGCGAGGGCTGCACCATCGACGACGCCGGGCATCGCCTGGCCCATCACGGCGAGCGCGGCCTGAAGCCGCCGCAGCGCATGGCCCAGCTTTTTGCCCGGCATCCGGACGCGCTGGCCCGCACGGCCGAGATCGTCGCCCGCTGCCGGTTCGACCTGGGCGACCTGCAATACCAATACCCGACCGAAAGCGAGGACCCGGACGAACCGGCGCAGGCGACGCTCGAGCGCCTCACCTGGGCGGGTGCGGCCATCCGCTACAAGCAGGGCGTGCCGGAGGCCGTGACGGCCCAGCTCCGCCACGAGCTGCGCCTCATCGGGCAGCTCGACTACGCGCCATACTTCCTGACCGTGAACTCCATCGTCGCCGAAGCCCGCCGCCGCGGCATCCTCTGCCAGGGCCGAGGGTCCGCGGCCAACTCCGCCGTGTGCTGGGTGCTCGGCATCACCAGCATCGACCCCACGGCGGCCGGGCTGCTGTTCGAACGGTTCGTCAGCGCCGAGCGCCGCGAGCCGCCCGACATCGACGTGGATTTCGAGCACGAGCGGCGGGAGGACGTGATCCAGTGGGTGTACGAGCATTACGGCCGCACCCGCAGCGCCCTGTGCGCGACCGTCATCCGCTACCGCGCCCGCGGCGCCATCCGCGAGGTGGGCAAGGCGCTCGGCCTGACGGAGGACGTGACGGGCGCGCTCTCGAGCCAGGTCTGGGGCTGGTCGGAGGAGGGTGTGGACGAGGAGCATGCGGAGGCGCTGCACCTCAACCTCGAGGACGGGCGCCTGCGCATGGCCATCGGGCTCGCCCGCCAGCTCATCGGCTTCCCCCGCCACCTCGGCCAGCACCCCGGCGGCTTCGTGCTCACGCGGGACCCGCTTTCGGACCTCGTGCCGATCTCGCCCGCGACGATGACCGACCGCCAGGTGATCGAGTGGGACAAGGACGACATCGACGCGCTGCGCTTCATGAAGGTGGATGTGCTGGGCCTCGGCATGCTCGGCTGCCTCCGCCGCGGGTTCGACATGCTGGAGGACCATCGGGGCACCCGCCACGACCTCTCGACCATCCCGCAGGAGGACCCGGACACCTACCGGATGATCCAGCGCGCCGACACGCTCGGCACCTTTCAGATCGAGAGCCGGGCGCAGATGAGCATGCTGCCGCGCATGAAGCCACGGACGCTGTACGACCTCACCATCCAGGTCGCCATCGTCCGCCCCGGCCCCATCCAGGGCGACATGGTGCATCCCTATCTGCGTCGCCGGGAGGGCAAGGAAGCGGTGGAGTATCCCACGCCGGAGCTGGAGCGCGTGCTGGCGAAGACGCTGGGCGTGCCGCTGTTCCAGGAGCAGGCGATGCAGGTCGCCATCCAATGCGCCGGCTTCACGCCCGGCGAAGCGGACCAGCTGCGGCGCGCGATGGCCACGTTCAAGCTGACCGGCGGCGTGAGCCACTTCAAGGACAAGCTGATCGAAGGCATGGTCGACCGCGGCTACCCGCGCGCCTTCGCCGAGAAGACCTTCACGCAGATCGAGGGCTTCGGCAGCTACGGCTTTCCCGAGAGCCATGCCGCCAGCTTCGCCATCATCGCCTACGCCTCGAGCTGGCTCAAATGCCACCACCCGGACGTGTTCTGCGCCGCCCTGCTCAACAGCCAGCCCATGGGCTTCTACGCCCCGGCCCAGATCGTCCGCTGTGCGCGCGAGCATGGGGTGGCGGTGCGCCCGGTGGACGTCAACCACTCCCGCTGGGACTGCACGTTGGAGCCGGGGCCGCCCACGAGCCGGTTCCTCGCCGTGGGCCCCCGCGGCCGCCAGGCCCCCGGCCCGGCCCAGGCGCCCGGCCCGGCCCACGGCGCGTCCCCGGGCGCGCCACCCAAC
>JBBROS010000057.1:0-19396 GCA_038229135.1 Acetobacterales bacterium
GCCACGTCCCGCACGGTGTCCAACCACACGGCCGGGTCCGCGACCGTCGCGCCGGGGCCCGCCAGCGCGGCCCCGTGCGCGGCGGCCAGCGCCTCGCCGACCGGGACCAGATAGTCCCCCCGATACTGCAGCCCCCCCGGCACGGCAGCGTCGAACGCCTCCTCCGTCATGGTCGTGCCCAGCGCCTGCAGATACCGCCAATACGCCGCCCACCCGAGGGCCTGCACCTGCGCCCCGGCATCGTTGATGTAGTATTCCTTCGTGACCGCGAACCCGGCCTTGCCGAGCAGGTTAGCCAGCGCGTCCCCCACCACGGCCCCGCGGCAATGCCCGATATGCATCGGCCCGGTCGGGTTGGCGCTCACATACTCGACGTTCACCGCCACGCCACCGCCCGCCGGGCTGTTCCCATAGGCCTCGCCTGCCCGCAGCACCGCTGGGATCGCCCCAAGCAGCGCCTCGGGCCGCAGCCGCAGGTTCACGAACCCAGGCCCCGCCGGCTCCGCCGTCAGCACGTCCGCCCCGTCCGCCAGCACCGCAGACAGCGCCGCCGCCAGCGCCTGTGGCTTCTGCCCGGCCGCCTTGGCCGCGACCATCGCGGCGTTGGTCGCCATGTCCCCATGCGCCGCCTCCCGCGCCGGCGTCACCTCCACGCGCGCTGCCACCTCCGGCGCCAGCCCTGGCGCGACCTGGTCCAGCGCCGCGACCACGGCCTCCCGCACGCGGGCGAAGATGTTATCGGTCATGAAGGCTCTTTTCTCTGTAGCCCGCGGCAACACGACCGCGGCCGGGCTGATTGGCCCGACGCACGCCGCCGGGTCAACCAGGGCGCGTCAGCGCAGGCCGGCCATCGTGCCGATCAGCAAGGCGTTGGCCTGGTCCATTGCGTCCTGTGCTGCCGCGGCATAGTCGGCCGGGCGCGCGGTGAAGCTGAACGTGCGGGATTGCGACGCGCCAGACCCCATCAGGGTCGTGAGCGCATTCGCCACCTCCTCGCCGACCCGCGCGCCGCTCGTGGTCGCGTCCGACAGCGTGGCGAACTCCTTCTCCGACGTAATCGGCTGTCCAAGCGTCAGAGTGCCGCTGGACGGGCCGTAGATGCCTATTTTGGAGGAGTTCGCGACCACCGAAAGCCCTTGCCCGACCGTCGCCGCATTGGCGAGCCGCAGGCCGGACGGGCGCGCATCGGTCACGAAATTCAGGACGTAGATGACGTTCAGCACCCGCGTTCCCGTCGCCTGTGCGTAGTCAGTCGCCTTGTAGACGGGGTTGTCCGGTCCGAAGCCGCCCATGGTGCCCTGGATGGCGCCCGCATAGATCTTCATCGTCGGTGCAGCGCCTGGGCTCACGTAGCTGACGGCGCTGCGGTCCCCGAACAACCCACCCGAGGAGTCGAGGTAGGGGTTCGGATAGGACTTCGTCCCGGCATAAGCCGTGTTGGCCAGCAGCGGGGCGGAGTCCTCGACCGAGTAGCCGGCCGCACGCAAGGCCTGGCCGAAGCGTTCATGCGCCGCCTCGGTGATCTGCCGCATCTGACGCTCGTCGATGCCCACGAGGGTGTTGCGGGCGTTGGAACTGAACCGGCCGCTCGTGCGCGACATCGTGTCCAGGGTGTTGAAGCCCACGATGAAGCTGCCGATCGTAACGCGGCCAACCCCTTGGAACGCCGATGCACCCGCCGTCGTCACCGAATCCGGCGAGAACATCCCGAACGGCCCTGTGCTGCGGGCCCGGGCCTTGGTCACCCCCGCAGTCATCTCCGGCGCTCCGCAGGCAGACAACGCGAGGACGGCGGCGAATGCGAAGATTGAACGACGGTGCATCGACGACTCCTGAGTAGCTCGCCCATCAACGACCGTTCTCTCGCCGTGACAACCCTCATTCGACGGCCGACCGGAGCCCGCCGGCGCTACCCCCTCATCGTCGGGTCGGTCAGCCGCTGGTGCTCGTCCAGCGCATACCGGTCCGTCATGCCGGCGATGTAGTCCGTCACGATCAGGCTCGCCCGCGCCAGGTCGCCCTCGCCGGCAAGGCTCCGCCATCCGTCGGGCAGCAGGCCCGTATCGCCGTGCAGCAGGCGAAACAGCTCCTCCGTAACCCGCCGCGCCTTGGCCGTCATGCGGTTCACGCGCCAGTGGCGATACATGCGGGCATACAGGAAATCCTTGATCGCCCGGTTCGCCGCATCCATCGCCGGGCTGTAGGCCACCACGGGCGCCTTCGCATGCCGGACGGCGTCGACGTCCGCGGGCGCCAGCTTCTCCAGCCGCCGCCGCGTCTCCACCACCAGGTCGGTCGCGAACGCATTGATAACGCGCCGGATCGTCTCGTGCCGCAGCCGGGGCGGCGGCACGTCGAGCGAGGCCTGCCGCGCCCGCGCCAGCGCCGGGCCCACCACCGGCAGATGCGCGATGTCCTCCGGCCCGAACAGCCCGGCGCGCATGCCGTCATCCAGGTCGTGGCTGTGATAGGCGATGTCGTCCGCCATGGCCGCAACCTGCGCCTCGGCCGAGGCATGCGTATTGAGCGCCAGCGGGTGCAGCTTGTCGTACTCGGCGATGTAGGCCGGCGGGTGTCGCAACGGGCCGTTGTGCTTGGCCAGGCCCTCGAGCGTCTCCCAGGTCAGGTTCAGGCCATCGAACGCCGCATACCGGCTCTCGAGGCGCGTCACGATCCGCAGGCTCTGCGCGTTGTGGTTGTAGCCGCCCCAGGGCTTGGTACATGCCTGCAGCGCGTCTTCGCCCGCATGCCCGAACGGCGGGTGCCCGAGGTCGTGCGCCAGCGCCAGCGCCTCCGTCAGATCCTCGTCCAGCGCCAGCTCGCGCGCCACCGACCGCGCCACCTGCGCCACCTCGATGCTGTGCGTCAGCCGCGTGCGGTAGTAGTCGCCCTCGTGGTTGACGAAGACCTGCGTCTTGTACTGCAGTTTGCGGAAGGCGCTGCTGTGGATGATCCGGTCCCGGTCCCGCTGCCACGGGCTGCGCCCCGGCGCCTCCGGCTCCGGATGCAACCGCCCGCGCGACGTCGCTGCCTGAACGGCATAGGGGGCCACGATCATGCGCCCGTCTAGCAGCCGCCACGCTGCGCCGGGAGTGGACCAAACCTGGAACATTGAAGGCGCAGGCTGAAGCGACACGTTCATTGCGAGCCGAAGGCGCGGCAATCCCGGGAAACCAGCCTGCTCTCGACGGCCCCTGGATCGCCACGCCTTCGGCTCGCGATGACGACGCTTTGGCGGTCGGCCTGGAACCGCGCCTCGAATCGTCCTACATAACCTTCATGACCGCATTCACCGTCTCCGACCGTGCCGCAGCCCGAGTGGCAGAGATCGCCACCAGCGAGGGGATCTCGGGCGCCCTACGCGTCGCCGTGCTCGCCGGCGGATGCAGCGGCTTCCAATACAAATTCGAGCTCGACCAGGCGCCTCAGCCCGACGACACCATCATCGAGCAAGGCCCTGCCCGCATCCTTGTCGACCCAGCCAGCCTCGACCTCCTCGCCGGTGCCCAGCTCGACTGGACTGACCAGTTGATGGGTGCCCACTTCACCATCCGCAACCCGAACGCGACCTCGGCTTGCGGCTGCGGGACCAGCTTCTCGATCGACTGATTTCGGGAAGGCCCGGCCGGTGCGTATCGCCACCTGGAACGTCAACTCGATCCGACAGCGCGAGCGCCACGTCGCGGCCTGGCTCGCACGCAATCAACCCGACCTCCTGCTCCTGCAAGAGATCAAGTGCGAGGCGCCCCAATTTCCCGGCGCCACCCCGCCCGACGGCTTGCTGGACGAAGCGGCGAACCCCTTTCCCGGCTACACCGCCCACCTCGTCGGCCAAAAAAGCTATAACGGCGTCGCCATCCTCGCCCGCAGCCCCGTCGAGGTCACCGCACGCGCGCTCCCCGGCCTCCCGGCCGACGACGCCCAGGCCCGCTACATCGAGGTGGAAGCGCAGGGCATCATCGTCGGCAACCTCTACCTCCCCAACGGCAACTCCGGCGGCGCGGACGGATACGCCTACAAACTCCGCTGGATGGAGTGCCTAGCGGCCCGCGCCAGCACGTTGCTGAAGGCCGACCGCCCCCTCGTCCTCGCCGGCGACTACAACGTGGCGCCCACCGACGAAGACTACCACCCCGGCACCCTCCCCCCAGACGACGCCCTCGTCCGCCCCGAAACCCGCGCCGCCTTCCGCACCCTCCTCTGGCAGGGGCTGACCGATGCCGTCCGCGCGGTGCATCCGACAGGCCGCGTCTACACCTTCTGGGACTACCAGGCCGGCGCCTGGCGCCGCGACGCCGGGCTGCGCATCGACCACGCGCTCCTCTCCCCCGAGCTCGCCGAACGCCTCGTCACCGCCCGCCCGGACCGCGACGAGCGCAACGAGCCGCAGCCCAGCGACCACGTCCCGGTGGTGTTCGAAATCGAGTAGCCGTTTTCATCCCTCTCTCCCGTCGCTCCCTCTCTAGTCCTCCGATGCCGGAGCCGACCGCACCAGCCGCACCTGGACCCGCTGGTCCCGCCGCGCCGCCGCCGCCACGCCCCGCATGGCCGCATGCGCCTCGGCCCCGCAGAACACCCGCGTCGCCTCCACGCTGAACGACCGCCGCACCCGCAGGACGTCACCCTCGAGCGCATAAGCACTCTCATACCGCGCCCGCCCTGCGTCGCCCGACCCGGCCTCCACCCGAACTGGCTTCGGCAGCGGACCGAGCGTCGCGCCCTCCGGCAACGTCAGCGCCAACTCCTCCGTCTCGGTCCCCGGCAGGCAGAGCGCACCTCCCTCCGAGGCGCCCAGCAGCACCCGACCCGGCCGCTCGAACGCGCCCAGCCCACTCGGCAGCACGAACGGCGCCTCCCCCCCGTCCAGCAGCGCCTCCTCGAGGCGGAACCGCGCATGCACCCGGTAACCGGGCTCGTCGGCCGCCCTGTCCGGCGGGTCGAACCGGAACGCGCCCGTGCCCGGCGTGCCCAGCAATCGCATCTGCCCGCTCGCCGCCCCGCGCCCGCGCCCCTCGAACCACGCCGCCATGGACCGCAGCGCGATCGCCTGCGGCCCCGAGGCCTCCGTGGTGGTCGTGCCGCTCACCACGTCGTCGGCCCCGATCCGCGCCGCCGTCACAGTCCGCAGCACCAGCGGTTCGGGCGGCCGCGCAGGCGTGCGGGCCAGGCGTGCGCGCCCCGGCTCGGCCAGCACCACCGGCTTGTCGTACTCGCCCAACGGCAGCAGCCCGAACGGCGCATACGGGGCCGTGCTGTCCAGATACAGGTCGAGCGACGGGACGTAGGTGATCACGTGGTTCAGCTGTCCCAGGCCGGGCGCGCCCCACAGCTCCGGCTCCGGCCGCAGCCCGATCAGCGCCGGCACGGACCCGATCCCGCGCGCCGCCAGCAGCGCCTGGAGCAGCGCCGTATGGTCCTTGCAGTCGCCCCACCCCTCCGCCAGCACCGTCTCGGGCGCGCGCGGCACCACGCGGCCATCACCCTGGAAGCTCGCGACGTAGCGGATGTCGGTCGCGACGAAACGATAGAGCAGCAACGTCGCCGCCCGCGTGTCTTCTCGCCCCGCTTGCTCCGTCAGCCTCCCGGCAAGCGCCGCGATGGCCGGGGTCGGGACCGCCCGGGGTGCCGCCCGCTCGGCGTAGGCCTCCCCCAGCGCCTCGAAGCCCGGCAGCGTCGACATGTCGAGCGACACCCCGCCCCACGCCGCCGCATCCAGCGCCCAGCGCCGCACGAGGCCGCCATCGGGCAGCGTCTCGGCCTCCTGCTCGTTCATGCCCCGCGGCGCCACCAGCAACGCCATGCCCGGCGGCAGCGTCACACTGACCGTGGCAGCCTCCAAATGCGGCCGCTCGCCCAGCAGCAGCGTGGTCATGAACGCACCGGGGAACATGGCCGCCCGGCTCTGCCGCGCCAGCCGATACTGGACCGTGTCGCCCGCGGCCACCGCCGGGAACACCAGCGTGCGGGCCTGCGCGGCCGTGAACTGCGGGGCCGAACCGCTCGTCCGCACCGCCTGCTGCATCAGCGCGCCGGGCCCGACCGGGAGCGATCCACCCCCCGCCTTGAGCGTGAACGCCTCCAGCACCCGCACATCCTCGTGGTCGGCCGACCACGAGAAGCTTTGCTGCGCCACCGCATGCGCCATGGACGTCGTGTCGGCGCGAGTGGACCAGGTCTCGACCGCATCGGCCGTCCCGTCGATGCGCACCACGAGCGAGATTTCCACGGAGCGGTGCCAGACCGGCGCCTCGGCCGGCTCCGCCGCGGCAGCGCTCCGCGCAAGAAGCAGGGCCACCAGAGCCAGGACGCTCCCCGCACCCCGGCCAGCGACGAGCCGCACAACACCCCCCAGGACCGACACCATGCTGCACGACCCCCCATCACCACGCTGTCACGAGCCTGCCATAGCTGGTCGCCGCTTGCATCACTCAATCGTGATCGATGGTATTGAATGACGTTCGGCTCTGTCAGCAATTGTCACGAATGGCCGCAGCGCCGGCCTTTCCATGGAACCGGGCCCGGCCTTCGGGTAGCCTTCGCCCATGGACACGCTTCCGAGTCCACTGGACCGCCCCGCCGCGTCTCTGTCCCGCCGAGCGCCCGTGCCGCTCTCGCGCGGTGGGTGGCTCAGCGTGGCCGGCGCCCTCGTGGCCGGGATGATCCTGCTGCTCGGCGGCCTCGCCCTCTACGATGGGCGGCGGGACGTGTGGAGGCAGGCCGAGCGCTCCGCCAGCAACCTCGGCACCGCGCTCGAGCGGGACATCGCCCGCAACATCGCCATCTACGACCTATCGCTGCAGGGCGCGCTCGATGTCCTTCGCTTGCCCGGCATCGAGACCGTCGATCCCAGCATCCGCCACGCCGCCATCTTCGACCGGGCCGCCACCGCCGACTATCTCGGCTCGATCCTCGTCCTCGATGCCGCGGGCGACATCAAGTTCGACAGCACGTCCGTCATCCCGCACAGCCTCAACCTCGCGGACCGCGACTACTTCCAGGTGCACCGCGACAAGGCCGATGCGGGCCTTTTCGTCAGCCAACCCTTCCGCAGCCGCCTCCGCAGCGGCGACAGCAGCATGGCCATCACGCGCCGCATCACCGGCCCCGACGGCTCGTTCCAAGGCGTCGTCGTCGGCAGCATCCGGCTCGCCTACTTCCAGGCCCTGTTCGACACGCTCGAGCTGGGCGAGGGCGGCTCCGTCACGCTGCTCCGCACCGACGGCCGCATCGTCGCCCGACAGCCGCCGGGCGAGCTGGAGACGATCTTGACCCTCGGCCGGAGCGAGCCGCTGCGCCGCGCACAGGTGGCGCCCACAGGGCAGTTCGTCGCACCCTCGTCGCTCGACGGCGTGGAGCGCCTGTTCACCTACCGCCGCATCGCAGACTATCCACTCCTCGTCGTCGTGGCGCTCTCGGTGGAGAAGATCTACGCGCCCTGGCTCGCGAGGGCCGTGCTCATCGGCTCTCTCATGCTGCTGCTCGCCATCGCCGTCACGTTGCTCAGCCAGCTCTTCCGGCGCGAGCTGAAGCGCCGCATCACGGCCGAAACGGCGCTGGTGGAGGCTGCCGGGCACCTCTCCGTCATGGCCGCGACCGACAGCCTCACCGGCCTGGCCAACCGGCGCCAGTTCGACCAGGAGTTGGCGCGCGAAGCGACCCGCGCGGCGCGGGACGGGGCATCGCTCTCCATGGTCATGATCGACGCCGACGGGTTCAAGGCCTTCAACGACCGCTACGGCCACCCCGAGGGCGACCGCGTGCTCCGCACCATCGCCGGCTGCATCCGCGGCGTCGTGCAGCGCCAGACGGATATGGCCGCCCGCTACGGCGGCGAGGAGTTCGCAGTTCTGCTGCCCGGCACCGATCTGGCCGACGCCGCCACGCTGGCCGAACGCATCCGCACCGCCGTCCGCGCGCTCGACCTCGAGAACGCGCAGGGCCCGACCGGCCGGGTGACGGTGAGCGCCGGCGTGGCCACCATCGCCCCGCACCGGGGCGAACCGCCCAGTGCCGCCGCCTCGAGCCTGGTCCGACGCGCCGACGCCGCCCTGTTCGACGCCAAGCGCGCCGGGCGGGACCGCCTGGCCGTCGACGGCCAGGCTGCCGCGCGGGTCCGTGCCGCCCACGCCTAGCGCCGCGCCTTGCTGCCCACCGCCGGCTCTGCCACGCTCCCCCCAAAATGGGAGGCAACGATGGCTGACGTCTCGGTCCGCAAGGTAGTCAAATCCTACGAAGGCGGCGTGCAGGCCGTTCGCGGCATCGACCTCGAGATCGCCGACGCCGAGTTCGTGGTGCTCGTCGGCCCCTCCGGCTGCGGCAAGAGCACGACGCTCCGCATGATCGCCGGCCTCGAGGAGATCAGCGGCGGCGAGATCCGCATCGGCGGCCGCGTGGTCAACGACGTGCCGCCCCGCGACCGGGACATCGCGATGGTGTTCCAGAACTACGCGCTCTATCCGCACATGACCGTGTTCGACAACATGGCCTTCGGCCTCAAGCTTCGCGGCACCCCCAAGTCCGAGATCAAGACCCGCGTGGACGAGGCGGCCCGCATCCTGGACATCGTGCCCCTGCTCGCCCGCAAGCCCAAGGCGCTCTCGGGCGGCCAGCGCCAGCGCGTGGCCATGGGCCGCGCCATCGTGCGCAACCCAAAGGTCTTCCTGTTCGACGAGCCGCTCAGCAACCTCGATGCCAAGCTGCGCGTGCAGATGCGAACCGAGATCAAGAAGGTGCACCAGACCGTCCGCACCACCACCGTTTACGTCACGCACGACCAGGTGGAGGCCATGACCCTCGCCGACCGTGTGGTGGTGATGAACGGCGGCATCATCGAGCAGGTCGGCCCGCCGCAGGAGCTGTATCACCATCCCAAGACTCGCTTCGTGGCCGGCTTCATCGGCTCGCCCGCCATGAATTTCCTGCCGGCCACCCTCGAGTCCGGCGGCGTGCGGCTCGAGGACGGCCAGCTCCTGCCCATCCCGGCCGACCGCGCAGCCCGATACGAGGGCATGCAGGGCCGCCCGATGCTGCTCGGCATCCGCCCCGAGCACCTGCCGCAATCCGCACCCGAAACCACGCGCCCCAGCAGCGCGCCCATCACCGCCATGGTCGAAGTGGTGGAGCCGATGGGCATGGAGACGCTGGTGCACCTCCGCCTGGGCGCCACCGTCCTCGTGGCCCGGGTAAGCCCCGAGACGGACGCCGCCCCCGGCGCGCCGATCCACCTGGCCGCCGAAATGGCGCACATGCACCTGCTGGAGCCCGACAGCGGGCGGGTGGTCTGATGCAGGACCTCGCAGGCCGCACCGTCTGGGTCACGGGCGCGGGCAGCGGCATCGGACGTGCCATCGCCCTCGCCTTCGGGGCCGCCGGGGCCCGGGTTGCCATCAGCGGCCGTCGCAAGTCCGCACTCGACGAGACGGCCGCCATGGTGCCCGGCGCCCTCGTGGTGCCGGCCGACCTGTCGGACGCCGCCGCCGTTGCGTCCGCGCACGCCGCCGTGGTGGCTGCACTCGGCCCGGTGCAGATCCTGGTCAACAACGCCGGCACAAACGCGACGAAGCGCCACTGGCGGGACCTGTCGCCCGAGGACATGGCGCACGTGGTGGATGTGAACCTCAAGGGCCCGTTCTACTGCAGCATCGCCGTGCTGCCCGCCATGCGCGCGGCCGGCAGCGGCACCCTCATCCATGTGGTGAGCAACGCCGCCACGGGCATCTTCGCCGTTGCCGGCCCCACCTACACCGCCAGCAAGCATGGCGCGCGCGCCATGTCCGCCACCATCAATGCCGAGGAGGGCATCCACGGCATCCGCAGCATCTGCATCAACCCCGGCGAAGTCGCGACAGACATCCTCGACACCCGCCCACGCCCCCCCACCGCCGAAGAGCGCGCGCTGATGGTCCAGCCCGAGGACATCGCCGAATCCGCTCTCTTCGCCGCCCGCCTGCCACCCCGAACCTGCATGGCCGAAATGCTCGTCACCCCCACCGACAACAATTTCTACCGGCGCATGGCCCACGCCCTGGCCGGGATGCCCAAGGCTGCAGAGTGATGGACCCGCTCATCCCGCTGGCGACGCTCCGCCCCTACATCGCTGCCATCTTCGAAGCCGCCAAGGTCGCCCCCGAAGAGGCCGGCCGCATCGCCCACCACCTGCTCGGCGCAAACCTGGCCGGCCACGACAGCCACGGCGTGATCCGCGTGCCCCGCTACGTGACGTGGCTGGAGGAAGGAAAGGTCCGCGCCGGGCAGACGATCACGGTGGTGCTCGAGAGCCCGACCCATGCGGTGGTGGAGGGCAACCTCGGCTTCGGCCAGACCATCGGGCCGCTCACGGTGGACCTCGGCATCGCTAAGGCCCGCGCAGCCGGGCTGGCGGTGGTGACACTCCGCAACTCCGGCCATATCGGCCGCATCGGGGACTGGGCGGAGCGCGCGGCAGAGGCCGGGCTGGTCAGCATCCACATGGTCAACGTGGGCCTGGGCGAGATCGTCGCCCCGTTCGGCGGCACCCAGCGCCGCTTCGGCACGAACCCCCTTTGCATCGGCGTGCCCCAACCCGGCGGCCCGCCGCTGCTGCTCGACTTCGCCACCTCCGTCGTCGCGGAAGGCAAGGTCCTCGTGGCCAGCAATGGCGGCAAGCCGCTGCCCCACGACGCCCTCGTCACCGCCGAGGGCCGCCTCTCGGACGACCCGGCCGAGTTCTACGGCCCGCTCGACGGCATCGTGCGGGACCCCGGCCGCGGCACCGGCGCCATCCGCGCCTTCGGCGACCACAAGGGCAGCGGCATCGCCTTCATGTGCGAGATCCTGGCCGGCTGCTTCGCAGGGTCCCCCACCGCCCAGCCCCCCGGGGGCCAACGCGGAGGGATCGTGAACGGCATGCTATCCATCTACCTCGACCCGAACCATTTCGGCGCCGCACACTTCGCGCAGACCGCCGCCGATTTCGCCACCTACGTCCGCGACACCCACCCGATCGACCCGGCGCTCCCCGTCCTCGTCCCCGGCGACGTGGAGGCGCGCACCCGCGCGGACCGGACCGCCAACGGCATCCCCCTCCAGCCCTACACCTGGGACGGCATCCGCAGCACCGGCGACCGCCTCGGCGTGCCTCGTCCTTGATCGTCGTCCACCACCCCGACCAGGCGCTGCACGACCCGGACCTCGTCTTTCGCCTCGGCACCTGGATCGCCCAGCCCGACCGCGCCGAGCGCTATCACGTCTTCCTCGAGGCGGCGCGCCAGGGCGGCCACGAGGTGGTCGTGGCGCCCGACACGGGCCTCGACCCCATCCTCCGTGTGCACGACCCGGCCTACGTGGCCTTCCTCCAAACCGCCCACGCCCGCTGGCGCCAACTCGAAGGCGCCGGGCCGGACGCCATCCCGAACGTGCACCCCACGCACCGCATGCACCGCAAACCTACCAACCTGTTGGGCGAACTCGGCTGGTATTCGAACAGCACCTCCTGCGCCATCCAGGAACACACCTGGCAAACCGTGTTCGCCAGCGCCCGCACCGCCATCCACGCCGCCGACCTGGTGGCGGCCACCGGCCAACCCGCCTACGCGCTCTGCCGCCCCCCGGGCCACCACGCCTATCCGGACCTCATGACCGGCGTGTGCTACCTCAACAACAGCGCCATCGCCGCCGAACGCCTGCTCGCCCGCTATGGCCGCATCGCCATGCTCGACATCGACGTGCACCACGGCAACGGCACCCAGCACATCTTCTGGACCCGGTCCGACGTGCTCACCACCAGCGTCCACGCCGACCCGAACGCCACCGCCCCCTTCTACGCCGGCCACGCCGACGAACGCGGCGACGGCGCCGGCAGCGGCTTCAACCTCAACATCCCCCTCTCCATGGGCAGCGGCGACGCCCCCTGGCTCCAGGCCATCGACACTGCCCTCGCCACGATCCGAACCCACAGCCCCGGCGCCCTCGTGATCCCCCTGGGCCTCGACGCCCACGAACACGACCCCTCCCAAGCCCTCCGAATCACCACCCCCGCCTTCGCCGAGGCCGCGCGCCGCATCCGAGCCCTCGGCCTCCCCACCCTCCTGGTGCAAGAAGGCGGCTACCTCCACACCGGCCTCGGGACCGCGCTGGGCGCAATACTGGCCGAGTGGAACTAGGCACCATCAGGGTGGTTGGCAGCGTTGACCCGGTCCGTCTTCCCCCCTCCCCTTGCGGGAGGGGACGGGGGAGGGATGACCGCAAGAACAGTCGTTCGGAACGCTGCCCGGCCCCTTCCCGTCCCCGTCATTGCGAGCGGAGCGTGGCAATCCAGGGCAACGCGCTCGTCACGCCGGGGTGCAGCGCGCCTGCCCACGACCGGCCGCGGCCAATGAGCGCCGCCCTGGATCGCCACGCCTTCGGCTCGCGATGACAGTGGAGGACTAGCCTGGGTCCTCACACCTCAGCCTACCCCCGCCCGAAATCCGGTGCCCGACGCTCCGCGAACGCCGCGAAGGCCTCCCGCGCCTCCGCACTCGCCAGCCGCTCGCGGAACACCGCCCCCTCCGCCTCCATCTGCCGCGCCAGCGCCGGGCCGTCGCGCATCAGGCGCTTCGTCGCCGCCACCGCCTCCATCGGCTGCCGCGCGAGCCGCCCCGCCACCTCGTCGGCCGCCGCCCACAGCGCGTCCCGCTCCACCACCCGGTTCGCGAGCCCCCAGGCCAGCGCCTCCTCGGCCTGCACCACCGCCCCGAGTGCGAACACCGCGAAGGCCCGCGCGTGCCCGATCCGCGCTGGCAGCAGCAGGCCCGAGCCCGCTTCCGGCACCAGCGCCAGGCTCACGAACGGGGCGCTCAGCTGCGCATCGTCCGCCAGCACCACATGGTCGCAGTGCAGCAGCATGGTGAGGCCGATGCCAACCGCCCGCCCGTGCACCGCCGCCACCAGCGGCCGGGTGGCGCCCAGCAGCGCCGCCAGGAACCGCTGCACCTGGCCCAGCCGCCCGGCGCTCGCGGCAAACTCGCCCAGATCGTTGCCCGCCGTGAACCCCTCGCCAGCGCCCCGCACCACGATCACCCGCGTGCCCGGGTCCCGCTCGGCCGCCTCCATCGCGTCGGCGAGGGCACCATACATCGCGTCCGTCAGCGCGTTGCGCTTCTCCGGCCGGTTCAGCGTCAGCGTCAGCACGCCGCCGTCCAGGGCGGCCAGGACATGCTCCGTCATGCGGACCCGACGTCGTGGAACTTCACCAGCCATCGCGTCCGCGCCGGGCGATACCCGCTCTTCCCCGCGCCCCACGCCACCGTCTGCACCTGGTCGTGCAGCGGCAGCCACACCGCACTTTCCATGATCCGCCGCTGCGCCTCGGCATAGATCCGGTCCCGCTCCGCCCGGTCCGGCGCCCCGGCCCCCTGCTCCAGCAGCGCATCGAGCGCCGGGTCCGTCACGCGCGGCCAGTTGAACTTGTAGTAGCCCGGCCGCGGGATGTTCCTGCTGTGGAACGGGATTTCGAGCAGGCTCGGGTCCGCACTGATCCAGCGCAGCGGCAGGATGTCGTAGGCGTTGGCAAACACCAGCTCCTGGTTCCGCGCGAAGGTGATCGTCTCCACCTTCAGGTCGAACCCGACCCGCTTGGCCTCCGCCTGGATGGCCACGGCCGTGTCCGGCTCCAACGGCGGCGGCGCGAAATATTCGGCAGTCAGCCGCTGCCCGTCCTTCACGCGCACGCCACCCGGCCCGATGCGCCACCCCGCCTCGTCGAGCAGCGCAGCCGCGCGCTTGGGGTCCGGCTTGTACAACTGCTCGACGCCCGCCCAATAACCGGGCGTGGCTGCACTCAATGGCCCGTACGCCGGCTTGACCAGCCCAAAGAACAAGTCGTCGGCCAACCGTGCCCGGTCGAGCGAAAGAAAAAGCGCCTGCCGCACGCGCTGGTCCTGGAAGATGCCCCGGCTCGTGTTGATCAGCACGCCGAAGGGCAGCCCCGTCGCCTCGTACACCGCCGTGCCGAACCGCCGGTCCTTCGCCAGCCGCTGCATGTCCAGGATCGGCGTCAGGTCCGCGATGTCGATCTCGCCTCGCTCCAGCGCCGCCACCCGCGTGCTGGCATCCGGGATGAACCGATGCACCACCCGCGCCACCTTGCTCGGCCCCTGGCACGCCATGAACCCCGGCGCCCAGCGATAGGCCTCGTTGCGCTCCAGCACCACCTGGCGCCCCGCCTCCCAACTCACGAAGCGGAACGGCCCCGTCCCAACAGGCGCCCGTGCGAACCCGGCGTCCCCCAGGGTCCGCACCGCCGTCGGCGACACGATGGAGAGCTCGTTCTGGCTCAAGCTCGGCGCCGCCGCCCCGAACGGCCGGCTGTATTTGATCCGCACCTCGTGCGGCCCCAGCACGTCGCAGCCGGCATACGGCCCCAGGATGTCCACCGCCGCCTGGCTCCCGGTCTTCGGGTCCGCTACCGTGTCGTAGGTGAACCGGACCGCATCCGCATCGAACGGTGTTCCGTCGTGGAACGTCACGTCGTCCCGCAGCTGCAGCGTGATGCTGCGTCCGTCGGGGGCCACCTGCCAGGCGCGCGCGAGGCCGGGGTGCAACGAGCTGTCCCCGTCCGAGGCGATCAGCGTGTCGAACACCTGCACGATGAGCTGGCTCTCGTGCCGGCTCTGCGTCACGCGCGGGTCGTAGGTCCGGGCCGCGTTATCGTCCTCGCCCCAGGTGACGGTCAGTCCGGCAGGCTGCGCGCGGGCGGCGGCAGGGATGGTCGCGAGCGGGGCAGCGAGCAGGGTACGGCGATGCATGGCGTGGCTCCCGATGGATCGGCCCCGATTTGAGCAGCCCCCATGCCCGATGAGAAGCGCTTGCGTGCCCCGGCCCAGCCCCGCAGCATCGCCGCATGCGCTACCTCCTCGGCCGCCTCGCCGCAGCCATCCCCATCCTGCTGCTCACCTGGTCGCTCGTGTTCGTGGCACTCCAGGCCATCCCGGGCGATCCGGTGGCCCTCATGCTGGGCGGCACCCCCGCGAGCCAGGAGGTGATCGACGCCGAGCGCGCCCGCCTCGGCCTCGACCAGCCGCCCCTCGTGCAGTACGTCCACTTCCTGGCCCGCGCCGCCCGGGCCGACTTCGGCGACAGCTTCCGCACCCGCCAGCCCGTCACCACCATGATCCTCGAGCAGGCGCCCTACACGCTCAGCCTCGCCTTCGGCGGCCTGCTCGTCGGCGGGCTGCTCGGCTCCACGCTGGGGCTGCTGGCCGGGCTGCGGCCCAACGGGTGGCTGGACGCGGCAATCATGACGGCGGCGCTGGCCGGGCTGTCGCTGCCGGGCTTCTGGCTCGGCATGCTGTTGATCCAGGTGTTCGCCACCGGCCTCGGCTGGGTGCCCGTGCTGGGCACCGGACCCGTGGCCCTCATCCTGCCCAGCATCACGGTCGGCCTCTACCTCGCCGGCTCCCTGGCCCGGCTGGTCCGCGCCAGCGTCATCGAGGCCGCCTCGCAGGACTACGTCCGCACGGCCCGCGCCAAGGGACTCGGCCCCGTCCGCGTCGCCCTCCGCCACGTCGGCCGCAACGCGCTCATCCCGCCGCTCACCCTCCTCGGCACCCAGTTCGCGCTGCTCATCGGCGGCGCCGTCGTCACCGAGCGCGTGTTCGCCCGCCCCGGCCTCGGCGCGCTGCTGGTGGAGGCGGTGCTCACGAAGGACTACCCGGTGGTGCAAGGCATCGTGGTGGTCATCACCGCCGCCTACCTGGCCGTCAACCTCCTCATCGACCTGCTCTACGGCGCCATCGACCCCCGCATCGCGCGTGCGTGAGGGCTGGGCATGAGGCGGTTGCTCGCCACCCCCGGCGCCCGCATCGGCGCCGCCCTGCTGCTGGTCTTCGTGCTCGCAGCCATCCTCTCCCCATGGCTCGCCCCCTACGACTGGAACGAGACGCGCGTGTGCCGCCGCCTGGAGCCGCCCGGCGCCGCGCACTGGTTCGGCTGCGACCTGTATGGGCGGGACCTGTTCTCCCGCGTCCTCTACGGCGCCCGCTTCTCCCTCGCCGTCGGCCTCGGCACCGTCGCCGTCAGCCTCGTGTTCGGCGCCAGCTTCGGCGTGTTCGTCGCGTATGCCGGCGGCCGGATCGACGCCTGGGGCGCCCGCGCCATCGACGTCATGCTGGGCTTCCCACCGATCGTGCTCGCCATCCTCGTCGTCGCCGTGCTGGGCGTCGGGCTCGAGAACGCGGCTTTGGCCGTCGGCATCGCCGGCATCCCACGCTTCGCCCGCATCGTCCGCGGCGCCGCCCTCAGCCTGGTGCAGCGCGAGTTCATCGAGGGCGCCCGCGCCACCGGGGCCCGCCCGGCCCGCATCCTCTGGCGCCACCTGCTGCCGAACCTGGCGCCCACCATCATCGTGCTGGGCTCGCTCGACCTCGGCAACGCCGTCCTGTTCACCGCAACCCTCAGCTTCCTCGGCCTCGGCGCCCAACCGCCCACCCCCGAATGGGGCGCCATGCTGAATGCCGGGCGCGAGTTCATCCGCTACGCCCCCTGGACCATGCTCTTCCCCGGCGCGGCCCTCTTCCTCGCTGTCATGGCAGTCAACCTGGTCGGCGACCGCCTGAGCCAGGTGCTGGACCCGCGGCAGCGCAGTCAGACATAGGGCATCAGACCTCAAACCAACGCCGGCTCCGCCGCCCGCAGCCGCGCCAGCATGGCCCGCGCCAGCGCAGTCTGCCGTGCCGCCTGCGCCACCGGCACGGTCGCCCGCGGCAGCGCGCGGTCCAGCGCCTCCCACACTTCGCCGAAATACGCCTTGTTCAGCAGTGCCAACCCCGCCGTGTGCCGCAGCCCGGCCCGCTCGGCCACCTGCAGCAGCGCCCCCGGCCGCCCGGCCCGCGCCTGCGCGAACCCGGCCCGCGCCAGCCGCCGCAGCCGCAGCCGCACGACCGCGGTGGCCACGGGCTCCAGCGCATCGTCCAGGTTCGGGTCAGGCGCCACGAGCCGCCGCCGGATCGTGTCCGCCATGCCGCCCACCGCCCGGCCCAGGATCCGCCCCGACACCACCACCTGCACCTCCGGCGCATGCCGCACCGCGGCGTCCACCCGCCGCAGCGCCTGCGCGAACGCCCGATCCTCGCCCAGTGCCACTGCGGGCACGCCGCCGGCCCGGTGGTAGGCCGCACGGCTCACGGCAATGCTCGCCCCGGAATGCTCCGTGTGCCGCGGCCACGGGTCGTTTGGCTCCGGGTCCATCCTATGCGCAATCTCGTCCAGCAACGCTGCGTAGCCGCACTCCACCGCGTCCGCCGCATGCAGCGCGGGCGGGATGCGCGCCGCTTCCACCGGATCGATCAACGCCCGGCCATACACCGCTTCGACACCTCGGCTGAGATGCGCGAGGCTCCCCGCCAGCCAATCCGGCGCCGCCCGCCCGTCCGCATCCGTGCACAGCAGTGGCACACCCTCCGGCGCCAGCACGTCCGCCGTCTCCATCGCCAGCAGCCGCGCATGCCCGGCATTGGCCTGGGCTGGCGGTAGCGACCGCTCCAGCACCGCCAGCGGCATCCCTAGCGAAGGCCGCAGTTCCTCCACCACCGCCACCGTTGCGTCCGTCGTGTTGTTCACGAGCAGCACCACGCCGGGCGCGCCCCCCTCCTGCCGAGCCAGTGCCACGAGGCAGTCGGCGATACGCTCCACCTCGTCCCGCACGGGGATGGCCACTACCCCCGGAACACAGCTGAACGCGGCCCTGAGACATTCGTCGATCATTCGTGTCATACGAACGGACCGCGCCAGGGTTCCGAGCCGGCCACGTGATTGCCTCGAGGGCGGCAGGGCCACCCGCCGCGTCGACTGTCCGACGGCTACTCTTCGGGCTCGGTCGTGAACAGCAGCGGGTAGCCCTGCTTGCGCCCGGCATCGGTCGCGTTGGTGGCCTTTTCCTCGGCGACGTCCTTGGTGAAGACGGACACCACGCAAACGCCGCGCTGGTGCGCCGTCATCATCACGCGCCGGGCCTGCTCCTCGCTCATTCGGAACTCGGCCTTCAGGACGCGGGTCACGAACTCGCGCGGCGTGAAGTCGTCGTTGACGAGCATCACCTTGTGCAGCCGTGGCCGCTCCGTCTTGAGCTCGACCACGCCACGAGGCTTGGTGACGTCTGGTGTAGTGATGATGGTGTCCTGCATCGCGTCCGCCCCCTCTCGTCGTCGATATGTCTCGATGGCGTGCCGAGACAAGGGGCCGCGCCCAGCAACCTCAGAACCGGACGGATGCCGCCAGCGACCCGAAGTTGAACAGCCCCGAGCGCTGCCGGTCGAACGACGGCGTTTGGAACACGTGGGTGTAGGTCAGCCGCACGCCATATGCCATCACCGCGAGCCCAGCCTGGATCTCCCCCAGGTAAGGCCGCTTGCTCACGTGCGGCGAGTTGCTGCGGAACGTGCTGCCATCGAGGAACACGTCCCGCGCGATCGCCTGCCCGTCCACGCCCGCAAACACATACCAGGCAAACGGCCGCGTGGGCGTGTAGGCGTCGCCGCCCGAAAGCCCCGGCCGGATGCGCGGCGCCCCGAAATCGCTGGCCAGCCCTTGCCCGAGCCGGATCGTGGCGCCCACCTGCACGTAGTCCCGCACGGTCCCCACCCCCGCGCTCACGGCCGGCAGCGCATCCACCTCCAGGTTCGAGAACCGCGTGACGGGGATGCGCCAGGTCCGCTCCACCAAAAGCTCGATCGCCGGCTCGTCCCGGATCTGGGAGCCCCAGCCGCGGGTCGGCGGATCGCCGATGATCTCGTGGAATCCGTTCTGCACTTGGCGCCCAAGGGCCGCCGGCCCCACCACGCCGAGCGTGAGCCCAACCACCGACCGCGCCGTGTCGCTGTCATGGATCAACGCGGCAGTCGCCCGAAGGTAGCCCGCGTATGGCCGGTCCCGCGGGTTCGGCGGCGACAGCTGCGTGTTGCGCGGCGTGAAGATGGATTGGCTCAGGTCGAAGCTGATCCGCTGCACCCCGTCCCCCCAAACCGCCCGCCCAGCCTGCTCCAGGGCCCCCGGCACACTGCCCGTCCCGGTCGTGTAGCCGAGCTTCAGCCCCGACGTGTAGTTCTGGTCCGACGTGCCGCGATAGGTCGACACCGCATCGTTCTCGATCTGCAGCGTGAGAATGCCAAGCGGATCCTGCGGCGGCACAGCCAACGCCGGAGACGCCAACACGGCCAGAACGGGAACGGCAAGCAGCGAACGGTGGTTCATGCAGGCTCCAAGGCAGCGCGCATAGCTAACGCATCCACAACCATACAGGAACCCCGCCCATCTTGCCGGCCCACCCCGACCGGGCTTAGCTGCACCCACGGGATGGGTGGCCGAGCGGTTGATGGCAGCGGTCTTGAAAACCGCCGGGCGTGCAAGCGTCTCGTGGGTTCGAATCCCACCCCATCCGCCA
>JBBROS010000058.1:0-17571 GCA_038229135.1 Acetobacterales bacterium
ATTGCTTGCGCTCATGGATGTAGGGCAGCACCACGTCCATGCAGGCCTGCATGATGCCGAGGGGGCCGGCCGCCAGCACGGCCCGCTCGTAGTCGAGCCCGCTCATCAGCACGTTCACGCCGCGCCCCACGCCGCCCAGCACGTTCTCCTCCGGCACCTCGCAATCCTCGAACACCAGTTCCCCGGTGTTGCTGCCGCGCATGCCCAGCTTGTCGAGCTTCTGCGCGCAGCTGAAGCCGGCAAATCCCCGCTCCACCAGGAACGCCGTGATGCCGCGCGGCCCGGCGTCCGGGTCCGTCTTGGCATACACCACCAGCACGTCCGCATCCGGCCCGTTGGTGATCCACATCTTGGTGCCGTTCAGCACATACCGGCTGCCCCGCCGCTCCGCCCGCAGCCGCATGCTCACGACGTCCGACCCGGCGCCGCTCTCGCTCATGGCCAGGGCACCCACCGCCGTGCCCGCGATCAGCCCAGGCAGGTAGCGCCGCCGCTGCTCGTCCGTGCCGTTCTTGCGGACCTGGTTCACGCAGAGGTTGCTGTGCGCGCCATAGCTCAGCCCCACGCTGGCCGAGGCACGGCTGATCTCCTCCATCGCGACGCAATGCTCGAGATAGCCCATCCCAGCGCCGCCCCACTCCTCCTCGACCGTGACCCCGAGCACGCCGAGGTCTCCCATCTTGCGCCACAGATCGGCCGGGAAGTCATTCTCGCGGTCGATCGCGGCGGCCCGGGGCGCAATCTCGTCGGCGGCGAACCCGGCCACGCTCTCGCGCAGCATGTCGGCCGCCTCACCGAGGCCGAAGTTCATGGCTTGGGGGCGGTTCAGCAGGGTTGCGGACACGCGGCTAATCCTTTTGTCTGGCGAGCAATACTATAGGGCGGAGACTGCAAATGGCCACGACGCCAGCTCCCAACCTGCACATGAGTTACGTGCACGGCGCCATCGACACGCCGCTGCTGGGCGAGACGGTGGGCCAGAACCTCGACCGCACCGCCGCCCGCGTGCCGGACACGCTGGCGCTCATCGTCCGCAGCCAGGGGGTGCGCTGGACCTATCGGGAGCTGGTGCAGCGCTCGGACGCCTTCGCCGCCGGGCTGCTGGCCCTGGGCCTGGTGCGCGGGGACCGTCTGGGCATCTGGTCGCTCAACTGCGCCGAATGGGTGGTCGTGCAGTTCGCCACCGCCAAGGCCGGCATCATCCTCGTCAACATCAACCCGTCCTACCGCACGACGGAGCTCGAGTTCGCGCTCAACCTCGTCGGCTGCCGCGCGCTGATCACCGCCACGCGGTTCAAGACCAGCGACTATATGGGCCTGCTCCGCGAGTTGGCGCCCGAGCTGCCCGGCTGCGCCCCGGGCGCACTCCGCGCCGCGCGGCTTCCGGCGCTGGAATGGGTCATCCAGATCGGCGGCAACGACCCGGGCACGCTGGCCTTCGACGACGTCACGCGCCGTGCCGGGCCCGAACACGGGGACGCGCTCGCCCGCCTGCAGCCCAAGCTGCAGTTCGACGACCCCATCAACATCCAGTTCACCAGCGGCACCACGGGCGCCCCGAAGGGGGCCACGCTCACGCACCACAACATCCTCAACAACGGCCTGTTCATCGGCGACGCCATGCGCCTCACGGAGGCCGACCGCCTCTGCATCCCCGTTCCGCTCTACCACTGCTTCGGCATGGTGCTCGGCAACCTGGCCTGCAGCACGCACGGCGCCACCATGGTCTACCCCGGCGCGGGCTTCGACCCGCTTTCCGTGCTCGAGACGGTCGCCGAGGAGCGCTGCACCGGCCTGCACGGCGTGCCCACCATGTTCATCGCCGAGCTCGAGCACCCCGAGTTCGACCGGTTCGACCTCAGCTCGCTCCGCACCGGCATCATGGCCGGCTCCCCCTGCCCCATCGAGGTCATGCGCCGCGCCGTGGACCGCATGAACCTCCAGCAGATCACCATCTGCTACGGCATGACCGAAACGAGCCCCGTAAGCTTCCAAAGCTCGGCCGACGACCCGCTGGAGCGCCGGGTGAGCACGGTCGGCCGCATCCATCCGCACCTCGAGGTCAAGATCGTGGATGCCGAAGGCCGCATCGTGCCGCGCGGCACGCCGGGCGAGCTCTGCACCCGCGGCTACAGCGTCATGCTCGGCTACTGGGGGGACGACGCGCGCACCCGCTCCGTGATCGACGCCGCGCGCTGGATGCACACCGGAGACCTGGCCACCATCGACGAGGAAGGGTTCTGCAACATCGTCGGCCGCATCAAGGACGTCGTCATCCGCGGCGGCGAGAACGTCTACCCGCGCGAGGTCGAGGAATACCTCTACTCGCACCCCGCCATCCAGGACGTCCAATGCTTCGGCGTGCCGGACGATCGATACGGCGAGGAGCTGTGCGCCTGGGTGAAGCTGCGGGAGGGCGCACAGCTGACCGAGGCGGAGGTGCAGGCCTATTGTCGCGGCCGGATCGCCCACCAGAAGGTACCGAGATACGTGCGGTTCGTCGATGCGTTCCCCATGACGGTCACGGGGAAGATGCAGAAATTCCTGATGCGCGCTGCAATGCAGCACGAGCTCGGTGTGCGGGAAGCACAGACGGCATAATTTCTCTAAATGCTCTTGATCGTGAATTGGGCTTGAACCACCATCCGTAACATGCGCCGCGCTTCGCTCCTGACAGTGCTCGTCACCATTGTGCTCGGCTCCCCTGGTTCAGCCTGGGCGCAGGCATCGCCCTCCCGTGGGCTCAGCCTCCAGGTCCCGTCCACGCCCGGGCAAAACCTCCCGCTGCCGCCCCGGCCGCCCGCCGCCCCACCCGCCTCGGCCTACGCCCCGGCGCCGCTGCCCAACCGGGACCTCGAGTACGGCAACTCGCTCCCGAGCCGCGCGGGCACGCAGGTCTCCCCCAGCCTGTTCACTCGCAAGGACGAGTTTCGCGGGGACGGCTTCGGCAAGGGCTCTACCGCCCAATCCGAACAGGAGCGCCGCGTGCGGCCGGGCGCCGGGCTCAGCCTGAGGATGCCGCTGACGCCGAACTAGGGCTGGTCCGACATGCGTTTCGGCCGCACCCACGGTCGTGGATGCGCCGCATGACGCGGGCGGTTACCCGCCCGTCAGCCGTCCGATCAGCCCCTCGTAGGCCCGGAGATACCCCTCCATCCCGAGCGTCCGCTCGGCGAACTTCCGCGCATTCCGCCGGAGCCGCGCATTCAGCGCACGATCCTCCAGGATCTCGAGGATGGCGTCCGCCAGCCCTCGCTGGTCCGGGAACGGCGCCAGCAGCCCGGTGCGGCGATGCTCCACGAACTCCCGCACCGGCGCCACGTCGGCGGCCACCAGAGCGCAGCCGGCCGCCAGGCTTTCCCGCAGGCTCCACGACAGCACGAACGGGTATGTCAGATACACATGCGCATCCGACCGCTTCAGCAGCCGCAGGAACGTCTCGTAGGTCACGCGGCCCGGGAAGCACACGCGGCTCCGATCGAGCGCCGGGCCGAGCTCGTCCAACATCTGCTGCCGCCAGGTCCGCCCATCCGACAGCCGCGCGCCATAGCTCACGTTGTCGCCGCCCACCGCCACCACCTTCACGTCCGCCCGCACCCGCAACACCCGTGGCAGCGCGCGCATGAAGGTGTGGAAGCCGCGATATGGCTCGAGGTCTCGTGCCACATACGTCACGAGCGTGTCGCCCGGCTCGATGCGGAACCCCTCGAGGTCGATCGCCGCCCGCCGCACCGCCGGATTGGGCGCGCAGAGCTCGAGGTTCACACCCTCCGGCAACACCGTGATGTCGCGCTGCGCCCAGTCCGGATAGGTCCCGTGCTGGAAGCGCGTCGGCGTCTGCCCATGGCCGGGATTCGTCAGCGCCAGCAGGTTGACCGCGTTCTTCGCGCGTATCTTGCCGTAGCCGCCGTCCGGCTCGCCGAACTCCGGGTCGAACCCGACGTCCAGCCCGTGCGTCTGATAGTAAAACTCGAAGTAGCCCAGCAACGGCACGCCCGGCCACACGTCCTGGAGGTTCAGCAGCTCGCCCCAGCCATGATGGCCGATGATGATGTCCGGCATGAAGCCGAGGCCGCGGAGCTGCCGCGCCAGCGCTTCCACGATCCGCGCCCGCATCATCGCCAGCTCGAAGTCGAGCGCGTCGTGGAACGTGGTCGCCTGCACCATCGGCCGCGCATAGGTGAGCTTGCGCACGCCCGGGATGGCGTTCTCGTTCGGCTCGCAGATGAACACGACGTCGTTCGCAGGGTCGCGCCGCAGCCGGTCGACGAGATGCAGGAACTGGCCGGGGAAGTTCTGGTGAACGAAGAGGTAGCGCATGCAGCGCGCCCGCAGGCCGCAGCCTCAGCCCCGGCGGGCGGCTGGGCCCCGCTTCCCGGTGGCCGGCTTCGCACCCTTCGGCT
Source organism: Acetobacterales bacterium (assembly GCA_038229135.1). Classification (GTDB taxonomy): domain Bacteria; phylum Pseudomonadota; class Alphaproteobacteria; order Acetobacterales; family Acetobacteraceae; genus JBBROS01. Next base: position 4,404 of record JBBROS010000058.1, read on the forward strand.
TGGCTGCCGCCACGGGTCCGGGGCCGACCGGCTTGGCCGCAATCGTCGGCGCGACCGTCTTCGGGGCAACCGTCTTCGGAGCGGCCGTCTTCGGAGCGGCCGTCTTCGGAGCGGGCGTCTTCGGGGTGACCGTCTTCGGCGCAACCGGCTTGGCCGCAACCGGCTTTGCCGCACTCGGCTTCGGCGTCACCGGCTTAGGCGCACTTGGCAAAGCCGACTTCTTCGCCGGACGGGCTGCAGCGGGACCCTGCGCGACGGCCTTCGCCACGACGGGCCGGGCTGCGGGCGCCGGACGCGCGTTCGCGGCGGCCTTGCCCACCGGCTCCGGCGCTGCCTTGGCCTTGGCCGGTCCAGCCCGCCGCGCCACCGCCTCGTCCTTCGGCATGATGTTCAGCCGGAATGCTTCCAGCGCCGCCAGGCTGGTGGCCTCGCATGCTTGGCCATCCGACACGGGACCGACGGTCTCCCCGTCGATGAACGTCCCCTCCAACTGGACCTGATGCGTTTTGGCCGCCTCGCCACGCAGCCGCACCCGCAAACCGAGGATCGGCAGCGACATGCCACGGCTGCCGCAGAACTGGCCACCTTCGGACCACGGGCTCAGCCAGCCACGGCCCAGCACGGCCTGATACTCGATGTCGCCCGGCTGCACCCCGGGGGCCGCACCTACGCCGAAGCCCTCGACCCACCGCTTGCTGCCGGGCTCGCCCACCCAGTCACCCAGCCGCGCGCCCACGTCGCCACGCGCATACACATGGCCCATCACCTGCACTTCGTCCCGGGCGGCACCGGAGGCAGCAGCCTGACCAGCACCTCGACCAGCGCCCTCGGCAGCACCGCGGGCCGCAGCCTGCGGCTCGGCCGCAACCGGCTTGCCCCGCACCGGCGCCCGGCCCGGCGCCGCCTCGTGCCCCTGGCTGATGTGCACCACCTGGATCTGCGGCGCGTCGCCCGCGCTGTCCTTGGCCTGGTACACCGTCACCAGCAGCTCGCCCGCCCCGCCCGTCACGCGCACCAGCGTCGCGCCGTCAGGCCCCACCCAGCCCGCCGGGTCCAGCCCGGACAGCGAGACCACACCGCCCCGCGACCCTGGTGCCGCCGCGATCTTCACCGCCGGCAGCCCGCTCCCGCCATCGGGCACCGGGCTCCCCGGCGCCGTGAACACGCAGAACACGCCCGGCTCCAGGCTCATGGTGTGCGCCGACACCTTCAACTCGGAAACCTGGGTGGACACCGGCGTGTTCGTGCGATCCGACATGCAATCTCTCGTGCTGAGGGCGCGCGGCGCGGCCCAGGCCAATATGCGGCGGACATTGCGATGCCTAGCCGCCGCGTGCAACCCGCAGCAGGGCGTCGTTCACCCCACTCGCACCCAGCCCCAGGGGCAGCACCCACCCGCCGGATGCACGGCGCACCCGCTCCGCCTGCGCCCCGATGTCGAACACCGCCGCGCGCAGCCCCGCCGACCACACGAGGCTCAGGGCGAAACACCACGTCTCGGGCACCACCGACGGGATCAGCGCCAGGGTGCCGCCCGCCACGGCGACCAGCCCCGGCCCCTCCTCGCGCGCGAACCGGCCCGTGATGCTCACCGGTCCGGCCTCGAGCAGCCGTATGTCGTCGTGCGTGAACCCCACCACGGCGAAGTGCAGTGCAAGCCCCCGCGCCCGAGCATCCCGCGCGCAGGCGAGCAGCACGTCGTAGCCCTTCTCCGTCCCGATCGCCCCGGGTGTCACGACCGTGCACAGGCCATCGACCCGCGGCGCCCGAGGCACCGGCCAGGCCTCCTCCTCCCATGGCGAGACCTCGGCCACGACGCGCGGAAAGTGCCGGCGAAGGCGCGAGGCGGCGTCGAGCGACGGGGCCACCACCCTCGTGGCCGCGCCGAGCTCGGCCGCCGACCGCGCAAGCAGCCCGGGCATGTCCCGGCCCGCGGCATGCAGCGGCCCGAGATCGGCGACGCAGGCTTCGCAGCCCTCCACTTCGGGCTCTCCACAATACCGCGCGCCCGGCCCGAGCAGCGCCACGCGGCCGCAGAACCGCGCCGCGTCGTGCATCACGCTCACTGCCTCGGCCCTCAGCAGCCTGGGCAGCGCGTCGAGTGCGGCGTGATGGTCGGCCGTGTGGTGCAGCTCCACCCGGCGCACCCGGTCCCCCCGGAGCAGCGCGACCAGCGACGGCACGGCCTCCGGCATGGCGAAGACGAGGTTCGGGAAGCTCTGGCCCGGCTGCTCGAGCCGGCAGGACCCTGCGGGCGCTTCTTCCGGCCCCGGCCGCAGCACCAGCGGGCGCAGCCCGTCCCGCTCGGCCTGCCGCATGCACACGGCGAGCGCCTGGTCCACGCCGCCGCCGCGGCCGTGGGTGACGAACAGCACAGCCCCACCACGCGCCGGGCGCAGCGCGGCCCAGCGCAGCGCGTCGATCCGGTGCCGCGCGGGCGCCAACGGGTCGGCCTCGAGATGATCCTGCACCAGCGCGTCGTAGCCCGGGTGCAACCGCTCTAGGATCGCGCCGTTCCGCCGCGCCAGGTGCGCCTTCGCTCCGCCGAAGCTGGCCCCGCCCACATGCGCCACGAACACGTCCAGCGCCGCGACGTGCCGCCAGCCACGGTGGCGCGCACGCAGGCACCAGTCGTTCTCCTCGCCGTAGCCTTGCGCGAACAGGTCCTCCCGGAACGCGCCCACATCGTCCAGGCAGTCCCGCCGCAGATACAGGCAGAACCCCACCCCCACCGGCAGCACCGCCACCTGGCCCGCATTCGCCTGCTGCGCCATCGCATCGAGTGCCACCGTGCCCTCCAGGTCGGGAGCCGGGCCGCCATCCGGGTCTGGGTAGCTCACGATCGTCGCGTCGTTGCTCAGCGGGGTCGCGCTGCCCGTCGCGGCATCGGCATAGGCGGCGGCGCGCAGCCTGGCGAGCCACCCGGGTGGGACGAGCGTGTCGCTGTTCAGCAGCACAACGTCGCGCCCCCCAGCCTGCGTTAGGGCAGCCTGCGCGAGGGCAGCCTGCGCCAGGCCGGCGTTCACGGCCCCCGGGAACCCCCGGTTCTCCGTCAGCCGCACGAGCCGGATCCGTCGCGCGCCCGCCAACCGGTCGAGCGCCACGCCCAGCTCGGCATCCGGCGAGGCGTCGTCCACCACCACCAGCCTCGCCCAGCGCGGCAGCCCGGCCAGCGCAGCCTCGATGCACGCGAGCGTCACGTCGCCGCCGCCATGCACCGGCACGACGACGTCGACGCCAGCCGCCTTGCGTGGGGCCGCGGGCGCGATGCCTTCGACGTCGGCCCAAACCGGGCGCCATGCCGGGTCCCCGTCCGCCGCGGCCCGGCGCTCCAGCCCAGGGTCCAGCGGGCTGCCGAGCACATGCCGCCCATCCGGGCCGCGGACGGCCAGGGTGGTCCCCAGCGCCGCGCAAGCTGCCGCATCGAGCGAGAGCCGCCGTGGCCGGGCCAGCGGAGCCAGGTCGGGGACGCCGTCCTGCACCGCCTCGAGCACGATCCGCCGCACGCCATGCTCACCCGCGACCTCGAGCGTGGGCAGGGCGCCCGGGTCCGCCCTGTGCCAGGCCCAGCCGCGCAGCCCGCCCTCATGCGCCTCGACGAACCCCTCCAGCCCCGCAAACATCCGCACCGAAATTGGGCTGCCCAGTGCCGGCCCGTGGGCGCCCGTCACCTCCAGCCGGGTCGCCTGCCGCCATCCCTCGGGCAGAGCCCCCGCCCGCACCCGCTGGCCATCGAGCCACGCCTCGCCCGCCGGCATCACGACGCGCCCATCGGTCGTCAGCCCGCACCAGCCCTGCCGGCCCGCGACCGCATCGGCCAGCTGCACCGTTGCCGCGTTCGGCACACCCCGTTGCAGCCCGGCCGCCAGCGCGCGCCTGGCCTGGGCCTGGTCGCCCTCCATCCAAGCCGCCAACGCAAGCCCGAACCATGCGTCCGCGACCCCGTCGCGCTCCGCCACGGCCCGGAACAGGGCCGCGCCACGCCCCGCCTCGCCCGCCTGGAGCTCGACGGTCGCGAGCGCCAGGGCCACCTCGCCATTCTTCGGCGCCAAACGATGCGCGCGCGCCAACCAACGCCGCTTCAGCGCGAGGTCGGGCGTCCGCTGTGCCTGGTCCCAGGCATGCCGCGCCGGGTCGGGCGCTGCACTCACGCGCTGGCGGCCGGCAGCTCCTCGCGCGCCTCGACGGGGGCGGCATCGGCGGCGGGAGCGGCCTTCACGGTCGCCTCGAGCGTGTCGAGCTCGCTCAGGTCCCGACCGGCCTCCGCCACACCCGCGGCCCGCGCTGCCGTCAGCATGGCCCGGCCGCGCACCAGATCCCGCGTGCCGGCAAGGCTGCGCACGAGGTAGCGGCCCAGCATCAGCTGCGCGAACGGGTGCCCCTTGGCCGCAGCGCGCTCGAACCAGCCCTGCGCCGCCGGCCGGTCCATCGGCACGTCATGGCCGCCACCCAGCATTGCACCGATCGCGAACTCCGCCCCCGTGTTGCCCTTTTCGGCTGCAGCCTGGAAAAGGCTCTGTGCAGTCGCGTGGTCGCGCGGGCCGCCGCGGCCGTTCACAAGCATCTCGGCCAGCGCCACCTGCGCATCCACCATACCGGCCTCGGATGCGCGCTGGATCCAGTGCCGGCCCTCCGCCGGGTTCGCGTCCACGCCGCGGCCCTCGGTCAGCATGCGGCCATACCAGAACTGCGCGTTCACCACGCCATCCGCGGCGCGCCGCAGCCACTCGGCCGCCGCACGATCGTCCCGCTCCACGCCCACGCCCTCGGCCAGGCACACGCCAAGGTTGAATGCTGCGACCTTGTCGCCCTTCTGCGCCGCCTCCTCGAACCATTCACGCGTCCGCACCCGGTCCTCGGGCTTGCCCGCGCCCTGCAGCACGAGTTGGGCGAGGTTGCCCCGCGACTCCGCATCCCCCTGCTCGGCGGAGACGCGGAACCAGCGGGCCGCCTCGTCCGGGTCCCGCGCGACGCCGGCGCCGGTCAGAAACAGCATGGCCAACGCCCTGGCTGCCACGCGGTGCCCGTTCTCGGCGGCGCGGGTGTACCACGTTGCAGCCTCGGCGTAGTTCGGCGGCAGGTCGCCACCCCTGGTGTACATGTCCCCCACCAGCGCGGCCGCCTCCGCATCCCCTGCCAGCGCCGCCCGGCGCAGCCAGCTCTCGCCGTTCACCGGATCCTTCGGCACCCCGCGACCTTCGAGCAGCGCCAGGCCCCAGCGCGCCACACCCTGCCGCACGCCGAGTTTGGCCGACGCCTCATAGAACCTGGCCGCTGCCTCCAGGTTACGCTCCACCCCGATGGCCGCCTCAGACAGCGAGCCCATGAGGAACACGCCGAGCGGCACGTTGGCTGCTGCAGCCTTGGCCATCGCCGCCGCGCCCTCGGCCCGGGCCGCATCGTCCTTCGCATCCCGCAGGATCGACAATGCCAGCCCCAGCCACCCCTGCCCGCACCCGCTCTCGGCTGAGCGGCGATACCAGGTGTCGGCCTCCACCTGGTTCTGCATCGTCTCCGGACCGGAGGTCAGCAGGTAACCCAGCAGCGCCTGCGCCTCCGCCTGCCCAGCCTCGGCCGCCGGACGTGCCCAGCGCTGCGCCTGCTCGTAATCGGGCTCCGCCGCGCTGCCATCGGCGAACACCGACGGCGCCGGACCCTCGCCCGGCCGCGCCGCGCCCGTAAGATACAATGCTGCCAACACAGACTGCGCGTCGAGGTCCCCCGCCTCGCCGGCGCGCAGCAGCCACAGCAGCGCGCTCGACCGGCTGTGCGGCACGCCGCGCCCCTCGAGATAAGCTTTGCCGACCCAATATTGCGCGCGCCGATCTCCGGCCTTGGCCGCGTTGGCCAACACGGGAAACACCGTGTGAAGCTGCCCCGCCTCTGCCGACGCCAAGGCGCGCGTCAGGTTCGCCTTGGGGAACAGCAACGCCCCGATCGTTCGCTTCACGCCCCCAAGTTCCTCACGATGACACCCTCAAGGCTCGCGCATCCCGTCCATGGCCACTGGCAGCACGCGGCTGAACAGGTAGCTGAGCACGGTCCGCTTACCCACCTTCACGTCCGCCACCACCGGCATGCCCGGCACGAGGCGGAACCCAGCGGGCGTGTCGTGCAGCTTGTTCTCGTCGATCGTCACGCGGCCACGGTAGAAGGCCTGGCCCGACGCTGCCGCCGGCGTCGATTGCTGCACCCCACGCGCGGGCTGCTCGGGATTGCTCACGAAGCTGTCCGGGCTCACGATCCGCACGGCGCCCTCGAGGTAGCCGTATGAGGTGAACGGCAGCGAATCCAGCTTCACGGTGACGGTGTTGCCGGGCTGCACGAATGCGGCGTCGTTACCGGCCACGTTCATCTCGACCTCGAGCGGCGCATCGAGCGGCGTCAACGACATCAGCTGCTCGCCTGGCTGCATCACGGCCCCAACGGAGGCGCCCCGGGCCACGTTCAGCACGATCGCGTCGTGCTCGGCCCGCATCTCGACCAGCTGGCGGCGGCGCACGGCCTTGTTCAGGTTTTCCACGGCGTCCGAAAGCTTGCGGGACTGCTCCGTCAATTCCTGGATCACCTGGCTGCGCCAGCTCTGGTCATAGCCGTCGCGCTCGGCCATCAGCGCCTGCAGGTCCCGCGCCCCCTGCGTCGCCTGGGCCTGGGCCGTGTCGCGCAGCCGCTGCGACTCCACCTTGAGGTCGATCGCGCTCAGCAGGTTGAGCTGGCTGCCGACGCCCAGGTCGGCGAGTTCCTTCCGCTTGCCCTCGACGTTCTGCGCCAGCTTCAACCGCTCCGTGTAGGCGGCAGTGTCCGCCATGGCCCGCGCGATCTGCGTCTGCAGGCTGCTGATCTTCTGTGTGAAGCCCTCCATCTTGAAGGCTCGCTCGCTCCGGCGTTGCGTGAAGATCGCCGTCTGCAAGAGCGCCATCGGGCCTGCGTCACGCGGGCTGAACTGGGTGCTGGTGGCTTCGGCGGTCAGGCGGTCCACCTCGAGCTGCAGGCTGGCGACCGAGCTCGTCAGCGCCGTCGCGTCGGCCACCGCGAAGGTCGGGTCGAGCCGGGCGAGCAGGTCGCCCTTCTTGACCGACTGGCCCTCGCGCACGTTGATGCTTCGTACGATCGCGGTTTCGAGCGGCTGGACCACGCTCGTCGCCTGCTCGGCCACGATCTTGCCCTGCGCCGACACCACCTTGTCGATCGGGATCAGCCCCCCAGCCGCGAAGCAGGCCGCGATCAGCGCCACCACCACCCAAACGGTGCCTTTCGCGCTGCCCCGCACCGGGGCCACCGTGAGTGCGGCCGTAGGCGAGTGGAACTCCAGCAGCGATGGCAGGGCCATGCCCTCGCCCTTCACAGCCGGCGGCTTGCCATTGCTTAGCGTGACACTCATCGCAGGCTCCTTCGATCTCGATCGACCGCCGCCGGGCGCCGGGGCCCGGCTTGCCGGTCAGTCCCCTTGCGCGGCGACGGGCACGAGGGCCGCCGGGCGATGGGCCGGGTCCATGTGGCGGTTCTGCTGCGCCCAGAGCGTGCGGTAGATGCTGCACCGCTCGAGCAGGACCTTGTGCGGCGCCATGTCCACCACCGTGCCGCGGTCCATGACCAGGATCTGGTGGCAGTCGAGCAGGCTCGAAAGCCGGTGCGACACGATCACCATCGTCCGCCCCTTACCGAGGCGCGTCAGGTTCGCGTTCACCAAAGCCTCGCTCTCGGGGTCGAGCGCGCTCGTGGCCTCGTCCAGGATCATCAGCTTCGGGTCGTTGATCACGGCCCGCGCGATCGCCAGCCGCTGCCGCTGCCCACCCGAGAGGTTGGCCGACCCCTCCTCGATGAACGTGTCATACCCGGCCGGCATCCGCTCGATGAACTCCTCCGCCCCCGCCAACCGTGCAGCACGCACCACGTCGTCGAGCGTGAGGCCCGGCCGCCCGGCCGTGATGTTGTCCCGCACCGTGCCACGGAACAGGAAGTTGTCCTGTAGGACCACGCCGAAGCTGCGCCGCAGATGCGTGAGGTTGATCTCGCGCAGCTCCACCCCGTCGATCTTGAGGAAGCCGGTATACTCCCGGTTGATGCCCTGCAGCAGCCGCGTCAGCGTGCTCTTGCCCGAGCCGCTGCGCCCCACCACGCCCAGCATCGTGCCGGCGGGGATCGTCAGGTTCACCTTGTCCAGCGCCGGCAGCTTGGAGCCGGGGTAGGTGAAGCTCAGGTCCTCGAACGTGACCGAACCCTCGATCCGCGGCCGCATGCCCGCCTGCATGGCCGACGTCTCGGTCGGGTTGTTCAGCACCATGCCCACCTGGGCGATGGCCGCTCGCACGTCCTCGAAATCCTCGATCAGCCTCGCCAGCCCCACCAGCGGCTGCGTCACCCGCGAGCCGAGCATCATGAACGCGACCAGGCCGCCGACGGCGACGCCCGTGCTGTCCTGCAGCGCGATGTAGGCGCCCACCAGGATCACGCCGCGCTGGATGAAGCTCTCGATCGGCGCGATGATCGTCTGCGGCCAGTTCGCCAGCCGCCCGGCCTTCAGCTTCAGCTCGCCCGCGAGCGCCGTCCGGTTGTCCCACTCGGTCTTGCGCTGCTCCTCGAGCGCCAGGGACTTCACGGTCCGGATGCCGTGCACCGTCTCGACCAGCGTCGTGCCCTTCTGGCTCTCGGCCGCGGTCTGCTGCCCGATCACCACCCGCAGCGCCGGCAGGAACGCGATGATCACGAGCGTAATCACGGCCGCGCAGACCAGCACGATCCAAGCCAGGTTCGCGTCCATCCAGAACAGGATCGGCAGCAGGAACACGAGCGTGAACATGTCGAGGAAGGTGCCCATGAGCTTGCCCGTGAGGAACTCGCGGACCTTCCAGATCTGCGACATGCGATACGAGATCTGTCCGGCCGGGTTCTTCTCGAAATAGTCGAGCGGCAGTCCGAGGAGCCGGTTGAACACGTGCAGGTTCAGCTTGCTGTCCACCCGCGTGGAAACCACCTGCACGATCTCACGCCGCGCATAGCCCAGCATCGTCTCGAACAACGTCGCGATCAGCAGGATCGTGCCCAGCAACGCGAGCGTGGAGAGGCTGCGGTGCACCACCACGCGGTCGACCACGGTCATGACCAGCAGCGGCGGAATGATCGTCAACGCGCTCAGCGCGATGGACCCGATCGCGATGTCCCGCAGCGAACCCTTCTCGAGCACGACGAGGCTCATCAGCCACGACAGCGAGAACGGCTTGTCCGACTCCGCCTCGGCCCGCAGCGGACGGATCAGCAGGACCTCGCCGCCCCATGCCTCCGTCAGCCGCAACTCGTCCACCGGAACCGGGTCGTCGCTCGAGGTCTGTCGTGGGTCTCGCAGCCACACCACGTTGCGCGTCGGGTCCGCGCCCACCAGCAGCGCCGCCGTGCCATCCTTGAACAGGAGCACAACCGGCGGAGGCGGGTTGCCGTTGCCGAGCAGCTTGAACAGCGCCTTCCAGCGCAGCCGCTCCGCCTTCGCGTGCAGGCCCACCCCACGCGCGAACTGCGCGAGCGACGCTGGCGACGGCACCGTCTCCCCTGCAGACGGCCTGTAGTCGCCGACCCGGAGCTCCACCCCATGGTGCCGGGCGGCCGCCACGACCGCGAGCAGGCGCATGTTCGTGCTGTGCGCCTCCCCCCCGATCGTCGTCGAATCCAGGCGCGGTGCGTCCCATTGGGCCGTGTTCGCCGGGTTGCTTTCGATGCCGTGATCCAAATTCGATCCCCATGCCGCATGCGTCGACCTCCGGCGCCAGCCGGAACGGAATGGCACGCTATATCACGCACCGCCCATCGACGCGAGAAAGTTAGAGTTTACGAAATGTGAACGCTGCTCCCCGCGCGCTCAGAAGTCCGCCGCCGCCGGCCGCCGATCCCCGCCATTGCAGTCCCTGCCCTTGCGGCCATACACCTTCACGCCATGGACATCCGACCCGCGACCGACGCCGACCTGCCCGAAATCCAGGCCATCTACGCACACCACGTGCTGCATGGCGCCGGCACCTTCGAGGAGACCCCGCCGAGCCTCGAGGAGATCGCGGCCCGGCACCAGGCCATCGTCTCGCGCGGCTGGGCTTACCTGGTCGCGTCCGACGCCACCGGTGTCGTCGGCTACGCCTATTACAGCCAGCTGCGCGACCGCTCCGCCTACCGCTACAGCGCCGAGGACAGCATCTACGTCCGCGACGACGTGCGCGGCCAAGGCGTCGGCAAGGCGCTCGTCGCGGCCGTCCTGCACGAGGCGGAGAAGCAGGGCTTCCGCCAGATGTTCGCCGTCATCGGCGACAGCGACAACGTGGGCTCCATCGGCATGCACGCCTCCCTCGGCTTCCAGCGCGTCGGCCTGCTGCGCGCCTCCGGCTACAAGTTCGGCCGCTGGGTGGACACCGTTTACATGCAGCGCGGACTCGGCCGAGCCGACGGAGACCTGCCACAATGACGATCGTCCCGCTCTACGCCGCCCTGCTTGGCCTCATGTTCCTCGCGCTCGGCCTCAACGTGGTCAAGGCCAGGGTGGCGGCCAAGGTGGCGCTCGGGACCGGCGGCGACGCGACGATCGAGCGGCGGGCCCGGGTGCATGCCAACTTCGCCGAGTATGTCCCGTTCGCGCTGCTCCTGCTCGCCATGGCCGAGATGCGCGGCGCTTGGCCATGGGCCATCCACCTCCTCTGCCTCTCGCTGCTCGTGGGCCGCGCCTCCCATGCCTGGGGCATGTCCTCCGCGCCGGAGGATTTCCGCTTCCGCAAGTTCGGCATGAGGGCCACCTTCGCCGTCTATGTCCTCGCGGCGGCGCTCATCCTGCTCACAATCAGGCTCTGAAGCGCGCCGACGCCACCCGGTCCGTCAGCAACGCATCGCGCACCGCCGCCTCGCCTGCGGGCCCGACGACCGCGAGCACGGCGGAGAACATCGGCCCCGTCGCCCGCTCCCGGAACAGCGTAGCCAACGCTGCGGCCGCTCCCGTCATCGGCACGCAGCACGCACAGCCCGGCGCATGCCCGGGCGCAAGCCCCTGCGCATCCCCTTGCGCATCCCCCTGCGCATCCCCCTGGGCGTCCCCCGGCGCATCCCCCGGCGCATCCCCCGGCGTCCCGGCCCCGATCGCTCTTGGGACGAAATAGGCCACGGGCGGCGCGGCTTCAGGGCCGTCGCTCAGCACCGCCTCGTCAGGCTGGCGCGTGTCCAACCCTGCGAAACGAACCGGCAGCCTTGCATCCATCCAGATCATAGGATGGACATAAGGATAAGTTTATGTCACATGCAACCCCGATGGACACGCTGCTTGCCACCCTCCGCGCCTGCGCCGAGCCGACACGGCTCCGCCTGGTCGCCCTTGCGTGCCGCGGCGCGTTTTGCGTTTCGGAGCTCGTGGAGGTGCTCGGCCAGTCGCAGCCCCGCCTCTCCCGCCACCTCCGCCTGCTGTGCGATGCAGGGGTGCTGGAGCGGGTGCGGGAGGGTGCGAACGTCTGGTTCACCGTGCCGGCCGACCAGGCCCTCGTGCAGGACCTGGTGACGCGCCTCCCAGAGGACGACCCCGTGCTCGCTGCCGACCGCAGGGCTGCCGCCCGCGTGTTGGCCGAGCGCGCCCGCATCGCGTCCGAGAGCTTCCGCCGCCAGGGCGCCGACTGGGACGAGATGCGCGCCCTGGGCTTGCCCGCCGCCGACGTCGAGGCCGCCCTGCTCGCCCTGCTCCCGGCCCCTCGCCTCGGCCGCGTGCTGGACATCGGCACCGGCACGGGCCGCATGCTCGAGCTGCTGGCCCCCCGCGTCCAATCCGGCCTCGGCATCGACGCGAGCCGCGCGATGCTCGCCCTCGCCCGCGCCCGGCTGGGCCGCGCCGGACATGGGCACCTCAGCGTACGCCAGGCGGACATGTATCGCCTGCCGCTGGCCGGCCCGTTCGACGTCGTGGTGCTGCAGATGGTCCTGCACTACGCGGAAGATCCCGCCGCCGCCCTCGCGGAGGCCGCCCGCATGCTCGCCCCCTCCGGCCGCCTCATCGTGGTGGACCTGGCTGCCCATGACCGCCAGGCCCTTGCCGACCGCCTCGCCCATCGCTGGCCCGGCTTCTCCGACCCGGCCATGTTGTCCCTGCTCGAGGACGCCGGGCTGGACGCCGGACCTGCCGCCACCGTGCCCGGCCCGCTCGACGTCCGCCTCTGGTCCGCCACGGTCGCCGTTGCCGCCCCGGCCCCGCTCGAACTCGTCCCCCCTCATCTCGTCACCGAGGACGCCTGAATGACTCGACCGCACCTTCTCGAAGCCCTCCAGACCCAAGTCCTGCTCTGCGACGGCGGCATGGGCAGCCGCGTCCAGGCCCTCACGCTCGACATCGAGCGCGACTATTGGAACCAGGAGAACTGCACCGAAGTCCTGAACCTGTCCCGCCCCGACCTGGTGCGCGAGATCCACCGCGGCTATTTCGAGGCCGGGGCCGACATGGTCGAGACCAACACCTTCGGCGGCAGCGTCACCACGCTGGCCGAGTTCGGCCTCGAGGCGCGCAGCCACGAGATCAACAAGGTTGCCGCCGAGCTCGCCCGAGAGGCCGCCGACAGCTTCTCCGACGGCCGGCACCGCTATGTGGTGGGCAGCATCGGCCCGGGCACCAAGTTGCCGACGCTCGGCAACATCGGCTACGACGCGCTCGAGGCATCCATCGCCACCCAATGCCGCGGCCTGGTCGCAGGCGGGGTGGATGCGATCCTGATCGAGACCTGCCAGGACACGATGCAGATCAAGGCGGCCGTCAATGCCGCCAAGCTGGCGCGGCTCGAGGCCGGGGTGGACACGCCCATCTTCGTCCAGGTCACGGTCGAGACCACGGGCACGCTGCTCGTGGGGCCCGACATCGCTGCCGCCGCCACCGTGATCCATGCGCTCGACGTGCCGCTCATCGGCCTCAACTGCGCCACCGGGCCGCAGGAGATGGCCGAGCACATCCGCTGGCTCGCCGCCAACTGGCCGGGCCTGCTCAGCGTGCAGCCGAATGCCGGGCTGCCGGAGCTGGTGGACGGCAAGACCCACTACCCGCTCGACCCGGCAAGCATGGCGAGCTGGATGGAGCGCTTCGTCAGCGAGGACGGGCTCAACCTCCTCGGCGGCTGCTGTGGCACCTCCACCCCGCACATCCAGGCGCTGGACGGCATGCTCCGCCGCATCG
>JBBROS010000059.1:0-16966 GCA_038229135.1 Acetobacterales bacterium
GATGGCCGCATCTACCAGCGGCCGTTCGGCGGGCACATGACCGAATACGGCAAGGCGCCGGCCATGCGTGCCTGCGCGGCTGCCGACCGGACCGGCCACGCGATCCTGCACACGCTGTATCAGCAGAGCCTGAAGCACGAGGTGGAGTTCTTCGTCGAGTTCATCGCGCTCGACCTGATCATGGACGAGGAGGGCGCCTGCCGCGGCGTGATGGCCTGGTCGCTCGAGGACGGGACGATGCACCGGTTCCGGGCGCAGTCGGTCGTGCTCGCCACGGGCGGGTATGGTCGGGCCTATTTCAGCTGCACCAGCGCGCACACCTGCACCGGCGACGGCAACGGCATGGCGATCCGCGCCGGCATCCCGATGCAGGATATGGAGTTCGTGCAGTTCCACCCGACCGGCATCTACGGTTCGGGCTGCCTCATCACCGAGGGGAGCCGGGGTGAGGGCGGGTACCTCACCAACAGCGAGGGTGAGCGCTTCATGGAGCGCTATGCGCCGACCGCGAAGGACCTGGCGAGCCGGGACGTGGTGAGCCGCTCCATGACGCTGGAGATCAACGCCGGGCGTGGGGTGGGGCCGAACAAGGACCACATCCACCTGCATCTGGAGCACCTCGGCGCCGAGCTGCTGGCCGAGCGCCTGCCGGGCATCAGCGAGACGGCGAAGGTGTTCGCGGGCGTGGACGTGACCAGGGAGCCCATTCCGGTGCTGCCGACGGTGCATTACAACATGGGCGGCATCCCGACCAACTACCGCACCGAGGTGCTGCGGCCGACCGCGCGGGACCCGGATGCGGTCGTGCCGGGGCTGATGGCGGTGGGCGAGGCGGCCTGCGTGAGCGTGCATGGCGCGAACCGGCTGGGCACGAACTCCCTGCTGGACCTGGTCGTTTTCGGGCGCGCCGCGGCACATCGGGCCGCCGAGATCATCAAGCCCGGTGCCAGCCAGGCCCCGCTGCCGGCGCGGGCCGGGGAGAACGCACTCGACCGGTTCGACCGAACGCGCCATGCCAACGGCAGCACAAGGACGAGCACGATGCGGCTCGAACTGCAGAAGGTGATGCAGCAGCACGCGGCGGTGTACCGCAACTCGGCAAGCCTGACCGAAGGCGTTGGCAAGATGAAGCGGCTGTGGACTGGCCTTGCCGACCTGCAGGTGAGCGATCGGACCCTGGTGTGGAACAGCGACCTGGTCGAGGCGCTCGAGTTCGACAACCTGATGGGCAACGCGATGACGACGATGGTCAGCGCCGAGAACCGCCAGGAGAGCCGGGGTGCACACGCGCATGACGACTTCCCGGACCGTGACGACGAGACATGGATGAAGCACACGCTCGCGTGGTGCGACGCCAACGGCAAGGTCGATATCGGGTATCGCGAAGTGAAGATGCAGACGTTGACGAACGAAGTGAGCGTGTTCCCGCCGAAGAAGCGGGTGTACTAGGAATACATCATGGCGACCTTTACCCTGCCCAAGAACAGCCGCATCGGCACGGGCACCACCTACAAGGCGGCGCCCGGGGCCACGCGGACCAAGACTTTCAAAATCTACCGCTGGAACGCGGATGATGGGAAAAACCCGCACATCGACAGCTATGAGCTGGACCTCGACGTGGTGGGTCCGATGGTGCTGGATGCGCTGATCTACATCAAGAACGAGATCGACCCGACGCTGACGTTCCGCCGTTCGTGCCGCGAGGGCATCTGCGGCAGCTGCGCGATGAACATCGATGGCGGCAACACGCTGGCCTGCCTGAAGTCTCATGACGACGTGGGCGGGGACGTTCGTATCTACCCGCTGCCGCACATGGCGGTGGTGAAGGACCTGGTGCCGGACCTCAGCCAAGCGTACGCGCAGCTCCGCAGCGTGGAGCCGTGGCTGAAGTCCGACACACCACCGCCGCCGGACAAGGAGCGGCTGCAGTCCAAGGAAGAGCGCGCCAAGCTCGATGGGCTGTGGGAGTGCATCCTGTGCTTCTGCTGCACGACGTCCTGCCCCAGCTATTGGTGGAATGGCGACCGTTACCTGGGCCCGGCGACCTTGCTGCAGGCCTATCGCTGGATCGTCGACAGCCGCGACGAGGCGACCGGGGACCGGCTGGATGCCCTCGAGGACCCCTACAAGCTCTACCGCTGCCACACGATCATGAACTGCACCCAAACATGCCCCAAGGGCCTCAACCCGGCCCAGGCGATCGGTGGGATCAAGCAGTTGCTCGTGGAGCGGAAGGGCTGACGGCACGGCGATGACGTTTCGGCAGCCCCTGGCCACGCATCGGGGCGCCGCCTGGGTCGATAGCCTGTTCGTGGACCACGCCGTGTTCCGCACGGTGTGGACGAACTTCGCGGAGGTTGTGCCGGGGCGGCTCTACCGCAGCAACCACCCCACGCCGGGGCAATTGGCGGCGGCGAAGCGGCGCTACGGGATTACAACGTTGATCAACCTGCGAGGCCGGCGGCTTTGCGGGTCCGACGCACTCTCCCGCGAGGCTGCGGAACGGCTCGGGCTTCGGCATGTGGACATGGCGTTCGAGAGCCGGGGGGCGCCGCACCGGGACAGGATCCTGCGGTTCCACGACATCTACGGCTCGCTCGAGGGCCCGGCACTGATGCATTGCAAGTCGGGCGCGGACCGGGCGGGGCTGGCGAGCGGCTTGGCGATCATGTTCGAGGGCGGGACGGCGGCGCAGG
Source organism: Acetobacterales bacterium (assembly GCA_038229135.1). Taxonomy (GTDB): domain Bacteria; phylum Pseudomonadota; class Alphaproteobacteria; order Acetobacterales; family Acetobacteraceae; genus JBBROS01. The sequence continues at coordinate 2,697 of JBBROS010000059.1, forward strand.
CGCTGCGGCAGCTTTCTTGGCGGTTCGGGCACTGGAGGAGCGCGCGGACGGGGATCCTGGACGCGTTCTTCCACCACTACGCGGCGGTGGCCGAGGGGCGGGTGCCGTTCCTCGACTGGGTGCGGGATGAGTACGACGAGGTGGCGCTGAAGCGGGGCTTCGTCGCCAACGGGCTCGCGAGCTTCGTCACTGACCGCGTGCTGCGGCGGGAGTGACGGGACCTATCTTCGGCGAGGCGTTCCGTGCCGAGCTGGCCGCGCTGTTCCGCTGGCGGCGGGACGTGCGGCGGTTCAGCGCCGCGGCCTTGCCGGACGGGGCGGTGGAGCGGCTGCTGGCGGTGGCGCAGGGGGCACCTTCGGTCGGGCTGAGCCAACCGTGGCGTTGGGTGCTGGTGGAGGATGGCGGGCGCCGGGCGGCGGTGCGGGCAGGGTTCGAGGCGTGCAACACGGCGGCGCTGGCCATGCAGGGGCAGCGGGCGGGGGACTATGCGCGGCTTAAGCTGGCGGGGCTGGACCGGGCGCCGGTGCACCTGGCCGTCTTCGTCGACCCCGACCCGGCGCAAGGCGGCGGCCTCGGGCGCGCGACGATGCCGGAGATGGCGGCCTACTCGGCGGTGCTGGCGGTGTACACGTTGTGGCTGGCAGCCCGGGCGGAGGGGATCGGGGTAGGGTGGGTGTCGATCCTGGCCCCCGAGGCCGTCCGGGCGGCGCTGGACGTACCGGAGACCTGGCGGCTCGTGGCGTACCTGTGCCTCGGGTGGCCGGAGGAGGAGAACGCCGCGCCGGAGCTGGAACGGGAAGGTTGGGAAGTGGGGCGGCCCGCTGTGGTGTATCGGCGTTGAGGGCCTGCGCGCCCTCACCCTGGCCGTGTCCCAGGGAAGTGGGAGCAGACCTCAGGCGGCCATCGTCAGGCGTTTCAGGAAGGCGCTGATGCGGTGCCGGCGCATCTCGTAGCGGGCCTTGTCGTCCGTTGTCATGTAGTTGAGCTGGACCACGTAGCGGCGGCCGACGAATTGCTTGTGGCCGTGCCAGGTGGTGGGGCCGTTCGGGAAGACGAGGAGGGTGCCGTTGACCGGGGGCACCTCGACCGCAAAATCCTCGATGTCGTCCGGGCCGCGCAGCAGGCGCAGGCAACCGTCCTGGCGGGACCAGGACGCCGCTTCGGGGTTGAGATAGAGGAGCACCGTCACACGCTTGGCCAGGCTGTCGCAGTGGATGCGGCCATCCTTCTCGCGGGACTGGCCGCGGAGCGTCACCATGGTCGGCGCTTCCTCGAGACGCAGGCCGAACTTCGCCTCGATCGCCGCACGCAAGCGGGGGCCTTCGAGCTCGGCCATGAGGGCCTTGGCTGGTGCGCCGAGGCGCAGTCCTTCGGTGGGGAATGAGCCGCCCTTCTCGAGTGCGGGCAGGGCATCGACGACGCCGGGCAGCAGCGCGTCCGGGACGAAACGCTCGATCACCACATGGGTGAACGGGTCCGGGTTGACGGGTGTCGCGGCGAAGCGGTCGTAGTCGAGGTCGAGCATGGCGCTTTCTACGCGCGGGGCCGCCAGGGTTGCAACATCAGGTGCGGTTGGACCGGCGCGGCCGGGTGAAGCCGGTGTTGGCCAGCAGTTGCGGGCAACTGAGCTGGCCTTCGCAGCACGGGGCTGGCGTGCGCGCCGCAACCCGCGACAAGGCCGGCCCCTCGCATGTATAGAGTTGGCGCGATACCGGAGCGGCCATTTCGAAGGCCGCGGCAGGAGTCGCGAGCGGCAGGAGGATGATTGCCACCGTGGCCAGCACTCTATTCATGTCTCATGCCCCCGACCTGCCGCAAGTGTCTGACAAAACAACGTGTCAAGCGAGTCTTCGGTTACACTCTCGCAAAGCGTTGATGTGTGGCTTCAAAGCCGCAGTGGGGAACGAGGCATGGACGGAGTGAACGCGGCAGCGGGCGGCGTGGGGCCGCTCGTCGCCTACCGCGCGCGGCTCGAGCGGGGGGAACTCGTCACCGACCCGGCGCAGGCGCTCGCGGCGGAGCGCCTTCAGGCGCTTTGGGCGCGGCTGCAGAACTACACGCCGCATAACGGGCGCGGCGCCGAGCGCACATTGTGGGGCCGGCTGCGCGGGAAGCGGCCGAAGCCGGACGACATCCCCGAAGACTACCTCCACGGGCTCTACCTCGTAGGCGAGGTCGGGCGCGGCAAGTCGATGCTGATGGACCTGTTCTACGAGACTGTGCCGCTCGAGCGGAAGCGGCGCGTGCATTTTCACGCCTTCATGCAGCAGTGCCACGCCCGCATCCATGCGTGGCGGCGGGAGCCGCATCGGCTGGCGGACCCGCATAGCGACGACCCGATCCCGCCATTGGCCGACAGCATTGCCGATGAGGCCTGGTTGTTGTGCTTCGACGAATTCCAGGTGACGGACATCGCGAGTGCGATGATCCTGGGACGGCTGTTCAAGGCGCTGTTCGCGCGGGGCGTGGTGGTGGTGGCGACGAGCAACACGCCGCCGTCCGAGCTGTTCGCCGGGCAGCCGGGGCGGGATGCCTTCCTGCCGTTCATTGCGCTGATCCAGGAGTATCTGGACCTGATCGTGATGACGGGCAGCCGGGATTGGCGCCGGGCGCGGCTGCGGGACCGGGTGACATGGCACGTGCCGGCAGATCGGCGGGCGGACGAGGCGCTGGACGCGGCGTTCACGGAACTCACGGGCGGGGCCGAGCCGAAATCGCACCGGCTGCACGTGATGGGCCACCAGCTCGTCGTGCCATTGTCGGCGCAGGGCGTGGCGCGGTTCGACTTCGATGCGCTGTGTGGGCAGGCGTTGGGAGCGGGCGACTACCTGGCGTTGGCCACGCACTACCAGGCGCTCGTGCTGGATGGGGTGCCACGGCTGAGCCCGGAGAACTACGACAAGGCCCGGCGCTTCATCACTCTGGTGGACGCGCTGTATGACCACCGGGTGAAGCTTGTCGCGAGCGCCGATGCGATACCGGACGAGCTGTATGAACGAGGCGATGGAGCCGTGGCCTTCCAGCGCACCGCATCGCGGCTCGAGGAGATGCAAAGCCAGGACTACCTGGCGTTGCCGCATCTTACATGAGGTGGTTGGGGTTGGCGCGCCGAACCCGAGCGGTTGCGGGCCTCGTTACCGCAAGCCTAGCGAGGCGATCCAGGGGCCGACAGATCTGCGCTGTGCGGCCCCAGGATCGCCAAGACTTCGACTTGGGATGACGGACTAGCCGAACCGGTTGCCGCCGCCGAGGGGCGGAAGCTCGGTGCCGGCCGTGTCGAACGGGGAGTCGCCCTTGCCGGTGGGCAGGGTTCCGTTCGGGGTCATCTGGTCGATGGCGTGCGGCAGGAACTGCGACAGCTGCGACAGCAGGTCGTGCGGCGCCAAGCCGGTCTGCTGCGACCAGCCGTTCACCTGCTCCTGGCCGAACACCTGGCCGAGCGCAGACGGCTCGACCGGACGGTTCGCGCCGCCTCCGACCCAGGAGTTGAACGTGTCGCCGTGCCCGGCGCGGGTGAACTGCTCGAGCAGCCCCCCGAGGCCGGGCTGTGCCGTGGCACCTGGTCCGGAGTTGCCGCCGAGCACGGAGGCGAGGATCGCGCGGAGCGGCGACGACCCGCCGCCCCCGCCGAGCGCGCCGCCGATGATGGAGTCGAGCATGCCCATGGTCGGGACCCCCTAGATCGTCGTGCGGCGGCCAGTGACCGTATGATAGATGAACAGCACGGCGACGGCCCCGATAACGGCGACGAACATGCTGTAGATGTTGAAGCCGGTGACGCCCGTGCTGCCGAAGCGTTCGAACAGCCAGCCGCCGACGACCGCGCCGATGACGCCCAGGATGAGGTCACCGACCAGGCCCGCGCCCGACTTGTTGACCAGTTTGCTCGCAATGAACCCGGCGATGATGCCGAAGACGATCCAGCCGATGATGGACATGTGTTGCTCCTCTTGAAAGGGCCGCGACCGGCCCCAGACGAGGATGCAACTCGCGATACGGGGCGTAGTTCCGTTACACGTTGAACCGGAACAGCAGGACGTCGCCGTCGCGCACCACATAGTCGCGGCCTTCGACGCGCATCTTGCCCGCCTCCTTGGCGGGTGCCTCGCCGCCCAGGGCCACGAAATCGTCGTAGGCGATGGTCTCGCAGGCGATGAAGCCGCGTTCGAAATCGTTGTGGATGACGGCGGCCGCCTGGGGCGCCTTGGTGCCGCGGACGATGGTCCAGGCGCGGGCCTCCTTGGGGCCGACGGTGAAGTAGGTGACGAGGCCGAGCAGCGCGTAGCCGGCGCGGATGACGCGGTCGAGCCCGGAGTCCGACAAGCCGAGGCCGTCCAGGAACTCGGTGCGGTCGGCCTCGGGCAGTTGGCTCACCTCCGCCTCGATGGCGGCGCTGACCACCACGATGCCGGCGCCCTCGGCGGCCGCACGCTCGGCCACGCGGGCGCTGAAGGCGTTGCCGGTGGCCGCCGAGCCCTCCTCCACGTTGCACACGTAGAGCACGGGCTTGCTCGTCATGAGCTGCAGTCGCGATGCGGCGAGGACGTCGGCCGGCGCGATGGCGGTGCGGGCCGGGCGGCCTTCCTGAAGGGCGAGCACGATGGGCTCCATGAGGGCCACCAGTGCCTGGGCCTCGCGGTCCGCGCCGCGCGCCTTCTTCTGCAGCGCGGGCAGGCGGCGCTCAAGGCTGTCGAGGTCGGCCAGCATCAGCTCGGTCTCGACCGTTTCGGCGACGCGCACCGGGTCCACGCTGCCCTCCACGTGCGTCACGTCGCCATCCTCGAAGCAGCGCAGCACGTGGATGATGGCATCCACCTCGCGGATGTTGGCAAGGAACTGGTTGCCGAGGCCTTCGCCGCGGGAGGCGCCGCGCACCAGCCCGGCGATGTCCACGAACTCGAGGCTGGTGGGCACGGTCGTCTTGGACTTCCCGATCTCGGTCAGGCGCTGGAGCCGCGGGTCCGGCACGGCGACGCGGCCCACGTTGGGCTCGATGGTGCAGAACGGGTAGTTGGCGGCCTGGGCCGCGGCCGTGGCCGTGAGTGCGTTGAAGAGGGTGGATTTCCCGACGTTCGGCAGGCCGACGATGCCGCAGTTGAAGCCCATGTCATGCGGTTCCTTCGATGCCGGCCTGCTGCATGAGCAGGGCCACGCGGGTCATGAAATCTTCGGGTTTCCTCGCCGCCAGCAGCATGGCGGCGTCGGCGACGGCGTCGAGCAGCTCGGGGAGCCAGCGCTGGTCGTCCTTGCCGAAATCGCCCAGCACATGGCCCGTCACGCGCGCCTTGTCGCCGGGGTGCCCGATGCCGAGGCGGACCCGCCAGTAGTCGGGCGTGCCGAGCTGGCGGTCCATGCTCCGCAGCCCGTTATGGCCAGCCGCGCCCCCGCCCCGCTTCACGCGGACGCGGCCTGGAGCCAGGTCGAGCTCGTCGTGGAAGGCGATGATGGCGTCGGTCGGCAGCTTATAGAAGGCGGCGGCGGCCTGCACACTCTCGCCGCTCGCGTTCATGTAGGTGAGCGGCTTGAGCGCGAGGATGCGCTCGGGCCCGAGATTGCCCTCCGCGACCAGGCCGCGGAAGCGCTGCCGCCAGGGCGAGAACCCGTGGCGGGCGGCGATCCGATCGAGTGCCATGAAGCCGATGTTGTGACGGTGACGCAACATGCCGGGCTCGGGGTTCCCGAGCCCGGCAAACAGAAGCATGCCCGTCCTACCGACAGGACGTCACTTCTTGGCGGCGGGCTTGGCCGGGGCCTTGCCGCCCTTGGCCGGAGCCTTCGTGCCGCCGGCCGGCGCGTCGGCTGCGGCCACCTCGATGCCCTTGGTGGGCGGCGCGATGGTTGCGATCACGAAGTCCCGCTGGGCCGTGGCGTTCGGCAGCACGGGTGCGACGTTCTCGGTGCCGATCAGGTCGGACCAGCGGATGGTCGCATTGATGTCGGCGTTGCCGAGGTCCGCGGTCACCATCTCCGGTACCGACTCCGGGTCGGCCAGCACGGTCACGGTCGGCAGCACGGTGTTCAGCACGCCGCCCTTCTTGATGCCGGGCGAGACGGCCTCGTTGATGAAGTGGACGGCGACGGCCACGCGGATCTTCTGGCCCGGCGCCAGGCGCTGGAAGTCCACGTGGATCGGCTTGTCGCTGACGGGGTGGAACTGCACCTCGCGGATGAGGGCGCGCGACGGGGTGCCGTCGACGTCGATCTCGTACATGCGAGAGCGCCAGCCGCCGCGCTGCAGCTCCTTGATGACGAGCTTCGGCTCGAGCGCGATGAGGGTGGCGGGCTGCTTGGCCCCGTAGATGACGGCCGGGACCATGCCCGCCCTCCGAGATGCGCGTGCCGCCCCCTTACCAGCCCGCTCGCGCGCCTCGGCCTTGATCGATGTGACATTGGCCATGGTGTGCTCCCAACGGTAAAAACGCCGGCCTCCAGGGGTGCCAGCGCGGCGGGCGTGATAGCGGATGGCGGGGGCCGGGGCAAGGCGTTAAGGCTGGGTGATTGAAGGAGCCGGGATTTGGAACTGCTCATATTCGCGCTGGTGGTCGTGGTTGTGCTCGGGCCGATCGGCGGGGTGCTGGGCTGGGTCGGATGGCGCCGTGGCACGCGCGCGCTGGCGGAGGTGTCAGCACTGCGGGAGTCGCTGGCCGCCGGGCCAACCCCGTTCGTCCAGGGCGCTCCGGCCCCAGCGCCTTCGGCAGCGCCGTCGCGAGTGGTGCCGCCCTGGGCCGTCGCGCCGCCCAGCACGCCCCCAACCAGCACGCCCCCGCTCAGCACGGCCCCGCTCAGCACGGCCCCGCTTGGCACGGCCCCGCTTGGCACGCCCCCGCTTGGCACGCCCCCGCTTGGCACGCCTTTGCCCGAGCCGGGCGCCGCGCCGCCGACCGAACCGGAGCTGAACCCGGCCCCGGCGAAGGTGGCGCGGAAGCGGATCGACCTCGAGCAGGCGCTCACGCAGCGTTGGGGCGTGTGGCTCGGGGCGGCAGCGCTGCTGCTGTCGGCGGTGTTCCTGGTGCGCTATGCGGCCGAGCGGGGCGCGCTCGGCCCGGCAGCGCGATGCATGCTCGCGGTGCTGCTGGGTGCGGCGCTGGTTGCGGGCGCGTGGTGGGTGCGGCGGGGTGCCGAGGGCGGGGGGGCCACGATCCGTGGCGTGCGGCTCGATGCGGACCGGGTGCCGGCGGCGTTGGCGGCGGGGGGCGTCGCGATGTGGCTGGCCGCGTCCTACGGCGCCGGGCCGCTGTACGAGCTGGTGCCGAGCCTGGTCGCCTTCGTGCTGATGGCCGCGGCCTCGTTGGCCGGGCTCGCGCTGTCGTTGCTGTTCGGCCCCATCGTGGGGGCGGTCGGCCTCGCGGCCGCGTTCGCCACGCCCGCGCTGGTGGGGAGCGACGATCCCTCGATCCCGGGGCTGTTCCTGTACTTGGCCGTGGTGTCGGCCGCATCATGGGCCGTGGTGCGGTGGATGGCATGGAGCTGGCTCGGCTGGGCGACGGTGGCGGGCGGCGCCGTGTGGGTGGCGGTCGCGGCGCTGGGTGCGCGGCCAGGGTGGCCGGATGCCTGGGCGCCCGGGTTGTTCGTGCCGGTCGCGGCGGGGTTGGCGCTGGGGCTGCTGCCGCGGGAGGCGGTGGCGCATCGGGTGGGGCTCGCCTTCACCTGGGCGTCGCTGTTGGCCGTGGGTCTGGCGGGATTGTTCCTCATGGCCGTCACGCAGGACCCATGGGTGCGGGCGGGCGTGCTGCTGCTCGGGCCGGTGGCGATGGCGAAGGCCTGGCGCGAGGAGCGTCTCGCGTGGCTGCCCTGGGTGTCGGCGGCGCTTGCGGCGGCGGCGGTGGCGGTGTGGCCCTATGCCGGGTTGGGCTACGGGGAGGTCGGCTTCACGGTGGGGGATGACGTCTACACCGTGCAGCCCGGCGGCTACGGCACTCGGCCCTGGGCGGAGACGCTGCTGGTGCCGGCGCTGGTCGCGGCGTTCTACGCGGCGGCCGGGCTCGCGGGCGAGCTGCGCAATGCGCGGCCGCTGCCGTGGGCGGCGCTGGTGGGGGCCATGCCGGTGTCCATCCTGGCCGTGGCGTGGTGGCTGATGGGGGAGGCGGCGCCCTCGCCCGGGTGGGCTGTTGTGGCGGGTGGGCTGGCGGCGGCGCTGGTGGCCTGGGCGGCGCGCGTGCGCGATGGGAGGGAGGGGCAGCAGCGTGCTGGCGTGCACGCGGCCTCTGCCGTGGCGGCGCTGGCGCTGGGTGCAGCGATCCTGCTGCGGGAGGCGTGGCTGACGGCTGCACTCGCGCTGCTGTTGCCAGGGCTGGCCTGGATCGAGGGTGCGGCCGGGCTCGTCGCGCTGCGGCGGGTGGCGTTGGTCGTGGCCGGCACCGTGCTCGTCCGGCTCGTGCTGAACCCGGCCATTGCGGACTACGCGCTGGGCAGCACGCCGGTGTGGAACGGGCTGCTGGTGGCCTACCTGCTTCCGGCGTTGTGCTTTGCGGCCGCGTCCTGGCTGTTTCGGCAGCGCGCGGACGACCGTGTGGTGGCGGTGCTCGAGGGTGGGGCATGCCTGGCGCTGGGGCTACTCGCGGTCTTGGAGGTGCGGCACGGCTTCAACGATGGATGGCTCGGGTTCGGGCCGGCTGGCTTTGCCGAACAGGCCTGGATGGTGAGCCTCGTGGGCGCGCTCGGGGTGGCATGGCGCAGCGTGCGCGGCCGCCCCGTGGTGGTAGGGGCCGGGGAGATTGCAGGCGGCCTCGTCTTGGTGCTGGGCGTGAGGCTGCTGCTCGACAATCCGCTGCTGAGCAACGAAAGCGCCGGGGACGGGCGGGTGCTGTCCGCGCTGATCCCGGCCTATGCGGTGCCGGCCTGCCTGGCGATGCTGGCCATACGGCAGGGGGTGGGGCGGCGCCTCGGGCAGGTTTTGGGCGCCTATGCCTGGGTCGCGCTGCTGTTGTTCACGCTCGCGGCGGTGCGCCAGGCCTTCCACCCCGGAGCGATCGGGCTCGAGACGGAGTTCGACCCGGCGGAGCTCTGGGCGATCTCGGGGGCGTGGCTCGCCCTCGGCCTCGCGCTGATGGGGGCCGGGCTGTGGAGCGGGACGCGTGCGCTGCGCCTCGCCGGCATCGCGACGATCGGGCTCGTCGCGGCCAAGGTGTTCCTGGTGGACATGGGCGGGCTCGACGGGCTGTGGCGCGTGCTGTCGTTCCTGGGGCTGGGGCTCAGCCTGATCGGGCTTGCTGCGCTGACGCGGCGGTTCGGGAGCGGACGGGAGGCGGAGGGCTGAGGGCGGCGCGGGGCGCGGCCCCGGCTAGGCCGTGGGCTGGAATCTGGGCGCGAACACGGTCGTGGACATGGACGGCGAGGAAGATCGCCCAGAGCGCGAAGGCGACGTTGAAGTGGCGGTAGTGGAGGTGCGGGTGGATTGCGCCGTGACTGGGCATGGCGACCCACCACAGCGAGGAGAGGCCGAGGCCGATGGCGCATAGGCCGGCCCAGCGGCGGAACAGCCCCGTGTTCCTCGGCCCGAGCAGCGCCAGCAGGGCGACTCCCGCGCAGAACGCGGCCGGGGCGAGGCCCAGGATGCGGTAGGTGCGGATGGGGGTGGGCTGGTTCATGCCGCCTGCAAAGAGGTGGGCGAGTTCGGGCAGAAGCGGGGTGGCGGCGGGCTCCGACAGGCCCAGGTGCCAGGCCAGCACCGCGCCGAGCGTCTCCAGCGTGGCGCCGAGGCCCGCGCCAGCGCCGCTGCGATAGGAGGCGGAGCCGCCGAGGTCGGCGATGGCCTGCGCGAAGGTGCCGTAGAAGGCGGCGATTTGGGCCAGGTGGAGTGCGTGGGCCAGGGTGAACCCGAAGCCTGCGAGCCCGCAGCGGATCAGCGCGATGCGCAGGCGCGGCCAGGGCGAGGCCTCCGGCACTGGCTGGATGAGCGGCATCGCGAATGCGACGGCGAGGGGTAGGCCCGCAACCAGGAACGCGGCATCGAACGAGAGCCAGCCCTGCGCGAACCCGATGGGCAACAGCGCCCAACGACGCGTGCCCGGGGCGAGGCAGAGCGCGAGCTCGAGCAGGAGCAGCGCCTGCACGTAGCCGGGGCCGTGGATCGAGGCGTTCGCGCTGTAGAACGGGACGGCGGCGAGGGTGAGGAGCATGGCGGCCCAGGCCGGTCCCTCCCCGAAGCGGCGCCGGATCGCGAGCCCGAAGGCGACGGCACCGGCCGCGGACACCAGCAGCGGCAGCATGCGGGCGCGGGCGAGCGGCTCCGCGCCGAGCACGGACTGCGCGGCGTAGAGCAGCCATTCGGGGCCGGGCGGGTAGTGGGTGTACACGCCGCCCGGGCCGACGCTGCGGTCGAGCACCTCCGGCCCGTCGGCCTTGAAGCCGTCCTCGGGGTAGTTGCTGCCGAACAGCACGTTGCCCAGGCCGTGATCGTGCCAGAGCCCCTGCGCACGGAAGCCGTCGGCCTCGCGCACGGCGTTGGCCTCCGAGTAGGGGTCGGCCGCGTCCAGCCCATTGCCCAGCCGGGCAGCCTGAAGCCCGGCGATGGCGGTGCCGGTGCAGCAGAACAGGATGAAGAGCAGCAGGCGCAGGCGGCTAGTCAGCGCCCATCTCCACCGTGTCGTTGGCCATCGGGTCGGCTTCCATGCTGACGGCAAAGGCGGTGCGGTCGTGCGGGCCCATGGCCCAGCCGGTGGCGATGCGGGCGGCAACCCCGAGCGGCTTGGGGGCCAGGCGGAGGGCGGCCGGGATGCAGGTGCGGGCGCCGCCGCACGGGGGTGATTCGTGCACGTGGATGCAGGGGGCGCAGGGCATCTTGGAGAAGTAGATGCGGTCGTCCGTGGTGCGGGCGCGTAGGCGGGTGGCAGGGTCGGTGGGGCCCCAGATGCTGTCGCACGGCACCTCGAGCGCGCGGGCGAGGTGCAGCAGGAGGGAGTCGATGCCGACGAACCGGGCGGCGCCGGCGAGCACGGCGCTGGATTGGGCGATGCCGAGGCGGCCCGCGAGGTCGATGCTGCCGGGGATGGCTTGCGCGATGGCGGCGCAGAGGATGGCGTCGGAGGGGGCGCCGAGGATGACGACCGGGTCCGGGCACGCCGAGAGCAGCTGCTGCCACTCGGCGGGGTGCATCTGGCGGGCGGCGCCGAAATCGGAGCAGCCGGGGCCGATGGCGACGTAGCGCGGTGGGAGCAGGAGGCCGAGCGGGAGGGCGGTGGCGCGGGCGCGTTCGGCGAAGGCGGCGTGGACGGGGCCGACCGCGACCGTGCCGACGCCGAACCAGGCGGCGAGCAGGTCGTAGAAGGCATACACCGGGCCCTGGGCGCTGAAGAACGTCATGTGCGTGTAGAAGCCGGGCCGCCACCGGGCGATCTCGTCGACGAAGCCGATGCGGTTGCGGACCAGGGTGAGGCAGCTGAACACCGTGGTGAGGCGGGAGTGGACCTCGAGGTCGATCAGGTGGTCGCAGCGCCAGCCGGCGAGGACGATGGCGCGGATGGAGCTGGTGGCGAGGCGCCAGAGGGAGCGGTCGTCGATGGTCCAGCACGCGTCGAACCAACCGAAGGGCTCAGCGAACCCGGTGACGCCGCGCGTGCCGATGAGGTGGAAACGGCCCGGCGGGAACTGGGCGCGGATGGCCTGAAGCGCCGGGGTCGCCTGGAAAAGGGAGCCGGCGCCGACGAGTTTTATCACCACGCAGCCGCGGCGCTGGTCCAGCGTGTGGCGGCGGCGGAGCAGCAGGCCGAGGCCGCGGACCGGCAGGAAGAGCAGCAGCAGGAGCGTGTTGCCGAGCCAGAAGTCGATGGCCTGCTTGGTGCGGAAACTCATCAGGCTGCCTTGGGCGCGCTGGCCAGGGGCGCGCTGGCCAGGGGCGCGCTGGCCAGGGGCGCGCTGGCCAGGGGTGCGTTGCCCAGGGGTGCGTTGCCCAGGGGTGCGTTGGCCTGGGGACGTGGGCGCGAGAGGGCCCAGAGCACCACCCCGGGGAGGCCGCAGGCCAGGCTGAACGTGCCGAACAGGAGCGAGAGGGCGAGGGCCGGGCCGGAGGCCACGCCAACGAGGCCGAGCAGGAGCACGAGCGCGCCCTCGCGCACGCCCCAGCCCCCGAAGGAGATGGGCAGCGTCGAGGCGAGCGTGACGGCGGGCATGATGGCGAGGAAGGCCCAGAGCGGCACGTCGATGCCGAGCGCCCGGGCGAGCAGGGCGGCGGCGAGGGTGAAGTTGAGGTTGCTGGCGAGGCTCAGGGCCATCAGGGCGACGGCCCAGGGCGACAGGACGAGGTGGCGCGTGGAGGCGGCGAGGGCGGCCACCGCGGCGAGGAGCCGGGGCGGCAGGCGGAGCGCGGCCAGGGCAGGCCCGGCACGATCGGCGACGGCGAGGGCCGCCAACCCGGCCGCGCCGGCGGCGAGGAGCGCGAAGGTGAGCAGCGCATAGGACGGGGCGCCGGCCAGGGTGGCGAAGCCAGGGGCCGTGGCGCAACACAGGGCAAGGAGGGCGAGCAGCATGAACGCGCGCTCCAACACCACGCTGTGCACCACGGTGACCATGCCTTGGCCGTGGCGCGCAGCCAGCGTGGCGCGCAGCGCATCCCCGGCCAGGGCGGGCAGCACCTGGCCTGCGACGCAGCCGAGGGAGAAGCAGAGCGTGAGTGGTGCGAGCCGGGCGGGAACGTCCCCCGTTTGGCCGCTCATGCCGCGAAGCGTGACCCACCAGCGCAGGCCGCCGAGCAGCGGCACGAGGAGAAAGGCAGCGAAGGCCAGCGCGAACGCCGGGGTGGAGGCGGCCTGCAGCGTGGGCCAGACGGTCCCGAAATCCACCCGGCGCAGAACGAGCCAGGCGATGGCGGCCGAGAGGGCGAGCTTGAGCGCGGTCGCAGCAAACCGGCCGCCCGGGGCGGGTCGGCGCTGGTCTGGTCCGAACGGGGCTGCTTGGGTCGGGCTCACGCTGGTGTTCGCCATGTTTGTTCCGCGGCCGGACGTTCGCGGGTCGGGACAGGGAATGCACGGCAGCTTCTGTCAGGAATGGTGCGCGTGGGTTGGTGGGCGGCGGGGCGTAATCGGGGCAGGCGCGATGTGCGCTGCTGGATGGAGAGCCGAGATGAAGCGTTGGATGGCGATGGGGCTGGTGCTGGCGGGCACGGTGGGCGCGGGTGTTGCGATGGCGCAGGGCGGTCCGCCGCCGATGGAGCGGCGCGACGGTCCGGGGCGCGACGGTCCGGGGCGCGACGAGATGGAGCGCGGCCCCGGGATGGAGCATGGCCCTGGGATGGAGCACGGTCGTTGGCACGGGATGCGCCGCATGGGGGCCGGCATGGGAGTGGGCAAGGCGGCGTTCTTCAGCCTGCGCAAGGGTGACGCGGCGGTGAACATCAAGTGCGCCGAGGACGAGCCGATGAAGGCCTGCGTGGAGGCGGCGGGCACGCTGCTGGACCGGGTGAACCCGACGACACGGTAAGTGTGGGCGGGCCCTCTACTGGCGTGGAGGGTCCGCTCGTAAAGAGGCGCCGACATCAAGTAGGGATGGGCAGGGCCTGAACCGTGCGTCTTATAACAACGCAGTATCGAGGTCGATCCAAGCAGCGCTCACCGACTTTCCCGAACTGAGTCAGGTTCAGGTCAGCGAAAGCTTCAGACCCTCACGGCGGGTGCATCGGCCCAGGTTTTCCTGAGCGACGCGGAGCTCTCCCGATTCAAGACCGGGGAAAGTCGTATAGTTCAGCAGGATTGTCCACCAGCACACGCTTCCGTGCAGCCTCATCCGGGACCCAGACCGTGAGCAAGTCGATGAGCAGGGCGTCATCGGGTTTGTTGTCAGGCTTTTCGGTCGGATGCGGCCAGTCGCTGCCCCAGACCATGCGCTCGGGCGCGGCAGCGGCGAAGGCGCGGGCGACGGCGCTACTGTCCGAATAGCTTGGCGGCCCGACCTTAGTGTCCGCATAGGCACCAGACAGTTTGACCCATGTGTTCCCCTTGTCCAGAAGGCGGCGGATCAGCTTGAACGTGGCGCTGTCGACACCTTCCGGCTGCGGGCAATGGGCCAGGTGGTCGAACACCAACCTGCCCGGAACGCGAAGGAAGGTGTCGGCTGCCGCCACGATCTTATCGCCGGGCATGTTGACCTGACAGTGCCACCCGAGCGCGTTCACGCGGGCCGACAGCGGCTCCAGCATGTCGAGCGTGGTCGCACCGGCCTGGGCGAGGTTGAAGCGGATCCCGCGGACACCGAGCGAGTGGAGTCGCTGCAGCTCGGCGTCGGTGACGGACGGGGTGAGAACGGCGACGGCTCGGAAATTCGGTCCGAGCGCTGCCATA
>JBBROS010000060.1:0-15811 GCA_038229135.1 Acetobacterales bacterium
GGATCTGGAAAGGCTGCGGTGTGCCCATCAGCGGAGTCACGTCCCGCACGGGGCGGATGTCCACCTGGCTGCCGGGCAGGAACGCCACGGCGCCGCCCAGGTCGACGGTGAACCCGCCCTTGACCCGGCCATAGATCGTCCCGTTGACGCGCTGCTGCGCCTCGAACGCCCGCTCGAGGCTTGTCCAGGCCTCCTCGCGCCGCGCCTTCTCGCGCGACAGGACGATGCTGCCGTCCCGGTCCTCGTAGCGCTCCACATACAGGTCGATGTTGTCGCCCGGCTTCACCTCGGGCGCCTGGCCCGGTGCGCCGAACTCCTTCAGGAGCACACGCCCCTCGCTCTTCAGCCCAACGTCGACGATCGCATACTCGTCGGTGAGGCGAATGACGCGGCCGGTGACGACGGAGCCTTCGAAGCCGGTGTCGAGGGCGAGGGTCTCGTCCAGCAGGGAGGCGAAATCCTCCATGCCATGATCGGAAATGGGGCGGTCCATGAGGGCGGAAGAGGCGGATGCCATGTGTGTCGATAGTTCCTGTATCGCGCACCAGGCGGGGCCCGGCGGCTGTTGCATGCGCGCCCGGCGCTGGGAGCGGCTACCCCGGTGGGGCGGTTGACATCGAACGACACATGCCGGGCCTGACGGTCCGGTGTGTTCCGGCGCACACATACGACTCGGGGTTGTGGAGTCAAGCGAAAACAGGTCAGGCAACGGCCCGGCGCACGACCTCCATTGCGCGCGCGAACACTGCATCCGCATCCAGCGCCGTCGTATCGATCGTCACGGCCCCGTCCGCCGGGCGAAGCGGCGCCACGTCCCGCCCCGCATCCTGCGCATCCCGCGCCCGCAGCTCGGCCTCGACCTCCGCGAGGCTGCCCACCTGGCCCCGCTCCAGCCAGCGCCGCCGCGCCCGCGCCTCCGGGTCCGCCGTCACGAACAGCTTCACCGGCGCATCCGGGCACACCACCGTCCCGATGTCCCGCCCGTCCAGCACCGCCCCTTGCGCCGCCACCCGACGCTGGAACGCGAGGAGCGCCCCCCGCACCGGGGCCATGGCCGCTACCGCGCTCGCCGCCCGGTCCACCTCCGGCGTCCGCAGGTCAGTGCGCCCCAAATCCCCCGGCTCGAGCGCCTCCGCCGCCGCCAGCGCCGCTGCCGCGTCAGTGGCGAGCCTGCCCCCATCCAGCACGCGCCGCCCCGTGGCGCGATACAGCAGCCCGGTGTCCAGATGCGGCACTCCGAGCGCCGCCGCCAGTCGCCGCGCGAGCGTGCCCTTGCCGGCCGACGCCGGCCCGTCGATCGCGACGAGCACCGCCCTACCCGTTATGGCCAACCAGCCCATCCAGCAGCGCCGTGAAGCCGGGAAAGCTCGTCTCGATGAACGACGCATCGTCCACCCGCACAGGCTGCTCCGCCCCCCGCCCCAGCACCAGCGCACTCATCGCGATCCGATGGTCCATCTGCGCCTCCACCAGCCCGCCGCCCGGGATCCGCCCGCCCGTCACCAGCAGCTCGGCGCCGTCGACCTCCACCGCCACCCCGTTGGCCGCCAGCATCGCCGCCGTGCTCGCCAGCCGGTCGCTTTCCTTCACCCGCAGCTCGCTCAGCCCCCGCATCCGCGTCTGCCCCTGCGCCGAGGCCGCGAGCACCGCCAGGACCGGATACTCGTCGATCATCGTCGCCGCCCGCTCGGCCGGCACGTCCACCGCCCGCAGAGTGCCGTGCCGGGCCACAACGTCACCCACGCGCTCGCCGCCCACCATCCGCTCGTTCTCGATCACGAGGTCGGCCCCCATCTCCTGCAGCGTGGTGAACAGCCCGGTGCGCGCCGCGTTCAGCCCCACGTTCCGCACCCGCACCTCGCTGCCCGGCACCAGCAGCGCCGCCACCAGCACGAAGGCCGCAGAGCTCGGGTCTCCCGGGACCTGCACATCTGCCGCCCGCAGCTCCGGCTGGCCCCGCAGCCGGATCACCCGCCCGCCCCGCGCCGGATGCACCTCGAGCTCGGCGCCGAAGTGCCGGAGCATCAGCTCGCTATGGTCCCGCGTCGGCTCCGGCTCTTCCACCACGGTCCAGCCCGGCGCGTTCAGCCCGGCCAGCAGCAACGCGGACTTCACCTGCGCCGACGGCACCGGCAACCGATACTCGATCGGCATCGCCGCCCGTGCCCCCCGGATCGAGAGCGGCAGGCGGCCCCCCTCCCGCGACTCGAACCGCGCCCCACACGCCTCGAGCGGCCCCGTCACGCGGCGCATGGGCCGCCGCCGCAGGCTCGCGTCGCCCGTCATCACCGCAAACAGGTCGTGGCACGCCAGCACGCCGCACAGCAGCCGCGCGGCCGTACCGGAGTTGCCCATGTCCAGCACGTCGGCAGGCTCCACCAGACCACCGAGCCCCCGCCCCGCCACCCGCCAGCGCCCGGGCGCATCCTGCACCACATCGGCCCCCAGCGCCCGCATGGCCGCCGCCGTCCGCAGCACGTCCTCACCCTCGAGCAGGCCTTCGATCCGCGTCTCGCCGACGGCCAGGCCCGCGAACATCAGCGCCCGATGGCTGATGCTCTTGTCACCCGGGACGGTCACGGTGCCGCGTAACGGGGCCGAGGGCCGGCCGGCCTGGGCTGGGCGCGGGGCTTGGTGATGAGCGTTCATCACTTTTCCGTAGCATCGCCGCGCCGGCTTTGACAGCCACCGCGTTTGACATGCACCGCCCGCAATGGCATGGCCGCGCGCTTCATATCCGCCGCCACGCCGGGCCCCACCCACGGCCCCGCCGCACCTGAGGACCCGATGGTAAAGCCCGAGCTCGGCACCAAGCGCATCTGCGTCAATTGCAGCACCAAGTTCTACGACCTCACCCGCACGCCGGCCGTCTGCCCCAAATGCAGCACCGAGCAGCCGCCCGAGCAGCCGCGCCTGCGCCGCAACGTCGGCAACCTCGACGACAAGCGCATCAAGAAGGCCCCCGCCCCCGGCGTCGAGGACCCGGACGTGGAAGTGGAGGCCGTGGCCGACGACGCCGAGGAGGACGTGCTGGAAGACACCGCCGACCTCGAGGACGACGCGGACCCGCTCGACGCCGACATCGAGGTGGAAGCCGAGAGCGACGAGAAGGACATCTGAGTCGAACCCAGCCCGGGGGTGGTGATAGGGTGATGGCCCGTCACCACCCCCGAGCAGCGCCAGGCACGACCTCACCCTCGACCGCCCCGCCCGCCGCGAGACCACCGGCCGCAACCTGGTTTCGCGATCCTCCGCCCAAGGGCCGATTACCGGACCGGCCCTGCGCCGAGCCCGGCCGACGTCCTGCTCCTGATCGAGGTGGCGGATAGTTCGCTTCGGGAGGACCGGGCGGTCAAGCCGCCATTGTACGCTCAAGCCGGCGTGCCCGATTATTGGATCGTGAACGTCAGGCTCAACTCGGTAGAGGTGTTCCGCGCCCCGGTCGGCGACGCCTACACGGAGATGTCCACCTACGCTGCCGGCGACCAGGTCACCCTCGCGGTGGACCCCGAGATCGTCGTCACCCTCGACCTCGGCTGACCCGGTCAGAAATCCGTGCAGCGCCCCTTCTGCTCCCAGTCGCCGAAGCGCGTCGGCTCCGGCCCGGCTGGGCCCCCCACCTCTGGCGGCAACTTGGGCAGGGGCATCTTGGGCAGCGGCAGCTTGGGCGGCTGCAGCGTCTCGTCGGTCGTCTTCGGCTCGTCATCCATGGGGTGAAGATGGGGGCCGCCGCAGCGTCCGCCAGAGCCAGACCGCCACCATCAGCACCAGCACGGCGTCGATCAGGAAGGTCGCCTTGTAGTCGAACAGCGCGATCAGCCGCCCGAACAGCAGCGACCCCGAACTCTGCCCCAGGAACAGCAGGCACGCGAACGTCGCCACCGCCGTGGCCCGCGCCTGCGGCAAGATCTCGCTCGCCTGCGCCTGCAGCACCGAATGCAGGGTGAAGAACCCGAGCCCCAGCAGGAACTCCACCACGACGAACACGCCCCAATGCGGCGCCTCGACCGCCAGCACGAGCGCAACCACCATCATGATGCCCCCCGCAAGCACCATGCCCCCCTCCCCGAGCCGCCGCACCAGGCGTTGCGCGAGCAGCGTGTAGGCCCATGCGCCCACCCCGAAGAAGGCCAGCAGCAGGCCCACCTCCGCATACGAAAGGCCAAAATGCTCGTGCAGGTAGGGCGCCACGAACGGGAAGCACCCCACGAACAGCGCCCCATCGATCGCCCCGGCCAGCAGGATAAGCCGCCCCACCGGGTTGCGCGCCATTCGCACATACAGCTCGGGGTTGAACATCCGCCCCTCGCGCCGGGCATCCGGCAGCCCCCGGATGCGCCATGCGAGCCCACCCGCCACCAGCACGGCCAGCCCCGCCAAAACCAGGAACACGCCCCGCCAGCCCACATACTCCCCGAACACGCCCCCAAGCGGCCCGGCCAGCATCCCCGCGAGCACCACGCCCGTCAGGAACTTGCTCAAGGTCACCTGGCGCTCGCCATACGGCACGCTGTCCCCGATGTACGCCACCGCAACCGGGATCAGCCCGGCACTCGCTGCCCCGGCACACGCCCGCAGCAGCACGAGCCCCGACAGGTCCCCCGCCAGCGCGCACGCCCCGGTGAACACCGCGTAGCTGATCAACGACCCGAGAACGACCCGCAGCTTGCCGAACCGGTCCCCCACCGGCCCCAGCACAAGCTGCGCCAGCCCATACGGCAGACCGAACGCCGCGATCACGATCGCTACGTCCGGCACCCCCACCCGGAAATCCGTCGCGATCGCGTGCAGCACCGGGTCCACCACCCGCGTGCCGGCCGAGGACAGGAACGCCGCCGCCGCAAGCAGCGCCAAGGGCAACGCAGGCCGGGACGGCACGGCACTCACCGGCGGACGGCTTCGGTCAATCCCACGCGCATCCGCTCCGGCCACTGCCTGGCATCATGGCCCACCCGTGGCGCGGCGCAACCGCACCGCCGAGCACCCATCCCAGGAATTGACACAAACCTGTCCAAAAAGTAACCAAACGTATGTAGGCCTATGCTGGCCGGCAGCTCTCGGAGCCCATCCCTTGTCGAAATTCGCCACGGCCCTTCTCGCCCTCATGCTGCCCGGCATCGCCCACGCCACGGCCTACAGCTACACGGTCATCGACTTTCCAGGCGCCTTCCAGACCCGCGTGACCGGCATCAACAACCTCGGCCAGATCGTCGGCACCTACACCGGCGGCAAGGTGTTCACCACTCTTACCGGCTCCATCGCCACCTTCACGCCGCCCTTCACCGTCCGCTTCGGCAGCTCGAGCGACATCTACGGCCTGAACAGCTCCGGCACCGTCATCGGCGGCTACCTCAACGGCCCCACGAGCCAGCCGCAGTATTACGTAGGCGGCGTCCCGGCCACCACCGAGTATCTGAACACGTTGCTCCGCAACGGCTTCACCTTCGGCGGCATTAACGACGCCGGGCAATACGTCACGAACTCGAGCGATTTCAGCGGCAAGGCCCATTCCTACCTCCGCACCGGCATCTTCGAGACCGAGATCACCGTCGTCGGCGCCAAATCCATCTATGCTTACGACATCAACACCAGCGGCCAGATCCTCGGCTCCACGTTCAACGGCGTCGCGAACACGCCCTTCATCCTGACCGGTGCCACGTTCACCTTCCCGAAGCTGTCCATCAATCCCGTCGCATTCAACGCGGCCGGCGTCGTCGCGGGCGAGGTCAGCAACGGCGGCTACATCCAGGGCGCCGTCCAGTCCGGCACCACCGTGTCGCTCCTCGATGCGCCAGGGTCGGGCGGCTACCTCGGCACCCTGCATGCCACCCACATCACCGACATCAACGATGCCGGCACGGTGGTCGGCTACTTCTTCGACAGCCAAAACCTGGCGCACGGCTTCATCGCGACGCCGCTCGACTCGGCCACCGCCGTGCCCGCGCCCGGCGCCGGCGCGCTGGTCCTCGCGGCATTCGGCATGCTGGCCTATCGCCGGCGGCGCTGACCCGGATGGCTCAGCCCGGCTGCAAGGCCGGGCGAGCCCCACCGGCCGTCTTCAACTGCCCGCATGCTGCGAGGATGTCCTGCCCCCGCGGTGCCCGGATGGGGCTCGCGAACCCGGCCTCGGACACGATCGCCGCAAACCGCCCCAACTGCTCCCGCGTGCTGGGCAGGTAGGTGCTGCCGGGCCAGGGGTTGAATGGGATCAGGTTCACCTTGGCCGGGATGCCCGCAATCAGCCTCACCAGCTCCCGCGCCTCCGCCTCGCTGTCGTTCACGCCCCGCAGCATCACGTATTCGAACGTGATCCGCCGCGCGTTGCTCGCCCCCGGGTAGCGCCGGCACGCCGCCAGCAGCTCCGCGATGGGGTACTTCCGGTTCAGCGGCACCAACTCGTCCCGCAGCGCGTCCGTAACCGCGTGCAGGCTCACAGCCAGGTTCACGCCCAGCTCGGCGCCGCACCGGTCCATCACGGGCACCACGCCGGACGTGCTGAGCGTGATCCGCCGGCGCGACAGCCCGATACCCTCGTGGTCCATCACGATCCGCATGGCACGCGCCACGTTCTCGTAATTGTAGAGCGGCTCGCCCATGCCCATCAGCACGATCGTGGACAGGTGCCGCGGCATCTCGTCCTTCGGGCTCGGCCACTCGCCATAAGCATCCCGCGCGGCCATGAACTGGCCCACGATCTCGGCGGCCCCGAGGTTGCGCACCAGCCGCTGCGTTCCGGTGTGGCAGAACCGGCAGGAGAGGGTGCACCCAACCTGGCTGCTGATGCACACCGCCCCCCGGTCCTCGTGCCGGTCCGGGATATACACGGTCTCGGCCTCCTGCCCGTCGCGGAAGCGGAAGAGCCATTTGCGCGTGTCGTCCGTGCTCGTCTGCACCAGCGCCACCTGGGGCCGCCCGATCACGAAGCGGTCGGCCAGTTTCTCTTGCAGCGGCCGCGCGATGCTGCTCATCACGGCGAAGTCGGTGGCGCCCTGGTGATAGATCCAGTGCCAAAGCTGCTTGGCGCGGAACGGCTTCTCGCCGATGGCCGCCAGCTCCGCCACCAGCTCGTCCCGCGTCAGGCCGACCAGCTCGCGCCTGCCATCCGCATGCGTCGGCGGCGGCGGGTTGAACAGGGCCTGCTTGGCCAGCACCCGGTCCCGCTCGAGCGCTGTCAGCTCGCTCATGTCTTCGGCGCCGGGCAGGCGCGCACGATGGCGGCATAGGCGGCGCCGAAGCCACGCAGGCTGAACGTGTCGGTCACCGCCGCACCCTTCGGCCCCGGGGACCGGACGAGGGCCTGCCGCGCCCGCTCGAAGGCCGTCGTGGTCGTCCGCCCCTCCCGCGCGAAGGCGGACCGGCCGCCCGTGTAGAACGCCATCTGCTCCGTGCCGACCTGCACCTGCACCTCGGCCCCCTGCGCGTAGGCGAACCCGGCGCTCAACGCCACCGCATCCCGCCCGCTCGGCCGCATCGTCACCGTAAGCACCACGTCCCCCCGTCCCGGCAGCGCCGGGGCCGAGGTCTGCGCCTTCGTGAACGCGTAGCAGACCGGCTGCCCGCCCTCGGCGTAGGTGGCCGCCTGCCAATCGTCGAACTTGCCGATGGAGCGCGGCCCGGGCTTGGCCGGCTTGCTCGGCGGATGTGCCGGCCGCACGGCGGTCTGGGCCTGCGCATGGGCCAGGGGCGCCAGCAGGGCGGCGAGGATCAGGAAGGGTCGCATGGCGCAGAGATACGGCGGGCCAAACACGATAACAAGCGCAGGCCTGGCTTCTCCCCGTCCCCCGCGGAAGGCGCCGGGGCAAGGGGAGCAGCACGCACGGCTCTCGGCCAGTGAACCCCTGGCCCCTACCGCTTCCAGTCCGGCACCGTCGCCCGGAACACAGGGTCCCCGTGGCCCCGCGGCTCCTCGGGCGCCGTCCCAGGCCCGCCCGCACCCACCGCCCGCTCCGCGAAGCGCCCATGCTGCAGCAGCCGGTCGTACAGCACGATCGCCCCGGCCACAGCCAGGTTGAGGGCGAACCGCGTCGGGATCCGCACCACGTGCCGGCAGCGCGCCCGCATGGCCTCCGACAGGCCGGACCGCTCGGGCCCCAGCACGTAGGCCGCATTCAGGGGATGGCGGAACGAGGGCAGGTCCACCGCCTCGTCCAGCAGCTCCACACCCACCAGCTGACACTCCCGCGGCAGGTCCAACGCCTCGACGCTGCCCCAGCGCCAGTGCGGCACCTGGTGCGGCGTGTCCGCCGTGTCCGCCACCCGCCCCGCCCGCGCATCCCACCCGGCGCCTACCGTGAAGCAGAAACTGGCCCCGAACGCGTGCGCCGTCCGCAGCAGCGCCCCCATGTTCGCGGCCTTGGAAACCCCCTCGGCCCCGAGCCCGAAATACCCGCGTGACTTTGCCGGATGCATGAAGCCGGGATAGTCGTCGCCCATGACCGACGCAACCGACCACGATCCCACGGACGGGCGGCTCGCCGCCCAATACGAAGCCTACCCCTACCCGGCGCGGGACCCGAAGGACGAGGCGCGACGCCTCATCATCGGCAGCCCGAGCCACCTGCGTGAGATCGACCACTGGGTGTTCGCCGCCGCCCGCCCCCGCTCCCGCCCGCTCCACGCCCTCTTCGCGGGCGGCGGCACCGGCGACGGCGCCATCATGCTCGCCACCCACATGCAGCGCGACGCCCGCCCGGGCAGCGTGACCCACCTCGACCGCTCCGCCGCCGCCCAAGCCATCGCCCGGGCCCGGGCCGAGGTCCGCGGCGCGCCCATGCACTTCCACCAGGGCAGCCTGCTCGACCTCGCATTCTCCGGCCTCGGCCCGTTCGACTACATCGACTGCTGCGGCGTGCTGCACCACCTGCCGGATCCGGCCGCCGGGCTACGCGCCCTGCTCTCCGTGCTCGCCCCCGGCGGCGGCCTCGGCCTCATGGTCTATGCCCCGCACGGCCGCACCGGCGTCTATATGCTGCAGGACGCGCTGGCCGCCCTCGCCCCGCCGGAGGAGCCCCCGGCCGCGCGGCTGGACGTGGCACGCCGGGTCATGCGCCACCTCCCTGAAACCGCCTGGTTGCGCGCCAACCGCTACTTCGGCGACCATATCGAGGGCGGCGACGCAGGCCTCTACGACCTCCTGCTCAACCCCCGCGACCGCGCCTACACGGTGCCTGCCCTCGCTGCCCTGCTCGAGGGCGAGGGCCTCCACATCGCCTGCCTCATGGAGCCCATGCGCTACGACCCGGCCGCCCTCCTCCCCGACCCGAAGCTCCGCGCCCGCCTACCCGCCCTCGGCCCCGTCGGCCGCGCGGCACTCGCCGAAGCGCTCGCGGGCAACATGAGCACCCACGTCGTCTACTGCACCCGCGCGGCCGAGGCCCCGCCGCGGCCGGATCCGATGCAACCCGGCGCCGTGCCCATCGCCCGCGAGATGCCCGGCCCCGAACTCGCCCGGGCCATCCGCCCGGACGGCACGCTCCCGATGCTGTTCGACGGCCTGCGCGTGCCCATCCCCCTGCCCCCGCTCGCCGCCGCCATCCTCCGCCAGATCGACGGCGAGCGCCCCGTAGCCGCCATCGCCGCCGCCCTGGCCGAGCGCGGGACAGGCACCGACGCCTTCGCCCGCGCCTGGCGCGCCACCTACGACGCGCTCGAGCCCGCCAACCGCATCCTGCTCAGGCCCCCTGCCCACGGATCGTCATGAACCCGCTCGAACAACCCTACATCGTCATCTTCGGCGCCGCCCTCCGCCGCGACGGCTCCCCCAGCGGCGCCATGCGGGACCGCGTGGGAGCCGCCGTCCGCTTCAGCCGCCGCGTGCTGCCCGCCCCCATCTTCATCGTGACGGGAGGCCGCCGCCGCAACGGCCCGGCCGAGGCCGAAGTCATGGCGGACCTCCTGATGGCCCGAGGCGTCCAGCCCTCCCAGATCCGGCTCGAGCCCCTGTCGCGCAACACGCTGCGCTCCGCCATTGCGGTCGGCCGCATGCTCCGCGGCGAGCTCGGCCCGGTGTATGCCGCAACCTCGGGCTACCACATGATCCGCTGCGTGCTGCTGCTGGGCCTGACCGGGCTCGACGCGCACCGCAGCCCCCCGGCCCTCGGCCCGGCCGCGAGCAACCCGGCCCGGCGCTGGTGGTGGCGCGTGCGCGAACTGCCCGCCATCCCGGTCGATTGCATGTTGATGGCCTTCTACCAACTGTTCGGTGGTAGCAGGCGCGCAGCGACCAAACTTCCGTGAGCCGACCGCGTTCAGCCCGCGCAACACCACAGGAGCAACCGTCATGAGCGTCTTCGGCTCGATCATGTCCAAGATTTTCGGCCACCCCGCAGCGGCCGCCCCCACCGCGGCCGGCGCTGCCGCCGCCCCCGTCGGCGGCTCCACGCCCGCCATGGGCCAAGCCTCCGGCAGCGCCTCTCCCGCCGCAGCCGGCCCGGCCGTGGACGTAGGCGAAGTGCTCGCCAACATGGCCTCCAGCGCCGGCCAGCCGCTCAACTACAAGACATCGATCGTCGACCTCATGAAGCTGCTGAGCCTCGACAGCAGCCTCGACAACCGGAAGTCGCTCGCCACCGAGCTGCACTACACCGGCGATATGAACGACAGCGCGTCCATGAACGTCTGGCTCCACAAGCAGGTCATGACCAAGCTCGCCGAGAACGGCGGCACCGTCCCAGCCGACCTCAAAGGCTAGTCAGCGCGAGACAGCCCTTCCCTTCCCCCCTCCCCCCTGCGGGAGGGGATAGGGCAGCGTGCGCCGCGAGCGCAGCTTCGGATCATTGTGCCCGCAATTGCGGATTGTCGAACACCGGGTGCCGCTGCTTCCACAACGCCCCTCGCAGCGCCTCCGCCAATGACCGCTTTTCGTCTTCGCCCAGGTCTGACCCGACCTCCATTTGCCGCCCCCGCTCCACCAGCAGCAGCGCCGGGGTGCGCCCGGGCCGCTCCTCCAGCACCGCATTCAACCAGGCCGGCCCCAGCGTGCGCTCGGTCCGGCGTCCCCGCGGGTCCACCCGGATGACGTGCAGGCCGACCTCCGTGAGCACCAGCCGCTCCGTGGTCCGACGCTCCGCGTTGTTGCGCCGCAGCAGCCACACCGCGAGCGCCATCTCCGCCCCATTGAACCCCAGCACCGGCCACGCCCCCAGCGTCCAGACGATCGTGCTCACGATCGCCGAAAGCAGCAGCATGAACCCGACCAGACGCCGCAGCCCCAGGGGT
Organism: Acetobacterales bacterium; assembly: GCA_038229135.1. Classification (GTDB taxonomy): domain Bacteria; phylum Pseudomonadota; class Alphaproteobacteria; order Acetobacterales; family Acetobacteraceae; genus JBBROS01. The sequence continues at coordinate 11,218 of JBBROS010000060.1, forward strand.
CCGAGGCTCCGATGGGGCGTGATGATGGCCTCGAAGCTGGCGGCGCTGTCTGACATCGAACACACATGGCCGCCCTGCTTTCTCGCGCAAGAACCCCGGGTTGCCCCCCATACGCTCTTGGAGTAACCACCCGCGCAGTGTCCGTCCGCCCGGGCCGGGCGCCCGGGTGCCTCGGCCAGCGCCGGGCGTCCAATGCCGCCTGGCGATCATCGCCCGGCCGACCTCACGGGAACCCCCATGGCACGCAGCAAGATCGCCCTCATCGGCGCCGGCAACATCGGCGGCACGCTCGCCCACCTGATCGGGCTCAAGGAGCTGGGCGACGTGGCCATGTTCGACGTGTTCGGCGGCGTCGCGGCCGGCAAGGCGCTCGACCTCATGCAGTCCGGCCCCGTCGACGGCTTCGACAGCCACATGCAGGGTGGCTCCGACTACAGCGCCATCGCCGGGTCGGACGTCGTGATCGTCACCGCCGGCTTCCCCCGCATGCCCGGCATGAGCCGCGACGACCTGGTCGCCAAGAACGCCGAAGTCATCGCCACCGTGGCGGAAGGCATCAAGACCCACTGCCCGGACGCCTTCGTGATCGTCATCACCAACCCGCTCGACGCGATGGTGTGGATCATGCAGCAGAAATCCGGCCTGCCGCCCAACAAGGTGGTGGGCATGGCCGGCGTGCTGGACAGCGCCCGCTTCCGCCTGTTCCTCGCGCACGAGTTCAACGTCTCGGTCGAGGACGTCACGGCCTTCGTGCTCGGCGGCCACGGGGACACGATGGTGCCGCTCACCCGCTACAGCACCGTCGCCGGCATCCCGGTGCCGGACCTGGTCGCCATGGGCTGGACCACACAGGACAAGATCGACGCCATCGTGAAGCGCACGGCGAACGGCGGCGGCGAGATCGTGAAGCTGCTCGAGCGCGGCAGCGCCTTCTACGCGCCGGCCGCGAGTGCCATCGCCATGGCCGAGAGCTACCTGAAGGACAAGAAGCGCGTGCTGCCCTGCGCCGCGCATCTTACCGGCCAATATGGCGTTCATGACCTGTATGTCGGCGTCCCCGTCGTCATCGGCGCCGGCGGCGTGGAGCGTATCGTCGAGATCAAGCTCGATGCAGCCGAGCAGGCCGCCTTCGACAAGAGCTGCGACAGCGTGCGCGAACTGATCGAAGCCAGCCGCAAGCTGGTCGGCTAACCCGAACACCCGGCCCCCGCCCGCCACCGGGCAGGGGATGGAGAGCACCAATGCCCGGTTTCGACGTCCTCGCCTCGGCCCTCAACGGCGCCAACGCCGCCTACACCGCCGACCTCTACGCCCGCTGGGTGAACGACCCCGGGAGCGTCGACCCCAGCTTCGCAGAGCTCTTCGCAGCCTTGGACGACGAGTCCCGCTTCGTGCTCGAGGACGCGTCAGGCGCCTCCTGGGCTCCGCGCCGCTTCACCACGGCCGAGGCCGAGGCCGAAGCCACGACAGCGCCGAAGGGCACCAAGCCCGTCCCCACCCCGGCCTCGGGCGCCACGCCGGACCAGGTCCGCGCCGCCGCCCTCGACAGCCTCCGCGCACTCATGTTCATCCGCGCCTACCGCGTCCGCGGCCACCTCGAGGCGCATCTGGACCCGCTGGGCCTCCAGGTCCCCAAATCCCACCCGGAGCTCGACCCGGCCACCTACGGCTTCGGCCCTGCCGACCGCAGCCGACCCATCTTCATCGACGGCGTGCTCGGCCGCGAGAGCGCCACCATCGACGAGATCGTGCAGATCGTCCGCTCCAGCTATTGCGGCCCGATCGGCGTCGAGTTCATGCACATCCAGGACCCGGACCAGAAGACCTGGATCCAGCGCCGCATCGAGGGCGCCCCCTGGACGAGCGGCTTCGACGCCGCCGCGCGCCGCACCATCCTGCAGCAGCTCACCGAGGCCGAGGGCTTCGAGGCGTTCTGCCAGAAGCGGTATGTCGGCACCAAGCGCTTCGGGCTCGAGGGCGGCGAAGTCACCATCCCCGCACTCCACGCCATCATCGGCACCTCGGCCGAGCGCGGCGTGAACGAGGTGGTGATCGGCATGCCCCATCGCGGCCGCCTCAACACCCTCGTCAACATCCTCCGCAAGCCCTTCACCGCCGTCTTCAGCGAGTTCGGCGGCAGCTCCTTCAAGCCCGATGACGTGCAAGGCTCGGGCGACGTGAAATACCACCTCGGCACCAGCACGGACGTCGAGATCGCCGGGAAGCAGGTGCACCTCAGCCTGCAGCCCAACCCGAGCCACCTCGAGGCCGTCGACCCCGTCGTCGTCGGCAAGGTCCGCGCAAGGCAGGACGGCGCGGGCGACGTGGTGGAGCGCAAGAGCGTGCTGGGCGTGCTGATGCATGGCGACGCAGCCTTCGCCGGGCAGGGCCTGGTGTACGAGACGCTCGCCATGAGCCAGCTCATCGGCTACCGCACCGGCGGCACCATCCACCTGGTCGTCAACAACCAGATCGGCTTCACCACCGTTCCGGCCCACGCCTACTCGGGGCTGTATTGCACCGACATCGCAAAATCCGTGCAGTGCCCCATCCTGCACGTGAACGGGGACGAGCCGGAGGCGGTGGTGTTCTGCGCCCGCCTCGCCGCCGAGTTCCGCATGGAGTTCGGCACCGACTTCGTGCTCGACATCGTCTGCTACCGCCGCCACGGCCACAACGAGACGGACGAGCCGGCGTTCACGCAGCCCATCATGTATCGTGCCATCAAGGACCGGCCCACCACCCGCACGCTCTATGCCGAGCGCGTGGCCGCAGACGTGCCGGACGCGCAGGCGATCTGGGACGGGTTCCAGTCCACCCTCGAGGACGCCTACAAGGCCGCCCAGGGCTACAAGCCGAACAAGGCCGATTGGCTCGAGGGCCATTGGACCGGCATGAGCAAGGCCGAGGATGGCGACGAGCAGGTGGAGGACAGCACGGCCCTCACGGCCGACGCGCTGGCCCAGGTGGGCCGCGCCCTGTCCACCCCGCCGCCGAACTTCGAGCTCAACCCCAAGATCGCTCGGCAGCTCGAGGCCAAGCGCCAGATGATCGAGACCGGGCAGGGCATCGACTGGGCCACCGGCGAGGCGCTCGCGTTCGGTGGCCTGTTGCTGGAGGGCAGCCGCGTCCGCCTGAGCGGCGAGGATTGCCAGCGCGGCACCTTCAGCCAGCGCCATGCGGTGCTGATCGACCAGGCCAACCAGAACGAATACGTTCCGCTGAACAACATCGCCCCCGACCAGGCGAAGATCGAGATCTACAACTCGCTGCTGAGCGAGGCCGGCGTGCTGGGCTTCGAATACGGCTACACGCTGGCCGACCCGCGCACGCTGGTGCTGTGGGAGGCGCAGTTCGGAGACTTCGCGAACGGCGCGCAGGTCATCATCGACCAATTTCTCGCCAGCGGCGAGACGAAGTGGCTCCGCATGAGCGGGCTGACCCTGCTGCTGCCGCACGGCCATGAAGGCCAGGGTCCGGAGCACAGCAGCGCCCGCCTCGAGCGCTACCTCCAGCTCTGCGCCGAGCGGAACATGACGGTGTGCAACCTGACTACGCCCGCCAACTACTTCCACGCACTCCGCCGCCAACTGAAGCGCAACTTCCGCAAGCCGCTCGTCGTCATGACACCCAAGAGCCTGCTGCGCCACAAGGCCGCCGTCAGCGCCCTCTCCGAGATGGCCGAGGGCAGCCATTTCCGCTTCGTCATCCCCGAGGTGGAGACCATCGCCGCCCCGGACCAGGTCAAGCGCGTCGTGATCAGCACTGGAAAGGTGTATTACGACCTGGTGGCCGAGCGGCAGGCGAAGGGCGTGAAGGACGTCGCCCTCGTGCGGCTCGAGCAGATCTACCCTTTCCCCGCCAAGTCGCTCCAGGCCGCCATCGCGCCTTATGTGAACGCGGAAGTGGCATGGTGCCAGGAGGAGCCGATGAACAACGGCGCCTGGAGCTTCGTGGACCGCCGGATCGAGGCCGTGCTGGCCTGCGCCAAGGGCCGGGCAACCCGGCCCCTATACGTGGGCCGCGACGATGCGGCGAGCCCGGCCACGGGCCTCGCCAAGGTACACGCCGCGCAACAGGCGAAGCTCGTCAGTGAAGCGCTCGGGCTGAATTAAGGAACGCGAACGAATGTCTGTCGAGATCAAGGTGCCCGCCCTGGGCGAGAGCGTGTCCACCGCGACGGTCGCGCGCTGGCTGAAGAAGGCCGGGGACGCGGTGGCGCAGGACGAGCCCCTGGTGGAACTCGAGACGGACAAGGTGACGGTCGAGGTGCCCGCCCCCGGCGCCGGCACGCTCGGCATCATCGTGGCCGCCGAAGGCGCCGAGGTCGAGGTCGGCAGCGTGCTCGCCACCCTGGACGCGCCGGGCGCCGCCACCCCCGCGCCCCGCCCGCCCACGAGCACGGCCGCCAACCCGAGCCCGGGCGTGAACCCCCCCCCGGCCCCCCGCGGCCCCGTGGCACGCCCGGCCACGACGCCCGTCGAGCCCACGCCCGTCGCCACCAGCGCCGTGCCGCCCCCGGGCAGCGCCGCAGCGCCGGCCCACGCCGCGATGCCGAGCGCCACCAAGCTCATGGAGGAGCGCGGCTTCGCCC
>JBBROS010000061.1:0-14659 GCA_038229135.1 Acetobacterales bacterium
CAGCCAGAACTGCCAGAGCGCCGCGCCCAGGCGCAAGCCCGTCTCGGCGTCGCCCGTCTCGATCGCCCATTCCAATGCGGCACGGCAGTTATCCCACTCCGCGCCGAGCGTGGCCAGCCACTCGCGTTGGCGGGCATCGCGCAGGTGCGGGAGGCCGGGCTGAATATCATGATGAGCATGAAGGGGGATGGGAAGCCGGTCAGCTTCATCGAGGATTGCGCGGTCGATCTGGACGACCTGGCCGACTACACCGAGCGCCTGAACGACGTGTTCGCGCAGCACGGCACGAAAGGGACGTGGTACGCGCATGCCAGCGTGGGCTGCCTGCACGTGCGGCCGGTGCTGAACATGAAGGACGGGGCGGACGTGGCCACGATGCGGGCCGTGGCCGAGGAGTGCTTCGCGCTCGTGCGGGAGTACAAGGGTAGCCATAGTGGCGAGCATGGGGACGGGATCGTTCGGTCCGAGTTCCACGAGAGCATGTTCGGGCCGCGGATCGTCCGCGCGTTCGAGGCGGTGAAGGACGCGTTCGACCCGGCGGCGACGCTGAACCCGAACCGGGTGGTGCGCCCGCCGCGGATGGATGACCGGAGCCTGTTTCGCTACGCGCCCGGCTATGGTGTGCCAGAGGGCCCCGGGGGCGTGGTGCCGGCGCTGGACTGGTCCGCCTGGGGGGCGGAGGCTGGCGGGCTGCTGGGCGCGGTCGAGATGTGCAACAACAACGGGACGTGCCGCAGCTTCGACGCCGGGAGCATGTGCCCGAGCTACCGCGCGACGCGGGACGAGCAGCACGTGACGCGGGGGCGGGCCAACACGCTGCGGCTGGCGATGACGGGGCAGTTGGGGGAGGGCGCGCTGGCGTCCGACGAGGTGCACGAGGCGCTGAGGCTCTGCGTTTCGTGCAAGGCGTGCAAGCGCGAGTGCCCGACGGGCGTGGACATGGCGCGGATGAAGATCGAGGCGCTGGCAGCCCGGGCTGCGGTGCGCGGGGTGGGGCTGCGGGAGCGGCTCGTGGCCTACCTGCCGGTGTATGCGCCTTGGGCCCGCTGGCTGGCGCCGGCGCTGAACCTGCGGAACCGGGTGGCGGCCTTCCGGCGGATGATGGAGCGCCTGGTCGGTATCTCGGCCGAGCGGTCCTTGCCTGTCTGGGGTCCGCGCTTCCGTGCCCCTCATGCCAGCCCCCTCCCGGAGGGAGAGGGAGCAAGGCCGTCCGTGTATCTGTTTGCGGACACGTTCAATGCGGCATTCGAGCCGCAGAACCTGCATGCGGCGGTGCGGGTGCTCCGGGCGGCAGGGTTCGAGCCGGTGGTGCCGGAGGGGCTCTGTTGCGGGCGGACCTACCTGAGTGCGGGAATGGTCGAGCGGGCTCGGGCGGAGGCTCGGAAGACGATGGCAGCGCTGGCGGGGACGATGCCTGTGGTCGGCCTCGAGCCGTCCTGCCTGCTGACGCTGCGAGACGAGTTCGTGGCGCTCCTGCCCGGTGCCGAGGCGGCAGCGCTGGCAGGGCGGGCGATGCTGCTGAGCGAGTTCCTGGCCAGGCATGCGCCAGGTTTCGTGCCGGGGTGGCTCGAGGGCGTGGCGCACGTGCATGGGCATTGCCACCAGAAGGCGCATGGGGCGTTCCCGGATGCACTGGCCGCGCTAGGGCGCGTGGGGGGGCTCGAGGTCCGGGCGATCCAGTCCGCGTGCTGCGGCATGGCGGGGGCGTTCGGCTATCAGGCGGAGACGCAGGACGCGAGCCGGGCGATGGCGGAGCTTTCCCTCCTGCCGGCGGTGCGGGCGGCGGGTGCGGAGGACATCGTGGTTGCGGACGGGACGAGCTGCCGGCACCAGATTGCCGAGTTGGGCGGGCGCACGGCGGTGCATTCCGTGGTGGTGCTGGACCGGGCGTTGCGCGCCGGGGCATAAACCTCGGGCAGCAGGAGGCGCGCTTGGACGAGACGAAGCTCACACGGACGAAGCAGGCCTGGGCGGCCATGGGCAAGTTCCTGACGGGGCGGCACTCGCGCCCGGAGGATGAGCGCCTGCCGCCGGGGCAGCATACCGTGCGGGACTGGCCGGTGCTCGATCTCGGCGTACAGCCGGACGTGCCGACGAGCACCTGGAGCCTGCGGGTGTTCGGGCTCGTGGAGGACCAGATCAGCCTGGACTGGGCTGCATTCACTGCGCTCGAGCACGAGGAGCGCGTGTCGGACATCCACTGCGTGACGACCTGGTCACGTTACGACAATACCTGGCGCGGGGTGCACACCAGCGTGCTGCTGTCGCTGGTGCGGCCGAAGCCGGAGGCACGGTTCGTGATGCTGCACAGCCATGACGGCTATACCACCAACCTGCCGCTGCAGGACTTCGCGGCGCCGGACGCGCTGTTGGCGACGCATTGGCAGGGCGAGGCGATCGGGCGCGTGCATGGCGGGCCGATGCGGCTCGTGCTGCCGCACCTGTATTTCTGGAAGTCGGCCAAGTGGCTGCAGCGGATCGAGTTCATGGCCGAGGACCGGCCGGGCTACTGGGAGGAGCGCGGCTACCACATGCGCGGGGACCCGTGGGACGAGGAGCGCTATGGATAGGCGCGTCGCCGGGCACTGGATGCTCGGGGCAGGGTTGGCGCTGCTGGCGGGGGTGGGTGTTACGGCGGCCGTGGCCATGATCCCGCGGACGCTGTCGCCACGCTGGTTCGCCGTGCTCGCGCGCTGCCCCACGCGGCCGCTGGTTCGGGAAGCCGGAATTGCGATGACGTGGGACGAGGTGCGCCTGCTGGAGCGGGACTCCACGCAGGGGTGCGAGCCGTTCGCGCACCGGACGAAGGCGTGGCTCACGCAGCGGCATTGATGGTCAGGCCGGCGGCAAAGCCTTCAGGACCTCGCTGAAGGCGGCGGGCGAGATGGGGCTCGCGCCGTCGAACGGGCGCTCGCGCGAGGCGAGCAGCCCTAGGGTCAGGACGGCGGCGGCCGTGAAGAGGCCGAGGGCCAAGGCCTGCGGCCGGGCGCGGTCGAGCTGGACGGAGCTGATCCCGAGCTGGGTCAGCAGGCCCAGGAGCAGGACGGTGAGCCACTTCGTGCCATCGTACTCGGCATCGCTGATGGTGAGGCGGTCGTTGCGCGCCGTGCGGACCCGCAAGGTCAAATCCACGAGGGCGGCGTGCGTTGCAGCGCCGGCCTGGGCTCCCACGGAGGCGCGGGCGACCGTCTGTAGCAACACGGCCAGCGCCTGGGCGGCCTTGGCGGACTCCTCCTGATCGGCCATGCGCGGCCATTCGTCCTCGATGATGGCGGTGACGTAGGTGCGGAGGGCGGCCTGGATGGGCGCGCCGTCGGCGGAGAGGGCTGCGCCGAGGGTGCCGATGGCCGTCAGCGCGTCCTGCTCCATGTGCACGGCCCGGTGCGCCTGGCGCTGCCGCTCCCACACGTCGTTGCCAAGGAAGCCGGTGAAGAGGGCGAACAGGACGGAGATGGAGGTGAAGAAGGCGCCCTGGACGCCGACGAAACGGGCCACCTGCGTGCGCGAGGGCCAGTGGTGGCAGGCCAGGTGGATGAGGGTTGCGGTCGAGCCGTAGCCGAGAAGCAGGACGGTGATGATCGACCAGGTCGGCTGGTCGAGCCAGAGGGAGAGGATGGCGGGCGTCCTTCGAACGAGGCGATGGTGTCGTGTCGCGCCTGCACCCCTCTCCCGGCCCCTCCAGCGATCGGAGGAGGGAAGAGAGGTGACGGTTCGTTCAGGCCGAGGGCGTCCACATCAGCGGGGCCATGCGGTAGCCGGTGCCGACGCGCTCGATGAAGCCCGTGGCGGGGAACGGCGCGTGGTAGAACGAGACCTGCATGCGCTCGGTGGCGGCCAGGTCCAGCATGCGCTTGCGGGTGATGACCGCCTGCGGACCGTCCTGGTCGAACACGGCGGACCATTCCGGGTAGCGGGCGAAGACCAGCGGGTTGTTCGTCGTGTCGGACAGCACGAGCAGCTTCTGGCCGCCGCTCACGATTGCGAACGCGGTGTGGCCCGGCGTGTGGCCGTTCGCCTGGACGCTGGTGATGCCGGGGAGGATCTCCTTGTCCCAGGCGTAGGTCGTCACGTCCTTCATCACCGGGCCGAACACGCGCTTGGTGTTGTCGAACGTGCCCTTCAGGTTGCCGTCGCCGCGGGCAGCCTCGCTCTCGCTCGTCCAGAAGGCCCACTCGGCCTCGGGGACCATCAGTTGCGCATTCGGGAACACGGCCGTGCCGTCCTTGCGGCGGAGGCCGTTGATATGGTCGCCGTGGAAGTGGCTGAACGCGATGGTGTCCACCATCTCGGGCGTGAAGCCGGCGGCGCGGAAATTCGCCATCCAGGTGCCGCTGGTGGGGGCGCCCAGATCCCCGTTGCCGGTGTCGAGCAGGACCAGCTTGCTGCCGGTGTTGACCACGAGGGTGGTGAAGCTGATGGGGAAGCGGTCGGTGGGCAGGAAGTTGTCGGCGAGCGCCTTCTTCACGTCGTCCACGGGCGCGTTTCGGACGAAGCCGTCGAGCTGCCGGAAGGCCATGCCGTCATGGATGGCCGTGACCTGCATGTCGCCCACACGGTAGCGGAAAAAGGAGGGTGCCTGGCCCGTGGCCATGGGTGAGGCAGCGAGGGCGCCATGAGCCATCCCGGCGAGAGGCAGGCAGGCAGCGGTGGCGAGCATGGTCCGGCGCGGGATGGTCATGTGTCGTATCCTTTTTCGAGGGCGTTATTCGCTGACGGGGCTCGCGCTCCGGGGCTCGGGCGACGACCCTTCCGTTATCATTTCTATCCGACCCGTGATCTGTCCGCCATCCTCGACTTGCAGGCGGCGGCAGCGGGCGGTGCCGAGCACCTTGCCCGTGGAGCGGACGATGAGGTTGCCGCGGGCCGTCAGCGTGCCGTCGATGGTGCCGGCCACCTCGGTATCCTCCACCTCGGCCTCGCCCTTGAAGATGCCGCCCGGCGCGATGGAGAGTTCGGTCGCGTGGATCATGCTGGCTTCGACCGTGCCTTCGACCACGAGGCGTTCGGCGTCGGTGACGGTGCCCTGGACGCTGATGCCCTTGCCGACGACGAGGGTGCGGCGCTCGGCGGCCTGGGGCGGGCGGCTCGGGCCGACGCCGGGGCGCGGGGCGGGCGGGATGGAGGCTGCCGGCGCGGGCGCGCCGGGAGACATGCCTGGACCGGGGCTGGTCGGCGGCGGGGCGGGCGGGGCGCTGGAGAACGGGGAACGGCCCATGGGAGCCTCCTTCGATGTGGATGGGGTCGGGGTTGCGATGGGGTTGGTCGTCGGGCGCGGCGGCATGCCGAACCCGGGGTCTGGCCGTCGATCCCGCGCGGGCGAGTCGGGGAAGGGCAGCGAAGGCGCCGGGGCTGGCGAGACGGTTGCCTCGTTGGCCGGTGCGGTCGGCTCGTCGGGTTTGCGGCGCTTGAACAAGCGGTGCCCCCTCTGGTTGGTGTGGCCGAGTTGCGCGGGCGGCTGGCCTAACATGCTCGCCGGATGGGCGATAGGGGGCTAGCGCAGCGCGAGGCGGGGGATGGGGAGGGGGCGGGACTCGTTGAGCACGTGGGTGAGGGCGGCGATGCCGAGCACGGGGACGAGGAGGTTCAGCAGCGGCACGACCCCGGCCGCGGCGAGCAGCCCGCCTTGGGCCAGCACGGGTGCGCGGCGCCTCGCGTAGAGCGCCACGGCCTCGGCGCGGCTCATGCGGCGCATGGCCACCGCCACGAAGAGGCCCCGCCCGATGGCCCAGCCGGTGATGGCCCAGCCGAGAATGAGGCCCACCCCGGGCAGGAGGATGGAGAGTACGAGCGCCAGCAGCTGGAAGCCGAGCACCCGGGCCCCGAGGGCCAGGCCGTCATAGACCTGCACGCTGAGCGGCGCCCCGCTTGGCTTCGGCAGGCCCGGGTAGAAACGGGCGTCCACGGCGTCGGCAACCCGGTCGGAATAGAGCGTCGCGATCAGGATCGCTGCCGGGATGAAGAGCCAGACGGCGAGCAGCGCGGCGCCGGCGCCGCCGAGCAGGCCTGCGACCCAGCCCAGCCAGCCCGGCCCGGCCAGGGACACGGCCACGAGCTCCCGCATGGCCCAGGCACTCGCGGCCAGCAGGGCGAGGAAAGCGAGCAAGGATAGCGCTACGCTGCGGAGCACGACGCCGAGGAAGACGCGGTCGTCGAGCTGGCTGAAGGCACGGAGCATGGGGGACAGCATGGACGACCTCTGGTTGCCGGGGGCGCAGGTGGATGCTACCGCGCGCTGGTTCAACGTGCAGGAGCCCGAACGATGTCCATCCAGCCCGCCCTATACGACCTCTGCGGTATCGGCAACGCGATCGTGGACGTGGTGGCGCCGGTCAGCGAGGCGTGGCTCAGCAAGCAGGGCATGAGCAAGGGCAGCATGCGGCTGGTGAGCACGGAGGAGGCGCGGGCCATCTACGAGGCCCTGCCGCCGGGGCAGGAGAGCAGCGGGGGGAGCGTTGCCAACACCTGCGCGCTGGCGGCGGCGCTGGGCGCGAAGGTGGTCTATCTGGGCCGGGTCGCGCGGGACCAGCTGGGGGAGGTGTTCCGCCACGATATCCAGGCGGCGGGCGTGATCTTCCCGACGCCGGCAGCGGGCGGCGGCTCGGGCGGCGCGCTCGTGAGCGCGACGGGCAGCTGCATGATCGCCGTCACGCCGGACGGGCAGCGGACGATGAACACGTATCTGGGTGCCTGCACGGAGTTCGGTCCGGAGGACCTGGACGACGCGCTGATCGAGGGTAGCGCGGTGCTGTATCTCGAGGGCTACCTGTTCGACCCGCCCGAGGCGCAGGCTGCGTTCCGCCGGGCGGCGGAGGTGGCGCATGCGGCAGGGCGCCAGGTGGCGCTCAGCCTGAGCGATGCGTTCTGCGTGGACCGGCACCGGGCTGCGTTCCGGGAGTTCGTGGCCGGGCATGTGGACATGCTGTTCGCCAACGAGACCGAGGTGTGCAGCCTGTATGAGGAGAACGAGTTCGAGCCGGCTGCGGCGCGGGCGGCGGCCGACGTCCGGCTGGCGGCGCTGACGCGGGGCGCGGAGGGCAGCATCGTGCTGGAGGGCGGCGCGCGGATCGAGGTCGCGGCGGCCCCTGCGCATGTGGTGGACACGACGGGGGCGGGCGATGCGTATGCGGCCGGGTTCCTGGCGGGGCTCGCGGCGGGCCGCACGCTCGAGGCCTGCGGGGCGCTGGGCAGCAGGGCGGCCGCGTTGGTGATCGGCCAGTACGGGGCGCGGCCGATGGGGGATGTGCGAGGGCTGCTGGTAGGCTGAGGCCCCCGGGCGCGGCCCGCCCGACTAGGCGGCGGCGCGCTCGGGAAGCGGGTCGGCGCCGAGGACGCGGTAGTTGGCCGGGTCGGCGAAGAGCGCACGGAGCACGCGGTTGTTGAGCGCGTGGCCGGAGCGGTGGCCGACGAAGCGGCCCTGGAGCCGGCCGCCGAGCGCGAGGTCTCCCACGGCGTCGAGCATCTTGTGGCGGACGAACTCGTCCGGGGCGCGCAGGCCCTCGGGGTTCAGCACGTCCGCGCCGTCGACCACGATGGCATTGGCAAGGCTGCCGCCCTGGGCCAGGCCGGCGCGCTTGAGGCCGGCGATCTCGTGCGCCTGGACGAAGGTGCGGGCGCGGGAGAGCTCGCGGCGGAAGCTCTCGCTGCCCATCTCGAGCACCATCGCCTGGTGGCCGATCGCGGCGCAATCGAAGTCGATCGAGAGTGCCAGGCTGAAGCCGTGGTCGGTGGGGCGGAGCTCGGCGTAGGCGTCGCCCTCCTCCACGCGGACCGTCCGCAGCACCTCGATGGTGGCGCGCGGCGTGTCCTGGGCGTCCCGGCCAGCGCAATCCAGCAGGAAAAGCCAGGGCTCGGACGAGCCGTCGAGCACGGGCAACTCGGGGCCGTCCACCTCGATCACGAGGTTGTCGATGCCGGCGGCGGCCAGCGCAGCCATGAGGTGCTCGACCGTGCCGACGCGGGCCTGGGGCTGTGTGGGGTGGGCGACGACGGTGCACAGGCGCGTGTCGACGACAGTGTCGAAGCGGGCGGGGAAGGCGACGCCGAGATCCGTCCGGAGGAAGTGGATGCCGTGATGGGCCGGCGCCGGGACGAGGCGAACCTCGACCGCGCGGCCGGAGTGCAGCCCGGTGCCGCGGGCGGCGATGGGGGAGGCAAGGGTGCATTGCGTGGGCGCCGAGTCGAACGACAGGGCGGCGTGGTTCATGCCATGGGCCGTCTCGGTCGGGAAATACGTCAGGCCGTCCATGCGAAAACCCCGTTGCGGGGGCCGCTCAGCGGTGCGGCCCATTCGCAACCTATGCAGGTTGCGCGTGGGCCGCCAATCAATGAGTGTTTCTGAATATTACGCTGTAACGTATTGTAATCTATGACGTCTGACGGCGAAGAAAGGCGGGGATCTCGAGGGCTTCATCCGTCTGGTGCTGCGGTGCGGCATTCGGGGCCTGTTCGGTCTGCTGCTCCGGGTGCCGATCGGCCTTGGGCTCCTGCCGCGTGTCGAGGCGCTGATCGGCCTCCGGGGCGGTGCGGCCGCGGATGCCACGGGTCATCATGCCGAACAGGGTGCGAGCAGGGGATTGCGCGGCGATCGGGGGAGGCGCCGCCGTTGGGGCCGGCTGCTCGGAGAAGATGGTGCTCGGGGCGCGGCCGCTGGGGGGCCGGTGCATGGGCGCGGGCGGCACGTAGGGGCCGGAGCGCGCGGGCTCTTCAGCGGTCTCGAAGCGGGGGGCGTCGAAACGGGGAGTGTCGAAACGGGGCGTGTCGAAACGGGGCGACGCCTCCTGCCGCGGAGCCAGCATGGGGGTGGGGGCCGAGGGCGTGAAGCTGATGGGGGCGTGCTGGGCCACCGGCTGCGGCGCCTGCGGCTGGCCCATGCCGGGCTGGAAGCTGGGCGCACCAGGGCTTTGCATCGGCTGATGCGAGACCACCTGGGCCACGCCGTTGCCCACGGCCACCAGGCGCGGACGCTGTGCCTCCGCCTGGCTTCCGAGGTCGATGCCCGTCGCCACCACGCTCACGCGGACGCGGCCCGAGAGGCTCTCGTCGATGGCCGATCCGAAGATGATGTTGGCGTCCTCGGCCACCTCCTCGCGGATGCGGTTCGTGGCCTGGTCCACCTCGAACAGCGTCATGTCCTCGCCGCCGGTGATGTTGATCAGCAGGCCGCGGGCGCCGGCCATGGACGTGTCCTCCAGCAGCGGGTTGCTGATGGCGGCCTCGGCGGCGCGGATGGCGCGGTTCTCGCCCTCGGCCTCGCCGGTGCCCATCATGGCCTTGCCCATCTCGGCCATCACGGTGCGGATGTCTGCGAAATCGAGGTTGATCAGGCCGGGCGACATCATGAGGTCGGTCACGCCGCGGACGCCCATGTAGAGGACCTGGTCGGCCATCTTGAAGGCCTCCCGCCAGCCGGTGCGCTCGTTGGCGAGGCGGAAGAGGTTCTGGTTCGGGATCACGATCAGGGTGTCGACATACTGCTGCAGCTCGGCGATGCCCTGCTCGGCGGCGCGGGTGCGGCGCATGCCCTCGAAGGTGAAGGGTTTCGTCACGACGCCGACGGTGAGCACGCCGCGCTCGCGGGCGAGCTGGGCGATGACCGGGGCGGCGCCGGTGCCGGTGCCGCCGCCCATGCCTGCGGTGATGAACACCATGTGGGTGCCCTCGAGGTGGCGCATCAGCTCGTCGCCGGCCTCCTCGGCGGCGGCGCGGCCGATCTCGGGCTTGGCGCCGGCGCCGAGCCCCTGCGTCAGGTTCGGGCCGAGCTGCACGCGGCGGCCGGCCTTGCTGTGCTGGAGCTGCTGGGCGTCGGTGTTGGCGACCACGAAGTCCACGCCCTGCAGGCCCGAGGCTATCATGTTATCCACCGCGTTGGTGCCGCCGCCGCCCACGCCGATGACGGTAATGCGGGGCGAGAAATCGGTGTGGACGTGGACGGGGACGGTGAGGTTGAGGGTCATGGCGCGGCTCCCGGGATGGGTCGGTCAGGGATGAGGTTCAGAGGGTGGTGGCACATGTGGCGCGAGTCGGGCTGCATGGTTCAGACCCGGTCGCGTAGAAAATCGACGATGCGGCGCACGAGGCCGGGGGGCCGCGCGTCCTCGAGGTCGATGTCGGCCAGCGTGCGGCCGGCGCCGCTGGCCCAGGCAAGGAGGCCGGCGGCGGTGGCGAAGGCCGGGCCGTCATGGTGTTCCGGCAGGCCCGCGATGCCGAGGGGGCGGCCGATCCGCACCTGGCGGTCCAGGATGCGGGCCGCCATCTCCCGCGCGCCGACCAGGGCGGCGGCACCGCCGGTGAGGACCACGCGGTTGCCCGATTCGCGGGCGAGCCCGGCGCTGACGAGGCGGTCCCGCACGAGCTCGAAGGTCTCCTCCAGCCGGGGGCGGATGATGCCGACCACCTGGCTGCGGGGCACGCGGACGATGTTGTGCTCCTCCTCGCCCACCAGCGGCACGGGGAGCATGTCGCGCTCGTCGTCCGGGCTCGCCTCGCAGCTGCCGTAGAGGGTCTTGAGCCGTTCGGCGTGGGCGACCGGGGTGGAGAGGCCGCGGGCGATGTCGTTCGTCACATGGCCGCCGCCGATCGGGATCTGGGCGGTGTGGACGAGGTTGCCCTCGCTGAACACGGCGAGCCCGGTGGTGCCGCCGCCCATATCGATGACGGTGGCGCCGAGCTGGCGCTCGTCCTCCACCAAGGTGCTGAGGCCGGCGGCGAAGGGGGCGCTCACCATGTCCGCCACGTTCAGCTCGCAGCGTTCGACGAGCGTCATGACGTTGCGGAGCGCCGTGGCCCCGGCGTCGATCACGTGGAGGCGGGCCATGAGGGTGTCGCAATGGAGGCCGCGGGGGTCCGCCACGCCCATGGTCTCGTCCACATCGAAGGCGAGCGGGAGGGCGTGGATGGTCTCGCGGCCCTCGATGGCGGCGCGGAGGCGGCCTTCGTTGACGACGCGCTTCAAGTCCTGCTCCGTCACCGGGCGGCCGCCGATGGGCCATTGCAGGTTGATGGGGCGGCTCTCGGGGTGGCCGCAGCCGAGGTTCACGTGGACATGGCGGAGGTGGTGCTGGGCCATGTCCTCGGCGTCGCCCACGGCGCGGCGGACGGCGTTCTCGGCGAGGTCGAGGTCCGTGATGCCTCCCTGGCGGACGCCCTTGGAGGCGTGGAGTCCGAAACCGGTGACGCGGAGGGTGCCGTCGGCCTCGACGCGGCCGATGAGGCAGGTGATCTTGGTGCTGCCGATGTCCAGCACGCCGAACGGGCCGGCGCGGAGCGGGCGCCGAGGGGGCTCGCGCTGGGCGTCGGGCGGCATGGGGGGCGTCGCGCGGTGCGGCGCAGGTGTCACGGGGCCGCTTGCGGGGCCGCGGGAGGCGGCTGGGGCGGCGCCGGTGAGGCGCATGCGGGGGAGCTCGTTCATATGGGGCGGCTCATGTGGGGCGGCTCATGTCGGGCGGCTCATGTGGGACGGCGGGGCGTGTTGGCGGGCGCCGGCGCTGCGGTGGGGGCCGGGCGGACCACGAGGCGGTCGGGCAGGCGCATGTCGATGGCCTGGAGCGGGCGGTCGAGCAGGGCGTGGGCGGCGTGCAGCTCCATCAGGCGCGCCATGGCCTGGGCCTCGGCGCCCTCGGGCAGCAGCACGTCCGCGCCGTTGTTGAGCCGCAGGTTCCAGCGGCGCTCGCCCACGCGGACGGCGGCGACGACGCGGGCGCGCAGGGCCGGGATGGCGGCGAGCTGGTCGAGCAGGGGGGAGGCGGCCTCGGGCGCGCCCGGGCCGACCACGAGGGGTAGGGTGGCGAAGGCCGTGGCGTCCTTGGCCGGATCCTGCTCGGCGACCACCTGGCCCTGGCGGTCGATCAGCTGGAAACGGCCGGCCGACTGCCACACGGCGAAGGGGCGTCGTTCGACGAGGGTGACGACGATGGTGCCGGGGAGGCGGCGCTCGACGGTGGCGGACTGGACCCAGGCGAGGCTTTCCACCCGGGCGCGGGCGGCCTCGAGCGAGAAGCCGAGCAGCTTGTCCCCGGGGCGGACGCCGATGGCGGCGCGGAGCAAGGCTTCGGGGGTCTTTTCGCGGCCGTTCACCTGGACGGCTTCGACCGGGATGGCGATGGCGGCGCCTGCACGCTCCCGCCAGGTGGCGATGGTGCTGCCGGGCTGGACGGTGCGGACGAGGCTGACGGTGCCCGCGGCGAGGAGGAGGGCGAGGAGCAGCCAGGCGAGCGGGCGCAGCAGGCGGCGCTGGCGGCGCCAGAGGAGCGCGGTGCGGGACGGGCGGACGCCGATGCGGCCTGGCGTGCGCGCCCGGGCGGCCGTGGCGCGCGGCGGCTTGGCCGGCGTCCGCAGGCGTGGCGGCGGCGGGACCGCGGTCTCGTATGTGTCCACAGTCTGGCTCATGCCCGGCACGCGGCGTGCTGGA
Source organism: Acetobacterales bacterium (assembly GCA_038229135.1). Lineage (GTDB taxonomy): Bacteria > Pseudomonadota > Alphaproteobacteria > Acetobacterales > Acetobacteraceae > JBBROS01. The sequence continues at coordinate 12,407 of JBBROS010000061.1, forward strand.
CCATCCAGGCGCAGAGGGCCGGGTAGGCGATGCCGTTATGGGCGGCCTGCTCGGGCAGCAGGCTGGTGGGGGTGAGGCCGGGCTGGGTGTTGACCTCGAGCAGCACGAGGCGGCCCGGTTCGCCCGCGGTGTCGTCGTAGCGGAAATCGGTGCGGGTCGCGCCGCGGCAGCCGAGCGCGCGGTGGGCGGCCAGCGCCATCTCGAGCGCCTGGGCGTATGCGTCCGGGTGGATGGGGGCCGGGATGAGGTGGGCGCTGCCGCCGGCCGCGTACTTGCTCTCGTAGTCGTAGAAGGCGCCGGCCTCTGCGCGGATCTCGGTCACGGCCAGGGCCTTGTCGTGCATGACGCCGACGGTGAGCTCGCGGCCGGGGATGAACTCCTCGACCATGGCCTCGGGGCCGAACGTCCAGGCGCGGGCGATCTCGGCGCGGCGGTTGTCGCCCTCGCGCAGGATGTGGACGCCGACGGAGGAGCCTTCGCGGAGCGGCTTGACGACGTAGGGGCGGGGCATGGGGTCGTGGTGCTCGAGGCTGGCCACATCGACCACGGCGCCTGGCGCCACCGGCAGGCCGGCGGCGGCAAGCACGGCGCGGGTGGCGGCCTTGTCCATGGCGAGGGCCGAGGCGCGGATGCCGGAGTGGGTGTAGGGGAGGCCCATCCAGTCGAGCACGCCCTGGATGGCGCCGTCCTCGCCGAGGCGCCCGTGCAGGGCGTTGAACACGACGTCTGGGCGCGGGTCGAGCGCGCGGATCACGGCGCCGAGGTCGTCCCCGACGAGGATCGGGGTCACGTCGAACCCGGCCTCGCGCAGGGCGGCGATGACGCCGGCGCCGGAGCTGAGGCTGACCTCGCGCTCCACAGAGGGACCGCCATACAGAACGGCGACGCGGGTCATGGGGCGCCTCCCTGTGGATCGCTCGGGCCGACGGACCCAGGCCGCGTCATCGCGAGCGCAGCGTGGTGATCCAGGGGCGGTCGAGTGTCGGCTCGTGGCTCCTGGATCGCCACGCCTTCGGCTCGCGATGACGGGTCGTGCGAAGAGGTCTGGATGCCACGGCCCGGCAGGGCGGGCACCCCGAGACGCTTGATCTCCCATTCGAGCAGGGTGCCGGTCGCGGATTTGACCATGGTGCGGACGTGCTCGCCCAGGCCCTCGATGTCGGCGGCGGTGGCGGTGCCGAGGTTGAGGAAGAAGTTGCAGTGCTTGTCGCTGACCTGCGCGCCGCCATGGACGTGGCCGCGGAGGCCGGCGGCGTCGATCAGTTCCCAGGCGCGCTGGTGCGGCGGGTTGCGGAAGGTGCTGCCGCCCGTGCGGGCGCGGGTGGGCTGGGTGGCCTCGCGGCTGGCGCGGATGTTGGCGATCTCGGCGGCGATGGCGGCCTTGTCGCCACGGCGGGCGCGGAAGCGGGCGCGGGTGACGATGGCGCCGGGCGGCAGGCTCGCGTGACGGTAGGCGAGCGCGAGGGCGGCGGCGGGGCGGCGGACGAGCTCGCCGGAGCGGGTGGCGAACTCGGCCCAGTCGAGGATCGCCGCGACGTCGCTGCCATAGGCGCCGGCATTCATGGCGACGGCGCCGCCGATCTGGCCCGGGATGCCGGAGAGGAACTCGAGGCCGGCGAGCCCGGCTTCGGCTGCGGCGCTGGCGACGGTGGCGTCGAGGCAGGCTGCGCCGGCGACGAGACCGTCCTCCTCGATGCGGATGTCCGAGAAGCCGCGGGCGAGGCGGATGACGACGCCCGGGATGCCGCCGTCGCGGACGATGACGTTGCTGGCGGCCCCCAGCACGGTGAGCGGGACGTCGTGCGGCAGGGCGCCGAGGAAGCGGGCGAGGTCGGCGGCCGATGCCGGGCGCACAAGGGCCTCGGCCGGGCCGCCGACGCGGAACCAGGTGGTGGGCGCGAGCGGCGCGTCGGCCTGGATCCGGCCTGCGATGGCGGGCAGGCGCTCCAGCAGCGAGGTCGGGGAAGCCATGGCGAAGGCGGGGGCGGCGCTCATGCGGTGCGGCGCGGGGTTTGCAGCTGGGCCAGCTCGGACGGGAGCGAGGCGGCCCACTGCGTGATGGTGCCGGCGCCGAGGCAGATGACGAAGTCGCCGGGCTTGGCGATGGCGTGGATCATCTCGGCCAGATGCTCCGGCCCCGGCAACGGCACCACACTGCGATGGCCACGCGTGCGCAACCCTTCGATCAGCGCATCGCGGTCGATGCCTGGGATCGGCTGCTCGCCGGCGGCATAGACGTCGGCGATGATGACA
>JBBROS010000062.1:0-14272 GCA_038229135.1 Acetobacterales bacterium
CGACGTTCATGCCGAAGCCGATCTATGGCGACAACGGCAGCGGCATGCACACGCACCTGTCCATCTGGGGCGACGGCAAGCCGCTCTTCGCCGGCAACGGCTATGCGGACCTGAGCGAGACCTGCCTCTACTTCATCGGCGGCATCATCAAGCACGCGAAGGCCTGCAACGCCTTCACGAACCCGACCACCAACTCCTACAAGCGCCTCATCCCCGGGTTCGAAGCCCCCGTGCTGCTAGCCTACTCGGCCCGCAACCGCTCGGCCTCCTGCCGCATCCCCTACACCACCAACCCGAAGGCCAAGCGCGTCGAGGTGCGGTTCCCGGACCCGACGGCGAACCCCTACCTCGCCTACTCGGCCCTGCTGATGGCCGGCCTGGACGGGATCAAGAACAAGATCCACCCCGGCGACCCGATGGACAAGGACCTCTACGACCTGCCCCCCGAGGAACTCGCCGGCATCCCGACCGTCTGCGGCAGCCTCCGCGAGGCGCTCGGCTCGCTCGAGGCCGACCATGACTTCCTGCTTGCGGGAGACGTGTTCAGCGCCGAGCAGATCAAGTCGTACATCGAGCTGAAATGGACCGAGGTCTACCGCTTCGAGCACACGCCGCACCCGGTCGAGTTCGAGATGTATTACTCGGCCTGAGCGACAAAGCGCCGCAAGACGAGGCCCCCGGCCGCAACACGGCCGGGGGCCCTTTGATGCCGCCCCTGAGCACGGTCATGGTCCGCCCGACCTCCGCTACGACCCCGCGCTCAACAACGCCCTCCCCTACAACGACGGCCGTGACAAGGGCATGTTCACCCTCGCCGCAGACCTCATCGTCGGCTTCTGCGGCAGGCCGCACGCACGGCGAGTTCCGTCATTGCGAGCCGAAGGCGTGGCGATCCAGGGGCCGACGGGCCTGCTCTCGGGGCCCCTGGATCGCCACGCTTCGCTCGCGATGACGATCAAACACCCTTGCCGCCTCAGGGCACCTTCTGAGCGGCGTCCAGGATCCGGTCCCAGGCGCCGCTCCCCTTCTCGTCCGAAAGCCAGGCGTCCACCGCAGCCTGCAACTCCGGGTCCCGCTGCATCCAGTAGGCCTTCTCGAGCCGGGTGAAGGCCGCCGCAACGCGCGTGGGGCACAGCACCGGGTTCACCACGTGCATGTGGTCGGCCTCGATCCCGTCCGTGATCATCACATCCGCCCGGCCGGCCGCGATCTCGTCGAACACGGTCGCGTTGTCCCTGTGCACCGTCAGTTGCGCCCGCTTGAGGTTCGCCCGCGCGAACTGCTCGTTGGCCGCGCCCGGGTTCACGATCACCCGGACGCCCGGCTGATCGATCGCCTCGATCGAGGTGAACCGCTCCCGGTCCTCGCACCGCGCGACCGGACGCTTGCCGTCCACATACGTCACGGCCGAGAACGCCCCCTCCGCCGCCCGCGGCGGCAGGATCGTCACACCCCCCATCGCCACGTCGAACCGTCGTGCCTTGAAGTCGTCCATCAAGGTGCCCCACACGGTCGGCACGATCTCGAGCTTCACCCCGAGCCGCTGCGCGAGCCGCCCGGCCATCTCCACGTCCGCCCCATAGAACGATCCATCGCCGTTGCGGAACGTAAACGGCTTGTAATCCCCCGTACTACCCACGCGAATGGCCCCGCGCGACCGGATCGCATCCATCACCTCGCCGGCCTGGACAGGATCCGCCGTCGTCACACCGAGTCCGAGCACGCAGCCCAGCACGCACCACATCGCCCGCATCGAACCCTCCCGATTGCCCTTGCCCACTGTCCGACAACGTCGCAGCCGGGTAAAGCGCCGGGGTGGTTCTCGCTGCGAACTGCATCCGGCCAAGCCCCGAGCGCCACGGGATCGGTTGAACGCTGCAAGCCACCAGGACGTGGCGGCCTGGATGGCGGGCCGGACCCGCAGAGAATGGCGCGCCCTAGTGGATTCGAACCACTGACATGCGGATTAGAAGGCCGCCGCTCTATCCAGCTGAGCTAAGGGCGCACGCCCTCTCCATACCGTATCAGCGCGACGCCGGGCAGGGGTGGCGTTGCGCTTCGGCCCGGAGCGAGGGCGGCAGCGCGGACAGGCTGTCGGCCGCGGCCAGCGCGGCCCGTCCCTGCGGCGACCACGTCGCAGGCGACACCGAGGGCGATGCGAACGACCCGCTCACCCGCACCGGGATGTCCAGCGCAAAGAACCCCGTGCTTCGGCTCTCGCTGCCGATCGTGACGTCCATCGTCTGCCGCCGCAGGTCGAACCGTCCGCTGCCCGCGATGGTGCCCTCCGCCGCCCGCACCCGCATCGGCGCCAGCGTGCCCACACCGGCCCGCATGTCCACGCCCAGTCGCAGGCAGCCCACAGGCGTGGTGCCGCGGGCCGTGCGGAACAGCGCGCGCACGTCCGAGCTCGCCATCTCGACCACCTCCCGCGCGATCGCACCCCGCTCCATGTGCACCACCCCGCTCACCCGCGCCCCCGCCATCGCCTGGTTCAGCGAGGGCCCCGTGGCCGCCAGGGTGAACGCGCCGCCCACCCGCCCTTCGATCGGCACCGGGCCAATGCCCAGCAGCCGCCGCAGCGCACCCACCTCCGCCCCGGCAACGCCCCCCTCCGCCGACATGCGCCCCCCCGCCTCGACCCGCCCCGCCGCTCGCACCCGCGCGCCGGACAGCGTCACCGCCAGCTCCTCCACCGCCACCCGCCCGGGCTGCAGCGCGCCCGCCAGCACCGCCTGGCCCATCACCAGCGAGCCGTAGGACAGCTCCCGCGCCTCCACCCGCAGGCGCACCAGCGTGTCCGGCGCCGCGTCCACCCCGATCGGGATGTCGGCCCCCCGCTTCTTGCCCCGCTGGCCCTCGCCGAACAGCGCGTTCAGGTCCAGCGTCTCGAATGTCAGCGCCACCTGCACGTCGTCCGGCCGGCCTTCCGTGAACCGCACCGTGGCAGACCGCACCCGGTCGTGCTCCAGCAGCCCGGTCGCCTCCTCCCACAGCCACAGCAGCCCGGTGTGCTCGAACCTGCCCTCGAGCCGCAGCGACAGCTCCGGCCCGCCCTCGAGCCCGGCCACCCCGAACACCGGCCCCAGCGTCGGCGCGTCCAGCGCCAGCCGTCCGCGCGCCCCGTCCAGCCCCACGGGGTCCGTCAGCGTGCCCTTGAACACGAGCGACGTGTCCTCCGACACCACGACGATCTCCGCCGCTACAGGCTCGGGCGCGCGCCGCATCGCGGCCAGCGACTGGAGCGTCATTGTGAGCTTCAACGGCACGCCCTGGTAGACACCACCCGCCTCCACCACGAAGGGCGCCTCGTCCGTCTCCGAACGGACCGTCCCCTGGTCCAGCCGCAGCAGCAGCGCGGCCCCGCTCGTCGTCACGATCGTCAGCCCAGAGTCGCTCACCTGCGCCGAGCGAACCGAGGGCAGGCCGGCCAGGTCGGGCGCCTTGATGGGCGCCGCCGGGTCCCAGGGCGGGCGGTCGCCATGCTCCAGCAGCAGTTCCGCCCCTTCGACCATCACGCCCCGCAGCACGAGGGGGCCATGCAGCAACGACAACAGGTCCAGCTCCGCCACCAGGCGCCGCACCGTGGCCATGGCCGGCGCCGTCCCGCCCGGCACGTTCGCCACGTCCAGCGTGTTCGCCTCCAGTCCCAGCCAGCGCCCGGGCGACACGTGCAGCGCCCCGATCGTCACCGTGCGGCCCAGCGCCGCGCTGGCGCGCCGGGCCGCGAAAGGGCCCCAATCGTAGCGCGGCAGCGCCACCCACAGGGCGGCGACGGCGAGCCCGAGCAGCCCTACGAACGCCGCGGCGCCGATCAGCCCCCGCCGCAGCCCCCGTCGCAGCCCCAGCCACAGCCCCCGCCACAGCCACCGCCGGCCGGCGCGCGTCGGGCCCGCATCGCTCACGCCACCGCGGCCGCCACCCACGCCGCCCAGGCCAGCACCGCCCGGTCCGCCCCGGGGCGCCCGACCACCTGCACCCCGAGCGGCATCCCGCCCGGCCCCACGCCTGCAGGGACCGTGACGCAGGGCGCGTGCAGCGCCGTCCAAAGCAGGTTCAGGCTCGGGTCCCCGGTCCATGTCCCCACCGGCGCCTCACCCGGCGCGCTCGGGGTCAAGATGACGTCCACGCCATACATGGCGTCCGGCAGCGCATCCTGCAGCCGCCGCATCGTCGCACGCGCCTCGGCCAGCGCCGCCGCCCCTTGCGCCAGGCCCCAGTCCATCCGCTCCTGCAGCACCGCGCTGATGCCCGCCCGCCGCTGCGTCAGCTCCCAGCCCAGCGCCCGACCGCTCTCCTGGTTCATCACCACGGCATGTGCCGCCTCGAGCCCGTCGAACGCAGGCGGCAGCACCAGGTCGCGCACCGTGGCCCCGGCCCGGGCGAGCTGCCCTGCCACCTGCTCCATGAGCGCCACCGTCTCCGGCCCGGCGCGATCCTGCATGCCGCCCCAGCACAGGCCCACCCGCGGGGCGGGCACACGCTCGTCCGGGTCCCCCAGCGCCACGCCGCTCACCGCCTCCGTCAGCAGCGCGCAATCGGCCACGCTCCGCGCCATCACGCCCACCGTGTCCAGGCTCTCGCTCATCAGCTTCATGCCGTGGCGGTTGATCGTCCCGAAGGTCGGCTTGTAGCCCACCACGCCGCAATAGGCGGCCGGGCGGATGATGCTTCCCGCAGTCTGCGTCCCGTAGGCGAACGGGAAGTATCCGGCCGCGACCCCCGCCGCCGAGCCCGACGAGGAGCCGCCCGGGGTGCGCGAGGCGTCGTGCGGGTTCGTCGTGGGCCCTGGCGTGCGCGTCGCGAACTCCGTCGTCACCGTCTTGCCGAACACGACGGCGCCGGCCGCCCGCGCCCAGGCCACGCAGGCCGCATCCGCATGCGGCCGGTGCCCCGCCCAGATCGACGAGTTGTACGCGCTCGGCAGGTCGGCTGTGTCGAGCACGTCTTTCACGCCCAGCGGCAGCCCGCGCAGCGCGCCCTCCCCGAACTGCGCCGACCCGAACGCAGCCCGAAGCGCTGGCGGGTCCACGAACGCCATCGCCTGCACCGTCGGCTCCCGTTCGGCCAGCCGCGCCAGGCAGGCCTCGAGCAGCGCCGCCGGGGTCAGCCGCCCGGCACCGATCTCCCGCGCGGCCTGGGTGGCAGTGAGGGTGGCGGGATCGGGCATGCACATCTCCTGAGTTGATCGGGCGCGAGGCTGGCGCAACACGGGGGGCGGGTCCATCTTGATCGGCATGCGCCCGGCCGAAATTCCCCCCCTTCACGTTGCGCGCGCGCCGGATGGCACCCTCGTCTACACGGTCGATCGCCCGCCGGCGGAGCTGCCCCCCGTCTCGGGCCGTGACCTGGCCGCCGCGTGGGACGCCTCGCGTGACGCCGCCCGCGCTGCGATGTGGGGGGACCGTCGCCGCTTCCGCTTCAACCAGCCCGACGGCACCACGACGGACCTCGCCCTCCTCGACCGGGACGCGAGCAGCTGGGCGGCCGGGGTCGAGCGCGTCGCCGGGCTGCACTCTCTCTATGGGCTCTCGCTCTGCCTGCGCCTCCTGGCGCTGGTCGACCTGCTCGCCCGGGCCCGCTGGGCCGATGGCCTGTGCCGCCTGCGGCGGGGCGGCGCCGAGCTGCACCCGGCCCTGCTCCGCGCCGCCGCAGCGGCCGAGTTGACGAACGAGGCCCGCTTCGACGAAACACGGTTCCGCGCCGGCCTCTCGGTGCTAGCGCCCCCCTCAGGAGCCCGCGCATGACCCGCATCGTTCTCGCAGCCCTCCTTCTGGCAACCGTCGCCGGCTGCCAGTCCACCCCACGCAGCCGCCCCTCGGTCGCCAGCGCCGCTGCGTGCCGCACCGAGGTGGACCGCGTCTATGCAGCGCAGAACCGCGTCGACCTGTCCCGGCGGGACCAGCGGGACACGCCGTTCGCCGGCAGCTACAACTCGGGCATAACGAGCCAGGGCCTCGGCTCGCGCTATGCACGGGACAGCATGCTCGATTCCTGCCTCGCCAGCAGCGCCGGCGGGGCAGCGGCCGGCACGCCCGACACCGGCACCGGGCCCACGATGAGCCCCGCCGCCCGATAGAGGACGGCTTGCTCCCCCGGCGCGTTGTCCTACAACGGCGGCGTCGTACAACCGGAGGGGCCAAGCATGAGCAAGATCATCCGCACCGAGCCGAGCAAGGTGCTGTCCAAGGCCGTGGAATATCACGGCTTCGTCTACGTCCAGGGCGTGACCGCAAAGGACCTCTCGAAGGACATCGTGGGCCAGACGCACGAGGTCTTGGCCCAAATCGACGAAATCCTCGAGACGCACGGCACCGACAAGACCCGCCTGCTCCAAGCGCAGATCTGGGTGAAGGACATTCGCGACCGCGATGCCATGAACACCGTCTGGATCGATTGGCTGCCCGAGGGCGGTGCTCCCGCCCGCGCGTGCGTGCAGGCGAACATGGCCGATCCGCGGCACCTCGTGGAGATCATGGTCACCACCTGCAAGTAGGCGAACCTCACGCGTAACCGGGTTGTTTCGGCTAGGCTGGAATGAACAGGCCGTCGGAACAACCCGGGTTAACTCATTCTAATAATGCGAATCATAGTTGCTGATGCGCGACAGTGTGACCCATCGACAACACGCAAAGTTTATGTTCCGCAATCGTTTCACTCGCACCTGGATGGGACACCAGTCCTCATTTCACGCGCGTTGACGCAGCCCATTCGTCGAAAACCGCCCTTGTCGGCCCGAAGCGCGTCCTGCCGGTTGCCTGCCTCCACCCCGCTGGTTAGCCCTTTCTCACGGATTGGTGACCTCTAGGAGTGTGCATGCAGCGTCTTGGTTTGAGCGGTCGGATGATTGCAATCGGGTTCGCCCTCGCGATGGGTGCCCCCCTGGTCGCGGCTCAGGCGGAAGCGGCTTCATCGTCCCAGCGCGCGGGCCAACACCGGGAGGCGGCGCGCGGCCATGTCCGGGCGGTCAAGTATGGCCTGTCCCGCTGGTCTGGCGGCAGCCGCCTGCAATGCGTCCCGTTCGCCCGCGAAAATAGCGGGATCGAACTCTCAGGGAATGCGAACACCTGGTGGGACAACGCCCAGGGCGTCTACGAGCGCGGCGCCCGCCCCGAGGTTGGCAGCGTGTTGAACTTCCGTGCGAACGGCCGCATGCGCATGGGCCACGTTGCCGTCGTGGCCAACGTGATCGATGGCCGCAACGTCGAGATCGATCATGCGAACTGGTCCGGACCCGGCGTCGGCCGTGGCGGCATCAGCCGCAACATCACCGTGGTCGATGTCTCGCCCGCCAACGACTGGTCGGCCGTCCGCGTCGGCCTCGGCAACACCGGCGAGTTCGGCAGCGTCTATCCGACCTATGGCTTCATCTACGACCGCCCGGACCGCGGTACGATGGTGGCCAACGCCGGTAACACGCCGGCCCCTGTGCTGAACGCCGCCCCGCGCGACCTGCGGCCGGCCGCCGAGCGTTACGCGGCCCGGCAGGATTTCGAGGAAGTCGCCGAAGCGCCGGAGGACAGCACGCCGCGCTATCGCCGGGTCGCCTATCACTCGCGCGCGCGAGTTTCGACGAACCTGCACGCCGCCGGGCCGCGCGCGCCCGGCGCACATGCGACCGCCCGCACCCGCTCGGGCAAGCCCGCCGCCGTGCAAACGGTTTCGGCCGCGAGCACGAAGGCGCACGCTGCACCTAAGGCCACCCGCCACCGCTTCTGAGCCGTCGACCCGGCACCGGCCGTTCTGCCAAAGGGGGGCCCACCGGCCCCCCTTTCTCGTATGCACGGGCGACGCGACTCATCGCCCTTGCGCCGCGGCGCCACCCTCCGCATCTTTGGCCATTGCACCCCGACGACGCTCAGGACACCAAAGACCCATGGACGGCGGCACCGACGCGCGACGCATCACCCTGCACCGGGCAGAAGACTTCATCCCGTTGCGCGCCGCCGGCCAGCTCGCGGCCGCGACGCTCGACATGATCGGCGCACACGTCGTGCCGGGTGTCACCACAGGCGAGCTCGACCAGCTCTGCCACGCCTTCATCCTCGAGCACGGCGCCACGCCTGCGCCGCTCAACTATCGCGGCTTTCCCAAATCCATCTGCACGAGCATCAACCACGTCGTGTGCCACGGCATCCCGGGCGACCGCCGCCTCGTTGCCGGCGACGTGCTGAACATCGACGTGACGGTCGTGCTCGAGGGCTGGCATGGCGACAGCAGCCGCATGTATGCCGCCGGGGAGCCCAGCACCCGCGCGGCCCGCCTCATGGACGTCACCTACGACGCCCTCATGCAGGGCGTCGCCGCAGTCCGCCCCGGCGCCACCCTGGGCGACCTCGGCCATGCCATACAGGCCTACGTGGAAGGCCACCGATTCAGCGTGGTGCGTGATTTCTGCGGCCACGGGATCGGCCGCCGCTTCCACGAGCCGCCCAACGTGCTCCACTTCGGCCGCCCAGGCGAAGGCCCCACGCTGCGCCCCGGCATGGTCTTCACGATCGAGCCCATGGTGAACGCCGGGCGCCCGGAGGTGAAGGTGCTCGAGGATGGCTGGACAGCCGTCACGCGGGACCGCTCGCTCTCGGCCCAGTTCGAGCACATGGTGGGTGTGACCGCGGCTGGCTGCGAGGTGTTCACTTACAGCCCGGCCGGCATGGACCGCCCGCCCTATAAGCACCCAGCATGACGGAAGCGCCGTACGTCACCACCCACCGCCTGCGCTTCAACGATACGGACAAGCTGGGCCACGTGAACAACGCGGTCTTCGCCGTCATGCTGGAGCAGGGGCGCGCCGAGCTGATGGTGGAGGCCGGGCTGCCCGTCGGGCGACAAGACCAGGCCGTGGTCATCGTCCGCATGGAGCTCGACTTCCTGGCCGAGATGGCCTGGCCCGGCGACGTCCGCATCGAGACCGAGCTCGCCCGCGTCGGCGGCCGCTCCTTCCAGCTCCGCCAGCGCCTCCACTCGGGCGGCACTCTCTGCGGCCAGGCCACCACGGTCATGGTGGTCATGGACCGCGAGGCCCGCCGCGCAATTCCGATCGACCCGTGGCGCGAGAGCCTAATGCGCTGGTCAGCCCCATCGGAGACCGCGGTTGCCTGAGCCGCTCGACCTGCTGGCCCAGCTCGAATCGCTGGCCCGCGAGGTCGCCCCCAAGCCCGCCGCCCGCCCGGCCCCGACAGCGCCCGATCCGCGCCCCCCTTCGCCCATCAGCGCCGAGGGCCACCGCGCCCGCATGCGCGCGAGGTTGCTCACGGCCGGTCCGGATAGCGTTGCGGATCACGAGCTGCTGGAGATGGTGCTGTTCCTCGCGCTTCCCCGTCGCGACACCAAGCCCATCGCCCGCTCGCTGCTCAATCGCTTCGGCAGCTTCGCAGCCGCCATCAGCGCGCCGCTGCCGGACCTCCGCCACATCGAGGGCCTCGGCGACGCCGGCGCCGCAGCGCTGAAAACCATCCAGGCCGCCGCGCACCGACTGGTCCGCGCCGAAGTCCAGAACCGCCCGGTGCTGAACGACTGGCCCCGCCTGCTCGATTACCTCCAGGCCGTCCTCGCCCGCGAACCGGTCGAGCAGTTTCGCATCCTCTTCCTGGACAACCGCAACCGCCTGGTCGCCGACGAGGCGCAGTCCAGGGGGACCGTCAACCACACCCCCGTCTACCCGCGCGAGGTGGTCAAGCGCGCGCTTGAGCTGCACGCCACCGCGCTCATCCTCGTCCACAACCACCCGAGCGGGGATCCGACACCCTCGCGCGACGACATCGCCATGACGCGCGCGATCCGCCTTGCAGCGGACGCGGTCGGCGTCGTCCTGCACGACCACGTCATCGTGGGCCAGGGAACCCACGCCAGCTTTCGCGAACGCGGCCTGCTCTGAGCGCAACTCGCGGGGTGCTGCGGCATTGAAGCAATGGCGCCCGTTGTAGGGCGTCCCAAGGAATGGAGGCGACGATGAACGATCCCAAGCAGGGCAGCGACACGCCGGGCACCACGCCCACGGCCCACCCCAACCCGGCCTCGGGCGCCGCCGACGCCGCGAGCGGCGTCGGCGGCCACAGCAAGGACGCGCCGAAGCCGACGCCGAAGCCGATCAAGGACTGAGTGCCGAGACGAAGGCGCGCGGGCATGCCGGGACCGACCGATGCCGAAACCCGGCGTGCCCGCGAGGCCGACGCGCTGCGGGCCAATCTGGAGAGGCGAAAGCGGCAGCAGCGCGCCCGGCGCGATACACCGCTTACCTCCAGTGAACAGATTCCAGGTAACAATGACGTGGTTCACCTAAAAGAGATGACAAAAGAAGACGTTTAACGACTCCAGAATGCCTTTTTAACGCCACCAAACGTCTTAGACGTGTCTCAATTGCCTCGCGGAAAGTTTTATACACGAGCCGCAACGAATGGGACACGGCGGGATGGTGATTTACGAGGAGCCCGGCCACGCCACGTCCCTCACTGAGGGGAGTGGCCCGATGGCGGACCGGAACGGCCTGCAGACGACGATTGGACTCGTCCTCGCCGCCGGCACGAGCGTGATGCTCTGGGCCGGCCTCGTGCAGGCCGTGCGCTGGGCGGCCCACTCCATCCTGTAGCCCGGTTCGCTTGCCTCGCACCCGGGGTTTGCCCCGGCGCGGCACCTGCTCTACACGCTCGCCCTCCGCGAGCCACACCAACCCGGCACGCGGTACGCCGAGGTGCCCATGCCCGTGATGCCCGACCACTGGATCCGCCGCATGGCGCAGGACCACGCCATGATCGAGCCGTTCGTGGAAACCCAGCGTCGGGATGGCGTCATTAGCTACGGCCTGTCCAGCTACGGCTACGACGCGCGGGTCGCCGACGATTTCCGCGTCTTCACCAACGTCGACAGCGCCGTGGTGGATCCCAAGCACTTCGACCCGGACAGTTTCGTCACCCGCACCGGCCCCACCTGCACCATCCCCCCCAATTCGTTCGCGCTGGCCCACACGGTCGAGTATTTCCGCATCCCGCGCGACGTCCTGGTCATCTGCCTCGGGAAGAGCACCTACGCCCGCTGCGGCATCATCGTGAACGTGACGCCGCTCGAGCCGGAGTGGGAAGGCCAGGTCACGATCGAGATCAGCAACACCACCCCACTCCCCGCCCGCATCTACGCGCACGAGGGCATCTGCCAGTTCCTGTTCCTCCGCGGCGACTCCGCGCCCGAGATCAGCTATGCCGACAAGGCCGGCAAATACATGGGCCAGCGCGGCGTCGCCCTGCCCCGCATGTGAAGGACACCATGGACCGCATCCGCATCCGCGGCGGCAAGCCGCTCCACGGCGAGATCGCCATCGGCGGCGCCAAGAACGCCGCTCTCCCCCTCATGGCCGCAGGCCTCCTCACGGACGAGCGCCTGGTGCTCGACCGGGTGCCACGGCTGGCCGACATCGCGACCATGACGGCGCTGGTCGCCGGCCATGGCGTTACGATCGAGCCGCTGAACGATACCGGCCAATATGATAAAGCGGGCCGATCCCTCTCGATCGGCGGCCAGATCACGAACACCGAGGCGCCCTACGACATCGTCCGTAAGATGCGCGCCTCGATCCTCGTGCTCGGCCCCCTCCTGGCCCGCGTCCGCGAGGCCCGCGTCAGCCTCCCCGGCGGTTGCGCCATCGGCACTCGCCCGGTGGACCTGCACCTGAAAGGCCTCGAGCAGATGGGCGCCGTTATCAAGCTCGAGGGCGGATACATCCACGCGACGGCGCCGAAGGGCCTCCACGGCGCCCACATCGTGCTGCCCTTCGCGTCCGTTGGCGCCACCGAGAACCTGCTGATGGCCGCCACACTCGCCGACGGCCAGACCATCCTGGCCAACGCCGCCCGCGAGCCCGAGATCGCGGACCTCGCCGCCTGCCTCACCGCCATGGGCGCCCGCATCGAGGGCGCCGGGTCCGACCGCCTCGTCATCGAGGGCGTGCCCAAGCTGCACGCCGCGCGCCACCCCATCGTGGCGGATCGCATCGAAGCCGGAACCTACGCCTGCGCCGTCGCCATCGCCGGAGGCGAGCTCCGCCTCCGCGGCGCCAATGCCCGGCACCTGTCCGCGCTGCTCCACGCCCTCACGGAAGCCGGCGCGGAAATCACCGAGGCCGAGGACGCCCTCGTCGTCCGCCGCATGGACGGCCTCCGCGGCACGGACGCCATGACGGAGCCCTACCCCGGTTTCCCCACCGACATGCAGGCTCAGTTCATGGCCGTCATGGCCGTGGCGGAAGGGGCGGCGATGGTGACCGAGACCATCTTCGAGAACCGGTTCATGCACGTGCCCGAGCTCAACCGCATGGGCGCCCGCATCAACGTCCACGGCGCATCGGCCATCATCCGGGGCGTCAGCAGCCTCTCAGGCGCTCCCGTCATGGCCACCGACCTCCGCGCCTCCGTCAGCCTCGTCCTCGCTGGCCTCGCGGCCCGCGGTGAGACGGTGGTCAACCGCGTCTACCATCTCGACCGCGGCTACGAGACCCTCGAGGCCAAGCTCGCCGCATGCGGGGCGAACATCGAGCGTGTGACAGCGTGAGGGTTCCGCCGTGTTCCCCACAGTGCTAAGCCGCTCGTCCCACGCCCCATAGGCCCAACGAATGTCCGCGCCCTTCCCGGCCGCCGCCCTCGCGCGGGAAGCCGATGCACCGCTCATCCTCGCCCTTCCCAAGGGCCGCATCCTCCAGGAGTGCGGCCCCTTGCTCGCCCGCGCCGGCATCGAACCCGCGCCCGACTACGCCGACGACGACAGCCGCCGCCTGCGCTTCCCCACGAACCACGAAGGCCTCGACGTCGTGCGCGTCCGCCCGTTCGACGTCGCCACCTTCGTCGCCTTTGGCGCCGCCCAGATCGGCATCTGCGGCGGCGACGTGCTGATGGAGTTCGACTACTCCGAGATCTACGCCCCGCTCGACCTCGGCATCGGCCAATGCCGGGTCAGCGTGGCCGAGCCGCAGGGGCGTGCGCCGGAGGACCCCGCCACATGGTCCCGCGTCCGCGTCGCCTCCAAATATCCCGGCATCGCCCGCCGCCACTTCGCCGCCCGCGGCATCCAGGCCGAGATCGTCCACCTCAACGGCGCGATGGAACTCGCCCCCGGCCTCGGCCTCAGCAAGCTCATCGTCGACCTGGTGCAGACCGGCAGCACGCTGCGCGCCAACGGCCTGGAGGAAACGGAGGTCATCGCCCACGTCACCAGCCGCCTCATCGTGAACCGTACCGCGCTGAAGACCCGCCCGGAGGAAGTCGGCGCCTGGATCGCGCGCTTCAGGGACGCCTTGGCCGCATGATCCGCCTCGAGGCCACTGCCCCCGGGTTCGAGCCCGCCTTCCGCGCTCTCCTCGACCAGGGCCGTGACGTGACTGCCCGTGTCGACGCCCCCGTCACCGCCATCATCGCCGACATCCGGGCCCGTGGCGACGAAGCCCTCATCGAGCTCACGACCCGCTTCGACCACCATACCCTCACCCCGGCCACCATCCGCATCCCGCCGGACGAGATCGAAGCCCAGGCCGCCACCGTCGAACCCGCCCTTCTGGACGCCCTGGACCAGGCCGCTACCCGCATCGAGGCATTCCACCGCGCCCAGCTGCCCACCGACCTCGTGATGCAGGACCCAAACGGCCTCGGACTCGGCATGCGCTGGACCCCGCTCGACGCCGTCGGCCTCTACGTGCCGGGCGGCAAGGCGGCCTATCCGTCCTCCGTGCTGATGAACGCGCTTCCCGCCCGCGTCGCCGGCGTGCCCCGCATCGCCATGTGCGTGCCCACCCCCGGCGGCGTCCTCAACCCCCTGGTGCTAGCCGCTGCCCGGCGCGCCGGCGTGTCCGAGATCTACCGCGTCGGCGGCGCCCAGGCCGTCGCCGCCATGGCTTATGGCACCTCCACCATCGCCCCCGTCGACCGCATCGTCGGCCCCGGCAACGCCTACGTGGCCGAGGCCAAGCGCCAGGTCTTCGGCCGCGTCGGCATCGACAGCATCGCCGGGCCGTCCGAGGTGCTGATCCTCGCCGACGACACGGCCGATGCGGATGACCTCGCAATCGATCTCCTGGCCCAGGCCGAGCACGACGAGAGCGCCCAATCCATCCTCATCACCACCAGCCACGCGATCGTTGGCGCAGTGGCCGCCGCGGTGGAGCAGGCGCTGGCCACCCTGCCCCGGGAGAAGATAGCCCGCGCGAGCTGGCAGGCCCACGGCGCCATCATCCTCGTCCCCGATTGGGACACGGGCGTGGAGCTCACCAACCGCCTCGCCCCCGAGCACCTCC
>JBBROS010000063.1:0-13596 GCA_038229135.1 Acetobacterales bacterium
CGGGAGGCCGGGCTGTAAAACAAGATGATCAATAATCAGACCGGCATCCCATCCCCCATCAATCACATAATGATATTCAGCCCGGCCACCCGCACCAGCGCGAAGCCCCCCAGGAAAGCAGGGTCCGGGGCCCGCACCCCCGCCCCCGGATGGCCGAGATCCCCCATCGCCTCCTCGAGCCGGTTCAGCTGCGCCAGCAGCGCCGCATCCTCGTGCCCGTGGAACTCCACGATCAGCAGGGAGTCCGGCTCGCCAATCAGCATACGGTCGATGGTCGGGCGGTAGATCGGGATCCCCCGCCCGAGGTCGATCATGGTGCGGTCCACCAGCTCCACCGCCTCGGGGCCGAGCGCCACCAGGTGCCGGCTCGCCTCCATGGCGGCCCGGAACGTCGGGAACTGGCAGATGCCCAGCACCTTCCGCGGCAGCACCGGGTGCAGCACGAGCTCGAGCGCGGCCGAGAACGCGAGCGTCCCCTCGCTGCCAACCAGAAGCCGGGCCAGGTTCTCCCGCCCCTCCGCCCGCGCGCGAGGCGTCAGCACCTCGATGTTGTAGCCGCCCACGCGCCGCAGCTGGTGCGGGAAGCGCGCGGCGATCTCGTCCGCCTCCGCCGCCCCCAACGCCCGGAGCCGCTGCACGAGCGTGGCCACCGCCGCCGGCACGTCCTCACCCAAATCGCCCGGCACCGCCCCGAACCGGTGCCGCGTCCCGTCCGCCAATATGGCGTCGATCGCGCTCACGTTGTCCGCCATCAGCCCATAGCGGATCGACTTCGACCCGCACGAGTTGTTCCCCGCCATCCCCCCGATGGTGCAGCGCGCATTGGTGCTGGGGTCGACCGGGAAGAACAGCCCCTGCGGCTTCAGCGCGGCGTTCAGCTGGCTCAGCACCAGCCCCGGCTCCACCCAGGCCCGCCCGGCCGCCGCGTCCACCTCCAGCACCCGGCGCAGATGCTTCGTGCAGTCGATCACCAGCGCCCGGTTCACCGTCTGCCCGCACTGGCTCGTCCCGCCGCCCCTAGGCAGCACAGGCACGCCATGCTCCCGCGCGATCGCCATGGCGGCCTGCACGTCCTCGATCGTGCGCGGCACCACCACGCCAACCGGCTCCACCTGGTAGATGGAGGCGTCCGTGCTGTAGCGCCCCCGGTCCGCACGGCCGAACAGCACCTCCGCCTGCGTCTCCCGCCGCAGCCGGGCCGCGAGCCGTGCGTCGCCCAACGGAGCCCGCGTGAGCGTTCCGTCCGGCACGCTAGGCGGCCCGCTGCGCTTCGCTCTCCGTCGCCCCACGCAGCACGTCCATGGCCGCGAGCACGCCGCCCGCCTGGAGCGGCACACCGGCCAGCTGCAGCCCCATCTCCACACCCGCGAGCGTGCCCATCAGCGCCAGGTCGTTGAAGTCCCCCAGGTGCCCGATGCGGAACACGCGACCGCGCAACTTGCCCAGGCCCTGGCCCAGGGACATGTCGAACCGCTCCAGGATGATCGCCCGCACCGCGTCCGCATCGTGCCCCTCGGGCAGCAGCACCGTGGTCACCACGGAGCTGTACTCGGCCGGGTTGAGCGCCAACACCTCGAGCCCGCCCGCTTGACCCGCCCCGCCACCCCAGGCCCGCACCGCCGCCCGCGTGGCCGCTGCGAACCGGTCGTGCCGCGCGAACACCTGCGGCAGCCCCTCCTCCCGCAGCATGTCGAGCGCTTCCTTCAGCCCATAGAGCAGGTTCGTCGCCGGGGTGTATGGGAAGTAGCCGGTCGCGTTCGGCCCCAGCATGTCGTGCCAGTCCCAATAGGAGCGGGGCATCCCCCCGGCCTTCGCCACCGCCAGCGCCCGCGCCGAGACGGCGTTGAACCCCAGCCCCGCCGGCAGCATCATGCCCTTCTGCGAGCCGGCGACCGTCACGTCCACGCCCCAGGCATCGTGCCGATAGTCCATGGAGCCCAACGCCGATATCGTGTCCACCATTAGCAACGCGGCATGCCCGGCCCGGTCCATGGCGGCCCGGATTGACGGGATGCGCGTGGCCACGCCCGTGCTCGTCTCGTTGTGCACCACCATCACGGCCCGGATCGACCCGTCCGCATCGGCCCGCAGCCGCGCCTCCACGTCGGCCGCATCCACCCCGTGCCGCCAATCCCCCGGTACGAAGTCCACCACCAGCCCGAGCCGCCCGGCCATCGCCCGCCATAGGCTCGCGAACTGCCCGGTCTCATACATCAACACCCGGTCGCCAGCCTTCAGCGTGTTGACGATCGCCGCCTCCCACGCGCCCGTGCCCGAGCTGGGGAACACGATGGGATGGCTGCCCGCATGCTCGAGCCCGAACACCTCCCGCAGGCCCTGAAGCACGTGCTTGCCCAGCCGCCCGAACTCCGGCCCGCGATGGTCCATGGTCGGCCGGTCGATGGCGCGCAGGATTCGGTCCGGCACGTTGCTCGGCCCAGGGATCTGCAGGAAGTGACGACCGCTGCGATACGCCATGGCGCTCTCCCTTGTTGATTGCAGTTCTGCTACCGCTGCCGGGTTAGCAGTGCAATGGCCGTGGATCCATGCCAATTCGCGCGACTTCGCCCGGTCGCGGCTTTGCGCTAGAACCTGGCCATGTCCGATGACCTCTACACTCAGGACGTTCTCGCCTGGTCCGAGCGCCAGGCGGACCTGCTGCGCCGCCTTGCCGCCGGCGCGCGGCTGACCGAGCGGGTGGATTGCGGAGTCGTGATCGAGGATGTGGAGAGCGTGGGCCGATCCGAACTGCGCGCGTGCGGAAGCGCGTGCGGCAGGCCATGATCCACGCCCTCAAGCTTCGAGCCTTGCCGCTCGCCGATGAGGCTGATCATCGGGAGATCGAGCTGATCGGCTTCCTCGATCAGGCTCGCGCCGAAATCGACCCATCGATGCGGCAGCGGCTGGACGTCCAACGGCTCGTTCGTCTCATCGGCATGGACGGTGCCCCTCAGCCGCTTTCGGAAATGAGCCCCTTCATCCTCGATGACTTTCTCACCGGCGACCCCGACGCGCTCCTCGCCAAGCTGGACGCGCCCACCGTCCCGTGACCCCCATCCTCCCCAACCCCGCCGACCCGCGCCTCACCCAGGAAGTCGACGGCACCGACGAGCATGGACGCCCCGTGCGCACCCGCGTGCCCATGGAGCGGCCCCTCACCCTGTTCCTCAACGGCCAGGAGATCGTCACCGCCATGACGATCGGGGATCACCCGGCGGACCTCGCCGTGGGCTTCTTCCTCAACCAGGGCATGCTCCGCCCGGACGACACCATCACCGCCATCGACCACGATGAGGAGCTCGGCGTGGTGGTGGTCCGCACCGAGCGCCAGACCGACTTCGAGCAGAAGCTGAAGAAGAAGACGCAAACGAGCGGCTGCGCCCAGGGCACCGCCTTCGGGGACCTGCTGGACGTGATCGAGGGCATCCAGCTCCCCCGCGCCGAGCTCCGCACCTCCTGGCTGCACAGCCTCACCCACACCATCAACACCACGCCCTCGCTCTACCTCGAGGCCGGGGCCATCCACGGCGCCGTGCTGTGCCGGCAGGACCAGGTGCTGCTGTTCATGGAAGACGTCGGCCGCCACAACGCCGTGGACAAGATCGCGGGCACCATGCACCGCCTCGGCATCGCGGGCGCGGACACCATCTTCTACACCACGGGCCGCCTGACTTCGGAGATGGTGATCAAGACCGTCCGCATGGGCATTCCCATCCTCGTCAGCCGCTCCGGCTTCACCGCCTGGGGGGTGGAGTTGGCCCGCGCCTCCGGCCTCACGCTCATCGGGCGCGCGCGCGGCCACCGCTTCATGGCGCTCTCGGGCGCCGACCGGATCGTGTTCGATGCCGCACCCTGAGCCCCGGCTGGATACGGTGGCCGTGCTGCTCGCCGGCGGCCAGGCCACGCGTATGGGCGGCGGCGACAAGGCCCGCCTCGTCGTGGGCGGCCGCACCATCCTCGCGCGCACGCTCGCCACCATCGCGCCCCAGGTCTCGGCCATCGCGCTCAACGCCAACAACGACCCGGCCCGTTTCGCCGACACCGGCCTGCCCGTGCTGCCGGACAGCATCCCCGGCCACCCCGGCCCCCTTGCCGGCATCCTGGCCGGCCTCGACTGGGCCGCCGCTCAGGGCGCAGGCTGGGTGCTCAGCGTGCCCGGCGACTGCCCCTTCCTCCCAGCCGACCTGGTCGCGCGCCTCCACCAAGCCCGCGGCGACGCCGACCATGCCTGCGCCGCGTCCGGCGGCTGGACCCACCCCGTCATCGGCCTCTGGCCCGTGCACCGCCGCGACCACCTTCGCGCCGCCCTTCTCGCCGGCCAGCGCAAGATCGACTCCTACACAGGCCCCGGCACCGCCCACGCCACCTGGCCCATGGACCCCATCGACCCGTTCTACAACGTGAACACCCCCGAGGACCTGGCGAAGGCCAACGCCTCCCCCGCCATCAACCAGACGGCATGACCCGAGCCCGCTCCAGGTGCGGCCCCAACCGCCCCATGAGCGCCAAGCCCGCCATCCGGAAATCGCTGATCAACGACCACACCGGATGCCCGAACGTCTCCGGCCGGTTGCCCTCCAGCGCCGCATGCGCCGTCCAGGCCGCGCCATAGCCCACCAACGTAGCCGTCACCGCCCAGCGCCAATCCACCACGGCCGCGAGCCCCAGGCACAGCAGGGCCAGCCCCGTGCCGCAATAATGCACCAGCCGCGTCCCCGGCCGGCGATGCGCCCGCAAATACCGCAGCCAGAACGCGTCGTAGGTCACCCCACGAACTCCTCCGCCGTGTAGCCCTGGATATACAGCAGAGCGCGCAGATCCGCATGCTCCACCCGCGCCCTCGCCTCCGCCGCCACCACCGGCTTCGCCCGATAGGCCACGCCCAGCCCGGCCGCCCGCAGCATGGCGAGGTCGTTCGCCCCGTCGCCGACCGTGAGGCATTCCTCCAATGACAATCCATGCGCCCCCGCCAGCTCCTGCAACACCGCCAGCTTCGCCGCCCGGTCCAGGATCGGCTCCCCCACCCGCCCCGTCAGCCGCCGCCCATCGTCCACCAGCACGTTCGCCCGGTGCACGTCGAACCCGCACAGCCCCGCCACCCGCCCGGTGAACCAGGTGAACCCCCCGCTCACCAGCGCCGCCACGGCCCCATGCGCCCGCATGGTGCGCACCAGCACCCCGGCCCCCGCCATCAGCCGCACCCCATCCCAGGTCCGCTCCAGCGCTTCCAGCCCCAACCCCTCCAGCAGCGCGACCCGCTCCCGCAGCGCTTGGGAAAAATCGATCTCCCCGTTCATGCTCCGCGCCGTGATCGCCGCGACACGCTCCCCCACCCCCGCATGCGCCGCCAACTCGTCGAGCGTCTCGCCGACGACGATCGTGCTGTCCATGTCCGCCACAAGCAGCCGCTTTCGCCGTCCCTCCGCGAGGGTCAGCACCGCATCGATCGGCTGCCCCGCCAGCGCCGCCCGCACCGCAGCCAAGTCGATCGGCCCGCACGCCACCTCCGCCGCCTCGCCCGGCGCCAGCCACCGCACCGGGCCAGGCGCCACCCGCGCCACCAACCCAGGGGCCAGCGCGCCCGACCCGTGCGGCGCCACCAGCGTCAGAACATGTGTCATGCCGGGCTCATGCCGGAGGCCAAACAGCGGCACAAGCCTCCTCGCAATCCCCTTGCGGGAGGGGGCCGGGGGGTAAGGGGGGCCGCGCACGCCGACGTTCGCCGCGCTTGCATCATCGGACAGCGCGCGCCTACCACCGCTGAGCTGAACCGGAGCCCCCCAAATGTCCCACGACCCCGGCGTGCCCGGTCTCCAGCGCCAGATGCTACGCTGGATCGACGCGTCCCCCCGCACCTACGGCGAGACCATGGACGCCTGGCGCACCTCCTGCCCCCGCCTGCCCGTGTGGGAGGACTCGCTGGCTGACGGCCTGGTCCGCGTCGATCCGGGCACCGGGCCGCAGCAGGAGGCGCGCGTGGTCCTCACCATGGAAGGCCGGAGCCGGCTCGCCTAGCCGCATGCGCCATGCCTTGATCGTCGCCGGCCCCACCTGCTCCGGCAAGTCGGCGCTGGCCCTCGCCCTCGCGCAGCGCCTGGGCGGGACCATCGTGAACGCGGATTCCATGCAGGTCTATCGCGAGCTCCGCATCGTCACCGCCCGCCCGACGCCCTCGGAGGAGGCGCTGATCCCGCACGCGCTCTACGGCATCCGACCCGCCGCCGAACCGGGCAGCGCCGCCTGGTGGCGCGGCGCGGCGCTGAACGCCATGGACCAGGCGTCCGGCATTCCCATCCTCTGCGGCGGCACCGGCCTATACCTCGCCGCCCTCACCCAGGGCCTCTCCCCGGTGCCGGACGTGCCCGCCGCCGCCCGGGCCGAGGCGCGGGCCCTCCTGACCGCCATCGGACCCGGTGCACTCCACGCCCACCTTGCCGAGTCCGACCCGGCCACCGCCGCCACGCTCCGCCCGACAGACCCCCAGCGCCTCGCTCGCGCATGGGAGGTGCTGCTCGCCACCGGCCGAGGCCTCGCCGCGTGGCAGGCCCAGCCCGCCGCCCCGGCCCCCTGGCGCTTCCGCATGATCCTGCTCGACCCACCGCGCCCGGCGCTCCGCACTGCCATCGAGGGCCGGTTCGCCGCGATGCTGGCCCAAGGCGCGCCCGAAGAGGTGTCCGCCCTCCTGGCCCTGGGCCTGGAACCCGCCCACCCCGCAATGCGCGCCCACGGTGTCCCCGAGCTCGCCGCCATGCTCCGGGGCGAGGTCTCGCTGGCCGTCGCCGCCGAGCGCGCCGTGCTCGCCACTGGCCGCTACACCAAGCGCCAGGCGACCTGGTTCCGCCACCGCCCGCCTGTGCCGAGGGAGGCCACGCATACGATCCATGCGCGATTTGCAGGTCCAGAGCAATTTTCAGAAAGAGACTGGCGCGATATAGAGGAGTTCATTATCTCTCCGCCGTTCGACCCGTAAGGAAACCTCCATGACCGCAACCATGACCCAGACCGGCGCCGAGGTGCTGCTCCGAGCGCTCCGCGAGCAGGGCGTGGACGTGATCTTCGGCTACCCGGGCGGCGCCGTGCTCCCAATCTACGACGCGCTGTTCAACCAGAACAGCATCCGCCACATCCTGGTCCGCCACGAGCAGGCCGCCGTCCACGCCGCCGAGGGCTACGCCCGAAGCACCGGGCGCGTCGGCGTCGTCCTCGTCACCTCCGGCCCCGGCGCAACCAACGCCGTGACCGGGCTCGTCGACGCCCTCATGGACAGCATCCCCGTGGTGTGCCTCACGGGCCAGGTGCCAACGCACCTCATCGGCAACGACGCCTTCCAGGAGGCCGACACCACCGGCATCACCCGCCCGGCCACCAAGCACAACTACCTCGTCAAGCGCGGCGAGGACCTGGCCCGCGTGGTGCACGAGGCCTTTTATGTCGCCCGCTCCGGCCGCCCCGGCCCCGTCGTCATCGACCTGCCGAAGGACATCCTCATCGGCCGCGCCGCCTACGAGCCCGCCGCCACCACGCCGCACCGCTCCTACCGCCCGGCCACCGTGCCCGACATGGGGCGCATCAAGGAGGCCGTGGCGCTCCTGCGCGCCGCCAAGCGCCCCATCGTCTACTCGGGCGGCGGCGTCATCAACTCGGGCGACGCGGCCACTGCGGCCCTCATCGAGTTCGTCCGCACCACCGGCATCCCATGCACCTCCACCCTCATGGGCCTCGGCGCCTACCCTTCGCCCGACCCGCAATTCCTCGGCATGCTCGGCATGCACGGCACCTACGAAGCCAACATGGCCATGCATGGCTGCGACGTGATGTTCAACATCGGCGCCCGCTTCGATGACCGCGTGACCGGGCGCCTCAACGCCTTCAGCCCCGACAGCCGCAAGATCCACGCCGACATCGACCCGAGCAGCATCAACAAGAACGTGGCCGTGGACGTGCCCATCGTGGGCGACGCCGCCCTCGTGCTGCAGGCCATGCTCGCCGAGTGGAAGTCCGGGGCCGGCCCAGGAGCTGGGCAGGACAGGGAGGCGCTGGCCACCTGGTGGCGCCAGGTCGACGCCTGGCGCAGCATCGACAGCCTGAAGTTCACCCAGACCATGAACCCGGGCGACACCATCAAACCGCAATACGCCGTCCGCCGCCTCTACGAGCTGACCCAGGCGACCGGCCGCGACACCTTCATCAGCACCGAAGTCGGCCAGCACCAGATGTGGGCGGCCCAGCACTTCCTGTTCGACAAGCCCAACCGCTGGATGACGTCCGGCGGCCTCGGCACCATGGGCTATGGCCTGCCCGCCGGCATGGGCGTGCAGGTGGCCCACCCGGATGCCCTCGTCATCGACATCGCCGGCGAGGCCAGCATCCTGATGAACATCCAGGAGATGGGCACGCTCGCCCAGTATCGCCTGCCGGTGAAGGTGTTCATCCTCACCAATCCGTATCTGGGCAGGGTCCGCCAGTGGCAGGAGCTGCTGCACGGCGGCCGCTACTCCGAGAGCTACTCGGACGCCCTGCCCGACTTCGTCCGTCTCGCCGAGGCCTTCCACGCCACCGGCCTCCGCGCCACCAACGTGGGCGAGCTGGACGACGTGATCCGCCGCATGATCGAGACGCCAGGCCCGGTGATCGCGGACATCTGCGTGGACCAGAAGGAAAACTGCTTCCCCATGATCCCGTCCGGCGCCGCCCACAACGAGATGATCCTCGGCCCGGAGCACCAGGGCCGCACGGCGAGCATCACGGACGAGGGGATGATGCTTGTCTGAGCTCTCGCCTGGGCAACGCTCCGCCACGATCTCCGTCCTCGTCGAGAACGAGGCCGGCGTGCTCGCCCGCGTCATCGGCCTCTTCAGCGGCCGCGGCTACAACATCGACAGCCTGACGGTGGCGCCCGTGGACGAAACCGGCCGCCTCAGCCGCATCAACGTGGTCACGTCGGGCACCGAGATGGTCATCGACCAGATCAAGGCCCAGCTCGATCGCCTCGTGCCCATCCACCGCGTGGCGGACCTGTCCCGTGAAGGCCCGCATCTGGCCCGCGAGCTCGCCATGGTGAAGGTGGCCGGCACCGGCAGCAACCGCGCCGAGAGCCTGCAGATCGCCGAGGCCTTCCGCGCCCGCGTCATCGACGCCACCACGAACAGCTTCGTCTTCGAGCTGACCGGCGGCACCGAGAAGCTCGACGCCTTCATCGGCCTCATGCGCCCCATCGGTTTGCAGGAAGTGAGCCGCACCGGCATTGCGGCTATCGCCCGCGGCGCCCGGGTGCTGTAACGACCCAGATCCTGACAACAACCAGAAGCGAGACGACCCAAATGCGCGTGTACTACGACCGCGACGCCGACGTGAACCTGATCAAGGCCAAGAAAGTCGCAGTCATCGGCTATGGCAGCCAGGGCCACGCCCATGCCAACAACCTGAAGGACAGCGGCGCCCCCGAGCTCGCCGTCGGCCTGCGCCCCGGCTCCCAGGGCGTCGCCAAGGCTGAAGCCGCCGGGCTGCGCGTGATGGACCCGGCCGACGCGGCCAAATGGGCGGACATCATCATGGTCCTCACCCCGGACGAGGGCCAGGGCGACCTCTACCGCGACAAGCTCCACGCCAACATGAAGCCCGGTGCCGCCCTCGCCTTCGCGCACGGCCTCAACGTCCACTTCAACCTGCTCGACCCGCGCCCAGACATCGACGTGTTCATGATCGCCCCCAAGGGCCCGGGCCACACCGTCCGCAGCGAATATCAGCGCGGCGGCGGCGTCCCCTGCCTCGTGGCCGTGGATCAGAACCCGTCCGGCAACGCTCTCGAGATCGCCCTCAGCTACGCCAGCGCCATCGGCGGCGGACGCGCCGGCATCATCGAGACCACCTTCAAGGAAGAGTGCGAGACGGACCTGTTCGGCGAGCAGGTGGTGCTCTGCGGCGGCCTCGTCGAGCTCATCAAGGCCGGTTACGAGACCCTGGTCGAGGCCGGGTACGCCCCCGAGATGGCCTATTTCGAATGCCT
The DNA here is from genome assembly GCA_038229135.1 of Acetobacterales bacterium. GTDB lineage: Bacteria > Pseudomonadota > Alphaproteobacteria > Acetobacterales > Acetobacteraceae > JBBROS01. Next base: position 10,007 of record JBBROS010000063.1, read on the forward strand.
CCACGAGGTGAAGCTCATCGTCGACCTCATCTACGAGGGCGGCATCGCCAACATGAACTACTCCATCAGCAACACGGCCGAATACGGCGAATACGTCACTGGCCCCCGCATCATCACGGACGAAACCAAGGCTGAGATGCGCCGCGTGCTGGCCGATATCCAGTCCGGCCGCTTCGCCCGCGACTGGATGCTCGAGAACAAGGTCAACCAGTCCAGCTTCAAGGCCACCCGCCGCCGCATGAGCGAGCACCCCATCGAGGTCGTCGGCGAGCGTCTCCGCGGCATGATGCCGTGGATCGCCAAGAACGCCCTGGTGGACAAGGCCAAGAACTAACGAGCTGCCCCCCCTTCCCCGACGACAGGTGAAGGGGGGAACCGGCTACACTCGCACTAGGGCTGCAACGCCGTGCACCCACTCTGCTCGGCCGTCGGGAACAGTTGCGCGCTCGGGACCGTATCCACGATCTTGTAGACATCGTTGGCAGACTTGGACTCTCCAGGGGTCTTCACCTGGACGAGCATGATGTCCATCGCGACGGTGCCGTTGGTCTGGATACGCGGGTTGCTCAGCATGCCGTCCGTGAACGGCATCTCGCGCATGGCCTTGTTGACCGCCACCGAATCGTCGCTACCCGCCTTCTGCACCGCCTGCAGATAGTGCAGCGTGCCGATGTAGGACATCGCGTGGCTCATCCCCGGCGCCGTCCCGCCGTTGCGCGCCATGAAGCGCTTGGCGAACTCGCGGCTCGGGTCGTTGGCGTCCCAGTAGAAGCTCACCGGGAACCGCAGGCCCTGCCCCGTGTCGAGCCCCATCGCCACCACGTTGTTGATGAACACCAGCAGCGCCGCCGTGTTCTTGATGCCGAACTCCTTGGCCTGCTTGACCGAGTTGACCAGGTCCGGCCCGGCGTTGGCGAACGCGATCATGTCCGCGCGGGACGTCTGCGCCTGTAGCAGGGGCGACGACATGTCGGTCGTGGCCAGCGGATGCAGGATGAGGCCGAGCACCTTGCCGCCCCCGGCCTCCACCGTCTGCTGCACGTCGTTGGCCAGGTCGTGCCCGAAGGCGTAGTCGGCGACGATCAGGTACCAGCTCTTGTTGCCTGCGCGAAGCAGTGCGCCTGCCGCCGCACGGGCCAGCGCCGTGGTGTTGACGGCCCATTGCGTGGCGAAAGGCGAGCAGGCCTTGCCAGCGATCGAGGCGGCGTAGTTGCCGCTCTGTATCGTGGTCACGCGGCGCTCCTTCGCCACGTTCTGCACTGCAAGCCCCACGCCGCTCGAACCGCCGGTGTTGATCATCGAAACCCGGTTCTGGTCGATGAGCTGACGCGTGAGCGACACGCCGAGGTCGGGCTTGGTCTGGTGATCGACCGCGAGCACCTCGATCGGACGGCCCAGCACGGTCTTGCCGAAATCCTCGACCGCCATGCGGGTGGCAAGCACGGAGTTGGGTCCGCCATTGCCGGCATAGGTGCCGTTCAGGTCTTCCACGACCCCGATCCGGAACGGCTCCTGCGCACGCGCGCCGGGGACGGCCCCCATCAAGGCGAACGCGGCCAATGCCATGGCCGAGCGCCGAACGATGATCTTCCCCATGCTGTTCCCCCCGAGTTGCGCGAAGCTTCGAACGCTTCATTACGGCGGAGCATCGCGGCCTCCCGGTCCACCGTCAACAACCTGGAACGGCCCCGTCCAGCGAGCCTCGGTCATGACATACGACCGCGATGTGTGCCGTCTTGGGTCCAGCCTGCACGTTCGGTCGACCATGGCTCGCGACTGAACGCGGGGCGCACCTGGCCGAAATGGCTTGCGTCGGCCCCTCCCGTTCCACCATCGTTCCGGCATCGAACGACCGAGGGATCAGCGAACCCGCACGCCCCGGATGAACCCGGCTCGCCCGGCGCCGTTGTGGGTGCACTCGATAGGAGGCCCCATGACCCTGCTCCGAACCATTCTCGCCCTCGGCATCCTCGGCCTGGCCACGTGCGCGCCGCCGCCGCCGCTGATCATTCCGGTCGGCCAGACCATCCTGAGCTCGGCCTGCGTCGCCGGGTTCTACCAGTGCCAGTTGGCCGAGGCAGGCCCCATCGGCAGCCCCTGCGCCTGCCCCGGCCTCGGCGCCCCCAGCTACGGCGTCATCCGCTGATTCCCGGCGGCCCGACCTTGGTCCGGGCCGCGGACCTCCAGCCCAGTCCGTGGCCCAACGGCCGTGGCACGACCCGCACGATCGCCAGCCACCGCGCCCCGGATGGCGCGCTGCTCTGGATGATGGGTATCGCAGACCTGGTCGCCGACGCCCCGTTCAGCCATTTCCCGCACGCCGACCGGCTGTTCACGCTGCTCTCCGGCGAGGTCTGGCTGGCGGTGGAAGCCCGCCCGAGCCAGGCCTGCCTCATCCTGCACCCGTTCGCCTTCCGGGGTGACGTGCCCACGCAGTCCCGGGTCGTCGCCCCCGGCCAGGCCTTCAACGTCATGTGGGATCGGCGGGCCCACCTCGCTTCAGTCCTGCTGCAGCGCCTGACGCGGGGTGAGGCATTGCCCACGCCCGAAGCCCCTGGCCTCCTCAAGGCCGTGCACTGCCACACGGGCCACCTCGACGTCGGCGGCACCGCGCTGATGGCGGGCGACACGGTGCTCGACCCACATGGACCCATCCGCGCCGAAGCAGACACGGTCGCGCTGATCGTATCCCTCCACGCCGCCCCGAGCTGATCCTCGGCCGGGGGGCGTGCCCTTGCCGAGCCGCTACCGTTGCCGCCAGGGCAGCCCGTCGGCCTTCCAACCGCTGATGTTGCCCCGGTGGCCATCGGAGTCCGGTGGCCCCTCGAAGCCGTCTGCGATGTTGAACGTGTATTCGTATCCCGCCGCCCGCGCCGCCTCGGCCGCTGCCAGGCTCCGCACGCCGCTGCGGCAAAGGAAATACACCCGCTGCCCCGGGCCGATGCCGGCCTGCTGCAGATGCTCCACGAACTCGCCGTTCACCTGCATCGTCGGGAACAGCTGCCACGGGATCAGCACCGGCTCCTGCCCGGCCGAACTCAGGTCCGGGAGTCCCACATAGACCCACTCCGCATTCGTGCGAACGTCCACCAGCCGCGCCGAGGAGTCGGTTCTCAACGCCTCCCAGGTCTCCTTCGGGCCCACGTTCTCGGTCATCGCCTGCGTCCTCTCCGTCGAGCCCGACGGTGCATCAGCCTGCGCCGTAAGACAAATCACGAGCGCCGCCGCCACTCCAGCCACTGCCAGGCAGCCAGGATCGGCAAACCCCACACCAGGTCCTTGGCGCGCCGCAGCAGCGCCACCCCCAGCGCCACCTCGGCCGGCACGCCGAACGCCGCCCCCAACCCGACATATCCCGCCTCCTGCACCCCCGCCGCCCCTGGCACCACGAACGCCGCCCCGACCAGCGCGTCGATCAGCGCCTCCATGGCCAATACCCAAAGCAGCGGCACCGGCGCCCCCAGCAGGCCGAGCGCAATCCAGGTGCCCACCCCCGTGCCCATCCACCCCACCAGATGCAGCACCGTGCCCACCCCTACGCGCCCCGGCACAAACAGCCGCGTCAGCTCCCCCTCCAGTCGCTCGATGCC
>JBBROS010000064.1:0-12882 GCA_038229135.1 Acetobacterales bacterium
GGCCCCTGCACGCCGGGCCATCAGCGGCCCGCCAGAGAACACGCTGGGCGCCGCCAGCAGCCGCGCCTCCCGCGCCAGCGCCGCGCTGCCGGCCTTCTCGATGGCCTCCTCCGGCAGCTCGTCCACGAACCGGCTCGGGATGCTGCTCTGCCAGTTCGCATACAGCCGCCGGTTCGCCGCATGGCTCACCACCGCCAGCTTCCGCGCCCGCGTCAGGCCCACATAGGCCAGCCGCCGCTCCTCCTCGAGCCCCTTCAGCCCCCCCTCGTCCAAGGTCCGCTGGCTCGGGAACAGCCCCTCCTCCCAGCCGGGCAGGAAAACCGTGTCGAACTCGAGCCCCTTGGCGCCGTGCAGCGTCATCATGCTCACCCGCTCGCCCTCGGCGCCCTGCTCGTTCTCCATAACCAGGCTCACATGGTCCAGGAACCCGGCCAGGCTCTCGAAGTCGGCCAGCGCGCGCACGAGCTCCTTCAGGTTCTCGAGCCGCCCCGGCGCGTCCGGGCTCTTGTCCGCCTGCCACATCGCCGTGTAGCCGCTCTCGTCCAGCATCGTCGCCGTCACCAGCACGTGCCCGTCCCGCGGCAGCGCCTCCCGCCAGCGCGCCAGGCCCTGGAACAGCGTCAGCAGCTGATCCTTCATTTTCCCCTTCAGCCCACCGCCCCGAACCAGGCCCTCCGCCGCAGCCGCCAGCGGGATCCCCTGCGCCCGAGCCGCCTCGTGCATCGTTCGCAGCCCCTGCTCGCCCACCCCCCGCCGCGGCACGTTCACGATCCGCTCGAACGCCAGGTCGTCCGCCGGCTGGTGCATCACCCGCAGATACGCCACCGCATCCCGAATCTCCGCCCGCTCGTAGAACCGCAAGCCACCGATGATCCGGTATGGGATCCCCTGCACGATCATCCGCTCCTCGAAGGCCCGCGTCTGCGCCGTGGTCCGCACCAGGATCGCCATCTCGCCCAGGCCATGCCCCTCGCGCCGCATGGTCTCCACCCGCTCGCCCACCATCCGGGCCTCCTCGTCGGAGTCCCACAAGCCCACCACCTGCACCCGCTCGCCCGACGCGTCGGTCCCGCCCGGCCGCAGCGTCTTGCCCAGGCGCCCCTCGTTATGCGCGATCAGCCCGGCCGCCGCCGCCAGGATCGGCGCCGTGCTGCGGTAGTTGCGCTCGAGCCGGACGATCACCGCCCCCGGGAAATCATGCTCGAACCGCAGGATGTTCTCCACCTCGGCGCCGCGCCATGAGTAGATCGACTGGTCGTCATCCCCCACGCAGCAGATGTTCTTGTGCGCCTGCGCCAACAACCGCAGCCACAGATACTGCACCACGTTCGTGTCCTGGTATTCGTCCACCAGGATGTAGCGGAACCGCCGCCCATACTCGGCCAGGATGTCCTCCCGCGTCCGCAGGATCTCCGTCATGTGCAGCAGCAGGTCCCCGAAGTCGCACGTGTTCAGCTGCCGCAGCCGCGCCTGATACGCCACATACAGCGCTCGCGACTGCCCCAGCGCGAACTCCCCCTCCTCGGAGGCCGGCACCCGCTCCGGCGTCTGCCCGCGGTCCTTCCAGCGCTGGATCATCCCCATCAGCACCGGCGGCGCCCAGCGCTTCGGGTCGATCTTGCCCGCCTCCATCACCTGCTTCAGCACCCGCAGCTGGTCGTCGCTGTCCAGGATGGTGAACCCGCTCGTAAGCCCCACCAGCTCCGCATGCCGCCGCAGCATCCGGGCGCACAGGGCATGGAACGTGCCGAGGAACAGCCCCTCGGCCGGGCGGTTCAGGATGGCACCCACCCGGTCCCGCATCTCGCGCGCCGCCTTGTTCGTGAACGTCACCGCCAGCACCTGGCCCGGCGACGCCCGGCCCGTGAGCAATATGTGCGCGAACCGCGTCGTCAGCACCCGCGTCTTGCCCGTGCCGGCACCCGCCAGCACCAACACCGGGCCGTCCATCGTCTCAACCGCCTGCCGCTGCTCGGGGTTCAGGCGCGCGAGGTAATCCGTCATGCTGGACAGATGCGGCCAAACCCCTTTCGCGTCCAGACCCCACTCGATGTCCTGGCCTGGTCCGCCCGCCGCGGCTCGATCCTCCTGGCCGTCGGGATCTTCGGCGGCGTCGCCAGCCCCACACTCGCCAACGCCTTCCGCGGGTTCGTGACACCCAACGTCCTGCTCATGACAACGCTGGTCCTGCTCCGGGTCGACCTCGGCGCCGCCCTCGCCCACCTGCGCCGCCCCGGGCGCCTGGCCACGATCTTCGCGCTCCAGCTTATCGGCTGCCCGCTGCTCGCCTGGGCCGTCGTGGCCCCGCTCCCGCTCGACCCGGGCATCGCCGCCGGCTGCGTCATCTTCGCCACCGGCTGCGCCGCCACGTCCGCTGCCGCCTTCGCCCGCCTGGTCGGGCTCGATCCGGAGCTCTCGTTGCTCGGCACCCTCGGCACCCTCGCCCTCGTGCCGTTCACCGCGCCGCCGATCGCGCTCTGGCTGCTCGGCATCGACCTCTCGATCTCCACCTGGGGCCTCATGACCCGGCTCGCCCTCGTCGTGGGCCTGCCCATGCTCGTCTCGCTGGCCCTCCGCCGCGCCATCGGCCCCGTGCGCCTGGCCCGGCATGGCCCCGCCGTCGACGGCGCCCTCGTCTGGCTCGTCGTCGGCTACGGCTTCGGCGTCATGGACGGCCTGGCCGCCCGCGCCAGCGCCGACCCGGCCTGGGTGGCCCAGGCCCTGCTCGCCGCCTTCGCCATCGATTACGGCCTCAACCTCGCCACCACTCTCGCCCTATGGCGCGCCGGACCCGTCCCGGCAATGAGCGCCGGGCTCATGAGCGGCAACCGCAACATGGCCCTCTACCTCGCCGTACTCCCGGCCAGCACGGACCCGCGTATCACCCTGTTCTTCGGGCTCTGCCAGATACCGCTCTTCCTCAGCCCCTTCCTGCTCCGCCCGCTCTACACGCGGCTGCTGGCTAGGTTGCGGCCTTCGGTCGCACGCCCAGAAGATGCGCGATCGCATAGGTGAGGTCCGCCCGGTTCAGCGTGTAGAAGTGGAATTCATCCACCCCGTTCGCCTGCAGCAGCCGCACCTGCTCGGCCGCCACGATCGCCGCGATCATTCGCCGCGTCTCGGCATCGTCCTCCGTGCCCTCGAACAGCTTGCCCATCCACCCCGGCACGCTCGTCCCACACATCGCGCTGAACTTCGCCGCCTGCGCGTAGTTGGACACCGGCATGATACCCGGCACGATCGGCGCCGTGATGCCCGCCGCCAGAGCCCGGTCCAGGAAGCGCAGGAAGATCGTGCCATCGAAGAAATACTGCGTGATGGCCCGCGTCGCACCCGCATCCAGCTTGCGCTTCAAATTGTCGATATCGTGGTCCGCACTCATCGCAGTGGGATGCACCTCGGGATACGCCGCGACCGACACCTCGAAATCGGCCACCCGCCGCAACCCCTCGACCAGGTCCGCCGCATACGCATACCCATCCGGATGCGGCTGGTAATCCTCACCCGCCGGAGCATCGCCGCGCAGCGCCACGATGTGCCGCACGCCCGCGTCCCAATACTGCCGGGCCACGTCGTCCACCTCACCCCGCGAGGCGCCCACGCATGTCAAGTGCGCAGCCGGCACCAGCCCGGTCTCGGCTACGATCCGGCTCACCGTGCTGTGCGTCCGCGCCTGCGTGCTGCCGCCTGCGCCATACGTCACGCTCACGAAGCGCGGGGTCAGCGACTCGAGCCGGCGGATGCACGTCCAAAGCTGCGCCTCCAGCGCATCCGTCTTGGGCGGAAAGAACTCGAAGCTCAGCGCCGGCGCCGGCAGTTCGGCAGAGCGCGGGGGCAGACCATCATACCGCGGCCCGGTCAGCCAGCGCTCGAGGGTGGCTTCCGGAGCGTCGGACGGCATCAGCGCGCGAATTTCGTTCATGGCCCAACCTGTAGAATACAACGCCGCACAAAGACGTGAACGTGCACGCCCTGCCAGCCTCCGACTAATATAGGGCGGTCAGCGGCAACGCCAGCGTGCGTTGCACGTTGGATAACCGAAGCGTGCTCGCCCGGGCGCCCGGCCGCATGCCTGCAGGAGCACCATGAGACTCACGATTGCCCGCCTCGTCCGTTCCGTCCCGCTCCTGGCCCTCACCTGGGCCCTCACCGGGGCGCTCGCCGGCTGCGCCACCGCCCCTCCCCTGACCGATGCGGACGCCACGGCCGAGTTCCGCCAGAACAACGACTCGATCGAGCCGACCAACCGCTTCTTCTATGCGGTCAACGACGGGCTCGACACTTATCTCCTCCGCCCCGTCGCCGTCGCCTACCGCTACGTGCCCGGCGTCATCCGCCGCCCCGTGCACAACATGCTGTCCAACCTCTCGAGCCCCATCACGTTCGCCAACGACGTGCTGCAGGCCAAGCCGCGCCGGGCCGGCGATACCATGATGCGCTTCCTCATCAACAGCACGGCAGGCATCGGCGGCATCTTCGACGTGGCCGACGACCTCGGCTACAAGGCGCACGACACCGATTTCGGCGTCACCCTGGCGCTCTGGGGCGCCGGTGAAGGCCCGTTCCTGTTCCTGCCCATCATCGGCCCGAGCAACCCGCGCGACGCGGGCGGCTTTGCAGGCAACATCCTGCTCGACCCGCTGACCTACGCCACGTTCGGCGGCAGCAACGCCCTGCGCTACTCCCGCCTCGGCGTCGGCGCGGTCGACGCGCGGGAGCGCCTCCTCGACCCTGTGGACCAGGTCAAGCGCACCGCGCTCGACCCCTATGCCACCTTCCGCAGCCTCTACCGGCAGAATCGCCAATCCGAGATCGACCGCACGCGGAGCGACGATCGGGCCACGGTCCCGGCCTGGTTCCGCTAACGGCCCACATCCGATATAGGACGACGATGATCACTCGACGCCACCTGCTCGCCTGCACCGCAGCCGCAAGCCTTCTCGCCACGGCCGGCCCTTGGGGACGCGCCCTCGCGCAGGCCGCGGTCCCCGCACCGGAGGCCACCGCCTTCGTCACCCGGCTCGGGTCCGCCCTGGTCGGCATCATCGACGGCCCCGGCACCTATGATGACAAGAAGCGCCGCCTGCAGCCCCTGGTCGAGGCGGCCGTCGATGTCGAGGGCCTCGCCCGCTTCTGCCTTGGCCGCTACCAGCGCACCGCCACGCCCCCGCAGATGCAGGAGTTCACCCAACTCTTCCGCGCCGTGCTGATGAACAACATCTTCGGCAAGATCGGTGAGTTCCAGGGGGTAACCTTCACCCCCACGACGACCATCGCGCGCGACGGCGGCACGCAGGTCGGCACCCTCATCAAGCGCCCGAACCAGCAGCCGAACACCGTCCAGTGGGTCGTGGCCCCCATCGCCGGCGCCCCGCGCATCATCGATGTCGTCGCCGAAGGCGTCAGCCTCCGCCTCACCCAGCAATCCGATTATGCCGCGTTCCTCTCCCGCAACAACGGCGACGTCAGCGCCCTCATCGCTGCCATGCGCAACCAGGTCGGACGGTAGCCCAAGGGCGCAGCACGACCCGCGCCCACACCGTCATCGCGAGCGAAGCGTGGCGTTCCAGGGGCCATCAGAGCCAGCCACTACCGCTCCGGGATTGCCACGGCCCAAGCGGGCCTCGCGATGACGTACGAGGAATCCCAAACTACAGAACCACCGGGACCCGCTCCGCCGGCGGCGTGTTCCGGCTCCGCCCGCACCGCACGATCCCGTCGATCACCACCATCCCGATCCCCGGCAGGTCGCCCCCCCGAACGCTCGCCAGCAAATCCGCCCCCGCCGAGTGTTGCGCCCGGTCCATCAGCACGAAATCCGCCGCACGCCCCACCTCGATCATCCCGCAGTCGAGCTTGCGCATCCGCGCCGTGTTGCCCGTGGCCAGGCAGAAAACCTCCTCGGCCGGCGTGTCCCCCAGGCTGCTCAGCAGCGCCACCATCCGCAAGATCCCCAGCGGCTGCACGCCGGACCCGGCCGGCCCATCCGTCCCCAGGATCACCCGCCCGAGCTGGCCCAGCTCCTTCGCGTATCTAAGCGCCGAAAGCCCCGCCAGCTCGTTCCCGTTATGCACGATCTCGATGCCCCGCCCGCACCCCTCGCACAGACACCGGATCTGCCGCAGCGGCAGCGCCGTGTGCCCGCCATTGATGTGCCCGATGATGTCCGCATCCGCCTCCAGCACCGTGTCCGCATCGATGTAGCCGCTGCCCGGCACGCTCGGCCCGCCCGTGTGGATGGTGCTCTGGATCCCATACTTCCGCGCCCACGCCACCATGCGCTTGGCCTCGTCCCCGGCCTTCACGCTCCCGAGCCCCACCTCGCCCAGCAGCGTCACCCCCGCCGCCGCCAGCTCGGCGAAGTCGCTCTCCACCATGCCCTGCTCCACCACCGGGGCGCCCGCCAGCACCTTCACCCCGCCCGGCCGATGGTTCGCATAGGCCCGCTGCGCCGTGATCGCGAGTGCCTTCAGCCCCACGATATCCCGCGGCCGCCCCGGCAGATGCACCTCGCCCGCCGACACCATGGTGGTCACGCCCCCATGCATCGTGCTGTCGATCCACCCGAGCTGCCCCTGCCGCGGCGTCCAGTCGCCGAATACGGGATGCACGTGGCTGTCGATCAAGCCGGGCGCCAGCGCGCACCCCTGCGCATCCACCACCACCCGCGCGCCATCCATGTCGCAGTCCCGCGCCGCCCCCACGGCCACGATCCGCCCACCCACCGCCACCACCGTGTCGGCCCCCAGCACCGGCTCCTCCAGCCGCCCGCTCAGCAGCAGCCCGATGTTCCGGATCACCATCTTCCCGACCTGCGCCTCAAGCCCCGCCGCCAACGCCATCAAGCTTCTCCCTGCACCAGGCCGCCTTGGGGCCACACCCTGGAGCAGAACGCCGGATACGTCTCCAGCATCGCTGCCCGCACCGGGCCGCGCAGCGCCGCGAGCGCCTCGGGCGACGGATCCGGCGTCGTCGGCACCGCCGCCGCCTCGTCGTAATCGAATCCGGTGTTGGACCGGACCCCCGCCGCATCCTCCCCAGGATGCAGGCTCGCCAGCCGGAACCGCGCCTGTTCGTCGTCGAGGGCCTCGAACCCGAACACGCACCGCCCCGTCACCAGCGCCTGCGCCGTCCCGCGCCGCACCACCCCCGGCGCACTCAGCCCCGGTGCGCTCACATGCGCCACCCGCTTCACCAGCACCCGCGGCGAATGCTCCTCCCGGAACAGGATCGTCCGCGGCACCGTCATGTACATGAAGGCCGACCCGAAGCTCCCCGGGAACCGCGCCGCCATCCCAGGCCAGTCCCCCGTGCCGACAAGGTTGATGTTCGCCTGCCCGTCGATCTCCCCGCCGCCCAGGAAGAAAAGATCGATCCGACCCTGCCCGGCCAGGTCGAACAGCTCGCGCGACCCCTCGCTGAACGGGTTGCCCGTCCGCTTGTGCAGCAGGCTGAGCCGCACGGGGTGCCCCAGGGCCCGCACCAGCCAGCACGCTGCTGCCGGGATCGGGCTCGCCGCCCCCACCGCGATGTGCCGCGCCACGGGCTGCGCCGGGTCCAGGATCAACGAAGCGATGGCGAAGGCCAGCCTCTCTTCCAGCGCGATCAAAGCCCCTGCTCCGCCAGCCACGCCACGAACCCCGCCTCCGTCCGCGCCGCCCGCGCATACGCGGCCAGGTGCGCCGCATCGGGCTCATACTCGTCCAGCAGCCCGATCGGCCACGCCCCGCGCGGCGCCACCACCACCGCCTCCACATACACCGCCCCGATCACCCCCGGCGCCAGCCGCTCATCCTCGAGCATGTCGCCGGCCACCATCCGCTCGACCGTGACGAACGTGCGCAGGCTCGCATGCGCCAAGGTCGCCAGCTCCCGCCGCCGCCCCACCCATACGTTCCCGGCCTCGTCGCCCATCACCGCGTGGAACAGCGCGAACTCCGGCCGCAACGCCGGCACCAGCAGGATCGGATCCTCCGCAGCACTCATCGGGTTCTGCACCACCCGCCAATCCGCCCGGTGCGACACGAGGTCGCTCCCCACCACGCCCCGCAGCGGCATGAACGGCACCCCTTTCTCCCCGGCCTGCAGCGCCGCATGCACCGCCGGGCAGGTCGCGTCGATCACGGTCAGCGCCCCCGCCGCCACCGCCGCCGTGAACCGGGGGGCCATCCCCGCCTCCCCCAGTGTCACCGCACTCGTCTCCACCGAGGCCACGCACCCGGCCCCGATCAGCACATCGGTCGCGTACCCGCTGACCGGCACCCCCACCAGCCGCAGCCGCCGCACGCGCCGCCGCACCAGCGCCCGCACCAGCGCACAGCTCGGCAGCGAGTTGTCCGGCGGCAGCGCTACCTGCGCCCCATCCGGCACCCGGGTCGCGAGTTCCTCGACATCCATCGCCACCATCCCTCCAAGGCCCATGCTGCGCCACGCCGGACATGCTGAAAACCCCGCCCCGGCCCGCGCCGTTGTAGGCTGCAGCCGACCCGGCAGGACCCAGCCCCGATGACCGAAGCCCGCCCCTCCGACCCCGTCCTCGCGCCCGAAGCGCCCCCCGTGGTCGACGGCCTTGACCTCACCCCCGAGCCCGTCGCCTCCGGCAAGGCCGACATCGCCCGCATTCTCCGCGAGCCGGACGCCATGCGCCTTGGCCGCCTCGCCAACTCCCCTGCCCAGATCTCCTGGCCCGGCTGGCGCGCCGTGCTCCGCCGCACCCTGATGGAAATGCTCACCGACCGCGTGAACCTGGTGGCCGCCGGCTGCGCCTTCTACGCCACCCTCGCGTTGTTCCCCGCCATATCGATGCTCATCAGCCTATACGGCCTGATGTTCGATCCGGTGACTGTCCTGCCGCAACTCACCGTCCTCGGCGACCTGCTGCCCCCCAGCGCCTATCAGCTCATCGCCGAGCGCGTGCAGATGCTCGTCGCCAAGCCCCCCGGCACGCTGGGCCTCGGCCTGCTCTTCAGCACCGCCGTAACCCTTTGGAGCGCCACCTCGGCCACGAAATCCCTCATCACCGCACTCAACCTGGCCTACGAGGAGCGCGAGTCCCGCACCTTCCTCAACTACCAGGCGACCTCCATCGCCATCACCTGCTGCCTCATCGTCGGCACCGTCATCGGCCTCGGCCTGCTCGTGGCCCTGCCCGCCACGCTTCACGCGCTGGGCTTCGACGCGCACCAGCGCGTGCTCGCCCGGCTCGGCAGCTTCGGCCTGCTCGTGCTCGCGGTGCTCGTCGCCCTGTCGCTGCTCTACCGCTACGGCCCCAGCCGCTCCACCCCGCGCTGGGCCTGGGTCACGCCGGGCTCGGCGCTGGCGACACTGCTCTGGGTTGCCGCCTCCGCCCTCTTCTCATGGTACGTCGCGACCTTCGCCACCTACGACGCCACCTACGGCCCGCTCGGAACCGTGGTGGCCGTCATGATGTGGTTCTACGTCACATCGTACGCAGTGCTGCTCGGGGCGGAGCTGAATGCCGAGCTTGAATTACAGACGGCCCGCGATTCGACGGACGGGCCGCCGCGTCCCCTCGGGCGACGCGGCGCATACGTGGCTGACCACGTCGCCGAGACGGCGTCTCGCTGAGCCCCCGAGACGGCGTCTCGCTGAGCCCCCGAGACGGCGCTTGGCTGAACTTCTGAAACGACGCTGCGCTCTCGGGCGCCTCGGCCACCTCGACCTCTTCCAACTCGCCCTGACGCAGCGTGCTCAGCGTCACCATCGCCGTCCCGCGGCTCAATAGCCCGATGCGCGATGCGGCACCCTTCGCCAGGTCGATCACCCGGATGACCTTGTGCGGCTGACGGTCCGTCACCGTGACCACCACGCTCGCCCCGGTCTCCTGCATCGTCACCCGGATCTTCGTGCCCAGAGGCAGCGTGCTGTGCGCCGCCGTCATCGCGTTCTGGTCGAACACCGTCCCCATGCTCGTCCGCCGCCCATGATGCCGCCCGCCATACCACGTCGCCTCCCCGCTTTCCTCCCACCCGGCCGGCACCGCTGGCGCGGCATGGGCCGCATGCGCCACGAGCAGGATGGATGCCATCGCAGGCAGCAGGCGGACGGTCGCTCGGATCATCCAGGGCCTCTTCGAGATGTTCATGAAGGCGTGATGCCGTTCATCGGCGGGCAGATCAAGATAAAACTTTTGCAACCCCGGATCAGTCCAACCCCATTCGCCCCTTGAACAACCATCGCGAAACCCGTTCACGCCACATAACTACCCCAATCCAAGTAGATTACACAAGTTGTAATGATCTGCGGAGATTGGTTCACCCATGGACCGGACCGTATGTTCCCAACTTGCGCAATACTGTATTCTGTAAATTCTCGCACCCATGCTGCACGCGGCTCTCAGCATGCTCGTGATCAATCCGGCTGCGCGGTGGAATGCCATAAACTGAACGGCTTGCGAAAGGCTCGGCAAGACGCCGAAAACCCTGCCCGCGCCCGTCTGGGAGTGCCCGGGCGCGCACTTGAGGAAATGTCAGGCCAGCCTTCGGGAACCGCGCTCGAGCGGTCTGCCCCATTCACCGGCTGCTACAGCAGCCGCACCAGCCGGTCCCACTCCGGCAGCGTCAGCGTCTCCGCCCGCCGGTCCCCCGCAATCCCGGCCCGGTCCAGCAACGCCTCGCCGCCCAGCCCCCGCAGGCTTCCACGCAGCATCTTCCGCCGCTGCCCGAACGCCGCCGCCGTCAGCCGCTCCATCGTCGCCAACAGCGCCGGCTCCGGCTGCACCGCATGCGGAACCAGCCCAACCACGGCGGACCACACCTTCGGTGGCGGCGTGAACGCGCCGGGCGGCAGCCGCAGCATCAGCGTCGCCCGGCATGTCCATTGCGCCAGAACGCTCAAACGCCCGAACGCCTCCGTGTCCGGCGCCGCACAAATCCGCTCGGCAACCTCCAGCTGGAACATCAGCGTCATCCGCTCCCACTGCGCCGCCTGGCGCAGCCAGCCCACCAGCAGCGGCGTCGCCACGTTGTAGGGCAGGTTCGCCGCCAGCACCCGCGGCGCAGCCACGCGGGCCGCCAGGTCGAGCCCCGTCGCATCCGCCTCCAGGACCGTCAGCCGTCCAGGGAAAAATTCGGACAACTCCCCAAGCGCCCCGATCGCCCGGCGGTCCAGCTCCACCGCCAGCACGTCCGCAGCCCCGCTCGCCAGCAGCAGCCGCGTCAGCCCCCCCGGCCCCGGCCCCACCTCCACCACATGCCGCCCCACGAGCGCGCCCGCCGCCTGCACCACCCGCGCGAGGGTGCCCTCCTCGAGCAGGAAATGCTGCCCGAGCGACTTCTTCGCCGCGAGCCCATGCCGCGCCAGCACGTCCCGAAGCGGAGGCAAGGCGGGGGGCGGCAGCTCAACCAAAATGGGCTCGCGCCAACGCCAGGCATCGCTCGAACCCGTCCATGCTCCGCCATGGATCGGCCGCCGCAACCCGCACCAGCGACCCGTCCAGCACGCCCTCGATCATCAAATTGTCCGCCAGCCCGAACGCCTCCACCTCCATCCCGTCCGCAGCCACGCGCTCCGCATAGTCCCGCGCATCATGCGTGTACCCGAACAGCGCCCGCCCCAGCCCAGCCATCAGCCCCAACTCCAACACCGTCCCGCCATCCGCGCCCGGCCCACGAAACGGCGACAGGTTGGCGACGATCCCGTCCGCCCGCGCCATCATCGCCCGGTTGCCGCGCCAGATCGCCATCGCCAACTCCCGGGGCACGGTGTCCGCAACCACCTGGTCCAACGGAAACAACCCCTCGAACCCGGACGCCCTGCACAACGCTTTCTTCAGCTCCCCGATCGCCGCCGCATCGGCCAGGAACACCTCCGGCCCCGCCAGATACAGCGTGGTCAAGCGGCATCGCCCGAGGCTGCCCGACCTGGGCGCCCGCCGCGAGGCCACCCAGCCGCCGCAGCCGCGGGGGAGGCACCAGGCCCTGGTTCGCAACCTGACATCGCCCCTCCTGACCGGGCCGGTGCTCTACCATGCGCGCAGCCCTCTGCAACATACGACGGCCCGCGGCGCTCCACGCGGACCCGCACGAGGGCTCGACGCGGCTCGCGGCCTGAACAAGCTCTGGCGCGGTGGCGGCCTGCGACACGCCCCGCTCATACGCTGGCCCCCCGCCCTCATGCGGAGCAGGGGTGGGCGGCGCGCAACCTCCCTTGCGCAACGCCCGCCCTGGGCTAAAACCGTTTGATGCTGAGCAAGTCGTTCGACCACGCCGCGATCGAGCCCGGGATTTACCAGGGCTGGGAAGGGTCCGGCGCCTTCCAGGCCGAGCCCGCGAGCCACGCCGCCCCCTATACCATCATGATCCCGCCGCCCAACGTGACGGGCAGCCTGCACATGGGCCACGCGCTGACCATGACCTTGCAGGACACCCTGATCCGCTGGCGCCGCATGCAGGGGCGGGACGCCCTGTGGCAGCCGGGCACGGACCACGCCGGCATCGCGACCCAGATGGTGGTGGAGCGCCTGCTCCCGACCGAAGGCAACCAGACCCGCCAGCAGATGGGCCGCGAGGCCTTCACCAAGCGCATCTGGGAGTGGAAGGCACAGTCCGGCGGCACCATCACCAATCAGCTCCGCACTCTCGGCGCCTCGCTCGACTGGCCGCGCGAGCGGTTCACCATGGACGAGGGCCTCAGCCGCGCCGTCCGCCGCACCTTCGTCACGCTCCACCAGCAGGGCCTCATCTACCAGGACCGCCGCCTGGTGAACTGGGACCCGAAATTCCAGTCGGCGATTTCCGATCTCGAGGTGGAGAACCGCGAGGTCAAGGGCAGTCTGTGGCACATCACCTATCCGGTCGATGGTGAGCCTGGAAACTTTATTACCGTTGCAACGACACGGCCGGAGACAATGCTGGGTGATAC
>JBBROS010000065.1:0-11549 GCA_038229135.1 Acetobacterales bacterium
AGTGGGAGCAGCCGGCGCGCCCGGCGCGGGCGGATGCGATCCCGGTGGGCTCGCGCGTGTTCCACCAGAAGTTCGGCTATGGGCGGGTGCTGAGCGTGGAGGATGACCGGCTGGAGGTGGCGTTCGAGAAGGCCGGGCAGAAGCGGTTGCTGGACCGGTTCGTGGAGCGGGCTTGATGTCCTCAGACGTCATCGCGAGCGCAGCGTGGCGATCCAGGGGCCGACAGGACTGGCCTCGAACCCCCTGGATCGCCACGCCTGCGGTTCGCGGTGACGGGTGGGGCGGCCTGCGCGCGCACTGCCTGAGGCAGCCGCGTTGAGGCGCAGGGCGGGGCCGTTGGAGACGGTGAGCGTGGTGGTGCCGGAGGCGGCGCTGGACGCATACGAGGCGGCGCTGGCGAGCGTGTGCGAGACGGTGGGGTTCTTCCTCGAGGACGAGGATGCGCGGACCTGGCGGGTGGAGGGGGTGCGCGAGGCGGGTGCGGACCAGGCCTCGCTGGAGCGGGCGTTGGCGATTGCGGCCATGGTGTCGGGGGTGGCGGCGGAGCCCGGGGCGGCGGCGACGGAGGCCGATGGGTGGCTGGCGCGGACCCAGGCGGCTTTTCCGCCGATCAGGGTGGGGCGCGGGTTCCTCGTGCGGGGGACGCATGACCGGGAGGTGAGCGTGCCGGGGCGGGTGGCGATCACGCTGGATGCCGGGCTCGCGTTCGGGTCCGGGGAGCATGGGTCGACCCGGGGGTGCCTCAGGGCGTTCGAGCGTGTGGTGCGCGGCGGCAGATTGGGGCGGCTCCGGCGCGTGCTGGATTTGGGCACCGGCAGCGGGATCCTGGCGATCGGGGCGGCGCAGGTGCTGCGGCGGCGCGTGTTGGCGACGGATATCGAGCCCTGGTCCGTGCGGGTGGCCGGGGAGAATGCGGAGCAGAACGGGGTGGGCCGCCTGGTGCGGCCGGTGCTGGCGGATGGTTGGCGTTCGGCGGTGGTGCGGCGGGGCGGGCCGTACGACCTGGTGTTCGCCAACATCCTGGCGCGGCCGCTGTGCCGGATGGCGCGGGACCTGGCGCGGCACCTGGTGCCGGGGGGCACGGCGATCCTGGCGGGGCTGCTCGACTGGCAGGCGCGCTGGGTGCTGGGGGCGCACCGGCGGCACGGGCTGGTGCTGGTGGGCAGCGTGCGGGAGGGGGCCTGGGTGACGCTGGTGGTTCGGCGCCGGGTTGCCGTGGGCGCTACAGCGCCGGGACGGACCGGCCCGAGCTGAGCGACGTCGTGACTTCGGCCAGGCGGCGGGCGTGGGCCACGGCCTGGGTCAGCGCGCCTGGCCGGTTGGGGTGGGCTAGCATGGTGGCCAGGAGGCCCTGGAACTCGTGCTCGACGCTCTCCGTCATGTGGGCGCGGCCGAAGACGACCTCACCGAGCCATTCGGGGGTGCCCATCGTCATGTCGAGCTGGTTGCCCAGGAAGAAGCGCGGCTTGCCGTCGGCGCCGCGGACCGGGGTGACGAACAGCAGGTTCCAGAAGGCGCGCCCGTCCGGCCGGTGGTTGACGATCCACTCGATGCAGCCCTGGCCCTCCTGCAGGGTGCGGCCGATGCGGTGGGCGGTGGCGAGGTCCGTCTGCGGACCCTGAAGGATGCGGCAATTGTGGCCGAGCAGCTCGGTGCCATAGCCGGTCATGGCTTCGAAGGCCGGGTTGATGACGATCATGGGGTTGTCGGGCAGCGCCGGGTCGGTGAGGACCATGGGCTGGTCGCTATGGCCGATGGCCATGACGAGTGCTGCCTTGAGGCTGGTGTCGTCCATCGCCGTTTCCCTGTCGTTGTCCGCGACGCTACACGGTCGGGGCGGCGCTTCCCAGCGCGATGTTCGGCTTGTAGAGGGGTGGCCAGAACGCAGGGAGCGCGCGATGCCAGAGACGAGCGGGCCGGAGATGATCGAGGTCGAGACCCATGACCGGGTGGGGCTGGTGCGGCTCAATCGCCCGGCGGCACTGAACGCGCTGTGCGACCAGCTGATGGGGGAGCTGGGGGCGGCGCTGCTGGCGTTCGATGCGGACCCGGGCGTCGGGTGCATCGTGATCACGGGCTCGGAGCGGGCGTTCGCGGCGGGGGCCGACATCAAGGAGATGAAGGACCGGCGCTATCCGGACGTGTTCCTGAACGATTTCATCGGGGACGGGTGGGAGACGATTCTGCGGGTGCGAACGCCTGTGATTGCGGCGGTGGCCGGGTTTGCGCTGGGGGGCGGGTGCGAGCTTGCGATGATGTGCGACCTCATCCTGGCCGCGGACACGGCGAAGTTCGGGCAGCCCGAGATCAACCTGGGCGTGATCCCCGGTTCGGGCGGGACGCAGCGGCTGACGCGGGCGGTGGGCAAGTCCAAGGCGATGGAGCTGTGCCTGACGGGGCGGATGATGGACGCGGCCGAGGCTGAGGCGAGCGGGCTCGTGGCGCGGGTGGTGCCGGCGGCCATGCTGATGGAGGAGGCGTTGCGCGTTGCCGCGAAGATTGCCTCGCAGAGCCCGGTTGCGGCGGCGATGGTGAAGCGGGCGATCAACGTAGCGTATGAGACGACGCTGACGGAGGGGGTGCGGGCCGAGCGGGCGCTGTTCCTGAGCCTGTTCGGGACGGCGGACCAGAAGGAGGGGATGGCGGCGTTCGTGGAGAAGCGGAAGCCGGTGTTCCAGCCCAGGCGGGACGAGGGTTCGTAGCTGTTTCCTTGACTCGGGCGGGGGTGATCCATAGAACGCGCCCTCCAGGCCGCATGCGGCCGATCCGACTTTCCTCGCGCACGAAGAGAACCCATGGCCAACACCGCCTCCGCCCGCAAGCGCATCCGCCAGACGGCCAAGCGCACGCTTCGCAACCACGCCCGCAAGACGCGGATGCGGACGTTCATCAAGAAGGTCGAGGTGGCGTGCGCCTCGGGCGACAAGGCGGCGGCGGCCGAGGCGCTGCGTGTCGCGCAGCCCGAGATGCAGCGTGCGGTGATCAAGGGCGTGGCGCACCTGAACACGGTGAGCCGGAAGATTTCGCGTCTGTCGGCGCGGGTGAAGGCGATGCAGCCGGCCCCCTGAGGCGCCTGCTCCGGGCGGCCTGCTTGCTGCCCGGCATTCAACCCTGCGCGCCAACTCCAGCTTGGGGTGCGGGTTTCGGCGAGGTTCCGGGGGGAATCTTGCCGCCTGTCGGGTGGCAGTCCGCACGCGGTCGAGCGAACACATCCGCTTGCTGTTACTGTGACACTACTGGTCGTCATCGGATTTTCATTGCGTGTGCCTTGACGCTGACTTATCTTGGTCATCGCCCCGTCACGTAGCGATTGATAGATGGTGGCGGTCCGGCTTCCCGCCCGGGGTCCGGTTGTGCCGCGTTCGGCGTGTCGAAGGAAGGATGAATGGCCCTGACCACCTCCATCGATGGCCGGCCCGAGGGGGCCACGCGTCACGCCGAGCCGCAGGTGCCGAGCGAGGGTATGCCGCAACTGGCGACGCAATGGGCGCGCATCCGAGGCAAGCTGCAGGCCGAGGTGGGCGAGGTCGTCTACAAGAACTGGCTGCGAGAGATGACGCTGGCCGGGGTGGACGGGGACGAGCTGACGATCTTCCTCCCGAGCGGCTTCAAGCGGGACTACGTGCGGAGCCATTTCGGGGATCGGCTGAACGCGCTGTGGCAGGCTGAGGACCCGGCGATCCGGCGGGTGGAGCTGCTGGCGGCGCGGGGCGGGGCCGAGGCGCCGGCGGAGCCCGAGCCGGCTCGAACGGCCGAGCGTGCTCCGGATCGCGCCCTCGAGGCGCGGCCGGCTGAGACGAGGCTGGCTGAGACGAGGCTGGCTGAGACGAGGCTGACTGAGACGAGGCTGGCTGAGACAAGGCTGGCTGAGACAAGATTGGTTGAGACGAGATTGGCCGACGTGTCCGCCCCGCTCGACCCGCGCTTCCTGTTCGACACGTTCGTGGTGGGCAAGCCCAACGAGTTTGCCCATGCCTGCGCCCGGCGCGTGGCCGAGCGGCCGGCGAGCGCCGGGTTCAACCCGCTGTTCCTGTATGGGGGCGTGGGGCTGGGCAAGACGCACCTGATGCATGCGATCGGGCTCGAGCTGACGCGTCGAACCCAGGCGGGGGGCAACCAGGCGGCGCAGGTGGCCTACATGTCGGCCGAGACGTTCATGCACCGGTTCATCACGGCCATCCGCAGCCAGTCGACCATGGAGTTCAAGGAAGGCCTCCGCTCGGTGGATGTGCTGATGATCGACGACGTGCAGTTCCTGATCGGCAAGGACAACACGCAGGAGGAGTTCTTCCACACCTTCAACGCGCTGGTGGAGAGCGGGCGGCAGATCGTGGTGTCGGCGGACAAGTCGCCCTCCGACCTCTCGGGCATCGAGCAGCGGCTGCGGACGCGGCTGGGGTGCGGGATGGTGGCGGACTTGCATGCGACGACGTTCGAGCTGCGGATCAGCATCCTCGAGGCGAAGGCGGCGCGGGCGGAGGTGCTGGTGCCGGGCAAGGTGCTCGAGTTCCTGGCGCACAAGATCGACACGAACGTGCGCGAGCTCGAGGGCTGCCTGAACCGGCTGGTGGCGCATGCGAGCCTGTTCGGGCGGCCGATCACGCTCGAGGGTGCGCAGGAGGTGCTGCGGGACATCCTGAAGGCCCACGACCGGCGGGTGACGATCGAGGAGATCCAGAAGCGGGTCGCCGAGCATTGGGGCCTGCGGATCACGGACATGACGAGCAGCCGGCGTGCGCGGGCGGTGGCGCGGCCGCGGCAGGTGGCGATGTACCTGGCCAAGCATTTAACAGACCGCAGCCTGCCCGAGATCGGGCGCATGTTCGGCAACCGGGACCACACGACGGTGATGCACGCCTGCACGCGGGTAGCGGAGCTGATGGAGGCGGACCCGGAGTTCCGCGAGCAGGTGGAGCTGATGCGGGGGCTCCTGAAGCGTTGAGGCCCGGTTTGCGGCGGGCGAAGGTTCCTCTACAGTCCGGGTCAGTCGGCGCCTCGATTCGCGCGAAGCAGGAACCCAAACGATGAAGTTCAAGGCCGACCGCGCCACGCTGCTCAAGGCGCTGGCCCATATCCAGAGCGTCGCCGAGAAGCGCAACACGATCCCTATCCTGGCCAATGCTCGGCTCGAGGTCTCGCGCGGCAAGCTGACGCTGACGGCGACCGACATGGAGATTGCGGTGGTGGAGGAGGTGGACGCCACCGCCTCACGCGACGGCGCCACCACGGCCCCGGCGGCGACCCTGTATGAGATCGTGCGGAAGCTGCCGGATGCGGCTGAGATCGAGCTCGAGCTGAACCCTGAGAACGGGCAGCTGCGGCTGCGCGCCGGGCGGTATGGGACGAGCCTGGTGACGCTGCCGGTGGACGAGTTCCCGGCGATGACGGCGGGGCAGCTGCCGTGCCGGTTCAAGATTTCGGCGCAGCACCTGCGCGGGCTGATCGACCGCACGCGGTTCGCGATCAGCACGGAGGAGACGCGCTACTACCTGAACGGCATCTACCTGCACGCGACGCCGGATGGTGCGAAGCTGCGGGCGGTGGCGACCGACGGGCACCGGCTGGCGCGCGTCGAGCTGGACCTGCCGGACGGGGCGAAGGACATGCCGGGCGTCATCATCCCGCGGAAGACGGTGGCGGAGCTGCGCAAGCTGATCGAGGAGGAGAGCGGCGAGATCGAGGTGGGGCTGAGCGACACGCGCATCCAGTTCCGCGCCGGCAACGTGACGCTGACGAGCAAGCTGATCGACGGGACGTTCCCCGAGTATGAACGCGTGATCCCGCGGGACAACGACAAGGTGCTGCGGGTCGGCAAGACGGATTTCTCGAACGCGGTGGGGCGTGTGGCCGCCATCAGCAGCGAGCGGTCGCGGCCGATCAAGATGAGCCTGGCGACGGATCTGCTGACGCTGAGTGCGGCGAGCCCGGAGCAGGGGACCGCGAGCGAGGAGCTGGATGCGGACCGGGTGAAGTATGCCTCGACGCCGCTCGAGATCGGGTTCCAGGCGCGGTATCTGACGGACATCACGGACCAGATCGACGGGGAGGTGGAGTTCCACTTCAGCGACGGTTCGGCACCGACGGTGGTGCGGGATGCGGGGGACGCGGACGTGCTCTACGTGCTGATGCCGATGCGGGTGTGACGCCTCGGCCGGTGTGAGTCACATCCGGCGGGCCTTGGTGGGTTGCGCCCACCCCACGGGCGAGGGTGCCGGGTGAGGCTCGAGCGGCTGGCGCTGACGGAGTTCCGGAACTACGCGCACCTGGTGTGGGCGCCGGGCGCGCGGGTGGCGGTGGTGACCGGGCCGAACGGGTCCGGCAAGACGAACCTGCTGGAGGCGGTGAGCCTGTTGACGCCGGGGCGGGGGCTGCGGGGCGCACGCGTGGGGGAGCTGGCGCGGGTTGGGCCCGAGGGGATTGCGGCGCAGTGGGGGGTGAACGCCCGGTTGCGGCGGCAGGCCAGCCTGGTGGAGATCGGGACCGGGTCCGCGCCGGAGGGCAAGCGGGCCGACCGGCGGGTGTTCCGGCTGGATGGGGCGGTGCCGCGCAACCAAGCGGAGGTTGCGGCGGCCTGTGCGTGCGTGTGGCTGACGCCGCAGATGGACCGGCTGTTCCAGGAGGGGGCGAGCGGTCGGCGGCGGTTCCTGGACCGGCTGGTGTGGGCGCTCGAGCCTGGGCATGCGCGGGAGGTGGCGGCCTACGAGACGGCGACCGCGGGGCGGAACCGCCTGCTGGCGGAGGGGCGGGGGGATGCGGCGTGGCTCGCGGGGCTCGAGGACGCCATGGCTCGACACGGCGTGGCGGCGGCGGCGGCGCGCGCCGGGCTGGTGCGGCGGTTGAACGCGGCGCTGGTGGGCGGCGCGGCGCGGGGCTTCCCCCCGGCGCGGCTGGTGCTGCTGGATGCGTTGGCAGAGTGGCTCGAGGCCGGGCCGGCGCTGGCGGTGGAGGATTGGCTTCGGGCGGCGCTGGCGGCAGGCCGGGCGGCGGACCGGGCCGCGGGGGGTGCCGGGGTGGGCGCGCACCGGGCGGATCTGGCGCTGGAGGATGCTGCGACGGGGTTGCCGGCGGCGCGGGCGAGCACCGGGCAACAAAGGGCGCTGCTGATCGGGGTGGTGCTGGGGCATGCGGCGCTGATCGAGGCCGAGCGGGGCGAGGCGCCGCTGCTGCTGCTGGACGAGCCGGCGGTGCATCTGGACGCCGGGCGCCGGGCGCTGCTGTGGGCTGCCCT
The DNA here is from genome assembly GCA_038229135.1 of Acetobacterales bacterium. Classification (GTDB taxonomy): domain Bacteria; phylum Pseudomonadota; class Alphaproteobacteria; order Acetobacterales; family Acetobacteraceae; genus JBBROS01. The sequence goes on from JBBROS010000065.1 coordinate 7,229, forward strand.
GGGCGGGCTCGACGGCCAGGTGCTGCTGACGGGAACGGATGCGGGGGCGTTCGAGGGGCTGGTGGGGGACGTGGGGTGGTGGCGGGCCGGCGGTGGGGCCCTGGCGCGGCTGTGACGATCGCGTGACGAATGGCGACGATCCTTGTTCCGGCTCGGGACCAAGCGTATGTCCTGCGCCATGACCAAAGGATCCTGCGTGGCTGGCCGCCACGCCCGCCTCTGACGCGATGACGGCCCGGGACTGATCCGGGTAAGCCGCCCTGCGTGGATGGGGCGGGCGATCGTCGCAACAGCGTGCAAGTGAGATCATGTCTTTCATCGGGGCCGCGGAGGCCCTCCTCAGTGAACGGATCGGCGCCGGGGCGTTTGCGTCGGCGTGTTCCATCGAGCTCGAGCCGCATCAGGCCGAGCGTTACCTGGGCCCTTTAGAGCACATAGCCGACGCGGTCCGGCGGGGGCCTGCGCATGCGCCGTTCCTGTTGAGGGTCGAGGGGCAGGCGGTCGGCTTCTTCGTGCTGCATCCGGATGTGCGGGACCTGTCGTGCTGGTGGCTGGGCTGGCTGGCGCTCGATCGGCGGCAGCAGGGTCGGGGGCTCGGGCGATTGGCGATGGCGGAGGTCGTGCGGCAGGTCCGGCGGGTGCCCGGGTGCCGTCGGGTGCGGCTTCTGGTGGCGCCGGACAATGCGGCGGCCCTGCGGCTGTATCGGGCGGCCGGGTTCCGGCGGGTGGGGACGGTTGGTTTCGAGTGGATGATGGAGGCGTCGCTCGCCCTTGCCCGGCGGCCGGCGAAGGTCGTGTCGTCGCGACGCGTCGTGCGGGCCGGGGCGGCCTCGCGGCAGGGACGGCTGCGGGAGCGCGTGGGGCCGCACGAGGCGCGAATGATCGGTGTGGAGCGCGGGCCGCCCCGCTAGCGGCGTGCCATTTTGCGGAGGCGGATTGAATGGAAATCGATCGGGCGGACGTTCGGGCCGAGGTGGAGGCGGCGTTTGCCGCCTATGAGCGGGCATTGATGAGCAACGACGTGGCGGCGCTGGATGCATCGTTCTGGGGCGATCCCCGGACCATCCGCTACGGGGCGGGCGAGAACCTGTACGGCATCGAGGCCATCCGCGCGTTCCGGAGCGCGCGCCCGGCAGTGGGGCTCGCGCGGGTGCTGGAGCAGACGGTGATCACGACCTTCGGGACGGATTTCGCCACCGCGAGCACGCTATTCCGGCGGAAGGGAGCGCCGGGGCGGGTGGGCCGGCAGATGCAGAGTTGGGTGCGGCTGTCCGAGGGGTGGCGGGTGGTGGCGGCGAGCGTGAGCCTGATCGAGGGGTGACGGCCGCGGGGTGATCCCGCGGCCGTGTCGTGCGTCGGCCGAAAGATCAGTGCGTGCCGACCATCTTGAGGCTGCGGTCCGGGGCGCCGATGCCGCCGCCGAACCAGGCGGCCACGGCGCCGAGGGCCAGCGCTAGGAAACCGGCGATCCCCGCGGTGGCGGTGGCCTTCCGGGTTGCCTCGGCAGCCTGCTGCGCCTTCTGCTTGGCCGCGTCGGCCACCTGGCGGGCCTGGGTCTCAGCCTGCTGCAGCCGCGTGCGGGCTTCATCGGGGCTGATGTTCGCGGCGCGTGCAACGCTATCCACTGCACGGTCCCGGGCGGCGTCGGCGGCCGCCTTGTCGCCGCTCACGGCGGCGCGGACGTAGCCGACGACGTTGTCCTGCGCGGTCTGCGCGTCGTTCGGGCTCACGAGGCGGCGCACCTGGGCCTGAAGCGCGTCGCCGTCCGTTACCTGGGCCGCACCCTGGGCCACGCTGGCCGCACCGCGTCCGGCCGCACCGATGGTGGAGCCGAGCGCGCCGACGCTGCCGCCGACGAGGCTGCCGACGGCGGAGCTGAGGAGCAGGAAGATCACGAGGGTGGCGGCGCACCATGAGATGAAGCCGTGCCAGCGAGCGGTGTTGTCGTCGCTGGTGCCGCAGAGGCGGCCGGCTACCACGCCGCCCACGAACGACGCGCCGATGCCGGTGAGCGCGATCCAAGCGGCCGTAATCAGGCCGGCGTTGCTTGCGGAGTTGGCGTCCGGGAGCTGGGTCGCGTCGATGGTGGAGGCGCCGATGCCGATGCCGAAGATGTTGAGCAGGAGCTGGATGGCGAGCGCTGCCGCGACGCCGGCGGCGATGGCGCCCCAGGAGGTGCGGTTGCGCAGATGCGTGCTGCGGTCGTCGGGTATGACGGCCTCGACATGCGGGGTGGCGAGGGAAGGGCTGGTGCTGACGGACATGCTATGTTCCTCGGACACGGGACGATCGGGGTTGCCCCGCAGAACGGACGCATGCAGGCCGGGTTGCATGTCGTCGTGCATGACACGCGAGATTAACGCGCTCGGATCAGTGACGCCCGAACAAGGCGAGCAGCACCTCGACAAGGATCAGCCCCACCACGGCCACCTCCATCTGGCCTGCGCGGGAGCTGGCGGCCTCGTCGTAAAGGGCGGCGTAGGTGTCGCGGATGATCGCAAGTTTGCGGTCGACGGCGGCCTGGACGGATTTGACGCGGAAGAGGTCGAGAGCGGCGGCATAGACGCGGGCGAGGTAGACGTCTTCCGTGACCTGGAGGGCGTTGTCGACGCGTTCGGTGAGCTCGGTGACTTCGGCGACCAGCGTGTAGAGGCGGCGCGCGAGGGCGGCGAAGCGGCGGGGGCCCAGGGTGCGGCGGCGGGTGGCGACCTCCACGAGGTCGTACATGCGGGGCAGCTCGGCGTCGAGCAGCTCGTCGTAGTAGCGCATCTCCAGGAACTGGGCGTTCGCGACCTCGAGGACGTTGGCGACGTCCGGGTCCCGGGTGGGCTCGTAGATGAAGGCGCGGTCCCAGGTGAGGACCACGAGGTCGTCCGTGTAGTAGCTGAAGCGCCGGGCCAGGAGGTCCTGCCGGGCCTGGTCGGAGAGCGGGCGGTGCTGGCCGGAGAGGAGGGGGACGAGGTCGATCTCGCGGCCAATTGCGGCGGCGGTGACGGTTTCGTCGGCGAAGGCGTGGACGGTGGCGAGGAGGTAGTCCTCGACGAGGGCGCCAGGGCCGGGCGCGCTGTCGTTGGGGCGGGTGAGCGCGGGCGCGATGGTGGTGCGGAGTCTTGCGAGCAGGTTGGGCCAGAGGGTGGGGTCCGTGTCCGCATGGGTGGCGCGCGCCACGGCGTTGCAGCGTGTGGTGTAGGCGGGCCAGGCGAGGGCGTCGGCGGGCACGCGGAGGCTGATGGCGACGACGCCGAACGCGTAGAGGCGGGCGGTGGCCTGGGCCTGGATGGGGCCATCCTCGAGCTGCAGCAGGACCGGGGGGAGGACGAGGGCGAGCGGGGCCTCGCCGAAGTTCATGGCCTTGGGCGGGGTGGCGGCGAGGCGGGTGCGCGACGCGGTGCCGGCCGTGAGCGTCTGGGCGCGCTCGAGATCGATGGCGTAGGCGACGTCGAACAGGCGCAGGGCCGTGACGTGGCCTTCGGCGATGTGGGGCTCGGGGGTCATGCGGGGAATGTAGCCCAGTCGGCTTGTGACCGGGGGTGGCGTTGTGGTGAGAAGGCGGGGTTGGGCGGTGAGGGTTGGGGATGAACGAAGAGGCGACCGGGTGGGACGAGGCGACCGGGTGGGACGAGGCGACCGGGTGGGACGAGGCGCGGGCGGCGGTCCTGCGGGGGGCGGTGGTGCTGGTGGGGATCACGCGGATGGAGGCGGAGGGCACGCGGCTCGAGCAGGTTTGGGGCACCGTGACGCGTGCAGCGCCTGTGGGGGTCGAGCTGTCGCTGGGGGGCGCGCGGGAGGGGGAGGTGCTGCGGCTGCCGCCGGACCTGGGCTCGTTCTACGAAGCGGCGCCGGGCGAGTATCGGTTGCGGGGGACGGGTGAGGTGGTGGTGGACCCGGACTTCACCGTGATGTGGACGGTGTATGCGGAGGGGGTGGTGCCGCCGGCGGTCTAGGTTCGTGCTGCCCGTTGCCGCTGCGGGCGGCCCCCTCCCGCAGCGGGAGGAGGCGCAGTGTCAGTGGCCGCGGAGGATCTGGCTGAGGAAGAGCTTCAGGCGGTCGGTCTGCGGGTTCTCGAACAGGGTGTTCGGGGGGCCTTGTTCCACGATCTCGCCGCGGTCCATGAAGACCACGCGGTCCGCGACCTGGCGGGCGAAGCCCATCTCGTGGGTGACGCAGACCATGGTCATGCCGTCCTGGGCGAGGCTGATCATGGTGTCGAGCACTTCCTTGATCATCTCGGGGTCGAGTGCGGAGGTTGGCTCGTCGAAGAGCATGATCTTGGGCTTCATGCAGAGCGCGCGGGCGATGGCGACGCGCTGCTGCTGGCCGC
>JBBROS010000066.1:0-11464 GCA_038229135.1 Acetobacterales bacterium
GTTTTGAGGTGCGTCCTGTCCGTCACCCCTCCCCCCGGCCCCCTCCCGCCAGGGGAGGGGGAGCAGGCTGGCTCGTCCCCCCTCCCCTCGTGGGAGGGGCCGGGGGAGGGGGGGCCGCGCGAGCGTGAGGAGGGGTCCCGGAGGTGATCCGCCCTCGCATCGAGCCCGTGGACCGCGACGCCCCGCGGCTGGAGGCGGAGGTGCTGCCGGTGGTGGTGGTGGCTGTGCCGCGCTGGGGCACGGGGGCGTTGATGCTGGCCGGCGCCGTGGTGCTCGCGGCGGGGTTCGCCGGGCTGGCTGCGGTGAACTTCGTCGTGGACCAGTTCACGCGGGCGCAGTGGCTCGGGTGGGTCACGACGGGGGTGGCGGCAGCCGGGTTCGGGCTGGTGGGCGCGGGGGTGTGGCGGGAGGTGGCGGCGCTGCTGGCGCTGGGCCGGGTGGACCGGTTGCGGGCGGACCTCGCGTCGGGTGAGGCCGGGCGGATCATGGCGGCGGCCCGGGTGTGGGCCGGGCGGGTGCCGGGGGGTGCGGTGCTGCAGCCGGCCTTGCGGGCGGTGAACGACCCGGATGCAGCGCTGGCGCTGCTGCGGGCGGGACCGGGGCGGGAGCTGCGGGCTGGAGCGGATGCGCTGAGCCGGACGGCGGCGCTGCAGGTGGTGGCCGGGATTGCGGCGATGCCCGGTCCGGCGCTCGACGTCGCGCTCGTAGGCTGGCGCGGGGTGCGGCTCGTGCGCCAGGTGGCCTCGCTGTATGGCGTGCGGCCAGGGCTGCTGGGGACGCTCGCGTTACTGCGGCGGACGGCGCTGGCGGCGACCATGGTGGGGGCGGCGGAGGTGGCGGGCAACACGGCGGCGCATGCGCTGCTGAGCAGCCCGTACCTCGCGCACCTGGCGGGTGAGGCGGCGGGGGCCGGGGTGGCGGCGCGGCGCATGCTGGTTCTGGGCCGGGCGGCTGCGGCAGCGTGCGACCCGGTGCCGCCGGGGTAGCGGCCTGGGGCTGGCTGGGCCAGACTGCGGCCATGGACCTCCGCCCGACGCTCGCCGCTCCCGATGACGATCCGTATCTCTGGCTCGAGGACGTGGATGGCGAGGCCGCGCTGGCCTGGACCGCGGCACAGACGGCGCGCACGGCCGACCGCCTGCGTGGCACGTGGGAGGCGGATGCGGCGGCGCTTCAGGCCGTGATGGACCGGCCGGACAACATCGCCTACCCGACCCGGCGCGGGGGCCTGCTCTACAATTTCTGGAAGGATGCCGGGCACAAGCGGGGGCTGTGGCGCCGGACGACGATGGAGTCCTACCGCAGCGGCGAGCCGGCCTGGGACTTGCTGCTCGACGTGGACGCGCTGGCCGCCCTGGAGGGCGAGGACTGGGTGTTCCGCGGCGCCGCCCCGCTGCCGCCCGAGAACCGGCGCGCGATGCTGCGGCTTTCGCGCGGCGGGTCGGATGCGGTGGTGCTGCGGGAGTTCGACATGGAGGCGCGGGCCTTCGTGCCGGGCGGGTTCGCGCTGCCGGAGGCCAAGGGCGGCGTGGACTGGCTGGACGAGGACACGCTGCTGCTCATGTCGGCGCTGGGGGGCGCGACCGACAGCTCCTACGCGCGCACCGTGCGGCTCTGGCACCGCGGGACAGACCCGGCGGACGCGCCCGTGCTGTTCGAGGTGACGCCGGACAAGATGAGCGCCTGGGCCGGTTATGACCGGGAACGGGACGAGGTTTTCTTCGTCGCCCAGCTCGGTTTCTACGACAGCGAGATCTGGGTGGGTGACCGCAGCGGCCCCAAGGACCGGGTGGACCTGCCGACGGATGTGGCCGTGCTGTGGGATCGCGGGTGGCTCGCGATGCGGACGCGGACGCCCTGGACGGTGGGCGGCACCACGCATGCGCCGGATACGGTGCTGGGCATCGGGCTCGACGCGTTCCGGGGCGGGGATCGTGCGTTTCGGACCCTGTTCGTGCCGGAGCGGCGGCGGGCGCTGCAGGGCTTCAATTGGGTGCAGGGGCGGTTGCTGGTCAGCGTGCTGGACGAGCTGCGGCCCGTCCACCTGGTGTTCGACCCGGCGCAGGACTGGGCCGGGTCGACGCTCGCCGGGCTGCCGGCCATCGGGGTGGTGACGGTGTGGCCTCTGGACGCGGAGCACGACGAATCGGACGGCACGATGCTGGCGCTGACACAGACCCCGCTCGAGCCACCGAGCCTGATGCTGCTGGAGCAGGCCGCGGCACCCGCGCTGCTGCGGCGCGGCCCGCAGGCGTTCGAGGCGCACGGGGCGGTGCTAACGCAGCACGAGGCGGTCTCGTCCGACGGCGAGCGCATCCCTTACGTGCAGGTGGGGCCGAAGGGGCTGACGGGCGAGGCACCGGTGTACATGACCGGCTATGGCGGGTTTGCGGCGCCCATGCTGCCGAACTACGCGATGCGGGCCGGTAAGTTGTGGCTCGAGCGGGGCGGCACGCATGTGGTGGCGAGCCTGCGCGGCGGCGGCGAGTTCGGGACCTGGTGGCACGATGCCGGGCGGCTCCGGAACAAGCGGCTGAGCCACGATGATTTCGCGGCCGTGGCGGAGGACCTGGTGCGGCGGGGCGTGACGCGGCCCGGGCGGATTGCGGCGGAGGGCGGGTCCAATGGCGGGCTGCTCATCGCCAACATGCTGACGCGCTATCCGGAGCGGTTCGGGGCGTTGTTCTGCACCATTCCGCTGATTGACATGCGGCGGTTCCACCGGCTGCTGGCCGGGGCAAGCTGGATGGCGGAGTATGGAGACCCGGACAAGCCCGAGGACTGGGCGTGGATGCAGGAGTTCTCCGCGTATCACGCCGCGGTGCCGGGGCGGCCCTACCCGCCCACGCTGATCGCAACCACGCGGCGGGACGACCGGGTGCACCCCGGGCATGCACGCAAGATGGCGGCCAAGCTGCAGTCGCTGGGGTATGACACGCTGTATCATGAGCCGGCCGCCGGCGGGCACGGCTACGGCACGGACAACGCCGAGATCGCCGCATTCTCGGCCCTGGGCATGGCGTTCCTGCGGCGCAGCATCGGGTGGGAGGCATAGGATGAGCTTGTTCGAAGGGCTGAAGCCGCAGGCGCTGGACCCGATCATGGCGTCGTTCCAGGCGTTCGGCGCGGATACGCGACCGGGCAAGGTGAACCTGGGCGTGGGGATGTATTACGACGAGCAGGGGCGCATCCCGGTGCTGGACGTGGTGCAGGCGGCCGAGGCGCGGCTGGCGATCAAGAGCTGGAGCTACCTGCAGCCGGACGGGCTGCCGGCGCTGCGGGAGGCGGCCAAGCGCCTGGTGTTCGGGGATGCGCTGGTGGCCTCCGAGGGCGCCCGCATCGTGACTGTGCAGAGCCTGGGCGGCACGGGGGCGCTGAAGCTGGGGGCGGACGTCATCCGGCGGTTGGCGCCCGGCAGCACGGTCATGCTGAGCCGGCCCACCTGGGGCAATCATCCGAGCATTTTCGCAGGCGCCGGGCTTGCGGTGGGCGAGTATCCGTATTTCGACCCGGCGACCGGCGGCGTGGACTGGGCGGGGATGCGCGTTGCCGTGGCCGCCATGGCGCCCGGCACGGTGTTGCTGCTGCATGCGTGTTGCCACAACCCGACGGGGGCCGACCTCGATGCGGCGCAATGGGCGGAGTTGGCGGGGCTGATCCACGAGCGGCGGCTCGTGCCGTTTCTGGACATGGCGTACGCGGGCTTCGGGGACGGGCTGGAGGCGGATAGTGCGCCTGCGCGGCTTCTGGCGCAGGCGGGGGTGCCGCTGTTCGTGGCCACGTCGTTCAGCAAGTCCTTCGCGCTGTATGGCGAGCGGATCGGGGCGCTGAGCGTGGTGGCGGCGGATGCCGGGCAGGCCGGGCTGGTGCACGACCAGGTGCGGACGGCCATCCGCACCAACTACAGCACGCCGCCGAGCCACGGGGCGCTGCTGGTGAGCACGATCCTGACGGACCCCGAGTTGCGGGCGCAGTGGGAGGCGGAGCTGGACGGGATGCGGGCGCGGATCCTTCGCATGCGGCAGGGGCTGGTGGCGCGGCTCGCGGGCAACAACGCGCTCGACTTCTCGCATTTGGTGCGGCAGCGGGGGCTGTTCAGCTACTCGGGGCTCGAGGCGCCGCAGATGGACCGGTTGCGCGACGAGTTCGGCATCTACGGCGTGAGCGACGGCCGCCTTTGCATGGCGGCGCTGACGGAGGCGAGCCTGGACCGTGTGGCGGAGGGGGTTCGGGCGGTGGTTCGTTAGCGCCAGCCCTCGGGCAGCTCGTCGCCGGGGTCGGGCGGATTTGCCGGGACGAGCTCGAGGATGCGCGCGAGGTCGCCGGGTCTGGCGCCGGCGCTCCTTTCCCTGAAGAACTCGGCCGCGGACTGCGCAGCAGCGATCTTCTGCGCCAGTGCGTTCGCAACCCATTGATCAAGTGACACGCCATCCTCGAAAGCGAGGCGACTCGCAGTATCGGCAACAGACGCCGGGAGCGTCAGCCGAAGGACGGTCTCGTTCAACGGTTCACCCTTTCCAGCAGCTCGTGTGGACGGAGAAGTGTTAGCCCGAAGCGCGGCGTCGCAACAACGAAGTCTGCCGTGTTGAAGGTCACAAGTGCATCGGCCCGGCCGCTCACGGCTGCCTCGAGCACCATCTCATCGTTTGGATCGAGCAGTCGCGGGCGCAACCGGAAGCGCACATCGATCGGCTCGATAAGCTTTGCGAGCGCGCCGAGCGCTATATCCAAGTCGGTCAGCGACAGGCCCATGACAGCACGCTGCTCTGGGCGCTCGAGCACGCCCTCATATTCGAAGAATAGCGTCGTGGTCGCGATCGCGACGAGCCTGTGCTCTCTTACCGCCTGAAGCACTTGGAAGGACGCACCCAGTCGGCTGCGGAAAGCCGAGACGACAACGGCGGTGTCGAGCACGACTCGAAGTTGGCTGCCGGCGCTGCTCATCGACTTTCAGCAGTCGCGTCCAGCGCCGCCTGCAGCGTGTAGGCGGCGGCGAGACCGTCCACCACCTGGGCGCGACGGCGCCGGGTCAGGTCGGCCTCGATGAGCATGCGGTTGACGGCGGCGCTGCTGAGGCGTTCGTCCCACAGGGCGGCGGGCAGGGCCATGGCTTCGGACAGGCTCCGGGCCCAGTCGCGGGCGGCCTGGGCGGCGGGGCCCATGGTGCCGTCCATGGAGAGGGGCCAGCCGACGACCAGCCCGGCGGCGCCCTCCTTCGCGGCGAGGGTGGCGAGCGCAGCGGCCGTGGCGGCCAGCTTGCCGCGGGGCAGGGCGCCCCACGGGGAGGCGAGCATCAGGCTTGCGTCGGACAGTGCGACGCCGATCGTCTTGCTGCCCGGGTCGAGCCCGATCAGCCGTTGGCCGCGGGGGACGGCCGCGCGGAGTGCCGCCATGTTGATCAAGCCCATGCGGGCCGGTATCACCGGGCCCTCACACCGCACAAGGCCCGCCCATGTCGCTCGACCCTGCGACCGTCCGACGCATCGCCCGCCTCGCGCGGCTCCACCTCGAGGAGGCGGACGTGCCGCGCCTGCAAAACCAGTTGAACGGCATCCTGGGCTGGATCGAGCAGCTGAACGAGGTGGACGTGGAGGGCGTCGAGCCGTTGACCGGGGCGGCGATGATGGCGATGCGGCTGCGGGAGGATGTGGTGACGGATGGCGGGCGGCAGGAGGCGGTGCTGGGTAACGCGCCGGACCGGGCGGGCGTGTTCTATGCCGTGCCGAAGGTGGTGGAATGATGCAGTCCCTGGCCCAGGCCCGCGCCGCACTGCGCGCCGGCCGTGTGAGCAGCGTGGAGTTGACGCAGGCGCACCTGGCCGCCATCGAGCGGCTGCAGACAGCGCTGAACGCGTTCATCACGGTCACGCCCGAGCGCGCGCTGGATCAGGCGGCGGCCGCGGATGCACGCATCGCACAAGGCGAGGACGCGCCGCTGCTGGGCCTGCCGATCGCGAACAAGGACTTGTTCTGCACCGAGGGCGTGCGGACCACGGCAGGCAGCCGGATCCTCGCGCCGTTCGTGCCGCCCTACGAGAGCAGCGTGACCGCGAACCTGCTGCGGGACGGTGCGGTGTTCCTGGGCAAGACGAACCTCGACGAGTTCGCGATGGGGTCCTCCAACATGACGTCGGCCTATGGGCCCGTGACGAACCCGTGGGGCACCGGGCTGGTGCCGGGCGGGTCCTCGGGCGGGTCCGCGGCAGCGGTGGCGGCGGGGCTGGCGCTGGGCGCTACGGCGACGGACACGGGGGGCTCCATCCGGCAGCCGGCTGCGTTCTGCGGGATCGTGGGCATGAAGCCGACCTATGGGCGATGCTCGCGCTGGGGGATCGTGGCGTTCGCGAGCAGCCTGGACCAGGCGGGGCCGATGGCGCGGACTGTGGAGGATTGCGCGATCCTGCTCGGCAGCATGGCCGGGTTCGACCCGAAGGACAGCACCAGTAGCGAGCACGCGGTGCCGGACTTCGCCGCCGCGTGCGCGCGCGGGGTGAGGGGCCTGCGGATCGGGGTGCCGCGCGAGTATCGGCCGGACGGCATTGCGCCCGAGATTGCGGCGCTGTGGGAGCAGGGGCTGGCCTGGTTGCGGGACGCGGGGGCGACCACCGTGGACGTGTCCCTGCCGCACACGAAGTATGGGCTGGCCACGTATTACATCGTGGCGCCTGCCGAGGCGTCGTCCAACCTGGCCCGCTACGACGGGGTGCGGTACGGGGCGCGCGTGGAAGGGTCGGACCTGATCGAGATGTACGAGCGCACGCGGGCCGAGGGGTTCGGGGCGGAGGTGCAGCGGCGCATCATGATCGGGACGTATGTGCTGAGCGCTGGTTATTATGACGCGTATTACCTGCGGGCGCAGAAGGTGCGCGCGCTGATGCTGAAGGACTTCACCGACGTGTTCCAGACGGTCGACGCCATCCTGACCCCAACGGCCCCGAGTGCGGCGTTCGCCCAGGGGGAGAGGATGGACGACCCGGTGACGATGTATCTGAACGACATCTGGACGGTGCCGGCGAACATGGCGGGCATCCCGGGGATGTCGGTTCCGGCCGGGCTCGATGCGGCCGGGCTGCCGCTGGGTTTGCAGGTGCTGGGGCGGCCGTTCGACGAGGAGACGGTGTTCGCCGTGGGCGCAGAACTGGAGCGGGCAGCCGGGTTCAGCGCCATGCCGGGGGTGCACGCATGACCTACGTGGTGCAGGGGGCGACGGGGCCGTGGGAGATCGTGGTCGGGCTCGAGGTGCATGCGCAGGTGATCAGCGAGGCCAAGCTGTTCAGCGGCGCGTCGGCCACCTATGGCGCAGCGCCGAACAGCCAGGTGAGCTTCGTCGATGCCGCGTTCCCGGGGATGCTGCCGGTGATCAACCGGGAGTGCGTGGCGCAAGCGGTGCGGACCGGGCTGGGGCTCGAGGCGCAGATCAACATGGTGAGCCGGTTCGACCGGAAGAACTATTTCTACGCGGACCTGCCGCAGGGCTATCAGATCAGCCAGTTCGAGCACCCGGTGGTGGGCGCGGGCGTTGTCGAGATCGAGCTGGCGGACGGGTCCACGCGGCGGATCGGCGTCACCCGGCTGCATTTGGAGCAGGATGCGGGCAAGAGCCTGCACGACCAGCACCCGACCAAAAGCATGATCGACCTCAACCGCAGCGGGGTCGCGCTGATGGAGATCGTGAGCGAGCCGGACATCCGGACGCCGGAGGAGGCGGGGGCCTACCTGCGGAAGCTGCGGACCATCCTGCGGTATCTGGGTACGTGCGACGGGAACATGGAGGAGGGGTCCATGCGGGCGGACGTGAACGTGTCCGTCCGGAAGCATGGCGAGCCGTTTCGCACGCGCTGCGAGGTGAAGAACGTGAACTCGGTGCGCTTCGTGATGCAGGCGATCGAGGCGGAGGCGGCGCGCCAGGTGGGCGTGTGGGAGGGCGGCGGCACGGTGGTGCAGGAGACGCGCCTGTTCGACCCGGCGCGCGGCGAGACGCGGAGCCTCCGCAGCAAGGAGGACGCGCACGACTACCGCTACTTCCCGGACCCGGACCTGCTGCCGCTCGTGCTGGACGAGGCCTGGGTGGAGGAGCTGCGGCGCGGTCTGCCGGAGTTGCCGGATGCCAAGCGGGCGCGGTTCGTGGCCGAGCATGGCCTTCCGGCCTACGACGCCGGGGTGCTGGTGGCGGACCAGGAGACGGCGGCCTTCTTCGAGCAGGTGGCGCGCGGGCGGGACGCGAAGCAGGCGGCGAACTGGATGATGGGCGACTTCTTCGCCGCCCTGAACCGCACGGGGCGCAGCATCGCCGACAGCCCGGTGAGTGCGGCCTCGCTCGGCCAGCTGCTGGACCTCGTTGCGGACCAGACGATCAACGGGCGGATCGCGAAAGAGGTGTTCGAGGCGATGGTCGAGACGGGCGAGTCGCCTGGCGCCATCGTCGAAGCCAAGGGCTTGCGCCAGGTGGTGGACACGGGCGCGATCGACGGTGCCGTGGCGCAGGTGCTGGCGGCGAACCCGGACAAGCTGGCGGAGTATCGGGGCGGCAAGGAGAAGCTGTTCGGGTTCTTCGTGGGCCAGGTGATGAAGGCCATGGCCGGCAAGGGCAACCCGGCGCTGGTGAACGAGGCGATCAGGCGCGCGCTGGGGTGATCCTTCGCGCCGCCCGGCTCGAGCTACGGCCGGTCCGGGGGAGCGATGCGCCGGCGCTGTTCGAGTGCCTGGGTGGCCCGGGGGCGATGCGGCTCACGCTTTGCCATTTGTCGCTGCGCGCGTGCCGACGGAGGCTGCCGACCATCGAGTGGCAGCGCCGCGCAAACGAATTTGCCGCCTGGACCGCTCCGCCGCCAAGGACCGGCTCGCAATCACGGTGATCGGGGGCTGGAGGGCTGCTCCAGCCCCGGTCCGTCAGCTCCGGCGGCGCAGCCCGGCGAGGCCCAGGAGGCCGGCGCCGAGGAGGGCGAGGGTGGTGGGCTCTGGGACGGTCTGGGCCTGGAGGGTGGCGCCCAGGTCGGCGTCCGTGAAGCCGACGACGTAGAAGTTGTTCGGGCCCGAGGTGCCGGGGACGAAGTCGTTATCGTTGGAGACCCAGAGCGTGTGCAGCGCAGTGCCGTTCAGCGAGACGTCCTCGCCGAAGGCCAGGCCTTCGATCTTGGAGGGCACGTTGGCGGCGGTTATGCCGTTGGCGTTCAGCAGGTTCTTGAAGTCGAGCACGAGGGTCTTGCTCACGGCTGCGGCCGCGGCGGCAGCGCCGTCGAGGCCGGTGATGTCGGTGGCCCCGCTCAGGTTGATGCGGAAAAACTGCTTGACCACTGCGTTGCTGCCGTCGCCCAGGCCCTTGCCGTCGCGCTCGTCGATGAGGAACTCGTTGTTGTTGATGGCGACGATCTCGGACGCGCCGGTGCCGGTGGTCAGCAGGTAGCCGTATTCCTTCGTGGTGCCCGTCGCGATGTCGATGATGACGATCCGGAGGAGTTTGGAGCTGGCGCTGACGGCGGCGTCCTGGATCAGGGGGGCCTGCATGATGCCGACGAGGGTCTTGCCGTCCGGCGTGATGGCGAGGCCTTCCATGCCCTTGTTGAAGACGCGGCCCGAGGTGTTGCCCGTGGGGTTGGTGGTGGCGTTGAAGGCACCCTCCTTGGTGCCGACCGGGTTCAGGTTGGCGACGGCGAGGTTGCCCGGCAGCGTGAAGCTGCGGATGCGTTGGCCGGTCGCGCGGTCGAACTGGTAGAGATAGGGGCCGTATTCGTCCGAGACGAACACGCTCTTGCCGTCCGCGCTGACGCGGATGCCCTCGGGGTCGAGCCGGGCGTTGTTGGCGTTCAGCGAGTTGCCGGGGCCAAAATTGTCCGAGCGGCCCGTGAAGTAGTTGGCCGTGCTCGTGTTGATGCTCGGCGCGCCGGAGCCGATCGGGGTGGTGCCGTCGATCTTGGTCCCGAGGCCCACGCCGCTGCCGTAGGTCAGCGGGGTGGGGCTCGAGAGCAGGGTCGTGGCGGTGAGGTTGGGCGTGAGGGTGAAGGGCAGCCCGGCGCCGCCGTTGGGGGCGAGGGTCATCTTGATGGTCTGGAAGCGGGCGATGTAGGTGCTCGTGTCGTCGACGGCGCTGTTGTAGGCGGTGGCGTTCGGGCCGCGGTCCGGGGCCGCAAGGAACGTCGTGCCGCCGGCCCAGGCGAGGCCGGAGCCCATGCCGCCCAGGACGTTGCCCGGCAGGCCGTTCTCGAGCAGGCCGGTGAGGCCCGACAAGTCGACGTTCGTGCCGGCGGCGGAGCCGGTGAGCGAGCCAATCGCCAGGAGTTGCGGGGCAGCGAGCGCGGGGGTTGCAATGGTGGTGGCGCCAAGGAGGAGGGCGCGAAGGAGGGTGCGGGACATTGGAAGCTCTCGGTCAGGAAGTGTGGCTTGACTCATAACGGGGTCAGACTCACGCCGGTGTGAAGACAATGTGACAGAGCCGTTGCGGCGTGGGCGTGCGGCCACCCCCCTCTTGAAGGAAGGCGAGACGCAGGGTTGCGCCGTGGTCGGGGTTTGACTACGGAGATCGCGGGCCACGCCCCCCCACCGGGGCGCTTCTCTTCTGAAAGGGAGAGCTGACGATGAGCAGCACCACGCTCCTGCATGCGCAGGATTCCCGCCCGGCCGCGCGCCCGGCGAACCCCGATTTTTCCTCCGGACCTTGTGCGAAGCGGCCCGGCTGGTCGTTGGCGGCGCTCGATGGCGCGCTGCTGGGGCGCAGCCACCGGGCGAGCGGGCCGAAGGCGCGGCTGGCGGAGGTGATCGAGCGGTCGCGCGCCATTCTCGGGCTGCCGGCGGACTGGGTGCTCGGCATCGTGCCCGGGTCCGACACCGGGGCGGTCGAGATGGCGATGTGGTCCTTGCTGGGGCCGCGGCCCGTGGACGTGCTGGCGTTCGAGAGCTTCTCCGAGGCGTGGGCGACGGATGCGGTGAAGCAACTGAAGATCGACGCGCGCGTGCTCTCGGCACCGTATGGGCGGCTGCCGGACCTGGCCTCCGTGGACCCGGCGCATGACGTGGTGGTCGCCTGGAACGGGACGACGAGCGGCGTGCGGCTGCCGAATGCGGACTTCATCGCGACGGATCGCGAAGGCCTGGTGATCTGCGACGCGACGTCCGCCGCGTTCGCGATGGCGCTGCCGTACGACAAGATGGATGTGGTCACCTGGTCCTGGCAGAAGGTGCTTGGGGGTGAGGCCGCGCACGGAATGCTCGCCTTGTCGCCACGGGCCGTGGCCCGGCTCGAGAGCCACAAGCCGGCCTGGCCGATGCCCAAGGTGTTTCGCCTCACCAGCGGGGGCAAGCTCGCAGCCGGGATCTTCAAGGGCGAGACGATCAACACGCCGAGCATGCTGTGCGTGGAGGATGCCCTCGACGGTTTGCGGTGGGCGGAGCGGATCGGGGGATTGCCGGCATTGGCCGCGCGGTCCGAGGCGAACCTGGCTGCGGTCGCGGCCTGGGTGGAGCGCAGCGCA
>JBBROS010000067.1:0-11355 GCA_038229135.1 Acetobacterales bacterium
AGCCTTCGCTGATCGGGTTGCCATCGGCGTCCGACGCGATGACCCCGGCTTCGAGGAATTCATGGTACAGATCATTGCCCTCACGGGTGCGCTCACCGACGCCGGCGAACACGCTGGTGCCACCGTGCCCCTTGGCGATGTTGTTGATCAGCTCCTGAATGAGCACCGTCTTGCCCACGCCGGCGCCGCCGAACAGCCCAATCTTGCCGCCCTTCAGGTAGGGCGCCAGCAGGTCCACCACCTTGATTCCCGTCACCAGGATCTCGGCGCTCGTCGCCTGCTCCTCGAACGAAGGCGCCGACCGATGGATCGGGTTGCTCATCTTGGCATTGACCGGCCCGCGCTCGTCGATCGGCTCGCCGATCACGTTCAGGATGCGCCCCAGCGTCTCGGGGCCCACCGGCACTGAGATCGGCTTGCCAGTGTCGATCACCTCGGACCCGCGCACCATGCCCTCGGTCGCGTCCATGGCGATGCAGCGCACCGTGCGCTCGCCCAGCTCCTGCGCCACCTCGAGCACCAGGTTCGCGTCGCCGTTCTTGGCGATCAGCGCGTTCTGGATGTACGGCAGCTCGCCCTCGAACTGCACGTCCACCACGGCACCCAGCACCTGCGTCACGCGGCCGACATTGTTCTTCGCCATCGTGCTTTTCCCTTTCTAATCAGACCGCTTCGGCACCGGAGATGATCTCGATCAGCTCCCGCGTAATGTTCGCCTGCCGTGTGCGGTTGTAGTTCAGCGTCAAACGGTTGATCATGTCGCCCGCGTTCCGGGTCGCGTTATCCATCGCGGACATGCGCGCGCCCTGCTCGCCGGCCGCGCTTTCGATCTGCGCGCGGAACAGCTGGATGGCGAGGTTGCGCGGCAGCAGCGCCGCCAGGATCGCCTCCTCGTCGGGCTCGAACTCGTATTGGGCCTGCGGACCCTGGACCTGCGGGCCGCCGGCCTGCTCGGCCTTGGCCTCCGGCAGCTGCATCGGCACCAGCCGCTGCTCCGTCGGCACCTGGCTGATCACGCTCACGAACCGGTTGTAGACCACGGTCGCCATGTCGATCTCGCCAGCCATCAGCATGGCGGTCACCCGCTCGGCCACCACCGCGACGTCCCCGAACTCCACGCGCTTCTTGCCGGCAAAGCTGTACTCGCCCACCAGCCGGCTCGCATACTCGCGCCGCAGATAATCCCGTCCCTTGCGGCCGACCGTGATCACCTTGACCGTCTTGCCCTCAGCCTCGAGCCGCTGGATCGCACTCCGGGCCGCGCGTCCTACGTTCGTGTTGAACCCGCCGGCCAGGCCGCGATCCGCCGTGACCACAACCAGCAGCTGCACCTTGTCGGACCCGGTGCCAACCAGCAGCCGCGGCGCCGTCGGGCTGCCCGCCGCACTCGTCGCCAGCGCCGCCAGCATGCGCTGCATCCGCTCCGCATACGGCCGCGCCGCCTCGGCCTGGTTCTGCGCGCGCTTCAACTTGCTCGCCGCCACCATCTTCATGGCCGACGTGATCTTCCGCGTGCTCTTCACGCTGTTGATCCGCGCCCGCAGCGCCTTGAGGCTGGCCATCCTACGCTACCCCTTCAGGTGCCCGCCTGCATGAACGTCTTCGCGAACCCGTCGAGGAAGCCAACGAGCGTCTTCTCCACGTCCGCCTTCATCTCGCGGCTCTCGCGGATGCCGTTCAGCACCGAAGGCTCCCGCACCTTCAGCTCGGCGATCACCCGCCGCTCGAACTCGCCCACCTTGTTCACCGGGATCGCGTCCAGGTAGCCCTTCGTGCCGACATACAGGCTGATCACCTGCTCCTCGACCGGCATCGGGCTATACTGCCCCTGCTTCAGCAGCTCCGTCAGCCGCGCACCGCGCGCCAGCAGGCTCTGCGTGCTCGCATCGAGGTCCGACGCGAACTGCGCGAACGCCGCCATCTCGCGATACTGCGCGAGCTCGAGCTTGATCGAGCCCGCGACCTTCTTCATCGCCTTGATCTGCGCGGAAGACCCCACGCGGCTCACGCTGAGGCCCACGTTCACCGCCGGGCGGATGCCGCGGAAGAACAGCTCCGTCTCGAGGAAGATCTGACCGTCGGTGATGCTGATCACGTTCGTCGGGATGTAGGCCGACACGTCGCCCGCCTGCGTCTCTATCACCGGCAGTGCCGTCAGCGACCCGGCGCCGAACGCGTCCGACATCTTGGCCGCACGCTCCAGCAGGCGGCTGTGCAGGTAGAACACGTCGCCCGGATACGCCTCGCGGCCCGGCGGACGCCGCAGCAGCAGGCTCATCTGGCGGTAGGCCACGGCCTGCTTGCTCAGGTCGTCGTAACAGATCATGGCGTGCATGCCGTTGTCGCGGAAGAACTCGCCCATGGCGCAGCCCGTGTAGGGCGCCAGGAACTGCATGGGCGCCGGGTCGGACGCGGTAGCCGCCACGATGATCGAATACTCGAGCGCCCCGTTTTCCTCGAGCGTGCGCACCAGCTGCGCCACCGTCGAGCGCTTCTGCCCGATGGCCACGTAGATGCAGTAGAGCTTCGCGCCCTCGTCCGTGCCGGCGTTGATCGTCTTCTGGTTGATGATCGTGTCGATGACCACCGCCGTCTTGCCCGTCTGCCGGTCGCCGATCACCAGCTCCCGCTGGCCGCGCCCGATCGGGATCAGCGCATCGATCGCCTTCAGCCCGGTCTGCATCGGCTCGTGCACGGACTTGCGCGGGATGATCCCCGGTGCCTTCACCTCGACCCGGGTGCGCCTCACGTCGGTCAGCGGTCCCTTGCCGTCGATCGGGTTGCCCAAGCCATCCACCACGCGCCCGAGCAGGCCGCGGCCCACCGGCACGTCCACGATGTCCCGCGTCCGCGTCACCGTGTCGCCCTCGCGGATGCGCGTGTCGTCGCCGAACACGACCACGCCCACGTTGTCCGTCTCGAGGTTGAGCGCCATGCCCTTGATGCCGGCCGACGGGAACTCCACGAGCTCGCCCGCCATCACGTTCTGCAGGCCGTAGATGCGGGCGATCCCGTCACCCACGCTGAGCACTTGGCCCGTCTCGGCGACGTTCTGGTCCGTGTCGAACGCAGCGATCTGCTTCTTGAGGATGTCCGAGATCTCGGCAGGACGGATTTCCATCAGGCGGCACCCTTCATGGCATACTGCAGACGCTGCAGGCGGGATTTCAAACTCGTATCGTAGAGGCGCGCGCCGATGCGCACGACGAGGCCGCCGAGCAGGCTCGGGTCCACGCTGTCCTCGATGTTCACGCTGCCGTAGCCGGCCTCGATGAGCCGGGCCCGGAGCTGCTCGCGCTGCACGTCCGTCAACGCATGGGCGCTGGACACATGCGCCACCACCACGCCGCGCTTCTGCGCAACGAGGGCGGCGAACGCCTTCACGATCGGGCGCAGCGCCGGCAGGCGGCGGTTGTTCACCACGACGCCAGCGAAGTCCCGCACGAGCTTGCCGAAGCCCTGCTGCTCCAGCACAGCCAGCATGGCGCCGCGCGCCTGGTTCACATCGTGCAGCGGGCTCGCGAGCAGGCGCCGCAGGTCGGGCGACTCGTCCACCAGACGCCCCAGCGCATCCATCTCGGACACCGCCTGGTCGATCTGGCCCGTCTCGTCGGCCTGCGCATACAGCGCCGCCGCATAGCGGTCGGCGAGGCCGCCACCGGATGTCGTGGTGCCAGAGGCCACGGAGCTTCCCTCAAAAGATGACATGGCGGACAGACCGCCGGCGGACGGGCCTCTAACATGGGGTGTGGGACAGGGCAACGGGCTGGCGGCCCGGAATCGCTACAAAGCCAGCACCCGTTCGGCAAACGACGCCGCCGCCAGCACCAGCGCGTCGGCCCCCACGGCGCCGATCAGCTGCAGCCCCCACGGTCGCCCGTCCGGAAGCGTCCCGCCCGGCAAGCTGATCGCGGGCTGCCCCCCGATGTTCGCCAGCGCCGTCAGGTCCCCGATCGAGGCCGGCATGGCATCGGCCAAGGCGAATGCCCCGTCCGGCGTCGTCGGCATCGCCACCAGGCCGCCCCCGCCCAACACCACCCCGAGCCCGGCCGCCGCCGCGTCCACCACCGCCCGCGCCGCCACCAGCTTCTCGCCCGCCACGTCCCGCCCATGCACCAGCATCCGCCGCAACCCCGGCGATGCCCGAGGGTCGTCCGCATCGAACACGCAAGCCGCCTCGTGCTCGACCAGCAGGAACGCCGCCCGCCGCACCCGCTCCGGCTCCCACCCCGGCACCGCACGGCCCCGAACCCGCCAGCCCGCCGCAGCCAGCCGCGCCATCGCCACGTCGAACGCCGCCTCGACGGCAGGCGAGAGCGACAACCCGTCCGGCACGCTTATCTGGGGCGCAGCGTCCGCCCGATCAGCGTCCGTCATCGCGAGCGAAGCTCCGGCTCGCGATGACGTATCGGAACCCGCCCATTCTCCCCTCGCGGGTGAGGGGGGACCACCCACACAAACCCGGAACACCCAGGACACGACGGAAATCGACCGCCCGATCACCCCCACATGGTCGAAGCCGGGCGCCAGCGGCACCACCCCCTCCAACGGCAGCACTCCCCGCGAAGGCTTGAACCCCACCACCCCGCAGAACGCCGCCGGGATCCGTACGGACCCCAGCGTGTCCGTCCCCAACGCCGCATCCGCATACCCCGCTGCAACACACGCAGCCGACCCGCCGCTCGATCCCCCGGGGCTGCTCCCGGCCACGCGCGGGTTCAGCGTCCGCCCATGCCACGCATTCTCCCCCGACGCCCCCAGCGCCGCCTCGTCCATCCGCGTCTTGCCCAGCAGCCCCACCCCGGCCGCCCGCAACCGCGCCACCACCGCCGCATCCACCCCCGCGATGCGCCCGGCCCCACCCATCCCGCCACGCGTCGGCCACCCCGCCACGTCGATGTTGTCCTTCACCGCAACGACCATCCCGGCCCCAGCCGCCAGGAGCGGCTCGCCCACGAAGCATCCCAGCGGATCGCCCCCGATCCGCCGCAACACCTCCCCATGCACCATCCCACCCCCCTTGCGCCCAGCGCCGATTACAGGAAGCGTGCCGTGATTGCCGAGGCGAAGGGGAGAAAAATGCCGCACGTGACCACCGATGACGGCGTCTCCCTGTTCTACGCCGAGGCCGGCAGCGGACCTCCCATCGTCTTCGTCCACGAGTTCGCCGGCGACCACCGCTCCTACGAGCCCCAGCTCCGCCACTTCGCCCGCCGTCACCGCTGCATCGCCTACAACGCCCGCGGCTACCCCCCCTCCGACGTGCCCGGCCCCGAGCACTACTCGCAGGACCGCGCCCGCGACGACATCCGCGCCGTGCTCGACGGCCTCGGCATCGACCGCGCCCACATCGTCGGCATCTCCATGGGCGGGTTCGCCACGTTGCATTTCGGCTTCGCCTACCCCGAGCGCACCGCCTCCCTCGTCATCGCCGGCTGCGGCTACGGTGCAGCGCCGGACCGCCGGGCGCAGTTCGTCGCCGAGGCCGAGGCGTCGGCCGCCCGGTTCGAGCAGCTCGGCATGCAACAGGCCGCCCTCGCCTACGCCAGCGGCCCCACCCGCGTGCAGTTCCAGGCGAAGGACCCGCGCGGCTGGGCCGAGTTCGCCGCCCAACTCGCCGAGCATTCCACCCAGGGCGCCGTCCGCACCATGCGCGGCGTCCAGGCCCGCCGCCCCTCGCTGTTCGACCTCACCGACCGCATCGCCACCATCACCGCCCCGACCCTGGTGATGACCGGCGACGAAGACTGGCCCTGCCTCGAGCCCGCGCTGATGCTCAAGCGCACCATCCGCTCGGCCGACCTCTGCGTGCTCCCCGGCACCGGCCACGCGCTGAACCTCGAGGAGCCGGACCTGTTCAACGCCGCCCTCGACCGCTTCCTCCACGCCGTCGACACCCGCACCTGGCGCCCCCGCCACCCGGGCGCCGTCGAAGGATCGATCCTGGGGACGAAGGCATGAAGATCGACCTCCCCACCGACCAGCTCGAGGCCTGGTCCGAAGGCCCCATCGGCTGGCTCCGCTTCAACAACCCGGCCCGGCGCAACGCCGTCACGCTCGCCATGTGGAGCGCCATCCCCGAGGCGCTCGCCGCCTTCGAGGCGGACCCCGCCATCCGGGTCATCGTCCTGCACGGCGCCGGCGACCACGCCTTCGTGGCCGGCGCCGACATCAGCGAGTTCGAGACCCAGCGCGGCACCCCCGAAGCCATCGCCCGATACGATGCCATCGGCGCCCGCGCCACCGCGGCCCTCACCGCCGCCACGAAGCCCACCATCGCCATGATCCGCGGCTTCTGCATCGGCGGCGGGGTCGGCATCGCCGTCAGCTGCGACCTCCGCATCGCCGATGACCGCGCCCGCTTCGGCGTGCCCGCCGCCCGCCTCGGCCTCGGCTACGGCCTCCCCGGCGTAAAGCAGCTGATGGACCTCGTCGGCCCCGCCATGACCAAGGACATCTTCTTCACCGCCCGCCACCTCGAGGCCCCGGAGGCCCTCGCCATCGGCCTCGTCAACCGCGTGGTCCCCGCCGCCGGGCTCGAGGCCGCCACCCGCGCCACCTGCGCGCAGATCGCCGCCAACGCGCCGCTCACCATGCACGCCGTCAAGCGCATGGTGGCCGACCTCAACACCCCCCGCGGCGCGGATGCCGCCGAGGCCGCCGCACTGGTCGCCACCTGCTTCGCCAGCGAGGACTACGCGGAAGGCCGCCGCGCCTTCATGGAAAAGCGCAAACCGGTGTTCCACGGGCGCTGAGAGGTCACCGCGGGACGCGCCCCCTCTCCCCCGCCCTCTCCAGCAAGGGGAGAGGGAGCAACGGCGTCTTCCCCCTCCCCTTGCGGGAGGAGCCGGGGGAGGGGCCCGGGGGAGGGGCCTGGAGAGGGGACGTGCGAGGAGACAGTGGACGCCGGGCGACTGCGCCACATCTCAATCACAGCCACACCCGAGACCCCCCATGAGCCTCCTCTCGCGCCTCGCCCTCCTCGCCGCCGCTCTCGCCACGCCCGCCGCAGCCCAGGACGCCGCCCATGGCGCCTCGCTGTTCGCGCAGGCCTGCCTCCTCTGCCACCAGCCGACCGGCGCCAACGGCCAGGGCCCCGGACTCGCGGGCATCGTGGGCCGCCGCGCCGGGTCGGCCCCGTTCGGCTACTCGAGCGCCCTGGCCAACGCCGGGTTCACGTGGGATCCGACGCGCCTCGAGCGCTACCTCGCCGCCCCGGCCGCCCTGGTCCCCGGCACCTCCATGGCCGCCAACGTGGCCGATGCAGCCGACCGCCGCGCCATCGTCGCCTACCTGGCCACCCTCGCGCCCGCATCCGCCGCCACCCGGCCTGCGCCAGCCGCCAGCGCCGCCGTGCAGGCCACGCCCGGCGCCCCGTCGACCGGCACCCCGTCGACCGGCACCCCGTCCACCGGCACCCCGTCGACCGGCACCCCGTCCACCGGCACCCCGTCGACCGGCACCCCGTCCACCGGCACCACCCTCACCGGCCCGGCGGCCATGGGCGACTGGCGCCGCGACGCCCCGGGCGTCCGCCGCCGCATCACCCTGGCCGACCTGCCGCCGCCCTACGCCACCTCCTCCTCGGGCAACCCGCCCCGCATCGTGCCTCGCCCAGCCGGCGCCGTGCCCCAGGCGCCAACGGGCTTCGAGGTCACGCTGTTCGCCTCGGGCCTGGAGAACCCGCGCGCCATCCGCGTGGCGCCCGACGGCGCCGTGTTCGTCGCGGAATCCGCCCCCGGCCGCATCCGCCTCCTCCGCCCCGGCGCCCCGCCGATCACCTTCATCGACGGTCTCTCCGGCCCGTTCGGCATCGCCTTCTACCCGCCCGGCCCCGACCCGCGCTGGATCTACGTCGCCGAGACCAACGCCGTCCGCCGCTACCCCTACACGTCCGGCGCCCCCCGCCCCGGCGCGCCCGAAACCATCGTGGCACGCCTCGCCCCCACCGCCGGAGGCCACGTCACCCGAGACATCGCCTTCACCCCCGCCTCAGCACCCGGGGGCACCCGGATGCTCGTCAGCGTCGGCTCCCAGTCCAACGTCGCGCAATCCCTGCCCCGCCGCACCCCGGACGCCATCCGCGCCTGGGAGGCCACACACGGCCTCGGCGCCCTCTGGGACAACGAGGAGAACCGCGCCGCCATCCTCAGCTTCACCCCCGACGGCAAGGACGCCCGCATCTACGCCACAGGCCTCCGCAACTGCGTCGGCCTCGCCATCCAGCCCGGCACCGATCTCCCCTGGTGCTCCACCAACGAACGCGACGGCCTCGGCGACGACCTGGTGCCCGACTACGTCACGAGGGTCCGCGAAGGCGCCTTCTACGGCTGGCCCTGGTATTGGCTCGGCGACAACGAGGACCCCCGCCTCGTGGGCCACCGCCCGGACCTCCGCGGCCGCGTGACCACCCCCGACGTATTGCTCCAGCCCCACTCCGCCTCGCTGCAGATGGCTTTCCACACCCACCCCGCATTCCCGAAGGCCTGGCAGGGCGCCTACGCCGCCGAACACGGCTCGTGGAACCGCGACAAGCGCACCGGCTACAAGCTCATCCGCATCCCGCTCGACGCCGCTGGGAACCCCACGGGGGAATACGAGGACTTCCTCACCGGCTTCGTCCTGGACGACCGGACCGTCTGGGGCCGCCCCGTCGGCGTCGCCGTCACCAACGACGGCGCCCTGCTCGTCAGCGAGGATGGCAACGGCACCATCTGGCAGGTCACCCGCCGCTAGCGCCCCCTCCCCTTGCGGGATGGGTTTGGGGGAGGGCAGGAGGGTGTTGGGGGGAGGGGTGACCGCAAGCGCGATTCATGGTGGCATCGGGGTGTCGAACCAGGAGCCACGCCATGGTCAGCCTCCGCCTCCTTGCCGCCCTGCTCCTCGTTGCCTCCCCCGCCCTCGCCCAACCCGCCCCGAACCGCACGTTGCGCATAGTCCCCAGCGCAGACCTCACCCAGCTCGACCCCGGCTTCGCCAGCGTCGTCATCACCCGCATCTACGGCCTGATGGTCTTCGAGACCCTCTTCGCCTGGAACAGCCATCTCGAGCCGAAGCCTCAGATGGTCCAGTCCTGGACCACCAGCGACGACGCCCTGACCTGGCGGTTCACCCTCCGCCCCGGCCTCCGCTTCCACGACGGCCAGCCCGTCACCACCGCCGACGTCATCCCGTCGCTGCGCCGCTGGATGGAGCGCGACGTGGTGGGCCAGAAACTCGCCGCCTCGGTCGCCGAGATTGCGCCCGAAACGCCCGACACCTTCCGCATCGCGCTGAAGGCCCCGTTCCCCGCCATGCTCTTCGCGCTCGGCTCCGGCATCGGCCAGGTTCCCATCATCATGCGCGCCGCCGACCTCGCCGGGGATCCGTCCAAGCCCATCACGGCCGCCATCGGCTCCGGCCCGTTCCGCTTCAACCACGCGCTCCGCGTCAGCGGGGCCCTGACCGTGTTCGACCGCAACCCCGACTACATCCCCCGCGACGAGCCCCCGGACGGCCTCACCGGCGGCCGCCGCGTGAACGTGGACCGCGTGGAATGGCGGGTCATCCCCGACCCGGCCACCGCCGCCGCGGCGCTGCAGGCCGGCGAGGTCGACCTCTGGGAGCAGCCAACCCTCGAGCTGCTGCCGCTCCTCCGCCGCAACCCGAACATCCGCATCGAGAAGCTGACCGACCTCTCCAACCAGACCATGCTCCGCCCGAACAGCCTCTATCCGCCCTTCAACGACCCCCGCGCCCGCCTCGCGCTGGCCTACGCCATCGACCAGCCCGACATCATGGCCGCCGGGTTCGGCGAGCCCGAGAACTGGCGCGCCTGCCGCTCCTACTTCATCTGCGGCGGCCCCTACGGCACCAGCGCCGGCACGGAAGGCCTCAAGCAGGACTTCACCCGCGCCCGCGCCCTGCTGTCCGAAGCCGGTTACAAAGGGGAGAAGCTGACGATGGTCTCCACCAAGGAGATCGCCTGGATCGGCCAGATGGCCGAAGTCGCCGCCGACCAGATGCGCAAGGCCGGGCTCGAGGTCGAGATCGCCTGGGCCGACTGGGGCACCACCGCCGGGCGCCAGGCCAACAGGAACACGCCCGACAAGGGCGGCTGGAACCTGTTCGCCACCGGAGCCAGCGGCCCCACCATGCACTCGCCCATGACCAACATCGGCACGAACATGGCCTGCAACGGCCGCAACTTCCCCGGCTGGCCCTGCGACGACGCCGCCGAACGCCTCCGCCAAGCCGTCATCGACGCCGACGACGCCGCACGCCCGGCCGCCCTGGACGCGCTCCACCGCCACCTTGCCCAGGTCCAGCCCTATATCGTCATGGGCCAATACGACCAACCCGTCGCCCTGAGAAGCAACGTGAGCGGCTTCCTCCAGTCCCCTGTCATCCTTTACTGGAACCTGAAAAAAAACTGACGGCGCCACGGAGGATGCCCTCGCCCCTCTCCCCTTGCGGGAGGGGGCTGGGGAGAGGGGGGCCACACGCCCGAACCCCGACCTACCCCCGCGCCAGACGCAGCACCCGGGCCCGATGGCTCGAGACGCACAGCTCCCCACCCTCCAGATGCAGGCAAGGCCGATGCCGCCACATCTGGTGCGGCAACGACGCCACCGCCCGCCCCCCCGGCAGCGCCGTCAGCCCGACCTCCTGCCCCACGCCCCCCGCCCAGGGCCACCGCACGACCCCGTCGCTTCGCACGTCCAACTCGACGCCGAACGCCGGGTCCCGCCACCGTCCCACCAGCGCCGGGTCGAGCCCGACCTCCTCCGGCACTCGCTCCAGTCGGCGCTCCGCGCCCCCGATCCGCCCAACCAGCGCCGACCCGTCGACTGCGAGGTCCATCTCCAGCGTGCTCGGCACCGACACCACGCCCGAGCCGCCCGCCACGACCGTCTCCCGCGCGCCCATGAACTCCACGGCGCCCGCATGCACCTCCGCCCAGCCCGGCCCCGAAGCCTCCGCATACAGCCCGGGCGGCAGGTCGGCCGGCACCAGCGCCGCCTCCCCCACCAGCGCCGCCAGCACCCCCAGCGCCGGCGGCAGCGGGTCCTCGTCCCGGTTCATCAGCAGCACCACGCCCACGCCCAGCTCCGGCGCCAGCAGCATGTGGTTCCGATACCCTGGCAGCGCCCCGCTATGCGCCACCACCCGCGTGTTCCCCAGACGCGTCTCCACCAGCCCGAGCCGATACGCGCTCGCCATCCCATCCGCGAACGGGCACGCCACCAGCAAACGCTCCAGCATCCCCGCCAGCACCCCCCGCCCGCGCATCAGCGCCGCACCCCACCGCGCCCGCGCCCCCCCGCGGCCCCCCCCCCCACCCCCCCCCGCAACCTGCGGACCCAACCCCCCCCC
>JBBROS010000068.1:0-9833 GCA_038229135.1 Acetobacterales bacterium
GCCAAGGCGCAGGTCGAAAGCCAGCTCGACGCGATGCTGCAGCCCACCGTGCAGCTCCGCTCCGGCGGCTACCTGGTCATCAACCAGACCGAGGCGCTCGTCGCGATCGACGTGAACTCCGGCCGCTCCACCCGGGAGCGCGGCATCGAGGAGACGGCGCTCCGCACCAACATGGAGGCCGCCGAGGAGGCCGCCCGGCAGCTCCGCCTGCGGGACCTGGCCGGGCTGATCGTGATCGACTTCATCGACATGGAGAGCCGCCGAAACAACGCCTCCGTCGAGCGCCGCCTCAAGGACGCGCTGCGGGACGACCGCGCCCGCATCCAGGTCGGCTCCATCAGCCATTTCGGCCTGCTCGAGATGAGCCGCCAGCGCCTGCGCCCGTCGCTGGCCGAGACCAACTTCGTCCCCTGCCCGCATTGCGGCGGCTCCGGCCACCAGCGCAGCACGGAGAGCGCTGCGCTCAGCGTGCTCCGGGCTATCGAGGACGAAGGCAGCAAGCGCCGTGCGGCCGAGGTGGTGGTGCACGTGCACGGCTCCATCGCGCTGTACATCCTCAATCACAAGCGCGTCCGCCTGGCCGAGATCGAGGCGCGCTACGGCATGCACGTCACGTTCGCCGCCGACGAGGAGCTCATCCCGCCGCAGCTCCGCAACGAGCGGGTGCGGGCGCTGGCGCCGTCCGACGCGCCGCTGCCCATCAGCCAGCTGCCGCCGCCCGAGCCGTTCGAGGACGATGACGAGGTGATCGAGGAGGAGGCGCCCGACGAGGCGCCCGCCCCGGCTGCCGCTGCCGCCGCGGCGTCCGAGGACGAGGACGACGCCGACCGCCCGGGCGAGACTCCCGAGGAAGGCGAGCAGCGCCGCAAGAAGCGCCGCCGCCGTCGCCGGGGTGGCCGCCGAGAGGACGTGCCGGCTGGCGACGTAGCTGCCGACGCCGCCCCCCGGCCCGAGGCCGCGGAAGGCGAGGACGCCATCGGCGAACCCGCGAGCGAAGCCGCCGCGGGCGAAGCCTCCGTCGATCCCGATGCGCCTCCAGCCGATGGTGAGCGCAAGCGTCGCGGCCGCCGTGGTGGCCGCCGGCGGCGGCGGGACGGCACCGTGTCGGACCAGATGGAGCACGGCGCGTCCGACGAGGACAGCCCCGCCGAGGATGGCCCGGCGCCGACTGCCGAGGCCCCTGCCGATGAGCCGCCGGCCCCTGTGTCGCCGGCCTATCAACCACCCGCGTACCAGCCGCCCGCCTACGCGCCCCCGCCCCCACCCTCCTACGTGGGCCCCACCCCTGCCAACCCGTTCGGCGGTGACAGCAACGCCTTCTCCTTCTTCGACGCCGTCGAGGAAGCCGAAGCCGCCCGCATCGCCGCACCGAAGCCGGCCCCCATACCCGAGCCTATGCCCGCCCCCGAGCCTATGCCCACCCCCGAGCCGATGCAGGCCACAGCCCCAGAGCCAGCCGCCGAAGCATCCCTCGAGGCTGAGCCCGAGCCTACGAAGCCCGAAGCCACCGTCATCGCCCCGGTCGTGATCGACACGCCCGACGCGCCCCCGGTCGAAAAGAAGCGAGGCTGGTGGCGGGCGTAACGCGACCCTCGCCCCAATCCTCTCCCCCAACCCTTTCCCTCCGGGAAAGGGTTGAGGCGAGGATAGCCGTCAACGCGAACCGGTGCTTAAAAGCGCCGTGAGCCGCAGGCTTGGCGACCCACAGACGAGGCAGATAAGCCCGTTACCCCTGGATCGCCACGCCCCGCGCGCGTCGAAGGTCCAGGGCAACGGGACCTGTCTCGAAGCGTCCCCTACCCGAACCCCATGAACCCCGGCCGCTCCGCCATGGGCGGCGCCGCCCGAAGCGGCGCCAGATCGGGCACCGGCCGCGCCGTCCGCGGATCGTCGGCGAGATGCCGCTCCAGCGCGGCCGCGACGGCCAGCACCAATGCATCACCCCCGCGCGGCCCTACGATCTGCAGCCCGAACGGCATCCCGTGCGCATCCACGCCCATGGGCAACGACAAGGACGGATGCCCGATCAGCGAGCTGCAATAGCTCAGCGACAGCCAGTGGAAGTAGGTCCGCGTCGGGTGTCCGTCGATCTCGGCCGGATATAGCTCCGTCCAGTCCCGCGGGCTGATCGTGATCGCCGGGGACAGCACCACGTCGTACTCGTCGAAGAACCCTTGCCAGCGCCGATACATGTCCTGTTGAAGGCCCATCGCCCGCGACACGTCGGCGGCCGAGTAGCGCAGCCCCTCCTCGTAATTCGCATGGATGTTCGGCCCGAGATCCTGCGGCCGCGCCCGGATGCTCTCCGCATGCTTGCGCAGAAAGCCCAGGCTCCTCAACACCTCGAACGCCTCGTCCGCCCCCGTGCAATCGGGCGCGGCATCGTCCGCACGCCCGAACACCCCGCGGAACAGCGCCGTCTTGTCCGCAAACGCGCCGGCAATCTGCCGCTCCGTCGGCGCGAACCCGAAATCGGGCGTCAGTGCCACCCGAAGGCTGGCCAGGTCGCACGGCCCCGGCACTGCGAAATCCTCGGCGCGCCGGATCGTGCGCCCATGCACCGTCGTGGCCAGCGGGTCCCGCTTGTCGTCGCTCACCATCGCCGACAGCAGCAGCGCCGCGTCCGCCACCGTCCGACCCATCGGCCCCAGCACGCTCAGCGGCGAGAACCCCGCCTCCTCGTTCGCCACCAGCCCAGGTGTGGGCCGGAACCCCACGATGCCGTTGAACGAGGCCGGGTTGCGCAAGCTCCCGCCCGTGTCGGACCCGGTCGCGATCGGCACCATCCCGCACGCGAGCGCCACCGCGGACCCGCCCGAGGATCCCGCCGCCGACTTGGTGGGGTCGAACGGGTTGCCCGTCGCGCCATACACCGCGTTGCGCGTATTCGCCCCGGCGCCAAACTCCGGCACGTTGGACTTGGCGAGGATGATCGCGCCTGCCGCCCGGATCGCCGCCACCGTCCGCTGATCGTGCGCCGCGACCCGCCCAGCATGGATGGGGCTGCCCTTGCTCGTCACGAACCCCGCTGCATCCTCCAGGTCCTTCACGGCCAGCGGCAGCCCGTGCAGCGCGCCGAGCGGGCGGCCGTGCATCACCGCGGCTTCGGCCATCCGCGCGGCCTCCCGCGCGCCCTCGAAGTCCCGCGCCGGGAGCGCGTTGACGGCCGGGTCGATGGCCTCGATCCGGGCGATGCAGCTCTCCGTCAGCTCCACCGGGCTCAGCCGCTTCGTCCCGATCAGGCGGCGCGCCTCGACCGCGGTCAGGTCACACGGTTCCATCGCCTAATACCCCAGCGCCATGCCGTCTTTTCGCGGTTCGGACCCGCCCACCAGCACGCCACGCTTCTCGTCGATCAGGATCGCCTGGCCCCCGCCATGCGGCCGGTCCGCCTCGATGATGCTGTGCCCCATGCCCCGCAGCGCCTCGACCACGTCATCCGGCACACCCCGTTCGACCTCCACCTGACCCTTGCTCGGGAACACGCGCGGCAGATCCAGCGCCTCCTGGATGTCGAGCCCGTGGTCGATCATGTTCGTCAGGAACCAGGTCTGCCCCATCGGCTGGAAATGCCCGCCCATCACGCCGTAAGGCATCAACGCACGGCCGTTCTTCGTCACCATGCCGGGGATGATCGTGTGCATCGGCCGCTTGTCCGGCCCGATGCAGTTCGGGTGCCCCCGCTCCACCACGAAGCCGAAGCCACGGTTCTGCAGCATCACGCCCGAGTTCTGCGCCAGGATGCCGGAGCCGAAGCCCTGGAACAGCGAGTTGATGAAGCTGCACGCGTTCCCGTCGCGGTCGACGACGCTCAGATAGGTCGTGTCGTGATGCGCCGGCAGCGCCGCCTCGCCCGCGCGCGGCATGTCCGCCATGGCCACGTCGTCCCGGATCAGCGTACGCAGCCCGGCCAGATAGGCCTTGTCCAGCAGCCGCGCGACCGGCACCTCCACCTGGCTCGGGTCCGCGAGGAACGCGTCCCGGTCCCGATACACGAGCCGCGCCGCCTCCAGGTGCCGGTGCAACCGCACGGGGTCCATGGGCCCGACATCCTGCTCGAAGCCCTCCAGGATGCCGAGCAGCATCAGCACCATCAGGCCGGACCCGTTCGGCGGGCACTGCCACACCGTGTGCCCGCGATACTCCGCCCGGATCGGCGTGACGAACTCGGACGCCGTGCGCCCGCGCGCAAAATCCTCCTCGGTGTGCAGCCCGCCATGGGCGCGCAGCGTGGACACCATGTCGGCCGCCACCGCGCCTTCATAGAACCCGCGGCTTCCCTGCTTGGCCACGGTCCGCAGCGTGTCGGCCAGCGGCCGTTGCACGAACAGGTCGCCCGGCTGCGGCGCCGCCCCGCTCGGCAAGAACGCCTCGGCCCCGCCGCGCCGCAGCTTGTCCTCGAGCCGGCTCCAGTCGCTGGCCACCCTGTGGTGCACCGGCCACCCCTCCTCGGCGAACCGGATCGCCGGCTGCAGCACCTCGTCCAGCCCTTTCGTGCCATGCGCCCCGAGCAGCGTTTCCCAGGCCGAGATCGCGCCCGGGATCGTCACCGTGTGCGGCGACGTGTTCTCGAGCTTCGAGATGCCGCGCTGCTCGAAGAAGTCGATCGTCGCTGCGGCTGGCGCACGGCCCGAGCCGTTCAGCGCCACCACCGCATCGCCGCCCTTCGGGGCATAGAGGCAGAAGCAGTCACCCCCGATGCCGGTGGCGTGCGGCTCGATCACGCCCAGCACCGCCACCGCCGCCACCGCTGCGTCCATGGCGTTGCCCCCGGCGCGCAGCACATCGAGCGCCGTCAGCGTCGCCGCCGGCATGCTCGTCGCCGCCATGCCGTGCGTGGAATAGACGGGGCTCCGGCCCGGCAAGTGCAGGTCGCGCATCGATCGTTGTCTCCTCAGTGAATGGCCGTGTTAAGACGCAGTCTGGCCGCCGTCGATCAGCATCGGAACGCCCGTCATCATGGCAGCGGCCGGCGAGGCCAGGAACACGATGGCGCCCATCAGGTCCGCCACCTGGCCCACGCGCCCCACCGGCAGCCGGGCACGCATCATCGCCGCCGTCTCCGGGTTGTCCAGCATGGGCCGCACCAGCGGCGTGTCGATCCAGGTGGGGCACAGCGACACCACCCGGATGCCGTGCGGCCCAAGGTCGAGCGCCATCCCCTTCGTCAGTCCCTCGATGGCGTGCTTCGTCGCCGTGTAGACGCTGATCGTCTCCCGCCCGACATGCCCGTTCACCGAACCGACGTTGATGATCACCCCCGGCCGCTTCCTTGCCGCCATCCCTTGGGCCACCGCCTGCGCCACCGTAATGGCCGCCCGCACGTTCAGCTCGAGCATCTCGTCGATCGCCGCGTCGGTCAGCTCCAGAAAGTGCTGCCGCGTGTTGGTGCCGGCATTGTTGAGCAGGATGTCGAATGGCCCCTCGGCCGCAATCAACGCCCGCGTCGCCACCCGGTCCGTCACGTCCAGCGCCAACGCCCGCGCCCGCAAGCCCCGCTCCGCCAGCGCGGCCACCGTCGCCTGCATGGGCGCGAGCCGCCGCGCCACCATCACCACCTCCGCGCCCGCCTCCGCCAGCGCCACCGCCCCCGCCTCGCCAATCCCGGAACTCCCGCCCGTGACCAGCGCCCGCTTGCCCTCGAGCCGGAAGGTCGGCGTGGTGGGCAGGCTCAACGGGGGGTCGCTCGGGTCATGACGGGCCTCGCACTCAGATGTTGCGATGAAGCGCCGTTCCGCCGTGGCTTTCAACCCCGCGCCTATCGGCAGGAAGCAGTTCGGCTCCCCCTCCCCTCGCGGGAGGGGGCTGGGGGGAGCGGGCACCCAACACGAACGTCGTCTTTCAGTAGGGCCAGAACGTGGCACCCTACCGGTCGTCAGCCAGATGCACTCGTCCTCCCTCGGGTTGCCGTGAAAGACTTTAACGCCAAGCGAGCCCTTAAGATGAAGGACACTAGACCCATACGTCTATGATCAGCGTTCGCAATTTGTTCCTAGAACTCTACGCCAAGTTAGCCAACCACGTTCGGCACGCCCGAGCGTCCACTACGCACCCCCCTGCCATCCACCAGGCACGCACCGCCGCAAGCCGCCGCCCCACCTCGGGCCCGCTATGGCCGAGCGCCACCACGTCCCGCCCCAGCAGCGGGAAGCGCGGGCGCGGCATTGCGGCAATCCGCGCGCGAAGGGCGGCCCAGGCCGGGCCGGGCCGGTTCGCCTCGGCCACCCAGGCTCTCGGCGCCAGCACCTCGCCCGGTGTTTCGGCCAGCGCGCGCCGCAAATCGTCGTCGGTCCAGGCCGGGTCGGGGGCGGGGCCGGCCAGGCCTTCCAGCACCTGCGCCTCCGCCACCGAGAGCTTGTAGTGCGCGGCCAGTGCTGTCACGGCGGCGAGGCCGGGCCGATGCAGCACATACAGCCGCAGCAACGCATCGGCCGGCCCGCCCGCCTCCACCAGCCGCCCGAGCGACGTCACGTCCGTCTCGCCCGGCAGCACCGCCTGCAGCACGCCCAGCGCTTGCATCAGCGCCACCGCGGCCACCGGGTCTGGCACGGCTAGAATCCGCTTCAGCTCGCTCCACACCCGCTCCACCGACAGCCGCCCCAGTCCGGGCACCGCCTCCGCCAGGGCCGACCGGGTTGCCTGGTCCGGCGGCACCCGCCCGTAGCGGGCCTGAAACCGGAAATACCGCAGCACCCGCAGATAATCCTCCGCGATCCGCGCTGCGGGCACGCCCACGAACCGCACCCGCCCCGCATGCAGGTCCGCGATGCCGCCGAAGTAGTCGAACACGGCCCCGTCCGGCCGCATCGACATCGCGTTGAGGGAAAAGTCCCGCCGCGCCGCGTCCTCGCGCCAATCGTCCGTCCAGGCCACCTCGGCATGCCGCCCATCCGTCGCCACGTCGCGCCGGAGCGTCGTCACCTCGAAGCCGCGGTGGTCGCTGATGGCCGTCACCGTCCCGTGCTGCAATCCGGTCGGCGCATGCTTCAACCCCGCGGCTGCCAGCGCGGCCACAACCTGCTCCGGCGGCTCCGGCACGGCCAGGTCCACATCGGCCACGGGCAGGCCCGCCAGCGTGTCCCGCACCGCGCCGCCCACCAGCCGCGCCCGCGGCAAGGCGCGCAGCACGGCCGCCAGGGCCGGGTCCGACATGAAGCCAGGCGGCGCCACGACGAGCGCCGGCCGTACCTCCTCGGCAACCGCGCTCACTCCGTGTGGCCCGGCACGACCCGCCCGCCCTCGTATGCGGCCGGGACATACCGGCCCTTCTGGTGTTCGAGCAGCGCACCCGCGAACAGCAACGCCGCCAGCCCCACGAGCGCCACCCCGATCAGCCGGAGCTGCCGCGGGTCCGGCCCCGGCAGCCCGCGCGCCACGGCCAGGCGCAGAAGCAGCAGCGCCACCAGCGGCACGAGGAACACCGAAAGCTCCGCCGCCCGGATCATGACCGTCTCACGCCTGCGCCCGCAGCCGGTGCGCGAGATGCACCAGGATCGCGGCCGTCGCACCCCAGATGTAATGCACCTCGTGCGGCCAAACCCAGAACTCCCGCATCCGCCCCCGGAACTCCCGCTGCCGCCGCTCCGGGGCAGCGGGGTCGAGCAGGGTGCTGAAGGGCAACGTGAAGATGGCCTGCACCTCCGAGGGGCTCGGCGTCAGCAGCAGGCCCTCCGGCAGCAGGCCCACCACGGGCGTGATGCGGAACCCGGTGCCCGTAAGGTAATCCGGCAGCCGCCCGGCAAGCTCCACGTGCCCGGGTGCCAGGCCCACCTCTTCCTCCGCCTCCCGCAGCGCCGCCGCCTCGGCCGATGCGTCCGTGGCCTCGATGCGCCCGCCCGGGAACGCCACCTGGCCTGCATGTGTCTTGAGCGTGTCCGACCGCACCGTCAGCAGCACGCCCGGCTCCGCGCCATGAACGATCGGCACCAGCACAGCCGCGTCCTGCAGGGTGCCGCGCACCAGGTCCATCGCGTCATCGCTCGTGGCCAGCGCCGCCATCGTCTCGGGGATCGTCGGCTCGCGCCCGAGCCGCCAGCGCAGCGCGGGCAGGTCCATCGCCTAGCTCAGGCCAACCTGGGCGAGATCGTCCAGGTCATCCTCGCAGCACGGCTCGCCCGGTTCGGCATCGGCGCAGTTCGGCAGCTCGCCCAGCGCGAAGAACCGGTTCTGGCTCCACACACCCAGCATCGGCCGCCCACACACCGTTCCCGGCACCGCCAGCGCGACCAGCTCGTAATACACGGCGCGGCTGATCCGCGCCTCGAGCGGCGCTCCGTCCTCGCCGCGAATACGGATATACGGCGTGGGCTCGGCCGTCGCCAGATCCGTCCGCACCCGGATCGGATGCTCGGGTCCCGCCGCCACCACCTGGTCCACGTTCGTACGGAACGACAGCACCTGGCCCCGCCCGTCCCCGCTCCAATCCATTTCCACGGCCAGCCACGGCGCGTCCTCCACCTGGATGCGCCCCCGCTCGGCCGGAGTCTCGAGCCAGAACGAGCCGTCCGACTCACGCTTCAGCACCGAGCTGAACAGGCACACCATCTCCCGTCGCCCGATCGGGCTGCCCCTGTAAAGCCAGGTGCCGTCGCGCTGGATCACGAACGGCAGGTCCCCACACTCCCGCGGCGGCGGGCGGGTCGCGCGAACCGGGCTCGCCTCAGCTTTCGCCGTGCCGGCCACGGAAGGCCGTGCCAACGTCATCGCGGGAGAATGAGCGGCATGGCGTGACATCGGTGTGGCGGTCGGGTGTTCTTGCATGGCATCGTCCACGACAGCATCTCCGGGGTCGGCCGGGCTTCCGTCCTGAGGCGGATATAGGGAGCCGACCTGGGGGGATGAAAGCCCTGCAACCGGGCGCATATCGTCATCACCGCTCGGAAGGTCTAATTGTTGCCCGAAAACGACAGACTGCCGGAACCTTTGCCCCCTGACGGCGATGCCTCGGCCCTGCTCGACGCCGTCGACGCCCTGGGCCACCGGGCCGTCGAAGCCCGTGCCGAGATCGGCCGACTCATCTTCGGCCAGGAGGACGTGGTGGAGCAGGTGCTCGTCACGATACTCGCGGGCGGCCACGCATTGCTCGTGGGCGTCCCGGGCCTGGGCAAGACGCTGCTGGTCGACACGCTGGGCACCGTGCTGGGCCTCGCTCCGAAGCGCGTGCAGTTCACGCCGGACCTGATGCCGGCAGACATCACCGGCTCGGAGGTGCTGGACGAGGGGGCGGACGGCCGCCGCGCCTTCCGCTTCGTCGAGGGCCCCGTGTTCTGCCAGCTGCTGATGGCCGACGAGATCAACCGCGCGAGCCCACGCACCCAGTCCGCCCTGCTGCAGGCCATGCAGGAAGGCCGCGTGGCCGTGGGCGGCGTGGACCACAAGCTGCCCAAGCCGTTCCACGTGCTCGCCACACAGAACCCGATCGAGCAGGAGGGCACCTATCCACTGCCCGAGGCGCAGCTCGACCGCTTCCTGCTGCAGATCGATGTAGGCTACCCGGACCTCGCGGCCGAGCGCACCATGCTGCTCGCCACCACCGGGGCCGAGCGCGCCGTGGCCCGCCCGGTGCTCGATGGCCCGAGCCTCATGGAAGCGCAGCGCCTCATCCGCCGCATCCCCGTGGGCGAGGCCGTGGTGGACGCGATCCTCGCCCTGGTGCGTGGCGGCCGGCCCGAGACGACCTCGCTCGACCGCGTGCGCCGCCACGTGGCCTGGGGCCCCGGCCCGCGCGCCGCCCAGGCCCTGATGCTCGCCTGCCGCGCCCGCGCCCTGCTCGACGGCCGCCTGGCCCCCAGCATCGACGACGTCGCCGCCCTCGCCCCACCCATCCTGCGCCA
>JBBROS010000069.1:0-9832 GCA_038229135.1 Acetobacterales bacterium
CCCGGTGTCTACTTACCCGTCGTCGCGCGCGACGCGGGGCGAGCCAGGGCCAGCCCGGCGCCGGACCCTGGGCCCCTGGATCGCCACGCCTTCGGCTCGCGATGACGACGTCAAACCTCTGCGATCGTACCCATCCAAGACGCCAGCACCGGCGGCACCGCGACCCGGCCGCCCTCCTGCTGCCACGTCTCCATCACCGCGATCAGCGCGCGCCCGACGGCCACGCCGGACCCGTTCAGCGTGTGCACCGGCCCCGCCACCTTGCCGTCCGCCCCCCGCATCCGCGCATTCATCCGCCGGGCCTGGAACGCGCGCACGTTGCTGCAGGAGCTGATCTCCCGCCACGCCTTCTGCCCCGGCAGCCACACCTCGAGGTCATACGTCTTGGCCGCGCCGAACCCGGTGTCGCCCGCGCAGAGCAGCATCCGCCGCCAGGTCAGCCCGAGCGCCGTCAGAACCGCCTCGGCACACCCCGTCATCCGCTCGTGCTCGGCATCGCTCTGCTCGGGCGCCACGATGCTCACCAGCTCCACCTTGCGGAACTGGTGCTGCCGGAGCATCCCCCGCGTGTCCCGCCCCGCCGACCCGGCCTCGCTCCGGAAGCACTCGCTGAGCGCCGTCACCCGCATCGGCAGGCTGGCCTCCGGCACCACCTGGTCCATCACCAGGCTCGTCAGCGGCACCTCGGCCGTCGGGATCAGCCAGCGCCCATCCGTGGTGCGGAACAGGTCGTCGGCGAATTTCGGCAGCTTGTCCGTGCCATACGCCGCCGCGTCGTTCACGAGCAGCGGCACCAGCGTCTCGGTGTAGCCATGCTGCGTCACGTGCAGGTCCAGCATGAACTGCCCCAACGCCCGCTCCAGCCGTGCGAGCCCGCCCTGCAGGATGGTGAACCGGGCCCCCGCCATCCGCGCCGCCGGCTCGAACAGCATTTCGCCGCGGGCCTCCCCCAACTCGAAATGCTCCCGCGGCGCGAAGGTGAACGCAGCCGGCTCGCCATGCTGCTTCAGCACAACGTTCGCGCTCTCGTCCCGCCCCTCCGGCACGTCCGCATCCAGCACGTTCGGCAGCGCCTCCAGCCGGCCCCGCACCGCCGCCTCCAACTCGTTGGCCTCGGCCTCGAGCGCCTCCATCGAGGCCCTGAGCGCGCCCGCCTCCGCCTCCAACGCCGCGCTGTCTTCGCCACTGCGCTTTGCCTGGCCGATCGTCCGCGCCAGCGCGTTGCGCGCCGCCTGCCGTTCCTCCCGCGCCCCGATCGCCGCCCGGCGCCGCTCGTCCAGCGCCACCACCTCGGCGGCCAGCGGCCCGAGCCCGCGTCGCGCCATCGCCGCGTCGAACCCGGCCGGGTCCGCCCGCACCGCCCACACATCATGCATCGCTCATCCCAAACCACCGTCATCGCGAGCCGAAGGCGTGGCGATCCAGGGGCCGCAAGAGCCAGCCCCATCCACCCCTGGATTGCCACACCGCCAAGGGGCGGCTCGCAATGGCGGACGTGCGCGTGGCAACCTCAATCCACCTGCGGCTTCGGCTCGACCCAGCGCGCCGTGTAGATCGAAAGCTCGTACAGAAGGATCAGCGGCACGGCGAGCCCGGTCTGCGTGATCACGTCCGGCGGCGTGATGATCGCCGCAATGACGAACATGCCCACATAAGCATAGCGCCTATACTTCTTCAGGCTTGCCGAAGTCAGTATCCCCACCTTGGCCAGCAGCGTCAGCAACACGGGCAGCTGAAAAGCGATGCCGAACGCGAAGATGAGCTTCATCACCAGGCTCAGATACTCGCTGACCTTCGCCTCCAGCTGCACCGGCAGCCCGCCCGCGCCGTCCGGCGTCTCGAAGCTGATGAAGAACGTCCAGGCGGCCGGGAAGATGAAGTAGTAGGCCAGCGCCGCACCCGCCACGAACAGCACCGGGGTGGCGAGCAGGAACGGCAGGAACGCCCGCTTCTCGCTCCGATACAGCCCGGGCGCCACGAACAGGTAGACCTGCGTGGCCACCACCGGGAACGACACGAACGCCGCCCCGAAGAACGCGACCTTCAAGTAGGTGAAGAACGCCTCGTACAGCGCCGTGAAGATCAGTCGCCGGTTGGCCCCGCGCGAGGACAGGATGTCCGCCAGCGGCTGCGCCAGGAAGGAGTAGATGGCGGTGCTGAAATGGTAGCAGAAGGCAAAGCACACGATGAACGCGGCCATGGACCAGAGCAGCCGCCGCCGCAGCTCGATCAGATGGTCGAGGAGTGGCATCGGCTTGTCGTCGATCGTGTCTTCCACGGTGTCCTTTGCCATCGGGGTCACGCCGCGCGGCCCAGGGTGCCGCGGCGCGCGGCCGCAGCCGGCGGCACCCAGGCGGGCGGCGGCTCCCGGTGCGCAGGGTGCCCGAGCTTCGCGGCCGAAGGCGGCAACCAGGCCGGCGCCGCATAGGGCTCCACCACCTCGGCCGGCGCCTCGATCACCGGCTCGGCCAACGGCGCCACGTCGTGTACCGGCACCGGGGGCGGGGATGGGGAAAAATCGTTGGGCGTGATCAGCGGTTCGGACAGCGTCGTGCGGATCGTCCTGTCGCCGTCCACCGCGTTCAGGATCTTGCCTTTGACGTCCATCCGCCGCAGGTCGTTGAACTGGTCGCGCACCTCGGAGAGGTTCGCCTCGCGCACCATCTCGTCCACGTGCGTCTGGAACTCGCCCGCCATCCGGCGCGCCTTCTTGACCATCTCCGCCACGGCCTTGATGGCCACGGGCAAGTCCTTCGGCCCGATCGCGATCAATGCCACGACCCCGATCAACGCAATCTCGGACCAGGCGAAATCGAACATCGGCACCCCTCCCGCCCGCGGTGTAGCACGAGCGGCGCGAGGCGGCCTAGATCGCTTTCCCAGAGCAGGAAACGATGTGGCGCGAGCCCGCGAAGTTCATTATGCTTTACTATCGTTTGGCACGATGGCTGCCCGGAAAACGACATGTCGTGCGATCGCGCGGCAGGTTCAGGAACGTGGCCCGACAAGGAGCGAAGAACTTCGCCCGAACATAGCGGAAGGGAATTCGACATGGCCATCATCCATGGACAGACACCGGAACCTCAGCCCGCCGAAACGGTCTCGAGGGTCGTCGTCAAGCTGCACGAACACGCCGCCCCGCCGGGTGCCGGCACGGACATGGCAGGAGCCCTGCGCCGGATGGCGCCGGAACTCCGTTTCCGGAGCTACCTGACCAACACCGACCGGCTCCTCGCCTCGCACAGCGCCGTGTTCGACCGCTACTTCGTCGCCGACGCTCCCGATCGCGAGACCGCCCATGCGATCGCCCGCAAGCTGCACGATCTGCCGGACGTCCAGGAGGCCTATGTCGAGGGCGGCCCCACGCCGCCGCCTGCGGTCTCCCCAGACGACGACCCGCGCAGCCGCGACCAGGGCTACCTCGCCGCGGCACCCGCCGGCATCGACGCACGCTGGGCCTGGTCGGTCACCGACGGCCACGGCGTCGGGTTCGTGGACGTCGAGCAGGGCTGGACACTAGACCACGAAGACTTGGTGGCTGCAGGCATCGTGCTGCTTTCGGGCGTGAACCAGGCCTACCCCGGCCACGGCACCGCAGTTCTCGGGGAGGTGCTCGCTGTCGACAACACGCGCGGCGACATCGGCATCGCCCCCCGGGCAAGTGGCCGCGTGGTATCGCAATACCGGACCTCCACCACGTACAACACGGCCGCGGCTATCCTGTCCGCGGCCGGGGCGATGAGTACCGGCGATGTCATGCTCCTCGAAGCGCAAACCACCGTCGCGGGCTCAACGTTCCTACCCGTCGAGGTCGAGCCCGCGGTGTTTGACGCCATCCGCCACGCGGTCGACGACGGGATCGTCGTCATCGAGGCCGGGGGCAATGGGTCCAACGATCTCGACGCCTGGCGCGACACGGCAGGCAAGGCCCGGCTGAACCGCAACAGTCCGGACTTCCGCGACTCTGGCGCGATCCTCGTCGGCGCAGCCAGCGCGTCCAGTCCGCACGCCCGGCTCGGCTTCTCCAATTTCGGCAGCCGGGTCGATTGCTACGCCTGGGGCGAGTCGATCGACACCACGGGCGACGGCTGGACCGGCATGGCTACGAACACCTACACGACGGGGTTCGGCGGCACGTCCGGTGCGTCCCCCATCATCGCTGGCGCCGCGCTGCTGCTACAGTCCTGGCGCAAACGCAGCCATGCCCCCTACACGCCGGATAGCGTGCGGAGCCTCCTCTCCGACTCCCGCACCGGGACGGCCAGCGTCAACCCGTCCGTCGATCGGATCGGCGTGATGCCAGACCTCCGGGCGCTGATCGAGCGGCTGACGGCCGCCGACGATCGGTTCAGGGTCACGACCGACCGCTTTCTCTCGACTGCTTACATCCTTTTCGGCCTGATCGACGACAGCCCGGGCGTGATCTGGATACCGGGACGGGGCCCAGTCCCTGTCAATCCCGGCTGGGGCTTCCGCGTGCAGCCCACGGTGGGCCCGCTCCGCGACGCGCTGGCCGCGTTGGCGGTGAGCGAGGTTGCAGGGCAGGTCGAGCACGCGGCATCCCGCGCCGGACTGGCCGCCGCCGCGGCCGCCGCGATGCGCGCCGCTGCTGATCGAATCAGCCAGCGGGGCTGACGCCTAGGCCGCCGCAGCTCGCCCGCGCGACGCCCTACACCAAGGGCGTCGGCTGCCGCTCCACCAGCAGATCGTCCCGCCGCGGCAGATCGCGCAGGGAGCGAAGCCCGAACTGCGCCAGGAACGCGTCCGTCGTGCCCCACAGCGTCGGCCGCCCGGGCGTCTCGCGCCGCCCCTTCGGCTCGATCAGCCCGGCCTCCAACAGCGCATCCATCGTGGCCTGGCTCAGCGTGGCGCCCCGCACCGCTTCGATCTCGGTGCGCGTGGCCGGTTGGTGGTAGGCCACCACGGCCAGCGCTTCCATGGCCGCGCGCGGCAGGCGCCGGGGCCGCGGCACCACCTGCAGCAGCAGCGGCGCCACGTCGGGCGCCGTGCGGAACTGCCAGCCGTCCGCGACCTGCACCAGCTCCACCCCCCGCCCGGCATACCGCGCCTGCACGGCAACCAGCACCGCATCCGCGTCCACGTCGCCCGGCAGCACCCTCGCCACGGCCGCGGCCGGCACCGGCTCGGCGGATGCGAACACCAGCGCCTCCACGAGCCGTTCAGGGTCCATCCTGCCCCCCCTGCACCAGCACGCTTCTGACAAGAACCGGCCCGAATGGCGCATCCTGCCGCAGGTCCGCATGCCCCGACCGTGCCAGCTCGAGCCCGGCCAGCAGCGTGCTCGCCAACGCTGCGCGCCGTTGCGCCGGGTCGCCAGCCACGTGCGGCAGGAAGCGCTCCAGCGCCACCCACCCGGCGCCCAACGTCCGCCCCAAGGGGCCTCCGAGCATCCGCGTCAGCCGCGCCGTCGCCTCCGCCACCGTCCAGAGCCGCGGGCTCGGCGGCACGTAGGCCTGGCCCGACGAACCGCGCCGCACCGCCGCCATGTAGGCCCGCACGAGCTGCGGCAGGTCCGCCGCCAGCCCCGAGCGGTCCATTTCGACGAGGTCCTCCGGGCACCCGCGCGGAAACACCTCCTGCCCCAGCTGCGGCCGCGCCCCGAGCCAGCGCGCCGCACGCTGCACGTGCTCCAGCGCATCCAGCCGCGCCGCCAGCGCCTCCGCCACCTCCACCGCCTCGGGCTCGGCTGCACCCTCCGGCGCCGGCGCCAGCAGCCGGCTCTTGAGCCAGGCGAGCCACGCCGCCATCACGAGCCAGTCCGCCGCGAGCTCCAGCCGCACCCGCAGCGCCTGGTCCACCACGGCCAGATACTGCTCCACCAGGTCCAGGATCGAGATCCGCGCCAAATCCACCCTCTGCCCACGCGCCAAATCCAGCAGCAGGTCCATCGGGCCCTCGAACCCGTCCAGCTTCAACAGTGCTCGAGGCTCGTCAGACATCGAGCCCGGCGACCCGGTACACCAGCCGGAACGCCATCGGCAGCAGCGTGTTCAGCGCCGTGCCCACCGGGTCGAACCGGATGCCGAACTCCGCCAGGAGCCGCGGCCCCAGGAACACGAGCAGCAGCACCAGCACGATCCCCGCCCGCTCCAGCCGCGCCCAGGCCATCGCCGCCCGCTCCGGCAGCAGCCCCACCACGATCCGCCCGCCATCCAGCGGCGGGATCGGCAGCAGGTTGAACAGCCCGAGCACCAGGTTTGCCAGGATGAACGTCTCGAGCAGCGCCTGCGCCACATCCGCCGCCCCGTTCGGCAGCGCATCCACGCCGTGCATCGCGAGCGCAGCGAGCACGGCCAAGGTGAAGTTCGCGGCCGGCCCCGCCGCCGCCACCAGTGCCATCCCCTGCCGCGGATTGCGGAACCGCCAGGCGTTCACCGGCACCGGCTTGGCCCACCCGAACAGGAACCCCACCCGCCCGATCGTCAGCAGCTGCCCCAGCACCAGCGCCCCCGGCAACAGCAGCGTGCCCACCGGGTCGATATGCCGCACCGGGTTGAGCGAAAGCCGCCCCTGCACCCGCGCCGTGTCGTCCCCGAGCGCCAGCGCCGCATAGCCATGGGCCGCCTCGTGCAGCGTGATCGCCATGATCGCCGGTATCGCCGCGAGCAGGATCTGGAGCAGCACGTCCGTCATGGCGAAGCCGCCATCTCGGCTTCCATCATCTCGTTGGCCAATGCAGGGCCCATGAGCCGCAGCTGTTCGGCCCGCAGCGCG
The DNA here is from genome assembly GCA_038229135.1 of Acetobacterales bacterium. GTDB lineage: Bacteria > Pseudomonadota > Alphaproteobacteria > Acetobacterales > Acetobacteraceae > JBBROS01. Next base: position 6,736 of record JBBROS010000069.1, read on the forward strand.
TCGCGCGTGAGCGTGAGCCGGCTGCTCTCGGCCAGCCGCCGCGCGCGCCGCAGCCGCAGCAGCGTGGGGCCGGCCACCTCCGGCACCGCCTCCAGCACCGCCCGGCTCTCCTCGAGGTGCCCCGAGCAATGCATCGCGAGGTCGCACCCCGCTCCCAGCGCCGCCATCGCCCGCTCCACCGGGCTGCCGTCCAGGGCGCCCATGGCCAGGTCGTCCGACACCAGCACCCCGTCGAACCCCATCGTGCCGCGCACCACCCGCCCCAGCACCGCGCTCGAGAGCGTCGCGGGGTGCGCCGGGTCCAGCGCGTCATAGACGATGTGCGCCGTCATCATCCAAGGCAGCCCGGCGCATGCGGTGAACACGCCGATCGCGCCCTCGAGCGCCACCGCCTGGTCCACCGTCGGCAGCGCCTCGTGCGTGTCGAGCTCAGCCGCCCCGTGCCCCGGCGCGTGCTTGCCCACGGGCTGCACCCCCGCGGCCAGCAGCCCATCGGCCATCGACTGCCCCAGCGCCGCCACCAGCGCGGGGTCAGCCCCGTAGGCGCGGTCCCCGATCGCCGTCGTCGTCCGCTCGCCCAGCACGTCCAGCACCGGCGCGCACACCACGTCGAACCCCGCCTCGGCACACTCGAGCCCGATCAGCGCGCCCGTGACCCAGGCGAGCTTCAACGCGTCGGCCGGATGCGTCGCATGCAGCGCCCCGATCCGCCCCGCGGCCGGGTGCGCGAACCAGTCCGGCGGCCCGAGCCGCGCCACGCGCCCGCCCTCGTGGTCCACCAGCAGCACGGCCTCGGGCGGCAAAGCCTCGCGCAGATCCCCCATCAGCCGCGCGAGCGGCATGGCCCCCTCGACGTTGCGCCGGAACAGGATGACCCCGGCCGGCGGATGCTGCCCCAACAGCTCGATCTCGGCCGCCGACAGGTCCGACCCCTCGATCCCGATGATGGCCGCCTTCACGCGGAGATGGCCGCTTGGCGGTCTTGGGTCAGAGCTCTCATGCCCGGCACCCTAGCGCGCCGGACGTTCTCTGGCACCCCGTCATTGCGAGCGCAGCGAAGCAATCCATGGCAGGTTCATCCAATCGTTTGTGGCGAACGCCGCCCGGTCGGCCGAGCGGTCCGTTCCTGACCAACGATGGCTCGCTTCGCTCCGCTCGCAATGAGGGGCGTGCTAGAAGCTCGCCAACGTGCAGGCCCCGCCCCGCGCTTTCAGCTTCGTGCAGAACCCGGTTGCCTCGGCCATGTCGCCGAAGCCGCCCGTCCGCACGCGCCACACGGGGTTGCCGTCGCGCTCGGCCTTCTGGAACACGGGCTTCCGCTCGCCCAACAGCTCCGGCATGCGCTTGGCCAGGCGCGCCCACTCGGCCTGCGCCGCCGCCTCGCTCTCCAGCGCTGCAAGCTGCACCTGAACCGCACCGGGCTTGGAAAGTGCCTGCCCGGCGGCCGGAGGGGAGGTGGCCCCAGGGGAGGTGGCCCCAGGGGAGGTGGCCGCAGCGGCAGCAAGCGCAGGGGTCGGCGTCGATGTCCTGGCCTGCCGCAGCGGCGTGTCCGGCAGCGGCGACTGTCCAAGCACGGCCTTCGGCGGCACGGCGGCCGGGGCGGGCGCCGATGCGTGCGGCGCGTTGGCCGCCGTTGTAGCCGTCTGGGCCGTCTGGGCCGTATGGGCCATCTGGGCCCGCAGCGCCTGCGGGGCCGGCGCCTCGGCGGCCGGAGCCATGGCAGCGCTGTCCGAGCCGCTGCCGCCCAGCACCTGCTCGTCCGCACCCACCACCTGCATGCCGCCTGGGTTGTCCGGCTTGATCCGGATCGGCCGCGTGTCCGCCTCGATGACCGGTATCGCAGCCGGCTTGCGCATCAGCACCGCCCAGCCGCCCACGCCCACCGCCGCCACGCCCGCCAGCGCGGCAGCGCCCAGCGCCCAGGGCCGCAGCGCCTCCCACCCGGCAGGCTGCGCATGGCGCGCACGATAGCTGCCGGAGAGCGGTGGGCGCGTGGCAACTCCGGCATGCGCCGGCTCGGGGATGCGAAGGTCGTCCGGCACGGTTCAGCGCATCTCCTCGACAGGCTCGACCCCCAGCACGGCCAGGCCCGAGCGAATGACAGTCGCGGTCGCCTCCACCAAGGCGAGGCGAGCCACGGTCGCGCCCGGATCGTCGGCCTGCAGGAAACGCAGGGTCGAATCGTCCCGGCCACGGTTCCACAGCATATGAAAGTCGCCGGCCAACTCATACAGAAAAAACGCAACCCGGTGCGGTTCCTGGGCCAGCGCCGCCCCCTCCACCGTCCGCGGCCAGGAGGCGATCCGCCGCACCAGCGCGAGCTCCGCCGGGTCATCCAGGCTCGCGAGCGCAGCCCCCGCCAGCGCCGCCCGCGACACGTCGTGGCTCTCGGCCGCCGCCCGCAGAACGCTCCGGCAGCGGGCGTGCGCGTACTGCACGTAGAACACCGGGTTCTCCCGCGTCTGCGCCAGCACCGCGTCCAGGTCGAACTCCATCTGCGCGTCGCTCTTGCGCATCAGCATCGTGAACCGCACCGCGTCCCGCCCGACCTCCTCGAGCAGGTCGGCCAGCGTCACATACGTCCCGGCCCGCTTGCTCATGCGCACCGGCTGCCCGCCCCGCAGCACGTGGACGATCTGGCACAGCACGATCTCGAGCCGCTGCGCCCCGTTCCCCGCCAGCGCCCGGGTGGCCGACTTCATGCGGCTCACGTAGCCGCCATGGTCCGCACCCCACACGTCGATCATCAGCTGCGCACCACGGTCCATCTTGTCTGCGTGATAGGCGATGTCGTTGGCGAAGTAGGTGTTGGACCCGTCGGATTTCCGCAGCGGCCGGTCCACGTCGTCCCCGAATTGCGTTGCGCGGAACAGCGTCTGCTCCCGCGGCTCCCAATCGTCCGGCGTCTTGCCCTTCGGCGGCTCGAGCACGCCCTCGTAGATGAGGCCCTGCGCCCGCAGCCGCTCGATCGTCGCGTCCGGCAGCCCCCGTTCGACCAGGGTGCGCTCGGACGTGAACACGTCCGGCATCACGCCCAGCGCGGCCAGGTCGTCGCGGATGGAGGCCATCATCATCGCCACCGCCACGTCCCGCACGG
>JBBROS010000070.1:0-9300 GCA_038229135.1 Acetobacterales bacterium
AGCCCAGGCCCCATGCGCCAATGGTGGGGTTCTCCCAATCGTCCTCCACGAAGCGGATGTCGTGCAGCAACGGGTCGATCCCGATGGCGCGGTAGCTTTGGAGCAGGAGGGCCTGGCTATCCCCTGGGGTGGGCTTCAGGATGGCCTGGTATTGGTAGTAATGGCCGAGGCGGTTGGGGTTCTGTCCATAGCGGCCGTCGCTCGGCCGGCGGCTGGGCTGCACGTAGGCGGCGCGCCACGGCTTCGGCCCCAGGGCGCGCATCGAGGTGGCCGGGTGCAGCGTGCCGGCGCCCATCTCTATGTCGTAGGGCTGCAGGATGACGCAGCCCTGGGCCGACCAGAAGGCGTGCAGGCGGAGGATGATCTCCTGGAAGCTCGGGGGCTTGGTTGGCGTGGCGCTCATGAGGCGGCACCTTAGCCTCGCAACCAGGGCTGACAAGGGAGAGGGCATGAGCGACGACATCCGGGACATCCTGCAGACGACACGGCGCATCGCGGTCGTCGGCGTCTCCGCCAACCCGGCGCGGCCGTCCCATGGCATCATGGGCTTCCTGGTGCAGCGCGGGTTCGAAGTGGTGGGGGTCAACCCGGCGCTGGCGGGCCAGTCGTTGCACGGGCGTCCGGTGGTGGGCACGCTTGCGGAGGCGGGTCCGCTAGACATGGTGGACGTGTTCCGCGCGATCGACCAGGCGGGTGCGGTGGTGGACGAGGCCATCGCGCTGGGCGCCCGGACCGTTTGGCTGCAACTGGGCGTGGTGGACGCCGCGGCCGCGGCGCGGGCGCAGGCGGCCGGGCTGCGCGTGGTGATGGACCGCTGCCCGGCCATCGAGTGGAGCCGGCTCGGGCTGGGGCTCGGCATCGGCCCCGGCCTCGGGTAGAGGGGTCTTGATCGCATGATCCCTTGAAGCAGAGATCGTTCCGGGCCAGATGCCGCCCAGGTTCGGGGGAGCCCTCGGCCTCAACTTGACGGGACACTGTCGATGACCAACGAGGAACGCGACCTGATCGCCCGCTTCATCGCCCGCGTGGGCGGGAGCCCGCAGGCGAGCGGCACTTTCTTGCAGACGAGTGGAAGCGTGCCGGCGTCGCAGCCGCCGCTGCCGCCGATCGACCGGGAGGCGGATGCCTTCATCGGCGAGCAGCTCCAGCGCTATCCGGATGCGCGCTACCGCATCACGCAGACGGCGGTGGTGCAGGAGGCTGCGCTGGCCGAGGCGTCCAACACCATCCAGCGGCTGCAATGGGAGCTGGACCAGGCGCGCCAGGCCATGCAGCAGCAACAGACGCAGCAGCCGCAGCAGAACCGGGGGTTCTTCGGCAACCTGTTCGGCGGCGGGCAGCAGCCGCAGCGGCCCCAGGGAGGGTTCGGGGGTGGGCCGCAGGGGCCACAGGGACCCTGGGGCGGCCAGGGCGGCCAGCAGGGCGGGCAGCCGTATCAGTACAGCAGCGCCCCGCCGCAGCCGCAGTATCCGCCCAACTACCAGCCGGGGATGTTCCAGCGCGGCGGCTCGGGCTTCCTGGGCTCCGCGCTGACCACGGCGGCGGGTGTGGCCGGCGGCATGGTGGTGGGCAACGCGCTGATGAACGCGTTCAGCGGCCATGGCGGCGGCGTGGGCGGCGGCGGCTGGGGCAGTTCGGTCTCGAACCCCAGCAGCGCGTTCGACAGCGCCGGTGTGGTGCCTGGTGACCCGACGGCAGGCTTCGGCAGCAATGCCGGCTTCTCGGACCCGTATGCGGCCGGTGGCGCGGACAAGGGGTTCGACCAGGCTGCGGCCGAGCCGAGCCAGTGGGACCAGGCGGGCGGCGACTGGGGCGGCGGCGGCGGCGGGTTCGATGGCGGCGGCGGGAGCTTCGACGACAACGGCTGAGCCATGTCGCCGACAGCGGGGGCGGCAGCGTCCCCGTTCCGCTCCGCGCCGGGCGCGGTGCGGCCGGAGTGGATCGACCATAACGGCCATCTGAACCTGGCCTATTACATCGTGTTGTTCGACCTCGCGACGGACGCGTTCTGGCCGACGCTCGGGCTGGGTGCCGCCTACCGCGAGACCGGGTTTGCGACCTTTGCGGTGGAGGCGCACACGCTTTACCTCGCGGAGCTGCTCGAGGGCGACGAGACGGTCGCGGACTCCGTTGTGGTGGATGCGGATGCCAAGCGCCTGCACGTGGCGCACGAGCTGCTCCGGGTGCGGGATGGCGCGGTGGCCGCCCGGCAGGAGCTGATGTACCTCACCGTGAACCAGGCCACCCGGCGAAGCGTGCCCTGGCCCGAGGCGGTCGCGGGGCGCCTCCTGTCGGCGCGGACGCACTATGCCGCGTTGCGGCCACCGTGGGTCGGGCGGCGGGTGTCTATGCCGGTGAAGCAAGCCTGACGGGGTGGAGCTGCATCCACGCCGCCGGCTCCGGGTGGAGCCTGGCGCCGTAGCTGGTCAGCGCACGGTCCAGCGCATCGAGGCGGAGCAGGGCGAGGCCGCGGTCATCGCGGCCGGAGCGCATCTGGCCCACCTCCGCACCGTCCGCGAGGACGGGCGTGCCCGGCTCGGGCAGGGTGCCCTCGATGCGAACCGGCACCAGGCGACGCTTGAGCAGGCCGCGATACTTGGTTCGCGCGGTCAGCTCCTGGCCCATGTAGCACCCCTTGGTCCAGCTGACGCCATGGAGCTCGTCGTAGCCGGCCTCGAGCAGGGTGGTCTTCTCGGACTCCATGTCCGCCGTGCCCGGCAGGCCGAGGCGGAGGCGGTGCAGTTCGTAGGCCTCGGGTGTGGACGTGTCGGTCGGCAGGGTGGCAGCGACGAGTCGCCAGCCGGCGTCGGGCAGACGAGGGTCGAGGGCGGCGCCGTCCGGGGCCGGGCCGTCCCAGCCGGCCGCGACGTGGAGCGGGGTGGGCGCGATCTGCACGTCGGCGCGCAGGCGATACCGGGCGAGGCGCTGGGCCACCATGGGGGCGAGGGCGGCGTCCACGTCGAGCAGGAGGCGGTCTGCAGCCGCGCCGATGAAGAACTCGGCCAGCCACTTGCCCTGGGGGGTGAGCAGTGCGGACCAGACCAGGCGGCCCGGGGCGGCGAGGGCCACGTCGTTGGAAACGAGGCCCTGGAGGAAGCCCACGCGGTCGGCGCCGGTGAGCTCGAGCACGGCGCGGTCGGGGAGGCGGGCGAGGGGGTGCATGGGGTGGAGGATGGGGACCGGGTGAAGCGGGTGCAAGCGGGGGCAGGCGCGCGCTCGCCGGGTCCGTGGTAAACCTGCGCCATGCGAGTCCGGCCCGGCACGAGATGAGAGTGGCGCATGTGATGGCGGGGGCCCGGGCGGGTGGGGCCGAGCTGTTCTACGAGCGGCTGGTGGCGGCACAGCATAAGGCCGGGGACGCGGTGCTGGCGGCGGTGCGCAGGGAGCCGGGCCGGCTGCTGCGGCTGCGGGCGGCGGGGCTGGTGCCGATGGCGCTGCCGTTCGGGGGCCTGCTGGATTTTACCACCGGGCCGGCGCTGCGGCGGTCCATGCGGGAGTTCCGGCCCGAGCTGGTGATGGCCTGGATGGGCCGTGCCGCTGCGGCCGCGCCGAGGGGCGACTGGGTGCTCGCGGGGCGGCTGGGCGGGCGCTACGATTTGCGGCGGTTCCGGCGCTGCGACCACCTGGTGGCGAACACTGAGGCGCTCGTGCGTTGGATCGCCGGGCAGGGCTGGCCCGGCGAGCGGGTGCACCATCTGCCTAACTTCTCGCCGGACCTGTCGGGCGCCGCACCGGCCATGCTGGATGTGCCTGCCGGGTCGCCGCTCGTGCTGGCCATGGGGAGGCTGCACCGTAACAAGGGTTTCGACGTGCTGTTGCGGGCGCTGCGGCGGCTGCCGGGTGTGCACCTGGCCATTGCGGGCGAGGGGCCGGAGGCCGGCGCGCTGCGGCGGCTCGCGGTGGGAGAGGGCGTGGCGGAACGAGTTCATTGGCTGGGCTGGCGCCAGGACCAGGCGGCGTTGCTGGCCGCCTGCACGGTGCTCGCCTGCCCGAGCCGGGTGGAGCCGCTGGGCAACGTGGTGCTCGAGGCGTTCTCCGCCCGGCGCCCCATCGTGGCGGCCGCCTCCGAGGGCCCGGCCGCGCTGATCGACCCCGGGCATACAGGGCTGCTGGCCCCCGTGGAGGATGCGGAGGCGCTGTCGGAGGCGCTGGGGGCCGTGATCGCGGACCAGGACCTGGCCTTGCGGCTCGGCGTTGCCGGCCGGGCGGCGTTCGAGCGGGAGCATGCGGAGGCGCCGGTGCTCGCGCGGTGGCGGGCGCTGCTTCCCACGCTCTCGAACGCTGGGGAGCGGCGCTGATGTGCGGCATCGCCGGACTGGTGCTCGCGCCGAACGCGCCGCCACCGTCGCAGGCCGTCTTGCACGCGTTGCTCGCTTCCATGGCGCATCGCGGTCCGGACGGGTCGGGCCAGTCCGTGGTGGGGCGTACGGCCCTGCTGCAGGCGCGGCTCGCCATCGTGGACCTCGTCACGGGCGACCAGCCGCTGTTCGCCGGCCCGGCGGCGCTGGTGGCCAATGGCGAGATCTACAACGACCTGGCTTTGCGGGACGCGATGGCGGGCACGGCGTTTGCCACCGGCAGCGACTGCGAGCCGCCGCTGCACCTCTGGCTGCGGGACGGCGCGGCCTATCCGGCCTCGTTGCGGGGCATGTATGCGGTGGCTATCCACGACCGGGCGCAGCGCCGCGTGGCGCTCACGCGGGATCCGTTCGGGATCAAGCCGCTTTACATGGCGCAGGTGGCAGGGGGCCTCGCCTTCGCGTCGGAGCTGCAGGCGCTGCTCGTGGCCGGGCTGGTGCCCCGCGGCGTGCGGGCGGCGGCGCGGGACGAGCTGCTGCAGATGCAGTTCACCACCGGCGCCGAGACCATCGTGCCCGGCATCCAACGCGTGCTGCCAGGCGAGACGCTGGTGGTGGCGGATGGGCACGTGATCGAGCGCAGCCGGATGTCGGCGTTGCCGGAGGGCGGGCCGGAGCCGATCAGCGAGGCGGCGGCGCTGGCGCGGCTGGATGCGGCGCTGATGGAGAGCGTGGCGCTGCACCAGCGGTCCGACGTGCCTTACGGGATGTTCCTCTCGGGCGGCATCGACAGCGCGGCCGTGCTGGCCTGCATGGCCCGGCTGGGCAGCGGGGTGATGGCTTACACGGCCGGGTTCGCGGCGCCAGGGGCGGCGGACGAGCGGGACCAGGCGGCGGCCGTGGCGCGGTCCGTGGGGGCGCGGCACGTGTCGATCGAAATCACGGAGGCCATGGTGTGGCGGCATCTGCCCGCGATCGTGGCGGCCATGGACGACCCGGCGGCGGACTACGCCATCGTGCCCACCTGGTTCCTGGCGCAACGGGCGCGGGAGGAGGTGAAGGTGGTGCTCTCCGGCGAGGGCGGGGACGAGATGTTCGCGGGCTACGGGCGTTATCGGAGCGCGATGCGGCCGTGGTGGCGGGGCGGACGGCCCATGCGGGCGCGCGGAACGTTCGACAAGCTGGACGTGCTGCGCGGGCCGCCGCTCGGCTGGCGGGATGGGCTGGCCGCCTCCGAAGATGCGGCGCAGCGCTCGGGGCCAGGGGGGGGCCGCACGCGGCTGCAGGCGGCGCAGGCGACGGACATGGCGGACTGGCTGCCGCACGACCTGCTGCTGAAGCTGGACCGTTGCCTGATGGCCCACGGAGTCGAGGGCCGCACGCCGTTCCTGGACCCGGCCGTGGCCGCCTGCGCCTTCCGCCTGCCGGACGCGCTGAAAGTGCGGGACGGGCGGGGCAAATGGCTGCTGCGGCAATGGCTGGCGGGCGCCATGCCGGCGGCGCGGCCGTTCGCGCCCAAGCAGGGGTTCACGGTGCCGATGGGGGCATGGATCGCGGGGCAGGGGGCGCGGCTCGGGCCGCTGGTGGCGGCGCAGCCCGGCGTGGCGGAGGTCGCGCGGCCGGACCGGGTGGCGGCGCTGTTCCGTGCGGCGGGCGGGCGGCGCGAGGGGTTTGCGGCCTGGACCCTGCTGTTCTACGCGCTGTGGCACCAGGCGCATGCGCTGGGGTTGGGCGTGCAGAGCGACGTGTTCGAGGCGTTGGGAGAGCGATGATGGCGCATTACGAGCTTCTGGTCCGCGGCGGCACCTGTGTCCTTCCCTGGGGCGAGGCGGCAGCGGATGTCGGCGTGTCCGACGGGCGGATCGTGGCGCTCGGCACGCTGGCCGGAGCCACGGCGGACGAGGTGATCGACGCTGCCGGGCTGCACGTGCTGCCAGGGCTGATCGACCCGCATGTGCACCTGCGGGACCCAGGGGACGCCACGGTGGAAAGCATCCCGACCGGCACGCGTGCGGCGGTGCTGGGCGGGATCGCGGCGGTGTTCGACATGCCGAACACGGCGCCGAGCATCACCACCATGGACCAGGTGGCGTGGAAGCAGGGCTACGTGGAGCAGGTGGCCTGGTGCGACATGGGCCTCTACGTGGGCGCCACGAAGGGCAACACGCCGACGCTGGCCGAGCTGGAGCTGGCCGGCGGAGTATGCGGCGTGAAGGTGTTCGCGGGCAGCTCGACCGGGGATTTGCTTGTCGAGGACGATGCGAGCCTCGAGGCGGTGATGCGGAGCGGGCGACGGCGCGTGAGCTACCACTCGGAGGACGAGTATCGGCTGCAGGCGCGGCGGCCCGCGTTCAAGTCGGGCGACCCGTATGCGTCGCACGCGGAGTGGCGGGACGTGGAGTGCGCCTTCCTGGGCACGCGCCGGCTGATGGCGCTGGCCCGGCGCACGGGGCGGCCGGCGCACATCCTGCACGTGTCGACGGCCGAGGAGCTCGAATACCTGGCCGGGTTCCGTGACGTGGCGACGGTGGAGCTGCTGGTAAACCACCTGACGCAGTGGGCGCCGGACGTGTACGAGCAGTTGGGCGGGATGGGCGTGATGAACCCGCCCATCCGGGATCGGCGGCATTACGACGCGGCCTGGGCGGCGGTGGCGGACGGCACGGCGGACACGATCGGCAGCGACCACGCGCCGCACAGCCGGGCGGCCAAGGCGCGCCCCTGGCCCGAGGTGGCCGCGGGGCTCACGGGCGTGCAGACGCTTGTGCCGATCATGCTGGACCACGTGAACGCCGGGCGGCTGACCTTGGGGCGCATGGTGGACCTGATGTGCGCCGGCCCGGCCCGCGTGTATGGCGCGGTGGACAAGGGGAGACTGGCCACGGGCTATGACGGGGACCTGACGCTGGTGGACCTGAAGGCGCGGCGCACGATCGAGGAAAGCTGGATCGCGTCCCCCTGCGGCTGGACGCCGTTCGCGGGCATGCAGGTGACGGGCTGGCCGGTGGCGACCGTGGTGCGGGGGCGGGTGGTGATGCGGGAGGATACGGTGCTCGGCGAGCCGGTCGGGCGGCTGGTGCGGTTCAGGGGGTAGGCGCCGACCCTCACCCCTCGCCCGGCCCCTCCAGCAAGGGGATGGGTGAAGGAAGGTCCCGTGCGACTTCCGGCGCCTTCATCAGCTTGTCGATGTGCATGGCATATTCCAGCGTCGTGTCCGGCTGGAAGCTGAGGTTCGGGGCGACGCGGAGGCGCATTTCGTGGGCGACCTGGCCGCGGAGGTAAACGGCGGCACGGCGCAGGGCGGGGAGGAGGTCCTCCACGTCCGGGCGGCCGAGGCGGGCGACGAAGGCGGTGGCGTTGCGGAGGTCCGGGCTGACGCGGACCTCGGTCACCGTCACGCGCTCGCCCACCAGATCCGGGTCCCGAAACTCGCCGCGGAGGAACACGGCGGATAGCACAGGGCGGATCTCTTCGCCGCCGCGGAGCTGGCGCTGGGTTGGGGCCTTGGCCGAAGCGGGCTTGGAGGCCCGCTTCGGCGCACCGGCCGCGGCTTGCGGCTTGCCCGGCTTCTGGCCCGTGCGGAGGGGGGGCTTGCTGCTCAACCCACCCTCAGCCCGGCACCATCTCGACCTCGAAGCACTCCACCATGTCGCCTTCGCGCAGGTCGTTGTAGCCGGCGAAGCTCAGGCCGCACTCGTAGCCGCGCGCCACCTCGCGGACGTCGTCCTTGAAGCGCTTGAGCTGGCTCAGGTCGCCCGAGTGGATCACCACGCCGTCGCGCAGCAGCCGCACGCCGCAGCCGCGCTTCACGAGGCCTTCGGTGATCATGCAGCCCGCGACCTTGCCCGTCTTGGTGATGTCGAACACCTTGCGGATCTCGGCGTAGCCCAGGAACTTCTCCCGCGCCTTCGGGGCGACCTTGCCACGCACGAGCTTCTCGATGTCGTCCGCGACGTCGTAGATGATCGAGTAGTAGCGGATGTCCACGCCGTCCCGCTGGGCCAGCTCGCGTGCCTGGCTGGTGGCGCGGACGTTGAAGGCTACGATCACGCCGTCGCTCGCACGTGCCAGCTGGATGTCGCTTTCGGTGATCTGGCCGACGGCGGCCAGGAGCACGCGGACGCGGACCTCCTCGTGGGCGAGCTTCTGCACGACCACCTGGATGGCTTCCGCGCTGCCCTGCACGTCTGCCTTCACCAGGATGGCCACCTCCTTCTGCTCGCCCGCCACGATGCGGGCCAGCATCTCGTCCAGCGTGCCACGTGCCGCGGTGGCGCCGGCGGCCGCACGATCCCGCAGTTTGCGCTGACGGAACTCGCTGATCTCGCGGGCCTGCTGCTCGTTCTCGACCATGACGAAGGGCTCGCCGGCCGAGGGGGCGCTGGAGAGGCCGAGGATCTCGACCGGGGTCGAGGGGCCGGCCGTCTTGATGGTCTTGCCCTTGTCGTCGAGCATGGCGCGCACGCGGCCCCACTCGGCGCCGGCTACGACGATCTCGCCCTGGCGCAGCGTGCCCTTCTGAATGAGCACGGTGGCGACCGGGCCCCGGCCGCGGTCGAGCCTGCTCTCGATCACGCTGCCCTCGGCCGCACGCTCCGGGTTGGCGCGCAGGTCGAGGATCTCGGCCTGCAGCATGATGGCCTCCTCGAGCGCCTCGAGGCCGGTGCGCTTGGTGGCGCTGACTTCCACGTCCTGCGTGTCGCCGCCCATCTCTTCCACCACGATGTCGTGGCTGAGCAGCTCCTGGCGCACCCGACCGGGGTTGGCGTCGGCGCGGTCCATTTTGTTGATGGCGACGATGATTGGCGCGTCGGCCGCCTTCGCGTGGCGGATGGCCTCGATCGTCTGCGGCATGACGCCATCGTCGGCGGCAACGACCAGCACCACGATGTCCGTGATCGAAGCGCCGCGGCTGCGCATGGCCGTGAACGCCTCGTGGCCCGGCGTATCGATGAAGGTGATGCGGTTGCCGGCCTTCGTCGCCACCGTGTAGGCGCCGATG
>JBBROS010000071.1:0-9252 GCA_038229135.1 Acetobacterales bacterium
CCGCGGCGGTCAGCGGCGACCCGTCATGGAAACGCACGCCGGGCCGCAACCGGAACTCCCAGGCCGTGTCGTCCACCACGCGCCATGTCTCCGCCAGCCCCGGCTTCAGCCGCATCTGGTCGTCGCGCATCACCAGCGTGTCGTACACGTTCCGCAGCGCGCCGGTGTTGGACAGGTTCAGCAGCCAATGCGGATCGAGCGTGCTGGGCGGCGACTGCATCCCGATCCGAAGGGCCTGCGCCGCCGCCGGGCCTGCGAGCAGGCAGAGGCCGACGACCAGGCGGAGGAGTGCGGGCAGGCGGAGGAGCGCGGGCAGGCGAAGCAGTGCAGGCAAGCGAAACAGTGCAGGCATCACGATCCTCCGCTTGGCCGCTACCGCCCGAACAGGCTCCCGATCGGCAGCTGGTAGCTGAACACCACTGCTTCAGTCCCCGGGTTCCGCTTCGCGATCCCGGCATTGCTCATATGCGAGAAGCCGAGCGCCACGCGAGACTGGTCGGCGAACTTGTAGGCGACCTCGACCCCGGTGCGGAACTCGAGTGCCGAGCCCAGGTTCCTGCCGCTGCCCCTCTCGTACCCGCCGACGCCGACCTGCGGCACGAAGGCGAAGCGCCCGAAATTGAGGTCGAGCAGCACGCCGCCGCCGGCCCAGACCGATCCGCGGGTCGTCGCCTCCACGCCCACCCAGGGGCGCAGCGCCGCGTAAGGCTCCATGAACGGGAGGATCGAGAGCGCCGGGCGATACTCGAGCCGCACCTCGGCCGCGCTTTTCGTGTTGCGAACGATGTCCGTTCCGCCCACGCCGATGGACAGCAGGTCCTGGGCCATCGCGGGCCCCGGCAGGATCAGCAGGGCGAGAGCGAGCTTGCGCAACGGTGACCTCCTGGCCAGAGACGGAAGTGTAAGCTGAAACGGCTCCATGACCAAACGGCTCAAGCGCCCGCGAATTGCAGCGCCGCCAGCCGGGCATACAGCCCATGTTCCGCCACCAGCGCCTCGTGCGTGCCCATGCCCACCACACGCCCCCGGTCCATCACCACAATCCGGTCCGCTCGTCGCACAGTCGCCAGCCGGTGCGCGATGACCAGCGTGGTGCGGCCGGCCGAAAGCCGCGCCAGCGCGACCTGCACCGCCGCTTCGCTTTCCGCGTCCAGCGCACTCGTCGCCTCGTCCAGCAGCAGCAGCGGCGCGTCCCGCAGCAGGGCCCGCGCGATCGCGATCCGCTGCCGTTGGCCGCCCGAGAGCCGCACGCCCCTTTCGCCGAGGAACGTGCCGAACCCCTGCGGCAGCTCGTGCACGAACTGCGCCTGCGCCGCCTCGGCCGCCGCCTCCACCTCGGCATCCGTTGCGTCCGGCCGTCCGTAGCGGATGTTGTCCCAGACGTCGGCGCCGAAGATCACCGGGTCCTGCGCCACCAGCGCCATGCGCCGGCGCACTGCCTCCGGATCCGCCATGCGCACGTCCACCCCGTCCAGCACGATCCGCCCGGCATCCGGCTCATAGAACCGCAGCAGCAGCTGGAACACGGTGGACTTGCCTGCGCCGCTGGGCCCCACCAGCGCCACCGTCTCGCCCGGCGCCACCTCGAGGCTGAACCCGTCGAGGGCCGCGGAGTCGGGCCGGGACGCGTAGCGGAACCGCACGTCGTCGAACCGCACCGCCGCCCCACCCCGCGCCGCCGTACCGAGCGCCACGGGCCGTGACGGCGCCACCACCCCTGGCGCCTCCTCCAGCAGCTCCGCGATGCGAGACGCCGAACCTGCTGCCCGCTGCACCTCGCCCCACAGCTCGCTCATGGAGGCGACGCTCGTCGCGACCAGGATGGCGTAGAACACGAACGCCGACAGCGAGCCGCCCGAGAGCCGGCCGTTCACCACCTCGAGCCCGCCCACCCAGAGGCTGAACGTGATGGCCCCGAACCCGAGCAGGATGACCGCGGCGATCAACCCGGCCCGCACCCCCGCCCGCCGCAGCGCCGTGGCAACGCTCGCCTCGAGCCGCCCGTCGAAGCGCGACCGGTCCACCGCCTCGTGCGTGTAGGCCTGCACGGTGCGGAGCGCGTTCACCGTCTCCTCCGCATACGCGCCCAAATCCGCCACCCGGTCCTGCGCCGAACGGGACAGCGCCCGCTCCCGCCGGCCGAACAGCACCAAGGGCAACACCACCAGCGGCACGACGGCCACCACGATCAGCGCGAGCTTCGGGCTCGTCACCACCAGCATGGCCAGTGCACCCAACGCCAGCAGCGCGCTCCGCAGCCAGACGCTCACCGCGCTGCCCACCAGCGTCTGCAGCAGCGAAGTGTCAGTGGTCAGCCGCGTCAGCACGTCCCCGGTGCGCAGCGTCTCCATGGTCGCCGGGCCAAGCAGCAGGATACGGTCGAACACGGCGCGCCGCATGTCGGCCGCGACGCGCTCCCCAAGCCACGTCACCAGATAGTAGCGCGCCGCCGTCGTGCCCCCGAGTGCCAGCACGACCACGGCCATCGCCAGCGCCGCCTGGTTCAGCCGCCCGGCGTCCCCGGCCGCGAACCCGCTATCGATCAGGTGTCGCACCCCCTGGCCCAGCAGCAGCACGAGCCCGGCGGCCACGGCCAATACGATCGAGGCGAGCGTCGCCCGGCCGCGATACGGACGCAGGAACGGCAGGATCAGCCGGAGCGCCGAAAGGCTCGCCCTGTGCTTCGGCTCGGCGTCCGCCGACTGGGCTGCGCTCACTGCGCCTGCGCGCTCGCCTCGCTCCGCGTCGCCCCCACCCGTGCAGCGAGGGCCGCGGCCATGAAGTCGTCGAGCTCGCCGTCCAGAACCGCGTCCGGGTTGCCCTTCTCCACGCCCGTACGCAGGTCCTTCACCATCTGGTAGGGCGCCAGCACGTAGCTGCGGATCTGGTGGCCCCAGCCGATCTCCGTCTTGGCCGCCTCCTGCGCGCTCGCCGCCGCCTCGCGCCGCTGCAGCTCGGCCTCGTACATCCGCGCCTTCAGCATCGTCATCGCCGTCGCCCGGTTGCGGTGCTGGCTCCGATCCGTCTGGCACGCGACGACGATGCCCGTCGGCAGGTGCGTGATGCGGATCGCGCTCTCCGTCTTGTTCACGTGCTGCCCGCCGGCACCGCTCGCGCGGAACGTGTCGATCTTCAGGTCGCTCTCGTTGACCTCGATCTCGATCGTGTCGTCCACCACCGGATAGACCCACACGGAGGCAAAGCTCGTCTGCCGCCGGGCTGCGGCGTCGAATGGGCTGATCCGCACCAGGCGATGCACCCCGGCCTCCGTCTTGAGCCAGCCATAGGCGTTCGGCCCCGTCACCTGCAGCGTGGCCGACTTGATGCCGGCCTGCTCGCCCTCGCTCTGCTCCAGCAGCTGCACCTTGTAGCCGTGCTTCTCGGCCCATCGGTTGTACATCCGGCTCAGCATTTCGGCCCAGTCCTGCGCCTCCGTGCCGCCCGCACCGCTATTGATCTCGAGGAAGGCGTCCCGCATGTCCGCCTCGCCCGACAGCAGGCTTTCGATCTCCTGGCGCTTCGCGTCTGCAAGCAGCCCACGCAGTGTGGCCAGGCCATCGGCCACCATCGCCGCATCGCTTTCGCCCTCGGCCATCGCGATCAGCTCGGTGGCGTCCGCCGCCTCCTGCTGCAGCGCATGCAGGCCGTCGACCGCCGAGGCCAGCCGGTTTCGCTCCCGCATCACGGCCTGCGCGGCCTCCGGGTCGTTCCAGAGCGCGGGGTCTTCGGAGCGGGCGTTGAGCTCCTCTAGTCTGCCGACGGCGACATCGTAGTCAAAGATGCCTCCTCAGCAGGGCCACCACCTGCTTGAGCTGGGCGTTGAGGGCGTCGGATTCCGTGGACATGGCGCGCTAGTACAACCCGCCCACGCCGCTGTCGATGCCCACGCCGGGTCCGGCAGCGCTCACGGCCACCCCCTCGCGGTCCTCGCCGCCGCCGATGGTGCCCTGGCTCG
Source organism: Acetobacterales bacterium (assembly GCA_038229135.1). Classification (GTDB taxonomy): domain Bacteria; phylum Pseudomonadota; class Alphaproteobacteria; order Acetobacterales; family Acetobacteraceae; genus JBBROS01. The sequence continues at coordinate 3,956 of JBBROS010000071.1, forward strand.
CGCCCGCCTCCTGCCCGGTCTTGAACGCATCCGTCACCCGGCCAGCCCCGCTGTCCCACGCCACCAGCTTCACCCCATCCGGCGCGCGGAACACCAGGTTCGGCCGGCCCTCGAGCGCCTTCTTCATGTACTCCCGGAAGATCGGCGCCGACACGCTGCCGCCCGTCTCCTTGTCGCCCAGGCTCGTGTTGTCGTCGAACCCGATCCACACGGCCGTGACCAGGTCGGGCGTGAAGCCCACGAACCAGGCGTCGTTGAAATCCTGGCTGGTCCCGGTCTTTCCCGCGATCGCCCGCCCCAGCCCCTGCCCGGCCGCAAACCCGGTCCCACGCGTGACGACGCCTTGCATCATGGTCACGAGCTGGAACGTGCTCTGCGGATCCGCAATCTGCCGCCGCCCATCGGCCAGCACCGGCGGCTTGGCCGGGTCGTTGCAGCCCTTGCAGTCCAGCGATGCGGCGCGCCAGAGTACCTTGCCTTCCCTGTCCTGCACGCTGTCCACCAGCGAAGGCAGCACCTCCCGCCCTCCATTCGCGAACGCGCCATACGCCGCGGCCTGGCGCAGCACCGTCGTCTCCACCGCGCCCAATGCCGCCGGCAACACCTTCGGCATACCGTCGACCACGTGGAACGCGATCGCATTCTGCGCCACCGCATCCATTCCCACCTTCTCGGCCAGGCGCACGGTCACGAGGTTGAGCGACTTCTCGAGCGCGATCCGCATCGGCGTCGGGCCGTTGAACGTCATACTGTAGTTGTTCGGCCGCCACTGCCCCTGCGCGCCGAGGTTCTGCACGTAAGGCGCATCGAGCACGCGCTGGCTCGGCGACAAACCCTGCTCGAGCGCCGTGAGGTACACGATCGGCTTGAACGAACTGCCCGGCTGACGTTGCGCCTGCGTGGCGCGGTTGAACTGGCTCGTCTCGAAATGCCAGCCGCCGGACATCGCCAGCACCCGGCCCGTCATCGGATCCAGCGACACCAGTGCACCCTGCACCTGCGGCACCTGACGCAATGCAAGCCGTTCGGGCCGGGCCGGGGTCTTCCCCTGCGCCGGCACGGCCGCAACGGGCTCGACCAGCACGACGTCGCCCACGGCCAGCACCTCGCCGATCTTGCGCGGGGCCGGGCCGAGCCCGTTTGCGCGCACGGGCCGGGCCCAGCTCAGGTCCGCGATGAAGAGCGACCCCACCTTGGGTGTGGCGTTGGAAGCGGGCTGCCCGGGAGTCCGCTCGAGCCAACCGAGCTTCGCCTCGCCGTCCGACGCCTCCAGCACCGCCGCCAGACGCCATTCTGCCAGCATGCCGGGCGGCTTCGGCGAAACTGCGAGCCGGTTGCTCCAGCCCTGCCGCAGCCCAGGCCCGCCCTCGATCCGGCTCACCGCGCCCCGCCAGCCGCCATTCGCCCGGTCATAGGCCAACAGCCCGCGTCGTAACGCCTCGTCGGCCGCCGCCTGGAGCGCAGGGTCGAGGCTCGTCCGCACCACATAGCCACCTTGGGTGGTGGCGTCGGCGCCGAACCGGTCGATCAGCTGCCGTCGCACCTCTTCGCCGAACCACTCGCCGCCCGCCACCGTCTCGGGCCGGCGGAACGCAGCGGGCTGGATCGCCGCCGCCTTGGCCTGCGCCTGCTGCTCGGGCGTGATCGCCCGGTCATCGGCCATCCGGTCCAGCACCCAGTCCCGCCGCGCCTTGGCCGCATCCGGGAAGCGGAACGGGTTGTAGTTGTTCGGCGCCTTGGGCAGTGCCGCGAGGAACGCCGCCTCGGGCAGGTTCAGCTCGTCCAGCGCCTTGTTGAAGTAGCCCTGCGCCGCCGCGGCCACGCCGTAGGTCTGCAGCCCAAGATAGATCTCGTTCAAATACAGCTCGAGCACGTGCTCCTTCGGCATCGAGTCGTCGATGCGAACGGCCAGGATCAGCTCCTTCACCTTCCGCGCGATGGACACCTCGTTGCCAAGCAGCATGTTCTTGGCCACCTGCTGCGTGATGGTGCTGGCCCCGATCGGGCGCTTGCCTTGCCCGTATTGCTGGATGTCCGTCCACCCGGCGCGCGCGATCGCGAACGGGTCCACGCCACGGTGCGACCAGAACTTCTGGTCCTCGGCCGAGATGAAGGCCTGCTTGACCATGTCCGGAATGGCCGAGATCGGCACGAAGACGCGCCGTTCGGTGGCCAGCTCCGCCACCAGGCGCGAGTCGCCCGCGTAGATCCGGCTCATCACCCGCGGCTGGTAGTGCCGCAGCCCGTCCAACGTCGGCAGGTCGGCCGCATACTTCTGGTAGGTATGGTAGCCGAATGCCGCCGCCCCGAGGCCGCCCAGCGTGCCGACCAGCGCAACCGCCGCCACGAGCCGACGCAGGGCCCGGAAGCGCCTCTTCCGTACCGGTGCCGGCGATTGCGCCGGCCCTGGCGCCGGCGCGCTGCTGCGGACCAGCCTCTCTGGCGGCGCGGTCCCGTTGCTGTCCATCCTCTTCGCCCCCTTCAATCTACCCGGCCGACACGCGGACGCTGTGGTTGCCCGCCGCAAGCCAAGCCTCCACCGCCCGGCGCAGCGCCCCCGCGACGCGCGCCCGGTGCTCCACCCTGCGTAACGCCGCTTCATCGTTCGGGTTCGACATGAACCCCATCTCCACCAGAACGCTCGGCACGTCGGATGCCCGCAGCACCGCGAAGGCAGCGTGGCGCGCCGGGTTGTGCAACAAACCAAGCTCCGGCGCCATCGCCCCCACGACCTGGTGCGCAACCCGCGCCGAGCCCTGTCGCGTCTCCTGCCGAACCAGGCTCGAGAGGATCTGCGCCACGTCGGGCGGCATGTTGCGGAACGCCGGGCCGAACCGGTCCGCGCTGTTCTCCCGCCGGGCCAGCGCCGCCGTCTGCGCGTCGGACGCCGTCTCAGCCATGGTATATACGCTCGCGCCGCGCACCCTCGGGTCTGCCACGGCGTCGGCGTGCATCGACACGAACAACGCAGCCCCGTGCCGCTGCCCCATCGCCACCCGCTCCGGCAGCGGCACGAACATGTCCCGGCTCCGCGTGAGCGCCACACGGCAGCGCCCGCTGCGCTCGAGTTGCGCCCGCAACTCCTGGGCGGCCGCGAACGCCACGTGCTTCTCGTAGGTGCCGCTCACGCCGATCGCCCCCGGGTCCTTTCCGCCGTGCCCTGGGTCGAGCATCACCAGCGGCAGCCTTTCGCGCGCTGCCGGCCCAGTGGCTGGCCCAGTGGCTGGCCCAGTGGCTGTTCCTCCGGCTGGCCCAATAGCTGGCCCAGCGGCTGTGCGCGGCGCGGCGGCCCAGGCCGCCCCGGGCGCGAACGCGGCGGCAAGCAGCACTCGTCGAGCGATATGGGCCGGATCGGGCATGGAGTTCATGTAGCACATGAGCGGCCAAGGCGCACGTTTTCGGGCGCGTCGGGGTGCCGCTTGCGGGCCGTTGCGCTTTGCGCCATGCTTCCCCCCGTTCCGGAGGCGCAGCTCCGGCGCCGCCCGCGCTTGCCGAAGCCCCAGACGAAAGGGCCCGCAGCACCAGGGCGAGCCGGTTGCGCCCCCGCCCGCGCCGCGCGATTGCGCGCCGGGGTCCGTTCGCCTCACCCGGGGCGGCACCGCCCATCAAGCGGCGCCATCCCACCGTGCCAGGGTCTGCCAGGGTCCATATGCCAAGCGTCGCGCCCGTTCTGTTCTGTTCCAAAGCGGTTCTGCGCGCTGCACCCTGTCCGACTCCGGCTCGGACCTTGCATGGTCTTCCCCTGCTCAATCTCCGCCGCCCCTGCCGACACACCGGCCAGCGCGCGCGCGCGGACCACCGGAGTTCCCATCCCCATGACGAAGCGCATGTTGATCGACAGCACCCACGCGGAAGAAACCCGCGTGGTGGTCCTGGACGGTAACCGCCTCGAAGACTTCGACGTCGAGACGTCGACCAAGCAGCAACTCAAGGGTAACATCTACCTGGCCAAGATCGTCCGCGTGGAGCCCAGCCTCCAGGCGGCGTTCGTGGAGTTCGGTGGCGGGCGCCATGGCTTCTTGGCATTCGGCGAGATCCATCCGGATTACTATCAAATCCCCGTTGCCGACCGGAAGCGCCTGCTCGAGTTGCAGGAGGCCGAGGCGCGCGAGGAAGAAGAGGAGGAGGAGCGCGAAGCCCTGCGCCGCGAACGCGGTGGCCGACGCACCCCGCGCGCCCCCGAGCCGGGCGCGGACGAGCAGACGCAGCAGGAAGACGACTCGGCAGCGTCGGAAGGATCCGACGAACCTCCCGCGCCTGGTGACGAGCCCGCCTTTGCCGATGCAACCACTGAGGCCGGCTACGCCGCGGCCGCGGACCCGGAGACGGCGGACAGCATCGCGCACGAGAACGCCGACGGACCCGCTCCGGAGCCGGCAATGCCGCGCCCCGAGCAGGTTGCCCAGGCCGCCGCGATCTCGCAGGACATCCTCGTGTCTCCCGAGGAAGCTCACGCCGAGTTCCCCGAAGCCGAGCCGGCCCAGTCCGAGGCAACGCCCGAGGCAACGTCCCACGAGGCAGGACCCGACCTCCTCGCGGGCCACGACAGCCACGCCGAGCCCAATGGCGACGACTCCGCTCAGGAGACGGTCGACGAGGTCGTCGATCCGGCCCCCCATTCCGTCGAGAGCGTCGAGCAGGACGACTCCGTGGAACTCATCCCGCAGGCCGACGAGCCCGAGAACCTGGGGGGTGAGCTCGACACGGACGACCGCCAGGACCGCCGCACCACGCCCCGCTTCCTGCGCAACTACAAGATCCAGGAGGTCATCCGCCGCCGCCAGATCATGCTGGTCCAGGTGGTCAAGGAGGAGCGCGGCACGAAGGGCGCCGCTCTCACCACCTACATCTCGCTCGCGGGCCGCTTTTCGGTCCTGATGCCGAACTCGCCCCGCGGCGGCGGCATCAGCCGCAAGATCACGTCCGCCGCGGACCGTCGTCGCCTCAAGGAGATCACCCAGGAACTCGAGCTGCCCCGCGGCATGGGCCTCATCGTCCGCACCGCCGGCGCCGCCCGCCCGAAGCCCGAGATCATCCGAGACTGCGAATATCTGCTCAACCAGTGGGACCAGATCCGCGACCTCACCATGAAGAGCATGGCCCCGGCGCTGATCTACGAGGAGGCGAGCCTCATCAAGCGCGCCATCCGCGACGTGTATTCGCGCGACGTGGACGAGATCCTGGTGGATGGCGAGGCCGGCTGGCGCGCCGCGCGGGACTTCATGCGCATGCTCATGCCGAGCCACGCCCGCAAGGTGCAGCTTTGGCGGGATCCGCAGCCGCTGTTCGCCAAGGCG
>JBBROS010000072.1:0-9045 GCA_038229135.1 Acetobacterales bacterium
AATTGAGATGGCAAACATCGGCGCCGATTTCGCCCGGACGGCAAAGTCCGATCTGCGCATTCATGTTGGCGCCATCCATATAGACCTGGCCGCCATGGCCGTGGACGATCGCGCAGATTTCGCGGATGCCGTCCTCGAACACGCCATGGGTGCTGGGGTAGGTGACCATGAGCGCCGCGAGGTGGTCCGCATGGTGTTCGGCCTTGGCCCGCAGGTCGGCCAGGTCCACGTTGCCGTCGCGGTCGCAGCCCGTGACCACCACGCGGCACCCGGCCATGACGGCGCTGGCCGGGTTGGTGCCGTGGGCGGAACTCGGGATCAGGCAGATGTCGCGGTGCGCGTCGCCTCGGGCCTGGTGGTAGCCGCGGATGGCGAGCAGCCCGGCGTATTCCCCCTGGCTACCGGCATTCGGCTGCAGGCTGACGGCGGCGAACCCGGTGATGGCGCAGAGCCAGGCCTGCAGGCGCTCGATCAGCGTCGTGTAGCCCGGCGCCTGGTGGGCGGGGGCCAGCGGGTGGACGTCGGCGAAGCCGGGGAGCGTGACGGGGATCATCTCCGCCGTCGCGTTCAGCTTCATGGTGCAGGAGCCGAGCGGGATCATGCTCCGGTCGAGCGCCACGTCCTTGTCCTGCAGGCGCTTGAGGTAGCGCAACATCTCGTGCTCGGCGTGGTGTGCGGAGAACACCTCCTGCGGCAGCACGGGGGTGCCGCGGACGAGCGCGGGCGGGATGGAGGCGGGGGCGCTGGCGAGCGGGCCTTCGAGCAGGGCGGCGAGCTGGCCGAGTTCGTCCCGCGTAACCGTTTCGTCGAGGGCGATGGCGACGCCGGTGCCATCCAGGCGGCGCAGGTTGAAGCCGGCGGCCTCGGCGCGGGCGACCAGGCCATCGGCGTCCGGCGTGTCGAACGCTACGGTGTCGAAGAAGGCGTCGTGCCGGAGGTTGTGCCCGGCGCCCATGGCGGCGTTGGCCAGCAGGCGGGCCTGCAGGTTGATGCGGCGTGCGATGCGGCGGAGGCCCTCGGGGCCGTGCCAGCAGGCATACAGCCCGGCCATGACGGCGAGCAGGACCTGGGCGGTGCAGATGTTGCTCGTGGCCTTCTCGCGGCGGATGTGCTGCTCGCGGGTCTGCAGCGCGAAGCGGAGGGCGCGGTGGCCCGCGGCATCCTGGCTCACGCCGACGATGCGGCCGGGCATGAGGCGCTTGGTGGCCTCGCGGGTGGCGAAGAAGGCGGCGTGCGGGCCACCGGCGCCCATGGGCACGCCGAAGCGCTGAGTGGAGCCGACCACCACGTCCGCCCCCATCTCGCCGGGCGGGGTGAGGAGCACGAGGGAGAGCAGGTCCGCACAGACTATGGCGAGCGCGCCGACCTCGTGGGCGGCGGCGATCTCGGCGTGCAGGTCGCGGACCTGGCCCGTGGTGCCGGGGTATTGCAGCACGATGGCGAAGGGATTGGCGGCGCGGATTGCGGCGGTGTCGCCGGGGCGCACGTCGACGAGCGTGAGGCCGACCGGGGCGGCGCGGGTGGCGAGGACGGCGCGGGTCTGCGGGTGCAGGTCGGTGGCGACCACGATGGTGTCGGACTTCGTCCGGGTGGCGGCGCGGGCCATGGTCACGGCCTCGGCAGCGGCGGTCGCCTCGTCCAGCAGGCTCGCGTTGGCGATGGGCATGGCGGTGAGGTCGGCCACCATCGTCTGGAAGTTCAGCAGCGCCTCGAGCCGGCCCTGGGCGATCTCGGCCTGGTAGGCGGTGTAGGCGGTGTACCAGCCCGGGTTCTCCAGCACGTTGCGGAGGATGACGGGCGGCGTGTGGGTGCCGTGGTAGCCCTGGCCGATGAGGCTGCGGATGGGGGTGTTCTGGCTGGCCAGGTCCCGCAGTTCGGCGATGGCGGCGGCCTCGTCGATGGCGGGCGGCAGCTCCATGGGGGCGTGCAGGCGGATGGCGGCGGGCACGGTGCTGTCGGCCAGCGCCTCGAGGGAGGGGGCGCCCACCACGTTCAGCATGTGGACGATGTCGTCGGCGGAGGGGGCAACGTGGCGGCTGACGAAGCCATCATGCGCCTCGAGGGCGGTCAGCTCGGCGAAGGGGTCGAAGCCACTGTCCATCACAGGCTCTCCACGAAGGCGGCGTAGGCGGGCTCGTCCATCAGCGCGTCGAAGGCGGCGGTGTCGGCTAGCGTCATCTTGAAGAACCAGGCGCCGGACTGGGCCTGGCCGTTGACCATGGCCGGGTCGTCGGCCAGCGCGGGGTTATGCTCGGTGATGGTGCCGGAGAGCGGGGCGTACACGTCGGATGCGGCCTTCACGGATTCGACCACCGCGCAGGCTTCACCCTCGACGACGGTGCGGCCGGGCTCGGGCAGCTCGACGAAGACGACGTCGCCCAGGGCCTGCTGCGCGTGGTCGGTAATGCCCACGGTGACGACGAGGGGGGCGGTTGCGCCCTCGAGCTGGACCCATTCGTGGTCCTTGGTGAAGCGGATCATCGGGCTCTCCTACTTGACGTAGCGATGGGGGACGAAGGGCAGGGGGGCGACGCGGGCCGGCAGGTTCTTGCCGCGAACGACGAGGTCGAGCGCGGTGCCGGGGGCGGCGTAGGCTGGCAGTACGTAGCCCATGGCGATGGGGGCGCCGAGCGTGGGGGAGAAGGTGCCGGAGGTGATGCCACCGGCACGGGTGCCGTCCGCGGCGGCGATCTGCGTGAGGGCACGGGCAGGCGCGCGGCCGTCCGGGCGGAGCCCCACGCGGAGGCGCGCCGGGCCGTGGGCGAGCTGGTCGAGAATGGGGAGCGCGCCCAGGAAGTTCGCTTCCGTGCGGCGGCGCTTCTGGATGGTCCAGGCGAGCCCGGCCTCGATCGGGGTGGTCAGCTCGTCGATGTCGCTGCCGTAGAGGCAGAGCCCGGCTTCCGTGCGCAGGCTGTCGCGCGCGCCCAGGCCGGCGGGCAGGACGCCGGGTTGGGCCAGCAGCATGCGCGCGAGGCGTTCGGCGTCGCTGGAGTCGACGCTGATCTCGAACCCGTCCTCGCCGGTGTAGCCGCTGCGGCTGATCCAGGCCGGGATGCCGCCGATCGGGGCGCGGACCACGCCCATGAAGCCGAGGGCGGCGGCCTCGGGGCAGAGTGGGCCGAGCACGGCGGCGGCCTCGGGGCCTTGCAGGGCCAGCAGCGCGCGGTCCGGGTAACGCTCGATGTCGGTGAGGGGAAGGTGCCGGGCCAGGTGCAGCGCGTCCGCATCCTTGCGGCTGGCGTTGGCGACGATGACGAGGTGGTCGCCATGGTTGGCCACCATGAGGTCGTCCAGGATGCCGCCTGCTTCGTTCAGCAGCAGCGTGTATCGCTGGCGGCCGGGGGCGAGGCCCTGGATGTCGGACGGAACGAGCGCTTCGAGGGCGGCCGCGTCGCGGACGGGGATGGCCATCTGCCCCATGTGGCTGACATCGAACAGGCTGGCGCGGGTGCGGGTGTGGGTGTGCTCGGCCATGAGGCCGGCGGGATATTGGATGGGCAGCTCGTATCCGGCGAACGGCACCATCTTGGCGCCGAGTTCGCGGTGCAGAGCGTCCAGTGGGACCTGGTGGAGGGTGTCGGGCTCGTCCGCGTCGAGGTTCAGCACCGGCTCGGGTTGATGGTCCGTCAAGCGCGTGCGCTCCCGCAAGGCGCCTCCCGGATCGGGCGGCGCGGGTCGTCCGCCGGCGGTTGCCGGTGGATGCGACCCCCCTCTGTCCGGGAACCTGAGAGATTCGGGCCCCACCCTGCTCCAGGACGAGGTGCCCTTACTCCGTCGGTGCGGGCCCTTGCGGAACCGGCTTTCCAGAGGTTCTGATCCGTCCCGCGGTCCTTTTGCCTGAGCGTTTCCGGGGGCCGGTTGCGCCTTCGGCGGCTATACCCTGCTTGGACCAGGGGGCAGCGCTCTCCCGCGGGGGATGGGTAGAACAATTCGGACCATAGACGCGCTCAGGGAGGCGCTCAAGGGGAAAGGGCAGCTTGCCCTGGACACGAGCGCGGGAACCCGATGCAAGCGGCGACTTTGAGCAGAGGGGACAGGAGGATGCCGGATGACCGCACGCAAGCCCGAGGGACAAGTCCGTTATGCCGTGGTGGGCGCCGGGTGGATCAGCCAGGCCGCGTTCATGCCGGGGGTGGCGCAGACGGGCAACTCGGTGATGACCGCGGTCGTGACCGGCGACCCGGCGAAGGCGGAGGCGCTGGGGCGGCGCTACGGGATCGAGCGGACCTACCATTACGACGCGTATGGGGCGGCGCTGGAGAGCGGAGGGTTCGACGCGATCTACCTGGCGCTGCCGAACGACCAGCACCGGCAATTCGCGCTGCCGGCGCTGGAGGCGGGGGTGCACGTGCTGCTGGAGAAGCCGATGGCGACCAGCGAGGCCGACTGCGCGGCCATCGAGGCGGCGGCGCGGCGGACCGGCGCTAAGCTCATGATCGCCTACCGGCTGCACTTCGAGCCGGCCACGCTGGAGGCGATCCGCGTAGAACAGTCGGGCGTGCTGGGGCGGGTGTGGCTGTTCACGAGCACCTTCACGCAGAAGGTGAGCCCGGCCAACCACCGCGGGACCCATGGCTTCTGGGCGGGGCCGGTGGCGGACATGGGGACATACCCGATCAATGCGGTCCGCAACCTGTTCCGCGCGGAGCCCATCGAGGTGTTCGCCGTGGGCACGCAGCGCGCGCATCTGGGGTTCGACTTCCACGACACGGTGGCTGTCACGCTGCGTTTCCCGGGGGACCGGCTGGCGCAGTTCACGGTGGGGTACGGGCTCGACAGCGTGAACGAATATCGCGTGAGCGGCGACAAGGGGGACCTGCTCGTACAACGAGGCTACGCCTTTCCCGGCCCGCTCACCCACCAGCTCACGCTCGCCGGCAGCACGACGGAGCGCCGGTTCAAGGCGCTGGACCAGTTCGGGGCGGAAACGCGGTATTTCAGCGACTGCATCCTGCACGACCGCGACCCGGAGCCGGATGGCGAGGAGGGGCGGCTGGACGTGCGGGTGATCGCCGCCATCGAGCGGGCACTGGAGATGGGGACGGTGCAGCGGCTGGAGCCGTATCACCGAACGAAGCACCCGACGCTGGACCAGGCGATCGAGTTGCCGCCGGTCAAGGCGCCGCCGTTGGTAGGCGCGCATGAGCCGGGGGAGGGCTGATGACGGTGGAGGAAACCAGCTCGCGCCAGATTCATGCACGCACAGAAGAATGCGCAGCCATGGCCCGCCCCGGCCACCACTAGAAAGGCGAGACATTCACCTTTCGCAACGTCAGGGCCGATGCGCTCTTGCCCGCAGCCTGACGCGGTTCCTCGGCCTGGGCCGACCTACTCCACCGCTGCCCGCAGCGCCGCCCCGGCGCCCAGCGGGCAGAGTGGAAGCGCTGCCGCCAGCACGGCTGCCAGCAGCAGCAGATGCGGCCGTGGGCTCAGCCCGGCCGAGGCGGCGTCCACCGCGGCGGCGCCGAAGATCAGCACCGGGGTGGCGAGCGGCAGCACGAGAAGCGGGAGCAGCACCCCGCCGCGGCGGGCGCCGACCACGATGGCGGCCCCCAGGGTGCCCAGCAGCGACAGGGCGAGCGTGCCCATCAGCAGGCCGGCCAGGAGCACCGGGACGAGCTCGCCGGGCAGCTGGAGCATGAGGGCGACGGGGCCGGCCGCAAGCAGCAATGGCAGGCCCGTGCTCAGCCAGTGCGCCGCCGCCTTCGTGCCTGCCACGGCACCGGGGGCGAGGCCGGCGAGCAGCACCTGGTCGAGCGAGCCGTCGTCGAAGTCGGCGCCGAACAGGCGGTCGAGCGGGAGCAGGGCCGCGAGCAGCGCACCCACCCAGACGATGCCCGGGGCGAGGCGCGCGAGGACCTCGGGGGCCGGGCCGATGGCGAGGGGGAACAGCAAGGCGGCGAGCACGAAGAACATGACGGAGGCCAGCGTGTCCGCCCCATGCCGCAGCGAGAGGCGCAGTTCGCGGGCCAGGAGCGCTCTCATCGGACCGGCTCCAGCGCGAGCGTGGCGGCGCCGGGCAGCGGCAGCGGCAGATGCGTGGCGGCGACGACCACGCCGCCCGTCGCCCTGTGGGCGGCAAGCAACGTGCCGAGGGCTTCGACGGAGGCCGTGTCCAGCCCCAGGGTCGGCTCGTCCATCAGCCACAGCCCGGCGCCGCGGCCCATGAGCCGGGCCAGCGCCAGCCGCCGCCGCTGCCCGGCCGAGAGCATGCGGGCCGGCACGTCCATCAGCGGGGCGAGGCCGAGGGCGACCGCGGCGGCCTCGGAGGCGGGCGGGAACGCCAGGTTCTCGCGCGCGGTGAGGCCGGGCTTGATCGCGTCCTGGTGGCCCAGATAAGCGAGGCCGGTGCCGTCCGCCACAGGCGCACCGCGCCAATGCACCGTCCCGGCCTCTGCCCGGGCGAGGCCAGCCAGGACCCGGAGCAGCGTGCTCTTGCCCGCGCCGTTCGGCCCGAGCAGGAGGGCCGCGCCGCCCGGCGCCACGTGGAGCGAGATGCCGCGGAGCACGAGGCGCTCACCACGGAAGGCGGCAAGACCCTCGGCAACCAGGCCTGGCTCGGGCGGTGAGGGACGCATGCCGCATTGGTAACGGGGCCGTGCGCTGCCGGCTACAGGCCGACTCGGTGGCGTGGTGCTGATTGGCAAGTCAAGCACGAACCGCTAAGTGTCGGGCCGGGCTGCTTCGCCCCGTGTGAGGTCGCCCGTGCTGCAGGACCGCAAGCCGAGTTTCCAGGAGACGTCGGACATGATGTCCCCGGCCGAAGACGGCCTGCTCCCCATTTCGCCGGCGCCCGAGCCGCCCGCCCTGGGCGCGGCCCGGGTGGGTGCGGAGCTGCGTGCCGCGCGCCTGCGCCTGGGCTGGGCGCTGCCGGACGTGGCCGCCCACCTGCGCATCCGGCTGCCCTACCTGGAGGCGATCGAAGATGGGCGCCTCGCGGACCTGCCGGGCAACGCCTATGCCGTCGGGTTCATCCGGGGCTACGCGACGTTCCTGGGGCTGGATGCAGCCGAGGTCGCGCGGCGGTTCCGGGCGGAGGCGCAGGAGATCAACGGCAAGCCCGTGCTCGCCTTCCCGGCCCCGGTGCCCGAGCGAGGCGTGCCGGCCGGTGCGGTGGTGCTGGTGGGCGTCGTGATCGCGGTGGCGGCCTATGCCGGGTGGTATAAGTTCTCGGGCTCGGCGCCAGCGCCCGCCATCGTGGTGCCGGCCGTGCCGGAGCGGCTTGCGCCGCTTGCGGACCGGGCGGCGCCGCCATCGAACCCATCGCCGCAGGTCGCCTCCATCCTGCCCGCGTCCCCGCCGGCTGCAGCGCCGCAGGCCGCGGCGCCCGCCCCGCCGCCGGTGCCGGCTCCAGTGGCCGCGCCACCGCCGCCGCCGCCCGCTCCGGTCGAGATGGCGCGAATGATCCTGCGCTTGAAGGCCGATTCCTGGGTGCAGGTGCGGGAGGTGCAGGGCCCCGTGCTGCTCAACCGCGTGATGCGCGCGGGCGAGACCTGGACGGTGCCGAAGGGGCAGAAGCTGCTGCTCACCACCGGCAATGCGGGCGGCACGGAGGTGGTCATCGACGGTGCGCCCACGCCCTCGCTCGGCGCCGTGGGCATCGTGCGGCGGGACATCCCGCTCGACCCGGATGCCGGGCGCGTCGGTGCGCCCCCCGCGCCCCGCCCTGCGCCGGCGCCGCCCCCGGTAGCGCCGGAGCGCGCGCCGCAGTAGAACCGCGTGGCCCGGTGCCCTATCTCCCCGGTGCACCACCGGGGTCGAGGGTCATGAGCTACCGTCCGTATCAGCACATCGAGCGCCGCCGTTCGCGCCAGATCCACGTGGGCGCGGTGCCCGTGGGCGGCGACGCGCCCATCACGGTGCAGACCATGACGAACACGCTCACCACGGACGTGGCGGGCACGGTGGCGCAGATCCGCCGCGCCGAGGAGGCGGGCGTCGACATCGTCCGCGTGTCCTGCCCGGACCAGGAGAGCGCGCTGGCGCTGAAGGACATCGTGGCGCAGGTGCGGGTGCCGATCGTGGCCGACATCCACTTCCACTACCGCCGCGCCATCGAGGCGGCGCAGAGCGGGGCGGCGTGCCTGCGGATCAACCCCGGCAACATCGGCAGCGCCGAGCGGGTGCGCGAAGTGGTGCAGGCGGCGCGGGACCATGGATGCTCCATGCGCATCGGCGTGAACGCGGGCAGCCTCGAGCGGCACCTGCTGGAGAAGTACGGCGAGCCGAACCCGGAGGCGCTGGTGGAGAGCGCCTTGGAGCACGCGAAGATCCTGCAGGACCACGACTTCCACGAGTTCAAGATCAGCGTGAAGGCGTCGGACGTGTTCATGGCCGTTGCCGCCTACCAGCAGCTGGCCGAGCAGTGCGACCACCCGCTGCACATCGGCATCACCGAGGCCGGCACGAAGCGGGCGGGCACGGTGAAGAGCTCGATCGGGCTCGGCAGCCTGCTCTGGGCCGGCATCGGGGACACGCTGCGGGTGAGCCTGAGTGCGGAGCCCGAGGAGGAGGTGCTGGTCGGTTGGGACATCCTGAAGTCCCTCGGCCTGCGGCACCGGGGCGTGAAGATCGTGAGCTGCCCGAGCTGTGCGAGGCAGGGGTTCAACGTGATCGACACGGTCAGCAAGCTCGAGGAGCGGCTGGCGCACATCAAGACGCCGATCACGCTCAGCATCATCGGCTGCGTGGTGAACGGGCCGGGCGAGGCGCTGATGACGGACATCGGCGTGACCGGCGGCGGCAACGGGCGGCACATGGTGTATGCGGCCGGCAAGACGGACCACACGATCGAGAGCGGGGACATGCTGGAGCGGATCGTGGACCTCGTGGAGCGGAAGGCGGCGGCGCTGGAGGCGGAGAGCCCGAAGATCGCGGCCGAGTAGGTCGCCTACCCTCGTCATCGCGAGCCGGAGGCGTGGGGGGGCCGGGGGCGCGCCGGGGGGGGGGGGGGGGCCCCGGCGGGCCCCCCCCCGCGCGCGGGGGCGGGGGTGTGGGGGGGGGTTTGTGAGGCCCGCGAAGTCCGCGGTAGCCACACCCCGACTG
>JBBROS010000073.1:0-8763 GCA_038229135.1 Acetobacterales bacterium
GATCGACCACGAACGCGGCTGCCTGGTCGGCGGGTCCGATCCGCGCAAGGACGGCATGGCGCTCGGGTACTAGGTCTTTGTCGAGGCGAATGCGTTGAACGTGATCAGCGTGTAGGTGTCGGCAACGCCCGGCAGGGTTTGGATCCGCTCGGTCACGAACAGCCCGGTGTCCTGGTCCGGCTCGAGGTAGAACTTGCCCAGGAGGTCGTACTGGCCCGAGGTCGAATAGATTTCGGAAAGCTGCTCGATGGTGTCCACGGCTGTCTGGGCCACGCTGTAGGCCTGGCCCATCTTGCACTTGATCTGGACGAAGATGGCTCGCATGCGGAGCATCGTGCCACGCGGCTTGGCCGTTGGACAGCCCGTGGCTAGGCTGCCCGCAACGGAGGAACGGGCCATGGATGCACAGGTGACGTTGTTGCAGCAAGGGGGGCGGCCGGGGGGCCTGGTGCTGGCCGAGGCGCTGGTGGCCCAGGGGATCGACACGGTGTTCGCCGTGCCGGGGGAGAGCTACCTGGACGTGCTGGACGGGCTCTATGCCGTGCAGGACCGGGTGCGGCTCGTCACGTGCCGGTTCGAGGCCGGGGCGGTGAACATGGCGGAGGCTTACGGCAAGCTGCACGGCCGTCCGGCGGCGGCAATGGTCACGCGCGGCCCAGGGGCCTGCCATGGCGCGATCGGCGTGCACATCGCCATGCAGGACAGCACGCCGATGCTGCTGTTCGTGGGGCAGATCCCGTTCGAGGAGACGGACCGGGACAGCTTCCAGGAGGTGGATTACCGCCGCATGTTCGGGCCGCTCGCCAAATGGGTGACGCAGATCGACGACGCGCGGCGCATCCCGGAGCTGGTGGCCCATGCGGTGGACGTGGCGACCTCGGGGCGGCCCGGGCCGGTGGTGATCGCGCTCAGCGAGGAGATGCAGAAGCACGGCGTGAGCGTGCCGGATATCGGGCGCGCCCCGGTGTTCGCGCCGCAGCCGGACCCGGTGGCGCTGGAGCGGATGGAGGCGCTGCTGGAGGGCGCAAAGCGGCCGCTCGTGATCCTGGGCGGGTCCATGTGGTCCGAGGCCGGGCGGGCTGCGATCCGCAATTTCTGCACCGCGCGGGACCTGCCTGTGGCCGTCGGGTTCCGGCGGCAGGCGCTGTATGACGGGCACCAGGCGAACTTCGTGGGCGACCTCGGCGTGGGCTCCGACCCGGCGCTGGTGGCCCGCGCCAAGGAGGCGGACCTCGTGCTGGCCATCGGCACGCGGCTCGGGGAGGCGACGAGCCAGGGCTACCAGCTGTTCGACACGGCCGGCGCCACGCCCATCGTCCACGTGCACCCGGATGCGGGCGAGATCGGCCGTGTGTTCCGCCCGGCGCTCGGCATCGTTTCGGACCTCAACGCCTTCGCACTCGCCGCGGCGGCGCGGCCCGGCACGGCAGGCCCGTGGGGCGAGTGGTTGCGCACGCTTCGGGCGCTGCGGCAGGCCGGGCAGGTGGTGCCGGAGTATGCGGGCAAGCTGAACCTGGGCCAGGCCATGCGGGAGCTGGCCGAGATGGCGGCGCCGGACGCGGTGTTCACGTCCGACGCCGGCAACTTCGCCACCTGGCCCGCGCGCTTCATGAACTTCGGCGAGCACCAGCGCTTCATCGGACCCACCAACGGCGCCATGGGCTACGGCGTGCCGGCCGGCATCGGGGCGGCCATCGCCTGCCCGGGGCGCCAGGTGGTCGTGTTCGTGGGCGATGGCGGCATGCTGATGACGGGGCAGGAGATCGCGACCGCCTTCCAGGAGGGCGTGGCGCCGATCGTGCTCGTGTTCAACAACGGGATGTACGGCACCATCCGCATGTATCAGGAGCGGACCTACCCCGGGCGGGTGAGCGGCACGGCGCTGGTGAACCCGGATTTCGCACGGCTGATCGAGAGCTTCGGCGGCCACGGGGAGGTGGTGGAGGAGACGGCGCAGTTCCGCCCGGCCTTCGAGCGGGCGGTGGCGAGCGGCAAGCCGGCGCTGATCGAGCTGCGGACGGACCCGGAGCAGATCACGTCCCGCTCCACCATCGCGCAGCTCCGGGCCGGCACGGGCGTTGTGAAGCAGGCGCGGGTGTGATGCGAGGTCTGCTGCTCGTCTGCCTGCTCGCGACGCAGGCCGTCTACGGCGCCACGATCGAGCGCGTGCCGGGCGAGCGGGCCGTGTTCCTGGTGGAAGGAGAGTTCAAACCCGGCGACGGCGATCGCTTTGCCACCGCGGTCGCGGCGCACGAGAATGCGGTCATCGTGCTGAGCAGCCCTGGCGGCCACCTGCTCTCCGGCCTCCGCATCGGCCAGCTCGTGAGGGATCGGGGGTTCACGACCTTGGTGCTCGACGACTCGATGTGCGCCTCGGCTTGCGCGCTTGCCTGGATCGGCAGTCCGAAGCGGTCGATGCAGCCGCAGGCCCGGATCGGGTTCCATGCCGCCTACGTGGTGCAGCGGGGCCAGGCGCGGGAGACCGGGGCCGGCAACGCGCTGGTCGGGGCGTATCTCAGCCGGCTAGGGCTGTCGGACAAGGCCATCTATGCGCTTGCGAGCTCTGGGCCCTCCGAGATGGGGTGGCTGACCCCGGTTGCGGCGGCGTCGCTCGAGATTTCCGTGACGATCGTGCAGCCGCCGCCGCGCGTCGCGAAGCGCGAGACCATCCCGGGCAAGGGTGCGCCGGTGATGGGCGGGCCCAAGGCGCCCGAGGCGGCGGGCGACCCGGCGACCCCGCGCGAGGCGGCCGACAAGCGTTCGACCGAGTTCGCCGCGCGCTACTTCAGCACGTGGTCCGATAGCAACGAACGCGCGCTCGCGGCCTTCCGCAGCTACTACGCGCCACTCGTGTTCTTCTACGGCGCGAAGGCCGAACGGGACGCGCTGCTGACCCGCAAGCAGGACTTCGCGGAGCGCTGGCCCGAGCGGGTCTATGCCGTACGGGAGCCCTCGCTTGAGGCGACGTGCGATGGCGAGGAGCGTTGCGTCGTGACGGGGCTGGTCGACTGGGAGGCGCAGTCGAGCAAGCGGGGCGCGCGGACGGCGGGGCTGGCGAAGTTCGAGCTGACGCTCGACGTGTCCGGCACCCGCCCCACGATCGTGGGTGAGACGGGCGTCGTAGTGGAGCGGCGTTAGGCCGTCCGCTGCCAATCCCCGTTCGCGTCGCGGCAGACGACGCCTTGCTCCTGCACCGGCGCACGCCCGGCGATGACGACGTCCTGCGCGAACCGGCGGCAGAGCTGGCCACCGGGTGCCTGGTAGGCGGCCGCGATCGGGGTGTAGCGGCCGTAGCTGCCCGTGGGACTCTGCCAGCCGACGGGCACGCCGGCGGGGCTTTGCGCCATTTGTGCGAGTGCGATCCGGGCCTGGTAGCAATCCCGCTGGTCCAGGTTGTTCCCCACGGCGAGGCCGCCGATGACGCCCGCGAGCAGGCCGACGCCGGCACCGATTGCAGCCCCCCGCCCACGCCCGGCGGCTGCCCCGATGGCAGCGCCGCCCGCCGCCCCTCCAAGGCCGCCGACGAGCGCGCCGGACAGCGCCTTCGGGCCGAGCGCGCTGCACGCGTTGGCGGCGGCTTCCTGGGGCGAGCCGTATTGGGCAGGTGCGCAGCCTGCCATCGGGAGCATCGCCCCGGCGGCAAGGAGGCAAGTCAGACGGCGGGCGGTGATCATTCTGTATCGTGTCCCTTCAGCTTTTGGTGGGCGCAGCAAGCGTCACGGTTTCCGCTTCGGTCATGGTTTCGCTGATGTCAGCCGGCCCACCATACGCGGCCGCCTGCTTCACCTTGGGCCGCAGCACCGGCACGCTCGCGCTGGGCGCAGGGCGCTGCGCTGCGCCGCCAGCAAGCCAGGCCAGTGGCACCGGGCGTTGCTGCACGACGGTCAGGTTGGCGGCAAGGCTGGACGAAACGAGGAACTCGACGCGCCGATTCCGCGCCCGCCCGGCCTCGGTCGCGTTCGGCGCAACAGGCTGGCGGCGGCCGATCGCCATGGTGCTGAGCTGCGCCTCGTTCACGCCGCGCGCCACGAGGCCCTGCAGCACGGCGCGGGCCCGGCGCATCGAGAGGTCGTCGTTGGCAGCGTCTGCACCAACCGCGTCCGTGTGGCCCAGGAGGGTGAGCTGTGCGTCCGGCACGTCGCGGCGCATGGACTCGGCAACCGTGTCGAGGATGGCGGCCGATTGGGGACGCGGGCGATCGCTGCCTGGCGCAAAGAAGGCACGCTCATCGAAAGTGACCAGCACCACCGGCAGGCCGACGGCGCGGCTCCCGTAGGGCGCGAAGGGCCGCACCTCCTGAACCTGCGGCTGCGCGACGCCGGTCAGCTGGCTCATACGGCCGAAACGGACGGAGCGGTCCCGGCTCTCCAGCTCGGTCGTGGCACCGATAGGGCCGGGGCCGGGCATGTAGGGCGTGGCACAGGCGGCAAGCAGAAGGGCCGAGGCCAGGACCGCGAACGAGTTCAAATTCATCGACACGTCGCTTCCTGCCATGACTTATAGAGCCTAGGCAGGGAATGCGGGATTGGACAATCCCCAAAGCAACGATTACTTCATAGTCAGTTCAGCGCGGCCCGCGCGCACCCCGCTCGGCCAAATAGAGCGTTGCCGCCATGAGTTGGATTGCGGCGGCGCCAATGAACAGGGCCTGTCCCGATCCGCCCCGCCCGAGGCTGAACGCGGCGGGCGCGAAGGTGTAGGCGGCCTGGCCCACCGCAGTGACCAGGGCGACGGCGCGGGCCGTGTCGTTCGGGGCGAAATCCTGCTGCACGATCAGCGGTGGCAGCGAGGTGGCGTTGCCGAGCCCAAGCCCGAACAGCACAGTGCCGAGCACGAGGAGCGGCGCGCTGGTGCCGCCCGAGGCGAGCAGCGCGCAGGAGCCGCAGGCTTGCAGCAGGAGGTTTGCCGCGGCCGCGCGCCTCCGGTCGGCGCCCGGCGGCATCAACCAGCCGAGCGCGAAGCGGCCGATGATGGCGCATACCGTGGCGAGGCCGCCGACGTAGCTGGCCATGGTCGCGCCCAGCGCCGGCACCATGATGGCGAATCTGGGCGCACAGCGCCATCGACGTGGCGACCGCTAGGCTGGTGAACCTTGCGTTCCGCCACATCGCGCGGCCGGGCAGCGATGGGGTGTGACTGGTTGTGGCAGGCGCCGTGGCATCGCCGTCAGGGAGATTGTCCAATGGTGCTGGGCGTGCTTGCTCTGCAGGCGGCAGGAGGCGCGGTGCAGCATTGCAGCCTCCCACCAGAACACGGCCAGGTCTCGGCTCGCGTAGAGCAGCGCAAACCCTACGGCCGGGGCGGGGGTGAGCGGCACCAGCCCGGCGCGGACGGCCCGGGCGGCAGCGTCGAGCGCGGCGGAAGGCGTGTCCGCCGCCGCATACAGCCGGCCCTGCCAGGAATGCGCCGTGAGCGTACCCATCCGCTGGAGCGGATCGGTGATGTGGTCGAGCATGAACGGGCTCCCTTCGGCGTCGACCTTGAGCGCCTTGAAGCCTGGGGTGCTACGGCGCGGGCCGTAGCGGGGCCGGGCCGTCCAGCCGGAGGCCGAACACGCTCCGCAGGCCGGCCTTGCCCTCGTGGGTGAGGAGGAGGGCGCGGGTGCCGGGCTGGCGGCGAAGCCAGCCGAGCGTGAAGCAGCGGCAGGCGATGGCGGCGCCGACGGTGCCGGCAAGGTGCGTGCGGCGCTCGCTCCAGTCCAGGCAGGGGCGGCAGAACAGGGGCGCGCCCGTCGCGGTGCCAGCCGAGTTGTCGAGGATGCCGAAGCGCTCGAAGAACGCGTGGCCGCTCGGGGTGACCTGGCCGCCATCGGGAGAAAGCTCGAGGTGCCCGGCCTCGAGCAGGCTATCGGCAATGCCGACGCCCACGCGGCCGGCCAGGTGGTCGTAGCAGGTCCGGGCAAGGCGCATCGCGGCGTCGCGCGGGCCGGTGACGACGGCGCGCTGGTTGCCAGGGCGGGCCGCGAAGTTGCCGAGGTGCTCGAGCAGGCGCGCGACCTCGGGCGAGGATAGGCGGTGATAGCGGTGGCGTCCCTGTTGCGTGACCGCCAGCAGCCCGGCCTCGAGCAGGCGCGCGAGGTGGCCGCTCGCGGTTTGCGGCGTCACCCCGGCGTGCAGGGCCAGCTCGCGCGCGGTCAGGGCGCGGCCGTCCATGAGCGCGTCGAGCATGGCGGCACGGCTGGGCTCGCCGAGGAGGGCGCCGATCTCGGCGAGGGCATTGGGGCGGACCATGCGTCAGTGTGCGGCATCCGGCGGGGCGGATGCTACGGCGCAGGCCGCATTGGCCTGTCTTTTGCTTAGCCTATCGGATGAACCAACCGACGATCGGCCATAATGGCGGCCCCAGGCTAGACCCGCCCGACCCGCCCGACCCGGACGCCTCCTGGCGCCTGTGGTGTTGGCGGCGCGCAAAGAAGCGGGCCTGGGCGGTGCCGCGGGAGGTGGCGCAGAGCCGGCTCGCACGGGCCGACGCGCTGGGCATGAGCTACACCGACTACAGCCGCGAGATCATGGAGCGGGGGAGGTTCCTTTAGGCTTGGCGTTGGGCGCGTGAACGGTCCAAGGTTCGGGCGTCTCGGAAGAAGGACGCATTGGGATGGCGATGGAGATGGGTCGGCGGCTGCTGGTGGGGGCGGCGCTGGGCGGGGGGGTGGCGCGGGCGGCTGCGCAGACGGCGCCGCCGGCCATGGTCGTAACCTTGCTCGGCACCGGCAGCCCGCAGCTCACGCCGGCGCGGTTCGGGCCGTCGACGTTGGTGGAGGCCGGGGGGCTGCGGCTGGTGTTCGACGCCGGGCGGGGCTGCACGGTGCGGCTGAACCAGTTGCAGGTGGCGCTGGGCTCGATCGACGCGGTGCTGCTGACGCACTTGCACTCGGACCACTTGATCGGGCTGCCCGATCTGTGGCTCACGGGGTCCATCCAGGCGCCGTATCTCGGGCGCACGAGGGCGCTGCCGGTGCTCGGGCCGCCTGGCACGGCGCGTATGTGCGCGGCCTTGCGCGAGGCGTTCGACGCGGACATCCGCATTCGCATGGAGGACGAGGGGACGCCGGAGGCCGCGACCGGCATCGCTGGGCGGGACTTCCCGGAGGCGGAGGGGGTCGTGTTCGATCAGGCCGGGGTTCGCGTTACCGCGTTCCCGGTCGACCACGGCCCGCTGATCCACCCGGCGGTCGGGTTCCGGATCGACTATGCTGGCCGCTCGGTGGTCCTCTCGGGCGACACGCGGTTCGACGAGCGGGTGATCCGGATGGCGACTGGCGTGGATCTGCTGATCCACGAGGTGTGCACCACGCCGGCAGGCATGGAGGGGTTTCCGCAGGCCAAGGCGGTGTCGGAGCATCACACGTCGCCTGAGGAGGCGGGGCGCGTGTTCGCCCGGGCGCGGCCGCGGATGGCGGCGTTCAGCCATTTCGTCGAGATCGCGCGCATGCCCCGTTTCCCGCCGGTGCCGACAGACGAGATTGCCCGGCAGGCGCGGCTTGCATGGGACGGGCCGTTGGTCGTGGGCGCGGACCTGATGCGGTTCACGGTCGGGGAGACGGTCGAGATGCGGCAGATGCCGGTCACGATGGAGTTCTGGCGGGGGTAGCTTGCCGTGATCGCGAGCCAACCGTGGCGATCCAGGACCACGAGCCTGCTCCCGGCGGCTGCTGGGTCGCCACGCCTTCGGCTCGTGACGACGATCTACCTGAGCGTGGCTCCCGTCGCCTTGGCCACGGCTGCGACCACCTTCTGCGCGGCGGCCTCGATCTCGGCATCCGTCAGCGTGCGTTCGCGCGGCTGGAGCGTGACTTCGATGCCGACGGATTTGTGCCCGGGCGGGACGGCGCCGCCGCGGAAGAGGTCGAACAGGCGCACCTCGGTGATGAGCGTGCGCTCGGCCCCGCGGGCGGCGCGGAGGATGGCCTCGGCGGGGACGGCCTCGTCCACGAGGAAGGCGAAGTCGCGGCGGAGCGGCTGGTAGGGCGGCAGGTCCGGGGCGACCCGGCGGCGGCGCTTCGGTTCCGGGATGCGGTCCAGGAAGAGCTCGAACGCGGCGGCGGGGCCGAGGTCCATCGCGGCGAGCACGGTGGGGTGGAGCGCGCCGAACGTCCCGAGCACGAGCTTGGGGCCCTGCCGGACGGTGCCGGACTGGCCGGGGTGATACCAGGCGGGCGCGTCGGGCGTGATCGACAGGCTCTCCATTGGCAGGCCGAGGCCGGCGAGGGTGGGCATGAGCGCGGCCTTGGCGTCCATGGCGCCCAGCGTACGTGCCGGTTGGCCCGGTGCGCGCGGCGTGTGCCCGGCCAGCAGCCCGGCCGCCACCTGCTCCTGCCCCCCTGGCGTGAAGGCCGGGCCGAGCTCCATCAGCCGCACGTCCGGCAGCCCGCGGGCGGCGTTGCGGGCGGCGGCTTGGGCCAGGGTGGCGACGGGCGTGGGGCGCATGTTGTCGAGGTCCGACGCGATAGGGTTCGCCAGGCGCAGCGCCGGGTCGCCGCCGCCGAAGCGCGTGGCGGTGGTCTCGTCGGTGAAGCTGAACGTCACACACTCCTGCAGCCCGGCTGCGGCGAGCGCTCGCCGGGCCAGGGCGGCGCGGACCTGGCGCGGGGTGAGGGTGGCTTGCGGGATAGCGGCGAGCGGAGGGAGGCTGACGGGCGGGATGGTGTCGAGGCCACGGAGGCGCAGCACCTCCTCGACCAGGTCGGCCTCCGGCTCCGCTTCGGCGCAGGCGTTGCGCAGCTCGGCCACGCGCCCTTCGTCGAGGGTGGGCGAGGGGTCGAGC
>JBBROS010000074.1:0-8630 GCA_038229135.1 Acetobacterales bacterium
AGCCAGAGACGGCCGAGAGCATCATGGAGCCGCTGCCCATCGGCTCGGGCCCGTTCAAGTTCGTGTCCGTGAAGCTCACCGAGCAAGTGGTGCTCGAGGCCAACCCGGAGCATTGGGCCAAGCCCAGCGTGAACCGCTGGATCATGCGAATCGCCCCCAACGTGGAGGCCACGCTGGGCGCCATGCGCAGCGGCGAGATGAACTTCCTGACCGACTACACCGGGGACCCGGAGCTGCTGACCCGGCTCGCGAAATCCACCCCGGCCATCAAGCTGTCGGACTCGCTCGACATCGGCTTCCGCTTCATCGCCTACAACGAGCGCCGCCCGCCCTTCCAGGACGTGGCGTTCCGACGGGCGTTGTCGGCCGTCATCGACCGCGAGGCCATCGCGGCGGATGCGTTCGGAGGGGCCGCGGTGCCCGCCAATTCCTGGATCTCGCCCGCCCTCTCCTATTGGGCCAACCCCGGCATCGAAAAGCGCGTACCGGGCGCCGGCAGCCTCGAGGCCGCGAAGGCCATGCTGAAGGACGCCGGCTACGTGCTGGTCAACGGCGTGCTGCACTACCCGGCCGGGGTGAAGGAGACGACGCCGGTCTACCAGTAGCGCTGCATGGCGCGGCACCGGCTGGGGCGTCATCTTCTGGGGCATCTTCTTCTGGGGCATCTTCTTCTGGGGCGTCATCCTCTGGTGCGTCATCTTCTGGGAAGGCTCGGGCACCTCGCCCTCGTGCTGTGGGTGGTCATCACGCTGACCTTCGTCCTGTTCCGCCTGATGCCCGGGGATCCGACGCTCAACTTCCTCTCGCCCAGCTTCAGCCAGGAGACGCGGGCGGCGCTGCTGAAGGGCTTCGGGCTCGACCGGCCGATATGGGAGCAATACCTGATCTATCTCGGCAATCTGGCGCGGGGCGAGCTCGGAATGTCCTTCCTGCAAGGCAAGCCGGTGCTCGTTCTGCTCGGCGAGGCGCTGCCCAACACCATCATCCTCACCCTCGTGTCGCTCTGCTGCGCCTACGCCTTCGGCATCGTCGCCGGCGCGTTCCTCGCCTTCCGCCGTGGCGGCGTGGTGGAGGCCGTCGCCATCCCGTCGGCGCTGGCCACGCGCGCAGCCCCGGAGTTCTGGCTCGGCATGCTGCTCCTGGCGGCGCTGGCGTTCGAGGCCGGGCTGTTCCCCACGGGCGGCGCGCTCAGCCCCGGCCAGGTGCTGGGAGGCCTCGGCACCAGCCTGGGCTCGGCCGATTACTGGTGGCACCTCGTGCTGCCGGCGCTCACCCTCACCCTCTATCTCCAGGGCCTGCCGCTGCTGCTCATGCGCGCCACCATGCTCGAGGTGCTGAACGACGAGTTCATCGTCATGGCCCGCATGAAGGGCCTGTCGCGCTGGTCGGTCGTCATGCGCCACGCCGCCCGCAACGCGTTGCTCCCGGTCGTCACCGCCTTTGCGCTCGGCCTCGGCGCGAGCATCGGCGGCAACGTGGTGGTCGAGACCGTGTTCGCCTGGCCCGGCATCGGCCGCCTCCTGGTGCAGGCGGTGCAGAGCGCCGACTACCCCCTGGCCCAGGGCGCCTTCCTCATGATCGCGACGGCCCTGGTGGTGATGAACACCGTCGCCGACCTGGCCTATGCGGCCCTGGACCCGCGAGTGTCCGTCGGTGCGCGGCGCTAGGGTGCTGCGCTACCTCCGGCGGGAGCCGTTCGCGCTGGCGGGCGGGGCCATCTACACGGTCATCGTGTTCGTCGCATTGTTCGCGGACCGCCTGGCCCCCTACGACCCGAAAGCCATCCTACGCATCGGCGCCCGCATCGCCCGTTACCAACCCATCTCGGCCACCTACTGGCTCGGCACCACCTCGAGCGGGCGGGACGTGCTGAGCCAGCTCATCTGGGGCACACGCTCGGCACTCGCCGTCGGGCTCACGGCGGCGCTCGCGGTCGTGGCCATCGGCACCATCCTCGGCCTGCTCTCGGGCTACCTCGGCGGCTGGGTGGACCGCGTCGTCACCTGGTTCGCGGACATCGTGCTCGGCCTGCCCTTCCTGCCCTTCATGCTGGTGCTCGCAACCCTCACCCGCCCCGGCACCGGCGTCGTCGTGTTCACCGTGGCCGCCCTGCTGTGGCCCAACACCGCCCGCGTCATCCGCGCCCAGGTGCTGAGCCTGCGGGAGCGCGCCTGGGTCGAGGCCGCGCGCGTCACGGGCTGCTCCACCCCGCGCATCATGTTCGTGCACGTCCTGCCGCAAGTGCTGCCGCTGGCGGCACTCTACGGCTCGGTCGCCATCGGCTGGGCCATCCTCGCCGAAGCCTCCGCGAGCTTCCTCGGCTTCGGGGACCCGCAAACCGTGAGCTGGGGCGTCATGCTGCAGGAGGCCTACGCCAACCAGGCCCTCTCCCGCGGCGCCTGGCACTGGTTCGGGCCGCCTGGCGCCGCCATCATGGCCATGGTGCTGGCCGGGTTCCTGATCTCGCGCGGCTCCGAGAAGCTCCTGTTCCCGAAGCTGGCCGACCAGTGATGTCCTTTCCCCCGTTGCCGCTGCGGGCAAGCCGCAACGGCCATCGTCATCGCGAGCGCAGCGTGGCGATCCAGCGGCCGCACAGCGCAGGCTCGTCGACCCCTGGATCGCCACGCCTGCAACTCGCGATGACGCAGCGCCCCATGAACGCACCGGCATGAGCCCGCCCGCCACCAGCATCCTCGAGATCCGCGGCCTCACTGTGGACTACGTCACCTCGGTCGGTCCTGTCCGCGCCGTGGACGCGCTCGACCTGAGCGTCCCGGCCGGCTCCATCACGAGCCTCGTGGGCGAGAGCGGCTGCGGCAAGTCCACCCTGGGCCGGGCGCTGATGGGCGTGCTGCCCGACCGCGGCCGCATCACCGCAGGCGAGGTGCTGTTCGAGGGCCAGGACCTGCAGCGCCTCTCCCCCCGCGCCCGGCGCGACATCCGCTGGCGCCGCATGTCCTTCATCCCGCAGACGGCGATGAACGCGCTCGACCCGGTGCAGCGCCTCTCGGCCCAGATGCAGGAAGTGCTGATCGAACGCGGCGGCCTGAAGCGCGCCGAAGCCGCCGCCCGCGCGGCCGAACTCTTCCGGCTCGTCGGCCTCGAGCCCGCGCGCCTCGCGGCCTACCCGCACCAGTTCAGCGGCGGCATGCGCCAGCGCGCCTCCATCGCACTCGCACTGGCCCTGTCCCCCACGCTCGTCATCGCCGACGAGCCCGTGACGGCGCTCGACGTCATCGTGCAGCGCCAGGTGCTGGACGTGCTGCGGGAGATGCAGGCCCGGCTGGGCTTGTCGATGATCCTGATCACCCACGACATGGCCGTGGTGGCCTACGCGTCGGACCGCGTGGCGGTGATGTATGCCGGCCAGGTGGTGGAGGCCGGGCCCGTGGCAGAGGTTCTGGAGCGCCCGCTGCACCCCTACACTATGGGCCTCACCCACGCCTTTCCGGATGTGCACGCAAGCGACATGGCGCTGGTGCCCATCGAGGGTTCGCCCCCCTCCCTGCTGCACCCCCCGCCCGGCTGCCGCTTCGCCCCGCGCTGCCCCTTCGCCGACGCGCGCTGCATGGCCGAGCCGCCGCCCATGCGCCCCTTCGGCCCCGACCACCTGGTGGCCTGCTGGCACGCGGAGGACGCCGCCGATCTTCGCACCCGCGCCGCCGAACCAGCCACCTGGCTCGCCGCCACCTGGCTACCAATCGCATGACCGCCCTGCTGCAGGCCACCGGTCTCGAGAAAAGCTTCGTCAGCCGCGGCCGCACCGTCCACGCGGTCGCCGACGTCAGCCTCGCCCTCCGCCCCGGCGAAGCCCTCGGCATCGTGGGCGAATCCGGCTGCGGCAAGACCACCACGGCCAGGCTCCTGCTCCGCCTCGAGGAGCCCTCCGTAGGCCGCATCTCCTTCGACGGTGCGGACATCACCCACCTCCGCGGCCGGGCCCTGCTGCCCTACCGCGCCCGCGCGCAGCTCGTCTTCCAGAACCCGTTCGACGCGCTCAACCCCCGCTTCACAATCCGCCGCTCCCTCACCGAGCCGCTCCGCAATTTCGGCGTGCCCGAGGCCGAGCACGCCGCCCGCATCGACGCCGTGCTCCACCGCGTGCGCCTGACACCCCCCGCCGCCTGGCTCGAGCGCCGCCCGCACGAGCTCTCGGGCGGCCAGCTGCAGCGCGTCGTCCTCGCCCGGGCCCTTATCCCCGGTCCCACGCTCATCGTGGCGGACGAGCCCGTCTCCATGCTCGACGTCTCGGTCCGCGCCGGCATCCTCAACCTGCTCCGTGACGCACGGGACAGCCTGGGCCTCGCCGCCCTCTACATCAGCCACGACCTGGCGCTGATCCGCTACGTGTGCGAGCGCACGATCGTCATGTATCTCGGCCGCATCGTGGAGGAGGGCCCCACCGCCGAGCTCATCGCCTCCCCCGCGCACCCCTACACCCGCGCCCTCGTCGCCGCCGTGCCCGTGGCCCGCGTGGACCAGGACCGCGGCCCGCTCCCCATCCGCGGCAGCCTCGCCGACGCACCCACCCAAGGCCCCGGCTGCCCCTTCCGCGAGCGCTGCCCCCACGCCTTCGCGCGCTGCACCACGGACACCCCGGCGCTGCGCCCGATCGCCCCCGGCCGCACCGCCGCATGCCACCTCGATGGAGTCCCCGGATGAGCGTTTGCGACCCTGTCACCCTCGAGATCATCCGCGGCGCCATCCGCGCGGCCCAGGGCGAGATGGAGGCCCTGCTCGAGCGCACCGCCATCTCCGCCTTCATCCGCGAGAAGAAGGACTTCTACACCGCCCTGTTCGACGCGGACGGCGTCATGGCCGTCGGCTCCAACGTGCCCATCTTCGGGGACATCTCCGGCCCCGTGTTCAAGCACTTCCCGATCGAGACCATCCGCGAGGGCGACCTCTACTGGTATAACGACTGCTACGGCAGCGAAGGCGCCGTCTCCCACTCCAACGACCAGGTGTTCTTCGCGCCCGTGTTCCACGAGGGCCACCGCGTCGCCTTCGTCATGGGCTGGGCCCATTTCTCCGACATCGGCGGCCTCCGCCCCGGCTCCATCTCGCCCGACGCCACCGACATCTTCCAGGAAGGCATCATCGTCCCGCCCACGAAGCTGATCGACCAGGGCGCCACCAACGAGGCCTGCCTGCAGATCTTCTACCGCAACTCCCGCTACCCCGACACCTGCCGCGGCGACACGCGCGCGCTCATGGCCAGCGTCGCCCTCGGGGTGCGCCGCATGGCGGAGGTCGCGGGCCGCTTCACCGCCCCCGTGCTGGCCGACGCCCTCGCCCAGCTCCTCGCCCGCACCGAGGCCCTCGTCCGCCGCCGCCTGCGCGAGACCTTCCCCGTCGGCACCCACCGCTTCACCGACGCCATCGACAGCGACGGCCACGGCACCGGCCCCGTCCACATCCGCTTCGCGCTCACCCGCACGCCGGAGGACCGCTTCATCTTCGACGCGAGCGACACGGACGATCAGACGCCCGGTCCGGTCAACTACCTGATGAACAAGGACGTGCCCGGCACCGCCTTCGCGCTGTACTTCCTCGGCGGCGACCCGAGCCAGGTCTGCAACGCCGGCGGCGCCCGCGCCTTCGACGAGATCATCCTGCGCGAAGGTTCGCTGCTCCGCCCGCGCTTCCCCGCCCCGCTCGGCATGCGCGGCATGACCATGATGCGCGTGCTGGCAGCGCTGAACGGCCTCATCAACGTCGCCGGCACCCCGGCGCCCGCCGCCCACTCCGCGTATGTCATCCTCCTCATCCGCGGCATGGTGGCTGGCAAGCCGTTCCTCCTCTCGGACGGCCTCGGCGTCGGCTACGGCGCCCGCCCGGACGCGGATGGGATCGACGCCGTGTACTTCGTGGCGCAGGAGAACTACCCGGTCGAGTTCCTCGAGCTGTCCTACCCCGTCCGCCTCACCACCTACGGCATCCACAAGGACAGCGGCGGCCCCGGCGCGTTCCGCGGCGGCTGCGGCATCGTCCGCGAGTTCGAGATCCTGTCCGACACCGGCATGCTCGCCATCCGCATCGACAGCGTGCAGAATCCGCCCTGGGGCACCGAAGGCGGCCGCGCCGGAGGCACCGCGCGTTGCGTCGTGAACCCCGGCCGCAACAGCGAGCGCCTGCTGCCGCCCTTGTCCGACGGCAACGACCTGCGCCAGGGCGACATCCTTCGCATCGAGACAGGCGGCGGCGGTGGCCGCGGCCACCCCTTCGACCGCCCGCCCGCCCTGGTCCTACGGGACGTGCTGGAAGGCTACGTCTCCCCCGAGGCCGCTGAGCGCGACTACGGCGTCGTCATCGAGGCCGGCGCCGTCGACGAGCACGCCACCCAGGCCGCGCGCGCCGACCGCCCGGCCACCCGCGCCTTCCATCGCCGCGAGTATGTCGATGCCCTCTGACCGGACGCTCGCTCTCGCAGTCGACATCGGCGGCACCTTCACCGACGTCACCCTTCAGGATGCCGCCTCCGGCCAGGCCTGGCGGGCCAAGACACCGTCCACCCCGCACGACCCGAGCGTGGGCTTCATCGAGGGCCTGCGCCTTGCCCTGGCCCAGGCCGGCGCCGCCTCCTCCGCCCTCGGCCGCGTGCTGCACGGCACCACGGTCGCCACCAACCTCATCCTCGAGGGCAAGGGCGCCGCCACCGCCCTCGTCACCACGGCCGGCTTCCGCCACGTGCTGGACATCGGGCGGCAGGATATCCCGCGCCGGGCGAACCTCTATGCGTGGCGCAAGCCCCGCCGCCCGGTTCCGGCCTCCCACGTGCTGGAGGTGGACGAGCGCATCGTGGCCGGCGGCGGCATCCATACCCCGCTCGACGAAACCAGCGTCGCCATCGCCGCCGAGGCCTGCCGCGCCCTCGGTGTTCAGGCTGTCGCGATCTGCCTGCTGCACAGCTTCGCCAACCCGGTGCACGAGCGGCGCGTCGCCGCCTTGCTCCGGGCCGCCCTGCCCGGCATCGCCGTCACTGCCTCGATCGACGTGCTGCCCGTCGTGCGCGAATACGAGCGCACGCTCGCCACCATCCTCAATGCCTCCGTCATGCCTGCCGTCAGCACCTACGTGGCCCGCCTGGCCGAACGCCTCCTCGAGGCCGGGGTGGACGCGCCGCTGCTGCTCATGCAGTCCAACGGCGGCGTTGCCGGCGCTGCCACCATCAGCCGCGCCCCCGCCGTGACTGCGCTGTCCGGCCCCGCCGCTGGCGTGGTCGGCGCCCGGGCGGTGGCGCAGGCGGCCGGCATCGCGGACTTCATCACCGTCGACATCGGCGGCACCAGCGCCGACATCTGCCTCGTGAAAGACGGCCGCATCGGCCTGACGCAGCAAGGCCGCGTGGGCGACTGGCCCCTGCCGCTGCCTATGGTGGACATGGTCACGGTCGGCGCCGGCGGCGGATCGATCGCGCGGGTCGTCGACGGCGCGCTGTCCGTCGGCCCTGCCAGCGCCGGCGCCGTGCCTGGCCCGGCCTGCTACGGCCATGGCGGCACGGCGGCCACGGTCACGGACGCCCACGTGGTCCTCGGCCACCTGCCGCCCTCCCTGCTCGACGGCCGGATGCGCCTCGACCCGGCGCTCGCGGAAGCCGCCGTGCGGCGCGAGGTCGCCACGCCGCTCGGCCTCGATCTGCACGATGCGGCGCGCGGCATCCTGGCGATTGCCGACAGCAACATGGTCGGCGCAATCCGCGTCGTCTCCGTTGAGCGTGGGCACGATCCGCGGGACTTCGCACTCATCCCGTTCGGCGGCGCCGGGCCTCTGCACGGGGTGGCGCTCGCCGAGCTGCTCGGCATCACGACCGTGCTCGTCCCCCCCGCACCAGGCGTGCTGTGCGCCGAAGGATTGCTGGCCGCGGACTTGAAAGCCGAGTTCCACCGCACCCTGCCTCGCGCCGGCGCACCCGACGAGGATGCGGCCAGCCGCCTTGTGACGACGCTGCTCGCGGAGGCGGAGGATTGGTTCGCGCAAGAGCAGGTGGAACGGGCTGACCGATCCTGCAGCACGGTCGCGCTGATGCGCTACGAGGGCCAGGGTGGCGAACTCGCGGTGCCCTGGGTAGGCCGCACCCGGGATGCACTGGCCGCGTTCGCGTCCGCGCACCATACGCTCTACGGCTTCACGATGGACACCCCGGTCGAGCTCGTCACCCTCCGTGTCGAAGCGACTGGCCGCATGCCGCCTCCTGTCCTACCCCGCCTACAACGGGGCACGCTGCCGCTCGCTGGCAGCTCCCGACCCGTTCATTTCCGCGGCTTCACGTGCGAGACGCCGGTTTATGCCAGGCAGAAGCTGCCCGCCGGCTGCCGGTTCGACGGCCCTGCTATCGTATCCCAGCTCGATGCGACCACGCTGGTGCCGCCTGGGTGGAGCGCCGAGGTGGACGGTAGCGGGGCTTTGGTGCTCAGACGATCGCCCTAGCGTTAGGCTGAACGCGAAAACCCCACGGCTTGGTGCCTGTGGGGTTTTGTGTGTTTGTGGGTTGCGGGGATCAGATTTGAACTGATGACCTTCAGGTTATGAGCCTGACGAGCTACCGGGCTGCTCCACCCCGCGTTGGGTGTTGTTTTATTTGGCTTGGAGGACCTGGCGGCGACCGACTTTCCCGCACCTTGAGGTGC
>JBBROS010000075.1:0-7981 GCA_038229135.1 Acetobacterales bacterium
CGGCCGCCAACCCGAGCCCGGGCGTGAACCCCCCCGCCGCCCCCCCCGGCCCCGTGGCCCGCCCGGCCCCCACGCCCGTCGAGCCCACGCCCGTCGCCACCAGCGCCCGGCCGCCCCCGGGCCGCCCCGCGGCGCCGGCCCACGCCGCGATGCCGAGCGCCACCAAGCTCATGGAGGAGCGCGGCTTCGCCCCCGGCTCCATCCCTGGCACCGGCAAGGATGGCCGGGTGACGAAGGGCGACGTGCTCCAGTTCGTCGCCCCCGTTGCAGCCCCCGCCCCCACCCCCGCCCCCACCCCCGCATCGACCCTTTCATCACCCCCGGCCCAACGCGCACCGCGCACCGACGGGGAAGGCGAAGAGCGCGTCAAGATGACACGCCTCCGCCGCACCATCGCGCAGCGCCTCAAGGAGGCGCAGCACAACGCGGCCATGCTCACCACCTTCAACGAGGTGGACATGTCGGCCGCCATGGCCATGCGCGCCGAATACAAGGATGCGTTCGAGAAGAAGCACGCCGGCGTCCGCCTCGGCTTCATGAGCGTCTTCGTCCGCGCCTGCGTCGCGGCCCTGCAGGAGTTCCCGGCCGTCAACGCCGAGATCGACGGGGACGACATCGTCTACAAGCGCTTCGTCCACATGGGCATCGCCGTCGGCGGCCCGAACGGCCTCGTGGTGCCCGTGATCCGTAACACCGACCGCATGGGGTTCGCCGAGATCGAACGCGCCATCCAGGGCTTCGGCAAGCGCGCCCGCGACGGACAGCTGAAGGTGGACGAGCTCTCGGGCGGCACATTCACCATCACCAACGGCGGCGTCTACGGCAGCCTGATGAGCACCCCGATCCTGAACGCGCCCCAGTCGGGCATCCTGGGCATGCACAAGATCCAGGAGCGCCCGGTGGCCATCGGCGGCAAGGTCGAGATCCGCCCGATGATGTACCTCGCCCTCAGCTACGACCACCGCATCGTCGACGGCAAGGAAGCGGTCAGCTTTCTCGTCCGCGTCAAGGAAGGCGTGGAAGACCCGCGCCGGCTGCTGCTTGATCTGTAGCCCCGGCACGCGACATGGAGGCTCATGAGCGACCTCCGACACATCACCCGTCATCGCGAGCGTAGCGTGGCGATCCAGGGGCCGCCTCGCACCGTCCTCTCGGCCCCTGGATCGCCACGCCTTCAGCTCGCGATGACGCGGGTTCGTGGTTCCGACATGTCTCAAATGCGCGCCAGCCGCGCCCTGAAGCGAGAGAGAGTATGAGCGACAGCACAGACGCCACGCCCGCCTTCGACGTCATCGTCATCGGCGGCGGCCCCGGCGGCTACGTCTGCGCCATCCGCGCCGCCCAGCTCGGCCTCCGCACCGCCTGCGTGGAAAAGCGCGCCACCCTCGGCGGCACCTGCCTCAACATCGGCTGCATCCCGAGCAAGGCCCTGCTGCAATCCTCCGAGAACTTCGAGGAGGCGAGCCACAGCTTCAAGGACCACGGCATCCTCATCGAGGGCATCCGGCTCGACCTCGCCCGCATGCAGGCCCGCAAGGACGAAGTCGTCAGCGCCAACGTCAAGGGCGTCGAGTTCCTGTTCAAGAAGAACAAGGTCACCTGGCTCAAGGGCGAGGGCCGCGTCGCGGCGGCCGGCAAGGTGTCCGTCGACGGCACCGAATATGCGGCCAAGCACATCGTCATCGCCACCGGCAGCGAGGCCATGCCGCTCCCGGGCGTGGAAATCGACGAGAAGCGCATCGTCACCAGCACCGGGGCCCTCGAGCTGGACCAGGTGCCGAAGCACCTCGTCGTCATCGGCGGCGGCTATATCGGCCTCGAGCTCGGCAGCGTCTGGAAGCGCCTGGGCGCGGACGTCACCGTGGTGGAGTTCCTCGACCGCCTCGTGCCCGGCATGGACATGGAAGTCGGCAAGCAGTTCGAGCGCACGCTCGGCAAGCAGGGCCTGAAGTTCAAGCTCAAGACGAAGGTCACCGGCGCCAAGGCCGACGACACCGGCGTGGACCTCACCCTCGAGTCCGCTGCGGGCGGCGCCCCGGAGACGCTGCGCGCCGACGTCGTCCTCGTCGCCATCGGCCGCCGCGCCTTCACCGGCAGCCTGGGCCTGGTGGAAGCCGGCGTCGCGCTGGACGACCGCGGCCGCGTGGTGGTCGACGCGCATTACGCCACCAACGTCCCGAGCATCTACGCCATCGGCGACGTTATCGCCGGCCCCATGCTGGCGCACAAGGCCGAGGAGGAGGGCGTGGCCCTCGCGGAGCGCCTGGTGGGCCAGGCCGGGCACGTGAACTACGGCGTCATCCCTGGCGTGGTCTACACTTGGCCCGAGGTCGCCAGCATCGGCGTGACCGAAGACCAGCTGAAGGCCGAGGGCGCCGATTACCGCGTCGGCAAGTTCCCGTTCACCGCCAATGGCCGCGCCCGCGCCATGGGCAGCACGGACGGCTTCGTGAAGATCCTGGCCGACCGCGCCACCGACCGCATCCTCGGCGCCCACATCATCGGCCCCGACGCCGGCACCCTCATCGCCGAACTCGCCACCGCCATGGAGTTCGGCGCCAGCTCCGAGGACGTGGCCCGCATCTGCCACGCCCACCCCAGCCTCAGCGAGGCCGTGAAGGAAGCCGCCCTGGCCGTAGAAGGCCGGGCGCTGCACATCTGAGCCCCCCGGAACACCCATGTCCATCGAGACCCCGCGCGACCACACCTACACCGTGACCGTGACCTGGACCGGCAACACCGGCCAAGGCACCGCAAACTACCGCGCCTACGCCCGCGCCCACGAAGTGTCGGTTCCCGGCAAGCCGACCATCGCCGGCAGCTCCGACCCGGCCTTCCGCGGGGACCGCACCCGCTGGAACCCGGAGGAGATGCTCGTCACCAGCCTCAGCACCTGCCACATGCTCTGGTACCTGCACCTTTGCTCGTCCGAAGGCATCGTGGTCAGCGCCTACCAGGACGTGGCCGAGGGCGTGATGCTCGAGAGCCCCGAGGGCGGCGGCCGCTTCAGCGAGGTGGTGCTGGCCCCCGAGATCACGGTGGCCCCCGGCACGGACCTCGGCCTCGCCCGCGCGCTCCACGCTCACGCGCACAAGAAGTGCTTCATCGCCAACAGCGTGAACTTCCCCGTGCGGCACGAGCCGGTGTTCCTCGTTGCTTGAGTTCGTTCGCGCGGTCCCCCCTCCCCCGGCCCCTCCCGCGAGGGGAGGAGAGACGAGCTGCTCCCTCTCCCCTTGCGGGAGGGGGCCGGGGGGAGGGGTGGCCCCCAGCGCAAGCCTATGACGCCCCTCGCCCTCACCATGGGCGACCCCGCCGGCATCGGCCCCGAGCTCGCGGCCAAGGCCTGGCAGGCGCTGGCCGCCACCGGCCCGGCCTTCATCCTCCTCGCCGACCCGGCGCAGATGGCCGCGTTTGGCATCCCCATCCAGGTGCTCTCGGACGTGCGTGAGGCCGATTTCGCCCGCGCCCTCCCGCTCCTCCCCATTCCGCTGGCCGCCCCCGCGATCCCCGGCCACCCAAACCCGATCAATGCCCCAGCCACGATCGCGAGCATCGAGCGCGCCGTGCAGCTCGTGCAGCAGGGCCAGGCCTCCGCCGTGGTCACCAACCCCGTCGCCAAGTCCGTCCTCTACACCGCCGGCTTTCGCCACCCCGGCCACACCGAGTTCCTCGCCGCCCTCACTGGCGCCCCACACCCGGTCATGATGCTCGCCAACGACCACCTCCGCGTCGTGCCCGTCACCATCCACGTCAGCCTCCGCACCGCGCTGGACACGTTGACCACCGCCGCGATCGTCGACACCGCCCGCATCACTGCCGCAGCACTCAAGCGGCAATTTGGCATCTCCCGCCCCCGCCTGGACGTCGCCGGCGTCAACCCGCACGCCGGGGAGAACGGCGCCATGGGCGACGAGGAGGCCCGCATCGTCGCGCCCGCCATCGCCGCCCTCCGCGCCGAGGGCATCGACGCCACCGGCCCCTGGCCGCCCGACACCCTGTTCACGCCCGCCGCCCGCGCCCGCTACGATGTCGCCATGTGCATGTACCACGACCAGGCGCTCATCCCGCTGAAGACGCTCGACATGGCCAGCGGCGTGAACGTCACGCTCGGCCTGCCCATCATCCGCACCTCGCCCGACCACGGCACCGCCTTCGACATCGCCGGGCAGCACGTGGCCGACCCCTCGAGCCTCGTCGCCGCAATTCGCCTCGCTCACAGAATGGTGCATTCATGATCCGCTTAGGGGTGAACGTCGACCACGTCGCCACCATCCGCAACGCCCGCGGCGGCATCCATCCGGACCCGTTTGCCGCAGCGCTCGTGGCTGTGGGCGCAGGCGCCGACGGCATCACGGTCCACCTGCGGGAAGACCGCCGCCACATCCGGGACGCCGACCTCGAGCGCATCGCCGCCGAGCCCCTCATCCGCCTCAACTTCGAGATGGCCGCCACCGCCGAGATGATCGGGCTGGCCATCAGGCTTCGCCCCGCCGCCTGCTGCCTGGTGCCCGAGAAGCGCACGGAGGTCACCACCGAAGGCGGCCTCGACGCCGTGGGGCAGGAGGCGGCCCTCCGCCCCCAGATCGCCGCCCTGCGCCAGGCCGGCATCCGCGTCAGCCTCTTCCTCGACCCGGACACGGCCCAGCTCGAGATGGCCGCAAGCCTCGGCGCCGAGGTGGTGGAGCTGCACACCGGCGCCTACGCCGAAGGCCGCGAAGGCGAGATGGAGCGCCTCGCCCAAGGTGCCCGCACTCTCTCGCACCTCGGCCTCGAGTGCCACGCCGGGCACGGCCTCACCTACATGAACGTGCAGCCCGTCGCAGCCCTGCCCGAGGTGGAAGAGGTCAACATCGGCCATTTCCTCATCGGCGCCGCCGTGTTCGAGGGCTTGCCCAGCGCGGTCAAGCGCATGAAGGCGCTGGTGCTGGCGGCCCGTGCGTAGGGCGATGACCGATCGGACCGCTTCGTCCGATCGGACGTTCCGCCGTATTCACACGACCCGTTAGGCCGCGGCCCATCGATCATTCCGGGTGACGCGCCCCCGGGAACAGCGCCGGGATCAGCATCGGCACGCGCTCCTGGTAGCGGCAATACGGCTCCCCGAACGCGCCTACCAGGTCCCGCTCCTCGAGCTGGATGCCGAGCAGGATGTAGGCCGTGCAGCCGGCGGCGAACAGCGCATGCCCCACGCTCATCGAGGGCGTGCTCCAGAACGCGAGCAGCAGGCCGAGATAGAGCGGGTGCCGGACCAACCGATAAAGGAACGGTGTCCGGAACGGCCCCGCCTCCGACGCCTTCGCCCGCAGCCGGCTGAACACCTGGCGCAGCCCGAACAGCTCGAAATGGTCGATCAGGTAGGTGCTGGCGAACGCCATCACCCAGCCGAACGCGCCCACGCCCAGCAGCGCGGCGCGCGCCACCGGCTGCTCCACAGCCCAGACCACACCCTCGATCGGCCGCCACTGCCAATACAGCAGCCCGAGCACGAGCGCGCTCATCAGCACATACGTCGACCGCTCGATGGGCTGCGGCACGACGCGCGTCCACCACCGCTTGAAGCTCGGCCGGGCCATCACGCTGTGCTGCACGGCGAACAACCCGAGCAGCGCCGCATCCACCCCGAGCGAAGGCAACAGCCCGGCCACCGCCGGGCCGTCGACCGTCTTGGGCACCGGCAGGTCGGCAAGGAACGGGATGGCGTAGCAGAGCGCCGCGATGCCGAGCGCATAGGCGATCAGTCCGTAGCAAACGGCAAGTAATCCAGCCATGACTTGGTCCTTTCAGGAGGTTGCACACGGGTCGGCGGGGCGCCTTGAAGCAGCCGCGCGATGGTCGCCAGCCGGTCCTGCCGGGCGGCCTCCGCCACCGCCCAGGGGTCCGGCTCGGCCAGCCGGGGGGCGTCGTCGGGCGGCCTCATTCGAGCCACGCCTCGTGCGGCGCCGAGCACGGGCCGGGGCTGCATGGGTCCGGCCCCGCCAGCCTCCAGCCGTGGAGCATGAACAGCACGCTCGTCGCGAGCACGACGGACAGGAGGGTGCTCGCGCAGGCCGCAACCAGGCTCCAGAGCGGGCTCGGGCGGCGGCGCGCGGCGGTGCGCGCGGCGGTGCGCACGGCCTCGCTCAGGCCTGCCTCGGCGATGCTCGGGCCCGCCGCGCGGCCGGACGACACCGGCACCCAGGCGCAGTAGAGGCGACCGCGCGCATCCAGCCGCCACCGCGCCTCGAGCCGTGACGGTGAGTGGGGCGGGGGCAGGAGCGGAACAGGCGGGGCATCCCCGGCGCATCCCGGCGCGTCGCCCCGGCGAAGGCCGGACAGACCGGGGCCGGACAGAATGGGGCTGGGCGGGCACAGGCTGGGCGGGCGCAAGCTGGGCGGGCGCAAGCTGGGCACGAACGGCATGATGAGGAACGGTGATTGCGTCATGGCCTGGGCAGGTCCTTTGGTCGCTATTGCGTCGACCGGTATCCTGCTTGGCTGTCCCCGCTCAGTCCTTTAGCGAAACCTTATTAAATCTGAAATTTACGCTGCGGCGCGCCGGAGCCCCTCCAGCACGCGCCGGTTGCGCAGCCGATAGAGCGCGCTCGTGGCCTCGAGCGGCACGGAGAAGCCATGCGCCAGCGCATCCAGCGCCGTATGCGGCTCCGCGGCGCGGAACGCGGCCATCGCCGCCCTGGCCCGTGCGAGGTCGCCCGACATCGCCAGCGCCGCAGCCTGGTACGCGAGCAGCGCCGGGTGCGCCGGGTTGCTCTCGACCGCCTGGCGTAGCGGGTGGGTGGCTTCACCGGACCGGTCCAGCTGCACCAGCGCACGCCCCAGCCCCTGCAACCAGGTCCAGCGCGCCGGGTCCCGCGGCGCCAGGGTGTCCGCGCGGCCGAACCACAGCACCGCATCCTCCGTGCGCCCGAGATACAGCAGGTTCAGCGCCATTTCGCGGCACACGGCCGGTTCGCTGCCTTCAAGCTCCAGCAGCGTGGCCGCAGCGACGAGCGCGTCGGCGAACGCCCCCCGGGCCCGCAGCAGCACGAGCCGCGCCATCAGCGCCGCCCTGTGCCCGGGGGCCGCCTCCAGCGCCCGCCCCAGCGCTGCCGCCGCCTCGTCCAGCCGGGTGGCACGCAGGGCAGGCAACGGTGCGCCACGCGCGTCCCGCCCATACCCGTTCACCACCTGATACAGCAGCGCGCTCGCCAGACCCGCCAGCGCGTCCGGATCCTCGGGATCGAGCTGCAGGGCGCAGTGGTAGCTGGCGGTCGCGCTCTCGAACCGCGCCAGGGTCAGCGACGGCCCCAGCGCCGTGGCCCGGCCGCGCAGCACGAACTCCGCAGCGCTCCCCCCACCGCCCTCGAGGCCCGGGCGAACCCGCGCCGCCTCGCACGCGATCATGTGCACGCCCAGGCCGCGCGACAGCCGGGCCACGATCTCGTCCTGCACCGGCAGCACGTCGCCCTCCGGCTTGTCGAACCGCTCGGCCCAGACGTGCCCGCCCGTCTCCGCCTCCACCAGTTGCACGTTCACCCGCAGCCGCCGGCCCGCGCGCATCACGCTGCCCTCGACGATGAAGCGCACCCCCAGCGCAGCGCCGATCAGGCGGACATCGGCACCGCGGCCCTTGTACAAATGGGCCGTGGTCTGCGCGATCACGCGGCTGGCCGGCAAGGTCCGCGCGAGGTCCGTGGTCAGGCTGTCGGTGATCCCCTCCGCAATGCCCTCCAGCGCGGCCCCTTCGGCCTCCCCCGCGTGCCGCCCCGCGAAAGGCAATACGATGACCGACAGCAACGGAGCGGCGCATGCGCCAGGCCGCGCCGGACCGTCCGCCACCGCACCCGGCCCCCCGCCCATCTGCGCGCCCATCTGCACGCCCATCTGCACGCCCATCTGCACGCCCATCTGCACAATCGTGCCCATGAACCGATAGCCGCGCCCCGGCACCGTGATGATCCAGCCCCGGTCCGGCCCCAGCACGCGCCGCAGGGTCGAGACCTGC
>JBBROS010000076.1:0-7836 GCA_038229135.1 Acetobacterales bacterium
GAGCGCGCGGGCGATGGCGACGCGCTGCTGCTGGCCGCCCGAGAGCTGGCCGGGGTATTTCTTGGCCTGCTCGGGGATCTTCACCCGGGTCAGGTAGCTCATGGCGAGCTCCTCGGCCTCGGCCTTCGGCATCTTGCGGACCCAGATGGGGGCCAGCGTGCAGTTCTCGAGGATGGTGAGGTGGGGGAAGAGGTTGAAGCTCTGGAACACCATGCCGACCTCGCGGCGGATGGTGTCGAGTGCCCGGGTGTCGCTGGTGAGCTCGGTGCCGTCGACGACGATGCGGCCTTCCTGGTGGGTCTCGAGGCGGTTGATGCAGCGGATCATGGTGCTCTTGCCGGAGCCGGAGGGGCCGCAGACGACCACGCGTTCCTTCTGGCCCACGGTGAGGGTGATGTCGCGCAGCACGTGCATGGCGCCGTACCACTTGTTGACCTTGTCCAGCACGATGGCCGGTTGGTTCGTGCCCTGGAACTCCGGGCGCTCGAGGGTGGCGGCTTGGCTCATCGTTGGGTTCCCCCAGGGAATTTGGTCATCGCCGCACGCCGCGGCTGAGCTCGGTTTCGAGGCCCCGGCTGTAGCGGGCCATGACGAAGCAGAAGGCGAAGTACATGGCTGCGAGCACGAGGTAGACCTCGGTGCTGTAGGCCTGCCAGACGGGCTCGGCGATGGCGACCTTGCCTGCGGTGAGCAGGTCGAAGATGCCGATGATGAGCACGAGCGACGTGTCCTTGAAGAAGCCGATGAAGGTGTTGACGAGCGGCGGGATGACCAGGCGGAGCGCCTGGGGCAGGATGATGAAGGCGGTCTTCTGCCAGTAGCCGAGGCCGAGCGCGTCGGCGGCCTCGTATTGGCCCTTCGGCAGGGCCTGCAGGCCGCCGCGGACCACTTCGGCGAGGTAGGCGGCGGCGAACAGGATGACGGCGACCTGCGCGCGGAGCAGCTTGTCCGGGTTGATGCCGGCCGGCATGAAGAGGGGGAACATGACGCTGGCCATGAAGAGCAGCGTGATGAGGGGCACGCCGCGGATGAGCTCCACGTAGAGGACGCAGAGCGCCTTGACCGCGGGCAGGTTGGTGGAGCGGCGCCCGAGGGCCACGAAGAGCGAGAGCGGGAAGGCGAAGGCCAGGCCGAAGGTGGCGAGGATGAGGGTGATCGGCAGGCCGCCCCAGGCATCCTGCGGCACATAGGTGAGGCCGAGCACGCCGCCCCACATCAGCACGCCGATGATGGTGAGGGTGGCGACCCAGATCAGCAGCAGGGACGGGCGCCAGAAGGCCTTGATGGCCGAGACGATGTAGAGGCCGATGAAGAGGGCGATGACGATGGCAGGGCGCCATTGCTCGTCGTAGGGGAAGCGGCCGAACAGGATGAAGCGGTATTTCTCGCCGATGACGGCCCAGCAGGCGCCGACGCCCTTCGCGTCGCGGCAGGCCGACGGGTCTGGCCCGGTGGCGGTGCTCGGCACGGTCCAGATGGCGTGGAGCACGCCCCAGTCGAAGAGCTGCCAGGTCCATTTCAGGATGAGGTAGGCGAGGACGATCGTGACGACCGAGGACAGCACGGAGTTGAAGAGGTTGACCCGCGCCCAGCCGAGCACGCCGGCGCCCGCGATGAGCGGGGGCGGGCGGACCGCGATGGGAGCGGCCGCGATGCCGGCGAGGGAGGGCACCGGGTCTCGGGCGGCTTCGGAGAGGCGTGCGGTGGTCTCGGACATGGCTTAGCGCTCCACCAAGGCGATGCGGGCGTTGTACCAATTCATGAACAGGCTGATCGACAGGCTGATCGCGAGGTAGACGGCCATGATGACGGCGATGCCCTCGATGGCCTGGCCGGTCTGGTTCAGGGTGGTGTTGGCGATGGAAACCACGTCCTGGAAGCCGATGGCGACGGCGAGCGAGCTGTTCTTCGTGAGGTTGAGGAACTGGCTCGTCATGGGCGGGATGATGACGCGGAGTGCCTGGGGCAGGACGATCTTGCGGAGCGTGGGGCCTGAGCGCATGCCGAGCGCGCCGGCGGCCTCCCACTGGCCGGACGGCACGGCGAGGATGCCGGAGCGAACGATCTCGGCGATGTAGGCGGCGGTGTAGAGCACGAGGCCGAGGGTGAGGGCGCCATATTCCGGGCTGATGGTGGCGCCGCCCTGGAAGTTGAACCCGCGCAGCGCCGGCAGCTCGAGCGTGAAGGGGGCGCCGAGCGCGGCCCAGACGAGGAGCGGCACCACGAGCATGAGGCCGAGCGAGACAGGCCAGACCCGGGGGCGAACGCCCGTCTCGTCCTGCCGCTTGTCGGCCACGCGGGTCCAGAGCAGCGTGCCGAGGGCGCCCACGAGGAAGGCGCCGAGCACCCACCAGTGGGCCTGCTGCCACTCGAGCACCGGGACCTTGAAGCCGCGGTTGCTGAGGAACACGCCGGGGATGGGGTTGAAAGCCTGGCGCGGGATGGGGAGCGCCTGCAGGGCCGAGTACCAGAACAAGAGCTGCAGCAGCAGCGGGATGTCGCGCACGACCTCGACATAGGCACCCGAGATGCGGGCGATCAGCCAGTTCTTGGACAGGCGCGCGATGCCCACGAGGGTGCCGAGGATGGTGGCGAGGACGATGCCCACCACGGCGACCTTGAGGGTGTTCAGCACGCCGATCCACAGTGCCCGGCCGTAGGTATGGACGCTCGGGTCGTAGTCGATCAGGTGCTCGCCGATGGGGATGCCGGCGGTGCGGGCGAGGAAGCCGAAGCCGGTGGCGATCCGGCGTGCGGCCAGGTTCTTGTTGGTGTTGTCGACCAGGTACCAGACGATGCCCGCGACGGTCCCGAGGATGAGCACCTGCCAGACGATGTTGCGGAACCGCGGATCCGACCAGCGGAACTGGAAGGGCTTGCGCGGGGCCTGCCGCGGTGCGGCCAGCCTGGGATCGATCACCGCACCCGACATCCAAGACCCTCGCGAAGTGGCCCGCTTGCGCAGGACCGTGTTGTGGCCCGCTGCCCTGGCCCGCCGTACTGGCCCGCCGCCCTGGCCGGCGCTTCGGGGACGGCCTCAATTTTGCCATCAGACGGCAACTCGGGAGGGAGTTCAACGGAACTGTGAGGTTCCGCCCAGAAAAATGGGCCGCCCCAACCCGGGGCGGCCCATCATTTAGGCAGTGTGCTTATCGGGCCGGCGGCGGATAGTGCAGGCCGCCCTTGTTCCAAAGGTTGTTGATGCCGCGCGGGATGCCGAGCGGGGTGATGGTGCGGTCCCACATCTGGCCGTAGTTGCCGACGGCCTTGACGATGTTCACGGCCCACTTGGGGTCGACTCCCAGCGCCTTGCCCATGTCGCCTTCGACGCCCAGCAGGCGGCGGATGTCCGGGTTCGTGCTCTTCTCCATCTCGGCCACGTTGGCCGTGGTGATGCCGCTCTCCTCGGCCTGATACATGGCGAACATGGTCCAGCGCACGATGTCGAAGAACTTGTCATCGCCCTTGCGGACCATGAGGCCGAGCGGCTCCTTGCTGATGACGTCGGCGAGCAGCGTGTGCTCAGTGGCCTTGGGGCCCTGCTGGAAGCGGAACGATGCGAGGCCCGAGAGGTCCGTGCTGTAGGCGTCGCAGCGGCCCGAGAGGTAGGTGTTCTGGATCTCGGCCAGGTCCTGGATCAGGATGGGCGAGAACTTCATGTTGTTGAGGCGGAAGTAGTCGGCGACGGCGAGCTCGGTGCTGGTGCCGGGCTGGACGCAGATGGTGGCGCCGTTGAGGTCCTTGGCGGACTTCACGCCGGCGCTGGTCTTCACGAGGAATCCGGTGCCGTCGTAGAAGTTCACGCCGGCGAACATGAGGCCGAGGTTGCCTTCGCGGCCGAGCGTCCAGGTGGTGCTGCGGACGAGGAGGTCGATCTCGCCGGACTGCAGCGCGGTGAAGCGGTTGGTGGTGGTGGTGGGCACGAAGCGGACTTCGGGCTTGCCGAGGACGGCGGCGGCGACGGCGCGGCAGGTGTCGGCATCGATGCCCTGGATGACGCCGCGGCTGTCGGCCAGCGAGAACCCGGCGACGCCGGTGCTGACGCCGCAGACCAGCGTGCCCTTGGCGCGGATGCTGTCGATCGTGGCCGAGCCGCTGGGCTGCGCTTGAGCCTGGCTCGCGAGCCCGGCCGCCAGCAATGCGGCTGCTCCGAGTGTGGTCGTGAACTTCATGCCTGTCCCCCTTGGGTCGTAGCGAGCCGTGCGGCACGCGAAGGGCCGGACTGTGCTTTGTGCAGGGCTGGAGATCAATGGGGGTTGGGCAGGCAAGTCCGGAAATTCAGGTCTATTCAGGCCGGAGGGTGCGGTGCGGCGTCCGCCCGCACCCCAGCCCCCTTCCGCAGCGGGAGGGGAGCGGGCCCGTACGGTTGGCTTCGCTTGGAGGGCGAGGCCGGGTAGGACTGGCAATCC
Organism: Acetobacterales bacterium; assembly: GCA_038229135.1. Taxonomy (GTDB): domain Bacteria; phylum Pseudomonadota; class Alphaproteobacteria; order Acetobacterales; family Acetobacteraceae; genus JBBROS01. The sequence goes on from JBBROS010000076.1 coordinate 4,410, forward strand.
AAATCGGAGACACGCGCATGACCAGCCCCATCGATGCCATCCGCCATGACCACGCGATGCTGACCGCGATCCGGCGGGACCTGCATGCGCATCCGGAGCTGGGCATGGTGGAGCACCGGACGGCGGACGTGGTGGCGCGGACGCTCGAGGGGTGGGGGATCGAGGTGCATCGGGGCGTGGGCGGCACCGGGGTGGTGGGAGTGCTGCGGGCGGGCAGCGGCAACCGGGCGGTGGGGCTGCGGGCGGACATGGATGCGCTGCCGATCCACGAGGCGACGGGGCTGGAGTTCTCCAGCACCGTACCGGGGGTGATGCATGCGTGCGGGCATGACGGGCACACGACGATGCTGCTGGGAGCGGCGAAGTACCTTTCCGAGACCCGGCGGTTCAGCGGGACCGTCCACCTCATCTTCCAGCCCGGCGAGGAGGGGTGCGGCGGCGCGCTCGCGATGCTGGAGGACAAGCTGTTCGAGCGGTTCCCGTGCGACGTGATCTACGGCATGCACAACCGGACCGGGATGGCGGTGGGCGAGTGCTCCGTGCTGACGGGCCCGGCGATGGCGGGCGGTGCGTTCTTCGACATCACCATCGATGGCAAGGGGAGCCACGGCGCGCGGCCGGAACATGCGATCGACCCGGTGATTGCCGCCTGTCACCTGGGCACGGCGCTACAGACGATCGTGTCGCGCAACGTGAACCCGCAGGCGCCGACGGTGGTGAGCATCACGAAGGTGCAGGGAGGGGACGCGTACAACGTGATCCCGCAGACTGCCACGCTGTCGGGCACGGCGCGGTTCTTCGCGCGCGGGGTGGGCGAGCAGATGGAGGCGGCGATGCGGCGGCTGGCCGATGGGGTGGCGGCCGGGTTCGGGGCGACGGCGCGCGTTGATTGGCGGCTGATCTTTGCGCCGTTGACGAACGCGGCGGAGCCGACTGCGGTGGTGGAGGACGTGGTGCGAGGCCTGGGTGCGGTGCTGCACACGGACAAGCCGCCGGCGATGGGCTCGGAGGATTTCGCGTTCATGCTGGAGCGTGTGCCGGGCTCCTATCTGAACGTGGGCAACGGGCCGGGCTTCAACCCGCATCACCCGGAGTATGCGTTCGACGATGCGGCCATCCCGCATGGGGCCGGGGTTTATGCGGCGCTGGTGGAGCGTGAGCTGAAGGCTGCCTGAACCGTTGCGGAACAAATCTGAGCCGTCTCATTCATTCGGATGACGCGGGGAGGATCGGTACGGCGTAGTTAGCATTCCGTGAATTGCCATGACACGCGGCCTGCCTTGGTGCGGGTTGCCAAGCAGGGATTAGCGGAATGACCCATTCGAGCCAGAGCACCATTCGCCGCACGTTGCTGGGCAGCGTGTCCCTCCTGGGCCTGGTGGCTGGGGGCGCGCAGGCGCAGACTTCCTACCAGGGCGGCGCGAACGGGGCCTGGAGCAACGCGGCGAACTGGTCGGCGGGGGTGCCGACCGCCCTTATCGACACCGCGGTGAACAACGGGCAGACGGTATTGACGGACGGTGCCGACGCGGCGAAGACGCTGACGATCGGCAGCACGAGCCGGGTCGGGCTCAATAACAACACGTCGCTGACTGTCTACGGCAACATCTCCAACGCCGGCGGGCTGGCGCTGAACTCGGTCGGCAACTTGACCGACCTGATCTTCGGCGCTTCCGGCACGAGCACCTTGAGCGGCAATGGAACGCTCACGCTGTCGAACAGCACAGCCAATCGCATCTATGGACTGCCAGGCTCGATCCTCAGCAATTTCAACAACACGATTTCCGGCGCTGGAGAGATCGGGGTCACAGGCAGCCTCGCGCTCGTCAACCAGGCAGCCGGGGTGATCGATGCGAACCAAACCAACGCACTGACGCTCGACGGCGGCATGGGCGTCACCAATGCGGGCGTCCTCCGCGCCACCAACACGGGCGGCCTCAGGCTGGTCGGCGTCGTGGTTGCCAATTCCGGCGGCCAGCTCCAGGCGAATGGCGCCGGGGCACGGGTCGATCTGCAGGGTGCCACCATCAAGGGCGGCACGCTGTCCACCTCGGGAGGCGGAGTTATCCAGAGCGTTGGCAACGGCACGCTCGACGGCAGCTCGACGGCGGTGGTCATCGCGGCCGGCAGCACGGTGCAGGCCCCGAACAACAGCTCCTTGACGATCCTGGGCACGATCACCAACCGTGGCTCGATCGCACTGAATTCGGTCGGGAACCTGACTGACCTGATCGTGAACGGCCCGGTCACCCTGAACGGTGGCGGCACGGTTGCGCTGTCGAACAACGCTCAAAACCGGATCTACGGGAGTGGAGCCGGCGCCATTCTCACCAACGTGGACAACACGATCGCCGGTGGCGGGGAGATCGGCCTCAACGGAAACCTCACCTTCAGGAACCAAGCGCTGGTGGACGCCAACGCCATCCAGAAGCTGACGATCGACGCCCCGACCGCGGTGCAGAACACCGGCACGATCCGGTCCAGCAACACCGCCGTCGGCAATGGCGGGCTGCTGTTGCAGAGCACGACGATCGACAACACCGGAAGCTTGAACGCCGGGCAGATCACGGCGATCGGCGCCAACACCCATGTCGACCTGCAGGGCGCCACGATCAGCGGCGGCACGCTCACCACCTCGGGCGGCGGCCTGATCCAGACAGTCGGGACCGGCACGCTCGATGGGAGGACGGCGCCGGTCACCATCAGCGCCGGCAGCACGGTGCAGGTCAATAACAACACCACCCTCAACCTGCTCGGCACGATCAACGCCCAGGGGGTGATCAACCTCGCCTCGGTCGGCAACCTGACGGACCTGGTCATCGCGGGCGGCAGCACCGTCCGGCTGGTCGGGCCGGGCGGCATCGTCACTTCGGACAACGCGCAAAACCGGGTCTACGGCGCCGCGGCGGGAGCGGTGCTCGTCAACGTCGACAGCGTCATCAGCGGTGCCGGGGAGCTCGGGCTCAATGGCAACCTGACGTTGCGGAACGAGGCCCTGGTCGATGCCAACCGCGCCACGGCCCTGCGGATCGACGCGACGACTCCGGTGCAGAACATAGGCACGCTTCGGTCCAGCAACACTTCCGTCGGCAATGGCGGGCTCGTGTTGACCGGCACGACGATCGACAACACCGGCAGCTCCAACGTGGGCAAGATACTGGCCGACGGGCTCAACACGCATGTCGACATCGTCGCCGGCACCCGGATCCTGGGCGGCACGCTGACGGGCAGCAACGGCGGCGTCATCAACGTGAGCGCCAGCACGCTGGATGGCTCGGCCGTCGGTGCGCCGCTGACCGTCGCCGCGGGCACCAGGGTCAACGTCGGCAACAACAGCTCCATCACGCTGAGTGGTGCGATCAACAACGCGGGCACGGTGGCGCTGAACTCGGCCGGCAACCTGACGGACCTGTTGATCGCCCCTGGA
>JBBROS010000077.1:0-6838 GCA_038229135.1 Acetobacterales bacterium
GAGTACCTCGCCCAGGCGCTCCGCAACGCCCGCCTCTACGCGGCGGAGCGGGAGCGCGCCCGCGCCGCCGAGGAGCTGGCCCGCCTGCGCGCCGCGGAGGCCGCGGAGGCCGCCGCCTTCGAGGCGGTGGGCGCGGCGCTGGGCGGCTCGCTCGATCCACCGGCGCTCTACGCCCTGATCCTGGCGCAGGTGACGCGGGTGCTGCCCTGCGATCACGCCTGCGTCGCCATGTACGACGGGGAGGGCGTCACCTTCGAGGCCACCTGGGGCACGCCGCGCATCGCGCCTGGTACCAGCTTCCCGCGGCGGGCGCTGTGGCTCCCGGAGGGGCGGCGGGCGCCCGTGTACGTGCCCGACGCGCTGGCGCTCCCCGGCTGGTTCGCCGTGCCGCCGCTCATCGGGGCGTTCCACGACCGCAGCCTGATCGCCGTGCCGCTGCGCATCGACGGCCGCGCCGTCGGCTCGTTCGACGTCAGCAGCCGCACCCCGCACTTCTACACCCCGCACCACCTGCGGCTCGCCGCCCGCTTCGCCGAGCACGTCGCCCAGGCGCTCCGGAACGCCCGCCTCTACGCCGCCGAGCGCGAGCGGGCCGCCGCGGCGGAGGAGCGGGCGGCGGCGCGCCAGGAGCAGGCGGAGGAGGCGGAGGTACTGTCCCGCATCGGGGCGGCCCTGGGCGAGTCCCTGGATCCCGAGCGGCTCTACGCGCTGATCCTGGAGCAGGCCGGCCGGGTGCTGCCCGGCGACTTCGCCGTGGTGGCGCTCTACGTCGACGGCTGGGCCACCGTGGTGGCCGCCCTGGGCGACCCGTCCCCGCCCGCGGGCACGCGCCTCTTCCCCGCCGGCACCGACCGCGTCTGGCTCCCCGATCCGGCCCTGCCGCTCGGCTACCTGCCGGATTCCGCGGCCGAGCGGCGCTGGCGCGACCTGCCGCCCTGGCTCGGCGCGGATCGCTGCCGCAGCGTGATCAGCGTCCCGCTGCGCGTCGACGGGAGGGTACTCGGCCATGTCAGCTTCGCCAGCCGGGTGCCCCACGCCTACGGGGAGCGGCACCTGCGCCTGGCCGGGCTGTGCGCCGAGCGCGCCTCGCAGGCGGTGCGCAACGCCCGGCTGTTCGCGGCCGAGCAGGCCCGCGCCCGGGCCGCCGAGGAGCTCGTCCGGGCGCGCGACGATTTCGTGGCCGCGGTGGGCCACGAGCTGCGCACGCCGCTGACCGCCATCGTGGGCTTCGGGGAGCTGCTGGAGGCCCGCTGGGAGGCGACCGGGGACGCCCAGCGCCGGGCGACCGTGCGCAAGATCGTCGCCTCGGCCCACCGGCAGCGGCGGCTGGTGGACGACCTGCTGCTGCTCGCCCGCATGGATGGACACGCGATGGCGGTGCGCCGCGCCCGCTCCGCCATCGCGCCGGCCATCCGGCAGGCCGCCGAGGAGGTGCGCGCCAGCTACCCGGGCCAGCAGATAGATCTGCGCGGCCCCGGCGGGCTGGTCGCGCTGGCGGACCCCGCGCGCCTGGTGCAGGTGGTCGCGAACCTGCTCGACAACGCCGCCAAGTACTCGCCGGAGGGCAGCCCGGTCGCGGTGGCCTGGCGGGCCGAGGGCGCATGGGCGGCGATCCGCGTGCGGGACCGGGGGCCGGGCATCCCCGACGCCCACCGCGGCCTGCTGTTCGCGCGCTTCGGGCGGGTACCGGGGAGCCGCATCCGGGCGGGCCACGTCGGGACGGGCCTGGGCCTCTACCTGAGCCGGCAGCTGGCCCGCGCCATGGGCGGCGACCTCGACCTGGAGGCGAGCGGGTCGGGGGGCAGCACCTTCACGCTGCGGCTCCCGCTCGCCCCAGACACCCCGCCCGGCTAGGCCTGCGCGGTGCGGATCCCGCCAGGACGGTCGATCATCCGACGCGACCGCGCGGGCCGACAGCTCCCCGCGCAGGATGTGTCAGGACTCGGCGCAGGGTCGCCAGCCGCGGGGCGACGCTGGTATGCGTTGCCCTGTAGAGAGGATGAGAAGGAGCAGCCAAGCCGCGCCGGGTACAGCACCCAGGGGGTACCCGGTGCTGCGCATCGACCGCCACGCGCGACCAGTCCCGGCCGACCGCCCTGGGTTCCGTTGGGTCCTGCTGGGGCCGTGTGCATCGTGCGCAGTGCGAAGGATCAACAGCCCTAGGCGTGACCCGACCATTCCGCGAATGTGGCCAATTCGCCCCGAGGCCCCCGCTCTTTCCCGGCCAGGATGGGTGCCGGTGCACTGTCCGATGTGTACGATGCAACACCGCCCCAGCAGGACCCACCGGAACCGCGACGAGCGCCTCCCGGGCGCGGACGGTCTCGTGGCTGAACGCGAACCCCCGCTCCAGGAACAGCTCCGCCAGGTCGCGCAGGCTCGACGTATACCGCAGCCGCCAGGCCACCACCAGGAACACGATATCGGTGGGGACGCTCAGGTCGTTGAAGGGGATGCCGGTGCGCTCGTCGTTGCAGCGCCGCCTGCACCGGAAGGTCCGGTACCCCGGGCTGGACTTCTTCGGCTGCTCCTGGATCCGGGACGATCCGCAGCACCGGGTACCCCCTTGGTGCTGTACCCGGCAGGGCATCGGCATGCCTCCTCTACGATCGGCAACCGCCCGGGCAGAGCAGGCGCACGGCGCCCTCGCCAGCCGTGCGCTGGAACGTGACGCAACCCTCCTGACTGTCTGGAATGAGCGATGGGAATATGATCGAGCGTGACGGCAGGGTTGGTCCGCCGTCTGTCGAGGCGGCCCTGGCGCGGCCATCGCTCCGTACGCCGTGAGCAGTCAGCATGGAGATCCGCCTTCTCCCCGCCCGCCCGGCGTGCTACGATGCGCGCATGAGGCGAATACTGTTCCTCCTCTCGCTGTGCCTGGCGCTGTCGGCGCTCTGGCTTGTGGGTGCCCTGCGCAGCCAGCCGACGGTCGCGCCGGACGAGCGTGTCGTGCGTGGGCAGATCACCGCCGTCGCCGCGCCCACGAAGGCCCGCTGACCGATGCTGCACCATTCGCTCGCCGCTCGCCGCGGCGACGCCTGTCCCGTGGGGGCACCATGGGCAAGCTGAGCAGCCTCGCGCTCGGCGTCGTCACCGCGGTCGGCGGCTTCATCGACATGGGCGAGTTGGTCACCTGCTCCCAGGCCGGCGCCCGGTACCGGTACGCACTGCTGTGGACGATCGTCGTGGGCACCCTGGGGATCATCGTGTACTCCGACACGGCCGGGCGCGTGGCCATCGCGTCGGGGCGGTCGCTCTTCGACGTGATCCGCGAGCGGCTCGGGTTCCGCCTGGCGCTGCTCCCGCTGGCCGGCGCCCTGCTGGTCAACGTGCTCACGCTGGTCATCGAGCTGGCCGGCATGGCCCTCGTGCTGCAGATCCTCACCCACCTCTCCTACCTGTGGTGGTACCCCCTCGTGGCGCTGCTGATCGCCGCCGTGCTCTGGTTCGCTTCGTTCGACTTCGTGGAGAATAGCGCCTCGTTGCTCGGGCTCTCCATCCTGATCTTCGTGGTCTGCGCGCTCAAGCTGGCCCCGCCGTGGGGCGAGGTCGCGCGCCAGGCGGTGCTGCCGCAGATCCCCGGCGGGCAGGGCCTGGCCGCCTACGGCTTCGCCGCCGTCAGCCTGATCGGGGCATTCATGACCCCCTTCGAGACCTATTTCTACTCGTCGGGCGCGATCGAGGAGAGATGGGACGGCGGCGACATCGTGATCAACCGCGTCACCGCCACGCTGGGCATGGGTTTCGGCGCGCTGATCGCCGTGGCCATGATGGTGGTGGCGGCGCAGACCTTCTTCCCGCACGGCCTGCAGGCCGGGAGCTTCGGCGGCATCCGCGTGCCGCTGGTCGCCACCCTCGGGGACCTGGGCCTCGTCGGCTTCCTGCTCGGCGCCTTCTTCTGCACCGCGGGCGCCGCCCTGGAGGTCTCCCTGAGCACCGCCTACGGCGCCTGCCAGTTCTTCGGGTGGGACTGGGGCCAGAGCCACAAGCCGAAGGACGCGCCGGTGTTCACCCTCTGGTACCTGGTCGTCCTCCTGGTCGCCGTGGCCATCGGCGTCACCGGCATCGACCCGATCAAGCTGACCATCTACACCACCGCGCTGGCCGCCTTCTCGCTGCCCTTCACCTTCGCCCCCCTGCTGATCGTCGCCAACGACGAGCGCTACATGGGGGAGCAGCGCAACGGCGCCCTGGCGAATGTCGCCGGTATCTTCTTCCTCATCGTGCTCACGCTCGTCACGCTCGTCACGCTCCCGCTGTTCGTCCTCAGCGGCTTCGGGGGCGGCTAAGGGAAGGGATGCCGCATGATGCCTCTCGGGCACGATGTGCTGGACAAGGAGATCCTGGATCGCGACGGCTTCAAGGGGGGGAAGGTGGACGATCTGCTGCTGGAACTGCGCGAGGGCGAGCGGCCGGTGGTGCGGGCCATCCTCACCCAGCATGGCGTCCTCGCGGCGCTGCTGGGCGAGAGGACCGCGCGCCTGGCGGCCCGGCTCCGGCGCGCGGTCCTCGGATCCGACGACGCGCGGCCGATCGCGATCGGCTGGGAGCACGTGACCCGCATCGATGTGGCCATCCATATCGACCTGGACCGCGCCCAGGCCGGGCTCTCGCGCAGCGAGCGGGCCGTCTGGGACCGCTGGATCAGCCACCTCCCCTGGGCGCATCGATGAGCGTCGCGGCGAGCGAGGCCGCGCCGGTGACGCTGCGTCTGCAGCGGCTCATGGGGCGCCCGGTGGTCGACGCCGACGGCCGGCGCCTCGGCCGCGTGGTCGAGTGCGTGGCCGAACCGGACGGGGACGATCTCCGGGTCGTGGGGCTGCTGGTCGGACCAGGCGCCTGGTCCGTGCGCTTCGGCAACGCCCCCGCCCCCGCCGGACGGTTCGTGCCGTGGGAAGCGATCGCCGCGCTCGCGCCCCGCATCACCTTGCGGCCGCGGGCAGAGTAAGGGGGCGGGGGAATGGTGTGGGCGGAGGGTCTCGCTGCGGGCATCGCCATGCTCTCCCTGGTGTGCTTCGCCCTCTACGCCGTGGCGATCCTGCGGATGCCGACCGGCCACCGGCCCACGATCGTGCCCAGGGACCGCCTCGGTCGCCCCCTCCCGCCGAGCACCAACCCCGACTACCGGGACACCGAGGAGGAGCACCAGGCGTAGGGATCGGGGATTCCCCGACCGGTGCCACGGCATCCCCGGCCACGCCGCGGCTACGGCTCGCCTCAGCACGCAGGCCCGATCCCGTCCCCACCTGCAGTGGCTACGGCTGCATGTCGGTTGCGTCACGTCCGGGGGCACGAGGCGAACGTCGAGGCCACCGCACCGCACGGGAACAGGGTGATCCCCGTCCGCTGGCCGGCTACGCCGCCGTGAGCATCGCCCGCAGCTCGGCCAGCCGGGCGCGGACCCACTCCCGCCGGACCCCCGGCGGGACCACCTCGTGCAGTCGGGTGCGCTGCCGGGGGTGGTCCCGCACCTCGTCGTGGGCCGGGTGAATTCAGGCATACGTTGGCAGCAGGTGCCATGGTATGCCTCTACACGCGGTGTGCCAACCTATGCCTCTACACCTGTATCGCTCGGCCGGCTCCACCACAGGTCCTGTACCGCGCCCGCCGGGGGGATGGCTCCCGTCCCGGCCCTCGTGTCCGCGGCGGCATGCCGGCCGGAGGGCGTGGCGACGGCGGCAGCGTCGTCGCGCTCGCGGCGCGGGGTGTGCCGCCCGACATCTCTGTAGAAGAGCATGCCGCTTCGCACGCCCGGACCACCGGTCCATGCTCTCGCCATGCCCGCATTGTCCGGGGTGCGCCGGAGACGTTTCCTCCGGCGCACCCCGGACAATGCGGGCCGGACCGGCGGTGCCCGGCAGGCCCGGGGTCGTCCGTCCCTGGGCATGGGCCACACCCCTCGCGGTGCCACCCTCGGTGGTCACGGCGCGAGACTCCGCGCCCGTGTGCCCCGTCGCCCGGGCCCTGACCGCGCCCGCGACAGGCTCCCCGCCCCACCCCGGCGCGCTCCCCGTGCCGGATCCCGCCACGACCGCGCGCGGCGTGGACAACTACGCGCGGATCGCCCATCCTGTACAAGGGGCCACCCGTCCACACCGCCGTGGAGGGCACGGTCGGGGATGTCCGCAGCGGGCTGTGTCGCGGGCCGACGTGCAACTCCCCCACACGGGGAGCACGCCGCCTCGATGCGACGGATTGGGGGAGGCGACCGGTGCTCGACGACGTGCATGCCACCATCCACGACGGCCCGCGGGGCAACGACCATGGCTGCACTCGGGCGGCCGCCGGTGCGGAGGCCGCGGCCGCGGCCGCGGGGAGGGGGTACGGCATGGGCGCGACGCATCCCGCGGGGCGTGTCCGCATCCTCATCGTGGATGACGAGGAGCCGATAGCCGAGGTCCTGGCGGCCGTGGTCGAGGAGCTGGGCCACGACCCGCTGGTCGCCGCAGACGGTCGGCAGGCCCTGGCCCTGGCGCGGGACGCCTAGCCGGCGCTGGTGCTGACCGATCTGATGATGCCGGTGCTGGGCGGGGCGGGGCTGATCGCCGCGCTGCGCGCGGAGGCCCTCGCCGCCGGCCTGCCGCCGGTGCCGGTGATCCTGATGACCGCCGCCGGGCTGGAGCACACGCGGGGGCTGGGCGCCGACGCGGTGCTCGGCAAGCCCTTCGGCCTGGAGGCGTTGGAGCGGACGATCGCTCGCCTGCTGGAGGGCGGCGGCTAGGGGCGGCGGGGCCGGTCGCGCCGCCGGGGCCGATCGCGGGTACCATACGGGCTGGCGCGCCGGGCGGCACGGTGCCGGGCGCGGCGGCGCGGGCAAGGGAGGGACGTGGCACATGGC
>JBBROS010000078.1:0-5306 GCA_038229135.1 Acetobacterales bacterium
GCCGCACCCGCGCCGCCCGCACCGCCGACCCCGGCCCCCCCCGCCGCGCGCCCGGCGCCTCCGCCTCCCGTGCCGGTGCCGCCCAGCCCGAGCACCACCAGCCAGCCCAACGCCACCCGCAATCCGTCGCCCGACAGCCGCGCGCTCGAGAACACGCTCGAGCGCCTGCGTGCCACCCGGCCGCAGACGGAGCCGCCCCGCGCCGTGCCCAACCCCACCCGCGGCGGCGTGCCGGGCGGCGGCTCCCCCACGGGCGTGGACAACGCGTTGCTGAGCGCCGCCGCCCGGGGTGCCATCGGGGACCGCATCCGCGAGTGCTGGACGAAGGATGCGGGCGCGCTGGATGCCGACAAGCAGAGCGTGCGCCTCGTGGTAACGACAGACGCGACGGGCACGATCATGGTCGCACAGCTGGCGCCCAGCGAGGGACTGCGCACCGGCGTTGCACGCTCGTTTGCCGAACGGGCCAGGCGCGCGGCGCTCGACCCGCAATGCGCCACCCTGCCGCTGCCGTCCAGCTTGAAGGGCACGAACCATACCTTTGAAATCACGTTCAGACCGTGACGGGAGACCTCACATGACCCTTACTTTGCCGAGCAGCACGATATTGGGCCGCCGAGGCCTCGTGGCCGCCGGGATTGCCGCCGTGCCGCTGTTCGCCCCCTCGGGCCACGCGCAGTCGGTCGGGCAAGGCAACCAGCAGCCCGACATCACGGTGGACCGCGCGCGGACGGCTCCGATCCCGATTGCCATCCCGAACTTCTCGGGTGTGGGCCTCGGCGTCGAGATCGCGCAGGTGATCGTGAACAACCTCGGGCGCAGCGGCCTCTTCCGCGTGATCGGCCAGTCGGCGCAGATCGGGGCGGACGGGGATACGCCGAACTTCAACAACTGGAAGGGTGCCGGCGCGCAGGCGCTGGTCACGGGCAAGGTGGAGGGCGGCGGCAACTCCGTGCGGGTTGAGTTCCGCCTGTGGGACGTGCTGCCGGGCCAGCAGATCCAGGGCACCGCCTACACCACCACCAGTGCCAACTGGCGCCGGATCGCGCACATCATCAGCGACGTGATCTACGAGCGGCTGCTGGGCGAGAAGGGGTATTTCGATACGCGGGTGGTGTATGTCGCCGGCACCGGGCCGCGGGACAAGCGCATCAAGCGCCTCGCCATCATGGACCAGGATGGCGAGAACAACCGGTATCTGACCGACGGCTCCTGGCTGGCGCTGACCCCGCGCTTCCACCCCACGCGGGACCAGATCGTGTTCATGTCGTTCAACGCCAACAAGCCGCGGGTGTATACGTTCGACCTCGGCTCCGGCAGCCAGCGGATCCTGGGTGACTTCGACGGCATGACGTTCGCGCCCCGGTTCGCGCCGGATGGCAACACCATCGTGATGTCGGTGGCGCGCGGCGCCGGGTCCGACATCGTGGCGGTCGGGTTGGGCGGCGGCGGGTCCCGCAGGCTGACGAACTCGGGGGCGATCGACACGAGCCCGTGCTTCAGCCCGGATGGGCAGCAGATCGTGTTCAACTCCGACCGTGGCGGCGACCAGCAGCTGTATGTGATGGATCCCGGCGGCGGCGGCGTGCGGCGGATCAGCTTCGGGCGCGGGCGGTATGCGACGCCGGTCTGGTCGCCGCGAGGGGACCTCATTGCCTTCACGCGGCTGACGGGCGGCACGTTCGCCATCGGCGTGATGCGGCCCGACGGGTCGGGCGAGCGGATCCTGTCCGAAAGCTTTGCCGTGGAAGGGCCGACCTTCGCGCCGAACGGGCGGGTGCTCATGTTCTATCGGGAGACGGCGTCGCGCGACCGGTCGGGGGCGGGGTTCTCGTCCCGGCTCGTGTCGATCGACATCACCGGGTTCAACGAGCGGCCGGTGACGACGCCGACGGACGCGTCCGATCCGGCGTGGTCGCCGTTGCTCGCGTAGGCGGCGGGCGTAGGCAGCGGGTTGACCCGCCATGCCGTGGGGCGTATCGCGCGGCACGACTGAATTGGGGCCGTGCTGCTCCGGAATGAAGAGGGTTTCGACATGAACTGGAAGGTAATCGGCCTCATGGCCGGCCTGGCGCTGCTGGGTGCCTGCGCCGACAAGGACAATGCCGGGGCCAGCACGGGCTCGGGCACGACGAGCACGGCAGGCGGCGTGGTGCCGGGCAGCCAGGAAGACCTGGTGGCCAACGTCGGCGACCGCGTGTTCTACGCGCTCGACAGCTCGAGCCTGAGCAGCGATGCGCGGGCCACGCTGGACCGCCAGGTGACCTGGCTGGGGCGCTACCCGGCGGTAAGCATCCAGCTTGCCGGCAACTGCGACGAGCGCGGCACCGCCGAGTACAACCTGGCCCTGGGCCAGCGGCGGGCAAATGCGGCGCGGGACTACCTGGTGGCGCGCGGCGTCTCCTCGGCCCGCGTCAACACGATCAGCTACGGCAAGGAACGCCTTACGGCGCTGGGGTCGGACGACCAGGCCTACAGTCAGAACCGCAACGCGATCACCTCCGTCCGATAGGGGGCCTGGCGATGCGCGCAGCCTGGTTCGCTTGTGCCGTGGCCGCCTGCTTGTCGGCCGGGCCGGTGCTGGCACAATACGAGAGCCGGGAGGGCATTGCGCTCCAGAACCAGATCCTGGAGCTGCGGCGGGACCTGCAGGCGCTGCAGCAGCAGCGAGGCGGCGGCCTTCCGCCCCCGGTGGTGCGCGGCGGCGGTGGCGGCGGGTCGGAGATTTCGGCGCAGCTGCTGGAGCGGATTGGGACGCTCGAGGAGGAGGTGCGGCGGCTCCGGGGGGCGCTTGACGAGCAGGCCTTCGCGGCCCGGCGTGCGCAGGATGAGCTGGGCAAGCGGATTGCGGAGCTGAACTTCCGATTGGAAAACGGCGGCGCGACGGCGACCCGGGCCGTGCCGGGCGGAGAAGCGGCGGCGCAGGCCGCGGGGCAGGCTGCATCGACGGCCGCTGCCCAGCCAGGGCGCCGGCCGCCCGAACTGGCCATGCAGGAGGGCAACGCGGCCCTGGCCCGGCGCGACTACGCCATGGCCGAGGCTGCCGCGCGCGAGGTGCTGGCCGGCGGCCGTGGGGCACGCTCGACCGACGCGCAGCTGCTGCTGGCGCAGGCGCTGCTGGGCAAGCGGGACGCGCCGGGGGCCGCCATCGCGTACGACGACGCCTACCGCCGCGCGCCCACCGGGGCTCGGGCCCCCGATGCGTTGCTCGGCCTTGCCGGCACGATGCTGGCGCTAAACGACCGGGCGGCGGCCTGCGACAGCCTGGACCGGCTGCGGACGCAGTTTCCGGCGCTGCGCCCCGCGGCGCGCGAGGAGGCGGCGGCGCTGCGAGGGCGGGCCGGCTGCCGTTAGCGGCGCCGCTCGGGGATGAGGAGTTCGCGGCGCTGATGGCGCCGTTGGGACCGTTCGGTCCGGCCCGGCGTGTGCTGGTCGGTGTGTCGGGCGGCGCGGACAGCCTGGCGCTGGCCTGGCTGCTGCGGCGCTGGGGGGCGCCGCTGGGGATCGTGGTGGATCATGGGCTGCGGGCGGGATCGGCCATCGAGGCGGCGTCGGCCGTCGAAACGTTGGCGGGGTTCGGGGTGCCGGCCCAGGTTCTGTGCGTGTCGATCCCGCTTGGAGGCGGCTTGGGGGAGCGGGCGCGCGCGGCGCGTTACGGGGCGCTTCTCGGGGCATGCGAGCGGCTGGGCTACCCCGACCTCCTCGTGGCGCATCACGCGCAGGACCAGGCGGAGACCGTCGTGCTGCGCGGCGGCGAGGGCGCGTGGGCGATGCCGCCGATTGGCTACCGGGCCGAGGCGCGGGTGCTCCGGCCGATGCTGGGCGTGGCACCCGCCCGGCTGCGTGCCACCCTATGCGCGGCCGGGCTGGCGTGGGCCGAGGACCCTGGCAACCGCGACCCGGCCAGCGCGCGGGGGGCACTGCGTGTCGGGAGCTTGCCGGTCGAGGCTTTGTGCGACCGGGCCGCGGCGGCCGGGCGGGCGCGGGTAGCGGCAGAGCGTGCCGTGGCCGAGGAACTGGCCTCGAGCGTCTTTCTGTTCCCAACGGGCCATGCCGCAATCGTGAACCAGCTTTCGCCGCCTGCGCTCTCGGCGCTGCTCTGGACGGTCAGTGGGCGCGCGCACCCGCCGCGGCGGGCGGACGTTGCGGCGTTGGCGGCCCGGGGACAGGGCACCCTGCACGGTGTGGCTGTGGATGCCGGGCTGGCCTGGCGGGAGCCGGACGCGTTGGCAGCGCCCGTGGCCGCCCAGGCGGGGGCGCTGTGGGACGGGCGGTTCCGGGTCGGGTCGCATCATGCAGGGGCCAGCGTGGGCGCGCTCGGGGCCGATGCCGGGCGGCTGCGGCGCAGGCCGGGCCTGCCCGCACGCGTCCTGCACGGTCTGCCGGCCTTGCGGTGCGGTACGGAATTGTTGGACGTGCCCCATCTCCCCTATGCGCGGGGCGAACCATGCCTTACCGTTGCGTTTAGCCCAGGCCGTCCGCTTGGGCCTGCAGTATTCCCGGCGCATGGGGCAACGGGGGAGGCGACTGGGGGCCTGACTGCAGCGTGAGCCCGTGCAACCCCCTCCTTGAACCGGGGGATGCACAGACCGCGAATGCTCCCCATGTGAATTTTCGACAGTAGGGCGCCGCGTGTCGGGGCGCCGGTCAGGACTGGACCTTCGGGATCGAATGATGAGCAATTTCGGACGTAACCTCGCGCTCTGGGTGATCATCGCCCTGTTGCTCGTCGTCTTGTTCAACCTGTTCCAGCCGGGCGGTCAGCAACGCGCGACGCAGCAGGTGGCGTATTCGGACTTCATCGGTGAGGTGAATGGTGGCCGGGTGCGCGATGTGGTGATCCAGGGCCGCGTGGTCTCGGGCGCCCTCACGGACGGCCGCGCTTTCCAGACCTACACGCCGGAAGACCCGGCGTTGGTCAGCCGCCTCACGGACAAGGGCGTGCGCGTGATCGCCAAGCCCGAGGAGAGCGAGAACCCGCTGCTGCACATCCTGCTCAGCTGGTTCCCGATGCTGCTGCTGATCGGCGTGTGGGTGTTCTTCATGCGCCAGATGCAGTCGGGCGGCGGGCGCGCCATGGGCTTCGGCAAGAGCCGGGCGCGGATGCTGACCGAGAAGCAGGGGCGCGTCACGTTCGACGACGTCGCCGGTATCGACGAGGCAAAGAGCGAGCTGCAGGAGATCGTGGAGTTCCTGAAGGACCCGCAGAAGTTCCAGCGTCTTGGCGGCAAGATCCCCAAGGGCGTGTTGCTCGTGGGTCCGCCCGGCACCGGCAAGACGCTGCTCGCCCGCGCCATCGCTGGCGA
>JBBROS010000079.1:0-4183 GCA_038229135.1 Acetobacterales bacterium
CGTGCGCCTCGGCTTCCGCATGGCCCGCGGCCTGGCCGAGGCGCACGGCGCTGCCCTCGTCGCGTCCCGTGGCGAGCACCCCTACGGCACCATCGACGAGCTGTGGCGCCGGGCGCGCGTGCCCGTGGCAGCGCTGGAGCGCCTGGCCGAGGCCGACGCCTACGGCTCCGTCGCGACCGACCGCCGCGGCGCCCTCTGGGCCATCCGCGCGCTGAACGACGCGCCGCTGCCGCTGTTCGCCGCGGCCGATAAGGATGGCCCACCGCAGCCGGAGGCGCCGGAACCTGCGGTGCAGCTCACCCCCATGCGCCCCGGCCGAACCGTGGTGGAGGATTATGGCGCCGTCGGCCTCACGCTTCGGGAGCACCCGGTCTGGTTCCTCCGCGACACGCTCCGCGCCCAGGGCATGACCACCTGCGCCGCCCTGGACCAGCTGCGCGACGGCCGCCGCGTGATCGTCCCCGGCCTCGTGCTCGTGCGGCAGAAGCCAGGCTCGGCCAAGGGCGTCATGTTCATCACCATCGAGGACGAGACCGGCATCGCCAACCTCATCCTCTGGCCAAGCGTGTTCGAGCGCCAGCGCCGCCTGGTGCTCACCACCGGCATGCTCGCCTGCCACGGCCGTGTGCAACACGAGGGCGGAGTGACCCACGTCATCACCGAGCGCCTCGAGGACCTCACCCCCCTGCTCCGCCAGGTCGGCGAACAGGAATGGACGCCCGCAACCGGCCGCGGCGACGAAGCCCGCCACGGCGGCACCCCGGATGCGCGGCAGAACCCGAAGCACAAGGCGGTGCTGGACCTGCACACGCCCCGCGACATCTACGCGCCCGAGCGGCTCTCGAACGGGATCAAGGTCGAGACGCGGGATTTCCGGTGAAGGGCAGACCGCTCGTCATCGCGAGCCGAAGGCGTGGCGACCAGGGGCCGCGCAGCGCAGTCCTCTCGGCCTCTGGCTCGCCACGCGTCGCTCGCGATGACGCTTCAAACGAAGCGCGTCAGAGCGACTACGGTCCGTTTCGTAATGCCCCGAGTCGGCCCTCGAACGCCAAAACGCCCCCGTCGACGCGTCCTGAGTAGGTCGTCCCGCCGGCCTCGAACCACACTCGTTCGCCCCGCATGCGGCCCAAGACCGGCCAGACGGCCCCGCCCACGTGAAGGCTGCCGGACAGCACCTGGAAGCACTGCTCCAACACCAACTCGACATCGCCGGCGCGCCATGTCCCGCCCACCTGCGCCGGCACCGTCCAGGACAGCGCCCAGCAATGCGCCGTGCATTCCGGAGGCGGCACCTCGAACTTTTCATCCGCCTCCCACTCGGCGAAGTCGAACGTGTTCGTCGCCACCCGCGTGCCCGGCGCCATGCCCAGGATCGTCGGCCGCAGCCGCAGGTTCAGCGCCGGCAACAGGAACAACGTCAGCACCGTGGCCCGCGTGAAGTCGAACGCGAACAGGTCCGCCTGCACGAAGCTGGCGAGGCTTCCCACACCAGCCGCCTCGGCATTTGCGACCGCGAGCGCCACCTTGTCGTCGTCGTATTCGACGCCCAGCGCACGCGCCCCCCGCCGGGCTGCCGCGATCACCATGCGCCCATCGCCCGCGCCGAGGTCGATCAGGTGGTCGCCCGCTCCCACCCCGGTCATGTCGAGCATGCGCTCGATCACGGCGTCGCAGGTCGGCATCCAGGTCACGTCCTTACCGCCAGGAACCCGATCCGCATCGGCTTGGGCGGCCGCCTCTTCGTCGGTCATGCCGCCAACACACACCACCCCGTCGAGCCCGGTCAACCCGACGCAGTTACCCCCCAGACGCCGGCACCACGGACACGCTGTTGTAGGGGCTGCCACCTGTGCTGAGCGTCTGCGTGGACCAGACCAAGTAGACCAGCACCCGCTTCTGCGAGTCCCACATGCGGCTGACCCGGATTTCCTTGAACAGCCAGTTTGCGCTTGCCCCGAAGACCACCTCGTTCGGCGGCAGCTTGTCCGGCACCTGCACCGCGCCCACCGCCCGGCAGGCGATGCTGAACCGGCTCGGGTCCGTCGCCAGGCCGATGCTGCCCTTGAGCCCGCCCGTCTCGGCGCGCGACAGGTAGCAGCTCACGTTCGAGACCTTCGGGTCGTCGTAGCGGTCGACCACGATCTTGTCGTTGCGGCCCACCACCCGGAAGGTGGTGCTCACGTCGCCCACCCGCGTCGGGTCGTCGGAGGCGGCGAGCGCAGGTGCCGCGGCAAGCAGCAGGAAGCAGGCGAGCAGGCGGGTCATGGCAAAGGCTCCTTGAGATCGGGTCGGCGTGAGGTCGGGCGGGTCGGGCCGGGTCTGGACGGGAACGCACGATGCGGCCATTCGTCCCCCGCCATACGTCCTATGGTGCGGCGCGGCGCCGGGCTGCTCATATCCGGTTCATGACAGACCTCCTCGTCACCTTCTCAGACCAGATCGTCGACCGCGTCGCCCTGGCTGCGCCCGGCCTCGTTTCCCTCTTCCCTGGCCAGCGCGCCCAGCGCACGGGCTTCGCCTGGGGCCAAAACCTCGTCGTCACCAGCGAGCAGAACCTGCCGCACGAGGCCGAGGTGCCCGTGCTGCTCCCGGGGGGCGCCCGCGCAATGGCCCGGGTCGCCGGGCGGGACAACGGGACCAACGTCGCCGTGCTGGCACTGCCCATCGAGGCCCCGGCCCTCGCGGATGCGGCGCCCCGGGTCGGCGCACTTGCCATCGCGCTTGGCGCGGCCGAGGGCGGCGCCACGGCCTCCATGGGCATCGTCCACCAGGTTGGCCCGGCCTGGGACAGCATGGCCGGCGGCACCATCGATCACCTCGTTCGCCTCGACCTCCGGCTGTCCGGCGCCGCCGAGGGCGGGCCGGTGCTGGACGGTGCGGGCCACTTGCTGGGCATGTCCACCTTCGGCCCCCGCCGCCGCGTGCTCGTCATTCCGGCCGCCACCATCCGCCGCGTGCTGCCGGCCCTCGCCGAGGGCCGCGCCGCCCGGGGATGGATGGGCGTGGCGCTGCAGCCCGTGCAGCTGCCCCCGGCACTCGCCGCATCGGCCGGGCGCGAGACCGGGTTGCTGGTGTCGAGCCTCGCCAAGGACGGCCCGGCCGCCCGCGCCGGAGTGCTCCCCGGTGACATCCTGCTCGCCGTTGCGGGCACGGCTGCCACGCATCCTCGCGCAACGGCCCGGGCGCTGGGCCAGCATGCCGCCGGGCAGGCCGTGGGGCTGGACCTGTTGCGCGGCGGATCGCCGCTCCATCTAAGTGTAACACTTGAAGCGAGGCCCCCCGCATGATGCTCACCCTCGCCCTCGCCCGCCCCAACGCGCTTGCCGTCGCCGTGATGGCGCGGGACCCTGTCCGGGCGGCCGACCTCGCCGCCCGCGTCACCCTCGCCGGGCACACCGTGGTGGAGCCCGATGCCGCGCCCGACCTGGTGCTCGCCGACGCGGCAAGCCCCGTGGCGCCGGACCGGGTCGTGCTCCGCATGGGCCTCGGTGCCGCGCTGCCAGCGGATCTTTCGCCCGCCCAGCTCGACGCGGCCCTCCGCGCCATCGCGGTCGGCCTCCGTGTGAGCCTGCCCCAGGGCCAGGCCCAAGGCGCCGCTGCACCCGAGTCCGAGGGGTTTGCCGCCGCCGAGGCCCGCCCGCTGCTGACCCCACGGGAACTCGAAATCCTCGCCTGCCTCGGCGAGGGCCTCAGCAACAAGTCCGTCGCGCGCCGCCTCGGCATCAGCGCACACACGGTCAAGTTCCACCTCGAAGCGGTGTTCGCCAAGCTCGGCGCCACGAGCCGGGCGGACGCGGTGGCCCGCGGATTGCGGGGTGGCCTCATCCTGCTGTAGCCCGGCGCCAAGCAGGGGGTTCGGCGCATGGTGGTCGTGGCAGTCAGCAGCAGGGGCGAGCACGCGTTCAGCAAGTCGCCCCAGCCCGAGATCGTGCTGGAAGCCGGGCTGGGTGTGGTGGGTGACGCGCACCGAGGCACTACGGTGAAGCACCGGAGCCGGGTCGCCAAGGACCCGACGCAAGCCAATCTGCGCCAGGTGCACCTGGTCCATGCCGAACTGCTCGACGAGTTGGCCCGTTTCACGCTGGCCCCCGGCGACATCGGGGAGAACGTTCTGACGCGCGGGGTCGACCTGCTCGGCCTTGGCCGCGGGACCCGCCTCCGCGTCGGTACCGCGCTGCTGGAG
>JBBROS010000080.1:0-3952 GCA_038229135.1 Acetobacterales bacterium
GGCGCGCGGCTGCAACGGGCGCTGATCACGTTCATGCTGGATCTGCACACGCGCAAGCACGGCTACACCGAGATCCTGCCGCCCTACATGGTCCGCCGCGAATGCCTGGTGGGCACGGGCAACCTGCCCAAGTTCGGCGAGAACCTGTACCGCGACGCCGAGGAAGATTTTTACTTCATCCCCACCGCCGAGGTCCCGGTCACCAACATGTACCGCGACGAGATCCTCGACGAGGACCTTTTGCCCATCAAGCACGTCGCCTATACGGCCTGCTTCCGGCGCGAGAAGCTGGCTGCCGGCCGCGACACCCGCGGCATCAAGCGCGGCCACCAGTTCGACAAGGTCGAGATGGTCAAATTCGTTCGCCCCGAGCAAAGCCGCGACGAACTCCTGTCCCTCATCAAGGACGCCGAGGAGATCCTCCGCCGCCTGCAACTGCCCTACCGCGTCATCCAGATGTGCACTGGCGACCTGTCCTTCACGGCCTGCGAGAAGTACGACCTGGAGGTCTTCAGTCCCGGCGCCAACGAGTGGCTGGAGGTAACCTCCTGCAGCAACTTCGGCGACTTCCAGGCCCGCCGGGCCCAGATCCGCTTCAAGGGCCAAAAACAGACCGACAAGAAGGACAAGCCCCGCCTGGTCCATACCCTGAACGGATCCGGCCTGGCCCTGCCCCGCACCGTCATCGCCGTTTTGGAAAACTACCAGCAGGAGGACGGCTCGGTCCGCGTGCCGGATGTGCTGCGTCCGTATCTGCACGGGAAAGAGATGCTAAAGTAAGCAGCGGCATGTCGCGTCTCATCAAACACGGATCAAAGGTGGGTCAGGCGGCCCTGGTGACCGAGAAGCCCTTCGATCCCCGGGTCGAGGCCGCCCGGCTGCTTCAAGAGGCGCAGCGCGAGGCCGATCGCCTGCGCTCCCAGGCCGTGTCCGAGGGGCGTGAGCGCGGCCTGGCGGCGGTCACCGAGCTTCTGGCCGCGGCCAGGGCGGCCTCGGTGCGGGCGCAGCAGAGCGCCGAGGCCGAGCTGCGCACCCTGGCGGTGCGCATCGCCGAGCGCATCCTCGGGCGGGAGCTGAGCCTTTCCCCCGACGCGGTGATCGACATTGCCGCCGAGGCCCTGTCCCACGCGGGCTCTCCCAGGGAGGTGCTGCTGCGCGTTCACCCCGACGACCTGATGGCCCTGGAGCGGGGCCGCCCGCGGCTCCTGGAACGCTGCGCCCGCGCACAGGTCGTGCAACTTCGCGCCGACCCCGGCGTGAGCCGCGGCGGCTGCATCGTCGAGACCGAGCTGGGCACCGTGGATGCCCGCCTGCCCCTGCAACTGGCGGCAATCGAGCGCGCACTGGTTAGCTCGGCGGCGTATTCTGATAGCGCACAGCGCAGCGGAGCGCCGTTCTCTGATAGCGCACAGCGCAGCGGAGCGCCGTTCTCTGAGGAACCCTGAACATGCCACGGCCCAAGCCCGGGCACGCCCTGCGCCTGGAGGATGCCCTGACGGTGCTGGAGCGTACGGTGCCGCTGCAGGTGGCGGGCAAGGTCACCGAGCTGACCGGGCTGGTGCTGCGTGCCACCGCCCCCGGTGCCCGGGTCGGCGAGCTGGTGCGCATCGAACGGCTGCGGGCGGCCCCGGACTCGCCTCGCCGGGATGCGCCCCTTCTGGCCGAAGTGGTCGGCTTCCGCGGCGAGGAGGTCGTGCTCCTGCCCCTGGGCACCGCCGAGGGGGTGGGCCCGGACTCGGTGGTACGCACCACCGGCCGGCCCTTCGCCATCCGTTGCGGGCCGGCGCTTTTGGGCCGGGTCCTGGACGGCCTGGGAGAGCCCATCGACGGCGGCCCTCCCCTCTCGCTGGCCGCGGCCACGACCGGCGGCACCCCCGACCTTTACCCGTGGGCCGTGGAACGCCCCGCGCCCGACCCCCTGCGCCGCCGCCGGGTGACCGAGCCCCTGTCCATGGGCCTGCGGGCGCTGGACGGCTGCCTTACCGTGGGACAGGGGCAGCGCCTGGGGCTCTTCGCCGGGCCGGGCCTGGGCAAGTCCACCCTGCTCGGACAGATCGCCCGCCACGCCAGCGCCGACGTGACCGTGATTGGCCTGATCGGCGAGCGTGGGCGCGAGGTGCGCGACTTCGTCGACACACAGCTCGACGAACGCACCCGGCAGCGGGCGGTGGTGGTGTGCTCTACCTCGGCGGAGCCGCCGCTCCTGCGCCTGAAGGCGGCGCTGACCGCCACCGCCATCGCCGAGCATTTTCGCGAACGGGGCAAGCGGGTGCTCCTGCTCATGGACTCGCTGACCCGGGTGGCGCGGGCGCAGCGGGAGGTCGGCCTGGCCGCCGGGGAGCTGCCCGCCCGGCAGGGCTATCCGCCGTCGGTGTTCGCCCTGCTGCCGCGCTTGGTCGAACGCACCGGGCAGGGCCACGGGGCCCACGGGTCGATCACCGCCATCTATGCGGTGTTGGTCACCGGCCCCGAGGGCGACACCGACGATGTCATCGCCGAGGAGGTGCGGGCGACCCTGGACGGGCACATCGAGCTCTCGCGGCACCACGCCGAGCGCGGGCACTGGCCGGCGATCGACGTGGTGCGCTCGCTGTCCCGGGTGATGGACGACGTGGTGGACCCGGCCCACCGGGCGGCGGCGGCGCGGCTGCGCGAGACCCTGGCCGTCTGCGAGCGGCAGCGGGACCTGATGCTGCTAGGGGCCTACCAGCGGGGCACCGACGCGGCCACCGACGCGGCACTCCAGCGGCTGCCCCAGGTCGAGGAGTTCCTGCGACAGCGCCGGGACGAACATGTCCCGTTCGCCGAGAGCCGGCAGCGGCTGATCGCGCTTTTCGAGTAGATGACGACCCAGTCCACGCAGTGCGCGGGTTCACGCCCCGGGTGCTTCCATCTCCCTGACCAGCGCCTGGTGCGCGGCGTCCGGCAGGGTGGCCAGCCGGGCTCGATCGGGACGCGGGGCAAGGAGGGTCTGCCGATAGCGCCGCACCCGCGCGGCACTCTCCTTTATGCGGGCGCGGACCCGGGGGTCCCGCTCCGCCGCCTGGATCAGGGCCTCCTCCGCGCGGGCCTGACGGTCGGGGTCGCGGCACAAGAGGAACGCATCGCAACCCGCCAGGAGGCTCTCGACGATGACCTCCCCGACGTCGCCGACGTTTGGCCCGGCCACCGCGTTCATGTCCAGGTCGTCTGAGAGAATGACCCCGGAAAAGCCCAGCCTCCGCCGCAGCACCTCGTCGAGCCACACGGACGAGAGGGTCGCCGGCCGGGGGTCCACCTGAGAGTATACCACGTGGGCCGTCATCAGCATGCCAATGCCAGCACGCACCGCGGCGGCGAAGGGGGCCACCTCGATGGCGAAGAGACGCTCCCGATCGGCGTCGACCTGCGGCAGGGTCAGGTGGGAGTCCTGCGCGGTGTCGCCGTGGCCGGGGAAATGCTTGCCGCAGCCACGCACCCCGGCGGCCTCCATGCCGCAAAGGAATGCCAGCGCCCGCGTCGCGACCCCGTCGGGAGTGCAGCCCATGGCACGGTCGCCGATGATGGGGTTTTTCGGGTTGGTGTGCACGTCCAGCACGGGGGCGTAGTTGACATTGACCCCGACCCAGCGCAACTCTTCGCCGAGGGCGCGGCCCACCCTCGTGGCCAGCTCGGGGTCGTGCTGGGCCAGGCGAGCCATGGGCGGAAACACGGTGAAGGGCGCCTTGTTGAGCCGTTGCACCCGCCCGCCCTCCTGGTCGATGGAGACCACTGCCGGGGCGTCTCCCGGGACGACGTCGAAGCGCTCGCACAGGGACGCCGCGTGCAGGGGGTTTTGCGGGCCCTCGAAGTTGCGCGAAAAAAGGATGACCCCAAAAAGGGCGTCCTGGCGCAGGCGATCGAGGATCGCGGGCGGGGCGGTCTGACCCTCGAAGCCCAGGATGAAGAGCGAGGACGGCGGGGTGCGCCCCGA
>JBBROS010000081.1:0-3691 GCA_038229135.1 Acetobacterales bacterium
AAGGACTGCAGGCCCATCTGGGCGGCGAACATGCGGGCGCGGTCGGCCTTGCTCTCGAACCCGGCCACCCCGTCGCGGTCCTCGTCGCGGCTGTCGTTCTCCGAGGCCATGGTCGCCTGGCGGGCTTCGGTGAGCTTGTTGGTGTAGAACTGGGCGGCCCCGTAGGCGGAGGACACGTAGGCGCCGACGATGCGCTGGAGGTGGATCTGCATGGCCTTGTCGTTCAGGGCGCCCTCGAGGGCCTTGGCGCCGAGGGCGACGTGCTCCTCGGTGCTCTCGCGGGTGGCGGCGTAGTCCACCTCGTCGAGGCCGAAGGTGCGGGCCAGGTTCGAGGCCAGCCCGTCGTGCGGGGCGTGCTTGGCCACCAGTTCGAGGGTGATGGTGAGGCGGGCCTGCTGGGGTGCGGTGCGGGCGGCGGCCTGGGGAGCGGTCTTCTTGCTGGCCATGATCTGACCTCTTTCGCTGCCCGAGAGGTCCGCTGGCCCTGTGCCGGCGTCCTCCCCCTCGGGTGTGGTTTTCTGGGGCGGGGCAAGGCGGGCGCGGAAACCCCTGAGCGGGGCAGTGGTGCGGAAGTTTGCGCTTGCGAACTTCCCGGTGCCCCGCGAACCGCAGGCGCTTGGCCGTCGTGTCCAGGCGGTCAGCCTGGACGGCCAAGCGGGGGTTGGAGCGCCTGGCGCCCTGCCCAAACCGCACGCATCCGAGGGGGTGGCGCAGGCCCTGGAGCCGGTGGTCCCCGGCAACGGAAGGACGGTCGGGCGTGGCTGGCAGGAGAACCTGGGACGGAGCCGCCCCTGCCGCTGCCCAGCAGGCCCAACCCGGCGCGCGCGGAAAGGGTCTGGTCAACAAGCACGCCCCGCCCGGAGCTGGCCGGGCCTGTCCCGCACCCTCCTGGCGAGGGGGGGCCGCCTCCGGCCCGGCTGGCACCGAGGGGCACGTCGCCCGCTCCGCAGGCCCGTGGACGCCCGAACCGGCACGGCCATGCTGGTCCACCGGCGGGATCGCCGCCCGCCCGCTCGCCGCCTGCGGGGCCGCCCTGTCCAAGGCACCGGCGAGCGGTTCCGCATGCGCCGCCGCGGCCACGGGGAACGACGCCCGCGATGAGAGGTGACCCGGGGTGCCTGGGAGGGCAAGGCCGGACCTTGCCTGCTTGCCGCCTTGACGGGTCCGCTGGCCTGCGCCCTGAACCGAGCTGGAGCGGCGGTGTCCGCCTACGCCCACGTCACCAGCGGGATCGAAGCCCGGAGGCGCCCTGCTCCGCTCGCTGCCGTCCGGCGCCGCTTGGCTGGGCTGGGCTGCCGGGGGAGGACCGGCCCAGGGCGGGGGCCGCGCGGTCCCCGCCTCTGGCTTGCCATTCACGGTTTCGTAGTATCGTATCGCCGGGCTGCGGGAGTCGCGGCCTGCGGCGTGACGTGCAGGGGAGGGAGCGCGGGTGACGAAGCCGCCGAGCAGATCCGGGTCCGAGCAATCGCCGCAGGCGCGCCGATCCGAGACGGCCGAGGTGCGGTCGCGGACGCAGGTGGCCAGGCCGACGATGCTGGAACACCTGCTCGCGAACCCGCAGGCCTACGGCGACGACGAGATCAAGGTGTGGGTGCAGACCGACTTGGAGCGCCACACCGATGAGTTCGACGCGGGCCTGGAGCAGCACCTCGAGGAGACCGGCTTCTTCGTGACGTTCCGGGAGGTGCTGCAGGTGAGCGAGGGCGCGCCGCTCGCGCCGGGCCAGGTCTTCCTGCTGTTCCGGGCGAGCGATCCCAAGTTCATCCGCGTCTACCTGTGCCGCGCGTCCCCTGACCATCCTGGGATCGTGTTCCAGGGCGTCGCGTTCACCGTCTACCACCCGATGGTGGAGTACCATGGGTCGGAGGTTGGCAATCCCCGGCCGTTCGTGGCGGCGGCCAAGCGGGTGCTGGAGGAGACGGGCGGCAAGGACTGGTTCGGCGGCATCGGCGAGTTCGCGGCGAAGTACTTGCAGCCGCCGGGCGGCCGGAGGACGGTCCTCCATTGACGGGCTGCATCATGGATGCCCCGGAGACGGGTCCGGCAACATGAGGCTGCCTGCGGGGCCTGGATTCTGCTATACGGGTCCGGGTCCACAGGAGGCTTCGATGCAGGACGAGAGGGTGGCTGGGTCAGGCAACGTGGTGCGGTTCCCAGTGGAGCGCCGGACCACGCTGGACCTGCTGCACGGGATCGCGCCTGATGCGCGCGAGGTGTCGCTGCTGGCCGAGACGTACCACATCGCGGTGCCGCACGACCTGCAGGGCCAGGCGGACCAGGAGGCGGCCGAGTACATCCTGAACCAGGTGCCGGCTGACGGGCGCAGGCGCGCCGACATGCTGCGCGGGATGCTGGACCACGCGGTCGGCGCGGCGGTGGCCGCGGTGCTGGGATCGAGGCGGGCGGCCGAAGCAGCGGCTGCGGCCCGGCGGGAGCTGGCCGATGCCGAGGCGGGCCTTGGCTACTGGCTGCATGACCTCCAGCGAGCTGCGTCCGAAGCGGACCTCGACGCCGCCGAGGCGCTGGTGGCGGCGCACGGCAGGACGCTGGAGGCGTTCGGGGTGGCGCGTGCGGTGGACATGGCGATGCGGGGTGAGGCGTGGGCGCCGCGCGACCTGCACGCGGAGGCGGACTGGCTGCTGGCCGCCGAGGCACGCCACCGGGCCGGGTAGCCCACCCTTTCGCGGGCAGGCTCGGATAAGGACGGGGTGGGGGACGGCGGAGAAGCCGCCCTCCACTCCGCTTCCATTCGTGGGGGATCGAGTTGGCGCGTCCGCTCCGTAGGCTCGGGTTCCAGAGGAGGAGCCCGGCCATGCTGCACCACGCTGCCAAGGGCGTGTCCACGGACGCCCAGCCTGTCACGCCGGAGGAGGACCAGGCACTGCGCGCCGCCTTCGGCCGCTTCGGCGGCGCGGAGACGGCGCGCATGGCCGCGATACCGGTGGTCGCGCGCTACCAGACCCAGGGCGCAGGGCGTTGGCTGCTGTGCGACTGCCAGCCCGGCGTGGCACGGCCGCCGGCGCTCATCCCGGTGGTGATGACGCATGTGCGGCGGCACGACGATCCGCGCTGGGCGCGCCACGCCGAGGGCTGCGACTTCAACCGCGAGCCGGCCGAGCAGCGCGAGGTCACGGAGAGCCACCGGCGGGCGCAGGCCCGGCCGCTCCGGCTTGCGCGGCGGTTCACGCCGCTGTGGACGTCGGCGTTCAGGCGCGAGGTGAAGGCGTGTTCGCACGCCAGCAAGCGGCCCGGCCTGGCCAAACTGCTGCTGCGGCTGGCGGAGGATGCCGGGCTGCAGGTGGTGCCCCCGGGCTGGTCGTCGGCGCCGGTGCCCCACCAGGTGGCTGCGCTCTGGAAGGCTGCGCGCACGATGGAGCTGGATGAGGGCATCCGGGTCACGGACTACCTTTGCACGGCGGTGGCGCAGTTGCCCGATTTTGCCGGGCGCATCCGCGCGACGGATCGGGAGGCGTTCCAGCACACGCGGCCGCACGGCATCCTGCTGCTGCGGCTGGCCGGGGTCGGCGATGGCGTGATCCAGCCGCTTGCCGGCCCGGCACTGCCGGTGAGCGGCCGGCTCGCCGTGTTCGGCGAGGATGCCGCGGATGCCACGCGGGTGCGCGCCCCCTACTTGGCGGCTTGCCTCGTGAGCAGCGCCGAGGCGGGCGGGGATGTCGGCATCGTGTCGGCC
>JBBROS010000082.1:0-3334 GCA_038229135.1 Acetobacterales bacterium
CCCCCACGGCTCGTTCGCCTCCTGCGCCCGCAGCACGGCGCGGATGGCGTCGCGCAGCGGGATCAGGCCCAGGATGATGCGGGCGTGCTTGGCGAAGATGCCCTCCTTGACCATGGCGGACTTCACGGCGACGCGCTGCGGCACGCCGTCGAGCACCTGCATGAGTGCTCCGTCCAGCAGGAGGTAGCTGCCCTCCTTGACCGTGGCGCCCTCGGCCGCCGTGCCGACGCGCACGCGTGGGGCCGCACTTGGCCGGACGGGCGTGGACCCTGGTGCCGCGGCCGGAACGTGAATGTCCTGCGGCAGGTGCTCCAGGGCGGCGCCAAGGTCGGCCTCCAGCGACACGGATGGGCAGTAGTGGCAGGTGTAAACCACCCCGAACGGGCTGGTGGTGCGGCCGTGCAGGCCCAGGACCATGCCCGGGTGCTCGGCAAAGTAGCGGTTCACCGCAAGCGCCGGCTCGCCGTCCTCAGCCGGCAGCACTTCCACCAGATCCGACCAGGCTGCGCCGCCCGCTACCTGCTCAGCCCGGCGCCGCTGGAAGAACAGCACGTCCACCACGACCTCGGTGCCCGCCGCCGCCAGCATGGCCCCCTGTGGCATCCGGACCGCCCCGACCAGGTCGGCCATGGATGCAATGTGCTCCCGGGCCGTTGGGTCCACCTTGTCCATGGTGTGCCGGCTGGTCACGAACGCCGCCAGGCCGCCCGGCTTCAGCCGCTCGATGCTGCGCGCGATGAAGTAGTCGTGCAGCGACAGGCCCAGCCGCCCAGCCGGATCGTCGGCGCGCACCGTGCGGTCCGAGAACGGCGGGTTGCCCACCGCCAGGTCGAACGTCTCGGCGAGGCGGGCCTTGGTGAAGTCCTCCGACCTGATCCAGGCGTCGGGATACAGCAGCTTGGCGATCCGCGCCGTGGTCGGGTCCATCTCGACCCCCGTCGCCGCCGAGCACGCCGCCATCTTCTCCGGCATCATCGCCAGGAACAGCCCCGTGCCGCAGCCCGGCTCCAGCACCGTGCCGCCGGCGAAGCCCATGCGCGCCAGCGCGGCCCACACCGCCCGCACCATGAACTCAGGCGTGTATTGGGAATACTGCGTTGAGCGGGCCAACGCCGACATCTCCGCCGGCGACACCAGTTGCTCCAGCTCGTGCCCAAGATCCTTCCAGCCCGGCCGGAACGCCTCGTCCTGGCGGCGGAACAGGGTGTTGGCCAGCTCGCCGGCGCCGAAGCCGACGAAGCGGGCGAGCCGATCCTGCTCGTCCGGGGTAGCGTGCCGGTCCTCGCCCTCGATGGCCTGCATCAGGCGGATGGCGGCCAGGTTGTCGGCGGCACGGGCCTTCCAGCCGCGCGCCAGGGCGCGATCAGCCAAAAGACGGAAGGTGTGTGCCGGGACGCGCTCCGCTTCCGGCTCTGGGGTAGGAGCCACCTCAACCGGGTCCTCGCGGAAGCGCGGGCCGGCGCTGGCGCCCAGGGTCAGGCCGCTGAGGGCCGTGGTGTCGAACAGTGAAAGGCTGAGCTGAGACATGAGGGAGGTCCTGTCAGGCGAACGCCGGCCGCCCGGCCGCCTGGTGGGGCGCCGGGGACCGGGTGCGATGAGGCCCGCCCCGGTTGGGGCAGGCGGGGAAAGGATGCGGTTAGACGGTCGGGATCAGCGGGCGGCTACCAAGTGCCGCAGGACGCCTCGATCAGCATGCGTTCCACCCGGTCCACGCGCGCCAGGGCGTCACGGTGCAGGGCGGAGCCGGTCCGTGCCTGGGTGACGACGTGTTCCCAGGCGTCATGATCCCAAGCGAAGCCCGGCACGCCGGCCGGGGTCGTGTCGATGCGCTTCAGCTCGATCCGGTTGCCGCCATCGAGCAGCATCCCGAGGAACATCAAGGTCCAGCCCTCCCGCCAGGCGGTTCGCAAATCAAGATCGGCAACCGGGGACGTAGGTGCGGCAGCAACCGGGTTCGGTGCCGGTGCAGTCTCTATCGTGCTCATTTCTGGGGTTCTCCATCTCTCGTCCTCTTTCCGAAGACCCCCATTCGCGGCTGCGTCGGGCCGGCACGCGCAACGGCGCGACCGCTTGGGAGCGGGACCGGAGCCACGCGCAGCCGGGCCGCTTGGCCCGGGGAGCATGGCGAGGACCCGCCCGTTGCGCGGGACGGACCGAGGCGGCAGCTACCCGCTCCCTCCCCGATCAATCCTCCCCTTGATGTCCCGCTGCCCTCCCCTCCCTCGACCCTCATTCCTGGCGCACCAGGAAGCCGCCATCCTGGGACAGACCGGCGAGCGCGTCCGTTACCGCCGCCATCAGGTCGGCGTTGTGCTCGATCGCCGACGCGATGGAGTTGCTGCTCCGCTCCGCCAGCCGTGCCGCTGCCTCCCGGTGCTGGCTTATGGCCGTGCGCAGCTCGCGCACCGTCGCGTCCAGCGCGGCTGGTGCGAGCACACCCACCTGCGGCGCCGGCAGCGGATCGGGCGTGGCGCTCAGCCACATGCCGATCTCCACGAGATGTACCAGCACCTCGGCCCGGTCGCCGTCCTGGATGGCCTGCAGCAGCAGGCGGACTTGGCGTGCGGGATCGAACCCGCCAGCAGGAGGTGCCATGATGGGATATCCTTGACAGGAGGGAACGCACCTTGCCCGTGCGGGCCGGCGCTGGGCTGATAGGAGGGGGAGGCGAGCTAGATCGGCCCCATGCCGGGCGCGGCATCGCCGCCAGGTCTGTCTGGCTGCAGGCAGGGACAGCCGTGCTGCCGCGGTCCGCTCGCTCGGGTTAGGCGGGTGTCCTGGGCGGTGCCCTTCCAGGCTCCCGCCCCGATCCCGGCTTCGGCGTCAGGCCACCCGGCTTGCAGATGCCGCCCGGTGCGGCGTGACGTAGGCGAGCGCCCGATGCTCGGCGCAGTACGGCTTGCCCCCATCGACGGGAGCATCGCAGAAGCGGAACCCGAGACGGCCAGGCTCGCCCAGCGGCCAGCAGCATGGCTCGGAGGAGCCGCGCCGGGATGGCACAGCGGGAATGGGCCGCGGTGCCGGCGGCAGTGCCGGGGCCGCTTGAGCCGGGGCGGCTGGCAGCGGCCTCGTGGGCGCGACCACCTTGGGCTTTGGGGCACGCGGCTGGGCCGGCCGCTCCCCGCGTCGGATCGGGTTGGGACGGTGCGGCAGATCGAGGCGGTGTGCCTTGCCCACCACGGCATTCTTGCTGACGCCCAGGCGGCGGCCGATCTCCGCTGTCGAGTGCCCCTCGTCCCACAGGCGTCGCAGGTTCGAGATCGCCGTGTCCGTCCATGTCGGGTCGTTGGCTGCCATCGTCGGATGTTCCTTTCCTTGAACACCCTCCCCGGCG
>JBBROS010000083.1:0-3219 GCA_038229135.1 Acetobacterales bacterium
GGCTGGGCGGTGGTGGTGGCGGACGAGGCGCAGCGGATCAAGAACGCGCACACCGCCATCTCCGCGATGGTGAAGGCCCTGCCGCGCCGCCGGGCCTGGGCGCTGACCGGCACGCCGCTGGAGAACCGGCCGGACGACGCGGCCTCCATCCTCGATTTCGTCGCACCCGGGCTATACGACCCGGCGCACATGGTGGCCGGCCTGCGCCGCGCCCTGTCCCAGGTGCAGCTCCGCCGCCGCCGTGCGGACGTGCTGCACGACCTGCCGCCGAAGACCGTATTCGAGCTGGCGCCGGAGCTGCTGCCGCAGCAGCGGGCGGCCTACGAGGTTGCCCAACGCGAAGGGCTGGTGTGGCTGCGTTCGCTCGGGACCGAGCTGCGGATCGTGCACGTGCTGGAGCTGATCCTGCGCCTGAAGCAGATCTGCAACGCCTGCCCGCGCACCGGGGTGTCGGCCAAGCTGGACGACCTCCTGCCACGGCTGCACCAGGTGGCGGAAGCGGGCGAGAAAGCGCTGGTGTTCTCGCAGTTCGTCGCGGCCCCGTTCGGGGCGGAGGCAGTCGCGGCGGCGATGAAGCCGCTTAACCCGGTGTTGCTGACCGGTCGCATGTCCATCGCGGCGCGCGACGACGCCGTGGCGCAGTTTGCGTCCGACCGGGGACGGCACGTGCTGGTGGCGTCCCTGCGCGCCGGCGGCGTAGGGCTGAACCTGACCGCCGCCAGCGTCGTGTTCCACTTCGACCGCTGGTGGAACCCGGCGGTGGAGGCGCAGGCCGAGGACCGCGCCCATCGCATCGGCCAGACCCGTCCGGTGCAGGTGTTCTCCTATCTCACCCCGGATAGCATCGAGCAGTGGATCGGCGAGATCCTGCGCGACAAGCGCGCACTGTTCGACGACATCATCGAGCATGTCGCAACCGACGGCCTGCGACGGCTCGATCTGCCGACCCTGCTGCGGGCCGTTGGCAGATAGGGCGGGAGCAGGTATGCGCACCTCCGCTGTCTAGCTTGGGAAAAGCAGCCCGCAGCGGCAGGAGACGCAGGCGCAGGCGGCCCTGCCTTCCGCCCGTTTCCGGGACGGCCCTGAACAACCCGTGGCGCCCCATTTAGCCCTTGGACGGGCAGCGCCCCACGGCGCGGGGCGAAAACCGCTTCCACCAGGTTCGGCATCGGAAGGAACGGCAAGTCGAGGCTTGCAGAACGATCGTGTTATGATGCTTGTGGTACAAGCCGTAAACCATTGCCGTGGCATTGTTCTTGCGGGTGTCTTGCGATACCTCCTGCATATCTGGACCCCGGTGCCGTTCATGCAGGTTCGGAGTGTCAACATGGCCGTCGAGGGCTTGCCGGACGGTTGCGGCGCCCTCTCCTGCACCGCTACGGGCCGCGGCAGACGGGTGCTGTGCTGATCAGCTATCTCCGGCCCTGCGACCGGTCTGGCACCAAACTTGGCGCACACCGCCGGGCGCTGGCCGATGCCGGACGCGGGCAGGTCATGAAGGAGCAGGCCGCAGCAGACGACGGCGGCGCACAGCCTGAGCTGGATGTCTTGCTGGGGCGCTTGCAGCCGGGCGACGTTTTGGTCGTGCCGCAACTGGCCAGCCTGGCCCGGTCCCTGCCCGACCTGGTGCGCACACTACAGCAAGTTGCAGCCACCGGCGCCGGCCTGCACAGCTTGGCCGAAGCTGTCGACGCAGGCGCACCCCGGCGAGCGTCGCCGAATGGGCCACATGGTGACGCCGACGCAGCGCTGAGCCGCCCGACCCTGGATGACGACCGCGGCATGCCGGACCCACTGAACGCCAGCCCCCCCTACCGCACCACCACCGCTCCGCCGCCGGGGCGAGCGGCCGCCAAAGCTGTCGTGGCAGCAGCAAGGGGCGGTGCTCGACGAGGTGCTCCCGGACCGGCATACCGCGGCCGACATGGCCCGGCGCTACAAGGCGAGCGAAGCCACGATCAGCCGCCTGCTGGCCGCCCACCGTGCAGAGAGTTCGGCCGCATCGGTCCGCGGGCAAGTGGGGACGGACGCGGCGCTGTTGCATGGACCCTCTGGGATGACGCTGCAGGTCGGGCTGACATAGGAAGATCAACCCTCGTCTGATCCCTGGACGCCATCTTGCCGTTCAAGCCGAACCAACACCGCCGCCGCCACATTCCCAAGCAGAAGCGCAAGGTCACCAACTCGGCCGCGTATGATGCCGCTCTGCGGCAGCGCGGCAGCCTGACGGTGTGGTTTACGGACGAGGCGGTCGCAGCCTGGGCGGCCGAGCCGCGCACAACCCAGGGCGGGCAGCACTGGTATTCGCCCCTGGCCATCCTGACGGCACTGACGCTCAGGGCCGTATTCCACCTGGCGCTGCGGCAGACCGAGGGGCTGATCGGTTCCATCATCGGCCTGCTCGGGCTCACCCTGGCCGTGCCGGACCACTCGACGTTGAGCAGGCGTGCGGAGACGCTGGAGGTGCCACGCCCACGACCGCGCAGGGACGCCGGCCCCCTGCATCTGCTGGTGGACAGCACCGGCCTGAAGCTCTGCGGGGCCGGCGAGTGGCTGATCGAGAAGCACGGCGCAAGACGCGCCGGTCCTGGCGCAAGCTGCACATTGGCCTGGATGCCGACACCGGGCAGATCGTCGCAGCAACGCTGACCACGAAGGAGGTGGACGACGGCGCCGAGGTCGGCCCCTTGCTCGACCAGGTGACGGGACCCGTGGCCTCGTTCACCGCCGACGGCGCCTACGACCAGGAGGGCGTTGCCGCCGCCGTCGCCGAGCGTCATCCCGAGGCGGCGATCATCGTGCCGCCGCGGTTCACGGCCGTGCCGAGCGAGATGGCCACGACCGCGCCCACGCAGCGGGATCGCCACCTGCAAAGCGTCGCCGAGCTTGGCAGAAAGCCTCCAGCTACACAAAGCGGGCTCGGGCCGAGGCGGCCACCGGCAGGTTCGAGCAGATGATCGGTGACGCGCTGCGCTCGCGCACGGACCGGCGTCGGGCGACCAAGGTGGACGTTGCCGTCCACGTGCTCAACCGCAGGCTGGACCTGGGACGCCCGATCTCCGTCAGCATCGCCTAAACCACAGCAGGGGCTGGGGCAACTACGGCCGCGTCCCAGGTCCGTGCAACGCGGCCAGGAGGACGTGCAGCTCCGGCGCTCCCAGATCGCGGTTGATACGCGCACCGATATGGCCGAGCCGCCGCCCGCGCCTGTGCTCCACC
>JBBROS010000084.1:0-2435 GCA_038229135.1 Acetobacterales bacterium
GCCCGATGCCGTCCATCCCTGCCCCTCTGACCAATCCGGCGCACCCTATGCCACCGCGCGCCCCCGCTGCTACTTTGCCCTGGTGCTGCACCAACCCGCCCATCATCAAATCGCCAGCGGGCACCAACGCGCCAGCGGGTCCCTCCGTCTCGGCTGGAAGCGGCGTGGCGACCTCACGGTCCTCGGCACGCTCCGCCAGGAGGGCTGCCTCAAGGCCCGCTTCCCCCGCACGGACGGCCCCATGCCCGAGGCCGTGACGCTCAACACCGCCGGCGGCGTGGCCGGCGGGGACTGCATGCGCCTCCACCTCGAGGCCGCACCGGGCACGGACGCCGTCATCGCCTCCCAGGCCGCCGAGCGCATCTACCGCGCCCTCCCGCACCAGGTCGCCACCATCGAGACCGAAATCCACGTGCACGAAGGCGCGCGGCTCGAATGGCTCCCGCAGGAGACGATCCTGTTCGACGCCGCCGCCCTCGACCGCCGCCTCACCCTCCACCTGGCCCCCGGCGCCACCGTGCTCGCCCTCGAGAGCCTCGTGTTCGGCCGCACCGCCATGGGCGAGGAGGTCCGCACCGCCCGCCTCCGCGACCGCATTCTTCTCCGCCGCGAAGGCCGCCTGGTGCTGCACGACGCCCTGCGGATCGAAGGCCCGGTCGCCCCCGTGCTGGACCGCGCCGCCGTGGCGAAGGGCGGCCGCGCCATCGCCACCCTGGTGCTCGCCGGGCCCGGCGCCGAGGCCTTGCTCGAGCCGCTCCGCGCCACCCTCGCCCGGTTCGAGGGCCGCTGCGAGGCAGGGGCCACCACGCTCGATGGCATGCTGCTCGCGCGCATCGTCGCCCCCGATGGCCAGCGCCTGCGCGAAGCCGTCGTTGCGGGCTTGAACATTCTCCGCCGGGGCCGCACGCTGCCCCGCACCTGGTTGTGCTGAGGCCCCCATGAACCTGACCCCGCGCGAGAAGGACAAGCTGCTGATCAGCATGGCCGCCACCGTCGCCCGCCGCCGCCTGGAGCGCGGCGTGAAGCTGAACCACCCGGAGGCCATCGCGCTGATCAGCGACTTCGTGGTGGAAGGCGCCCGCGACGGCCGCTCCGTTGCCGACCTCATGCAGGCCGGGGCCCAGGTGATCACCCGCGACCAGGTCATGGAGGGCATCGCCGAGATGATCCACGACGTTCAGGTCGAGGCCACCTTCCCCGACGGCACGAAGCTCGTCACCGTCCATGAGCCGATTCGATGAAGGCGGCCCGATGATCCCAGGCGAGATCCATACTGCCCCAGGCGACATCGAACTGAACGCCGGGCAGCCGCGCACGACGCTCGAGGTCGCCAACACCGGGGACCGACCCATCCAGGTCGGCAGCCACTACCACTTCGCAGAAACCAACCCGGCCCTCCGCTTCGACCGCGCCCTGGCCCGGGGCCAGCGCCTCGACATCCCCGCCGGCACCGCCTCCCGCTTCGAGCCCGGCCAGTCCCGCCTCGTCTCCCTCGTGCCCTACCGCGGCGACCGCATCGTCCACGGCTTCCGCGGCGATGTGGGCGGCGCACTGTGATCAGCCGCCGCGCCTACGCCGACATGTACGGCCCCACGACCGGGGACCGCGTCCGCCTCGCCGACACGGACCTTTGGGCCGAAGTGGAGAAGGACCACACCACCTACGGCGAAGAGGTGAAGTTCGGCGGGGGCAAGGTCATCCGCGACGGCCAGGGCCAGTCCCAGCGCTCCCAGGCCGAGGGCGCCATGGACACCGTCATCACCAACGCCCTCGTCATCGACCACTGGGGCATCGTGAAGGCCGATGTCGGCCTGCTGCACGGCCGGATCCACGGCATCGGCAAGGCCGGCAACCCGGACGTCCAGCCCGGCGTGACCATCATCATCGGCCCCGGCACCGAGATCATCGCCGGCGAGGGCAAGATCCTGACGGCAGGCGGCATCGATGCGCACATCCACTTCATCTGCCCGCAGCAGGCCGAGGACGCGCTCGCCTCCGGCATCACCACCCTCGTGGGCGGCGGCACCGGGCCGGCCACCGGCACGTCCGCCACCACCTGCACCCCCGGCCCCTGGCACCTGGCCCGCATGCTCGAGGCGGCCGAGGGCATGCCCGTCAACCTCTCCTTCGCCGGCAAGGGCAACGCCTCCCAGCCGCAGGCCCTCGAGGAGATGATCCGCGCCGGCGCCTCCTGCCTCAAGCTGCACGAGGACTGGGGCACCACCCCCGCCTCCATCCGCACCTGCCTCTCGGTCGCGGACCGCTACGACGTCCAGGTGATGATCCACACGGACACGCTGAACGAGAGCGGCTTCGTCGAGGACACCATCGCCGCCTTCGAGGGCCGAACCATCCACGCCTTCCACACCGAAGGCGCCGGCGGCGGCCACGCGCCGGACATCATCAAGGTCGCGGGCCTGGCCAACGTGCTCCCC
>JBBROS010000085.1:0-2401 GCA_038229135.1 Acetobacterales bacterium
CGCGACCGGGCCGAACGGCCTGGCGCAGGCCGGCGCCGGGCAGGCCGATGTGCTTGTTGTGGACCGGCTGCTGCCAGGCTTGGACGGCCTGGCCGTGATCGAGGCGTTGCGCCATGCCGGCGTCCGCACCCCTGCTCTGGTATTGAGCGCGTTGGACGGCGTGGACGAGCGGGTGCGCGGCCTGCGTGCCGGCGGCGACGACTACCTGGGCAAGCCCTTCGCCCTCGCCGAGCTTGCCGCACGGGTCGAAGCGCTGCTACGCCGCCCGGCGAACGGGTCGGAAACCCTGCTGCGCGTCGGCCCGCTTGAATTGGACTTGGTGGCGCGCACCGCCCGGCGTGGCGAGCGTGTGCTGGACCTGCTGCCGCGCGAGTTCCGGCTGCTGGAATACATGATGCGCCGGGTGGGCCAGACCGTCACCCGAACCATGCTGTTCGAGGACGTCTGGAACTACCGTTTCACGCCGCGGTCCAACTTGGTGGACGTCCACATGGGCCGCCTGCGCCGCAAGCTCGACGGGCCGCTAGAGGTGGAGCTGATGTCCAACGTGCGCGGCATCGGCTTCGTGCTCGACGCACCGCCATAGATGACGGCCCTTCGTGCGCTCGTGGCCACCACGGCTTTCCGTTGGACTCTGGCCATCGCCGGCGGCTTCACGGCCATGTCGCTGTTCCTGTTTGCCTTCATCTACTGGCAGACCGCGGTGCAGGAACAGGGGCGTATCGACGGTATCGTGACCCGCCAGGTGCGCGCCATCGCCGATGCCCAACCGGCCCAGGCGGTGGAGCAACTGCGGGCCTGGCTGGCCGAGGACCGGCACGGCGCACGCTACGCCGGGCTGTTCGGGAGCGACGGCGGGCGGATCGCGGGCAACCTGCTCGCGGCGCCACCTGAGTTGCCGGCGGACGGCCGTGCGCACCGCGTCGTCGTTGGTCCGATCGGACGCGACCGCGATGGGGACGGGCCAGAGGTGGTGCGGGGCGCGGCAGAGCGCCTCGGGGACGGGCGACTTGTGATACTCGGCTACGACATCGACGAGCTGGACGGGGTGGAGGCGCTCATCCTGCGCGCGCTATGGCTCGGACTGGGTCCTGCGGTGCTGCTGGCGCTCGGATGCGGCGCGCTGCTTGCCCAGCGTGCCCAGCGCCGCATTGCTGGAGTCCACCTGGCCGTGGGGCGCATCATGCGGGGGCAACTGCGCGAGCGGCTGCCGGTCCACGGAGCGGCCGATGACCTCGATCGAGTGGCCATCGCCGTGAACGGGATGCTCAGCGAGATCGAGCGGCTGGTCGAGGAGATACGCGGCGTGGGCGACAGCATCGCCCACGACCTGCGCACGCCGCTCACCCGCGTCCGCACCCGGCTGGAGCGCAGCCGCGACGAGGCCCATACGCGCGAAGAGTTCCAGGCCGCCGCAGACCGGGCCATCGTATCCGTTGACCAGGCGCTGGCGGTGGTCGCCGCCGTGCTGCGGATCGGGGAGATCGAGCACGGGCGCCGCGTGGCAGCGTTCGTCCCGGTGGACCTGTCAGACGTGCTGCGCGATGCCGCCGAGTTGTATGAGCCGGTCGCAGAGGAACGCGGCGTTACCCTCACGCTCGACCTCGCTCCGGCCTCCCCGGTGCAAGGGGACCGTGACCTGCTGCTGGAGGCGGTCGGCAACCTCCTCGACAATGCCATCAAGTTCGCCCCGCCCGGCACCACCGTGCTGCTGTCGTTGGCCAGCCGTCCTGAAAGCGCGTCCTTCTGCGTCACGGATCGGGGACCGGGCATCCCGGCCGAGGAGCGCGAGCGTGTATTGCAGCGCTTCTATCGCACCGAGAAGAGCCGTACGGTCGAGGGCAGCGGCCTCGGGTTGAGCCTGGTGGCGGCTGTGGTGGCCCTGCATGGGTTCCGCTTCAGGATCGGCGACGCGGACCCGGGCTGCACATGCGAGATTGCATGCTCACCGGGATCTGACCTGCCCCCTGACGTGGACGGTTCCAGGAAGGGCAAGCAGTACCTGAGCGGGATGGCGATTTCCGCATCCAAACTCCCGCCTTGAGGGGCGTACAGTTGGAGGAGACACGACGCGGAACACCCTGGCAGCATCCGGGGTGTGCCGTGCCGCCGCCCTTTCCCCTCCTGCCCCACACTACAAATCCGGTTCAGCTTCAGCCTTCGGATGACCGAACGTCAAGGTCGTTCAGCCCCATGTAGCGGTAGAACACCACTGAGCCGACCCAAGCGGCGATGAACAGGCCGATCTACGAGCAGGCCAACGATGGAGCCGATCAGGCCCTCTGCTTGCCGGTAGGCGAGGCGGAACCCCGACCGGTTCCGTAATTGGGTCGATGCGAGCCTCATTTAGTCGGCAGGGCCGCAATCTCGCGGGCAATCTCGGCCAGACTCTGCCCAATGA
>JBBROS010000086.1:0-2339 GCA_038229135.1 Acetobacterales bacterium
GCAGTGCCGAGCGCCACCCGCTCGTTCACGAGGCAGGACACGCACCAGGCAGCGGTCATGTTGACGAACACTGGCCGGCCCTCGGCGCGCAGTTGCGCCAGACGAACGGCGGTGAACGGTTCCGTTCCTTCGCTTGTGGCGCGGACCGCGCCGGCCGGGGCGGCCGAGAGTGCCGGCAGCAGCAAGGCCGCCGCTGCCACGCCGGCAAGCGCTGCCCCCTGACCGAACCTGCGCCCAAACCCGGTGCCCCGCTGCGCCCGGCCCAGGGCCCATGCAGCGAAGCCCAGCAGCGCCAGCCCGCCCACCGCCGCCAGTATCCCATCCGGCCCGGTCTCCTGGCTCAGGACCCACACGAGCCAGACCACGGCCGCATACATCGGAAAGGCGAGCAGCTCCTTGAATAAATCCATCCAAGCCCCTGGACGCGGCAGTGCTCGCGCCACGCCGGGCACGATGGCGAGCAGCGCGTAAGGTGCAGCGAGACCCACGCCCATGGCCGCGAACACCAGCAGCATCACTGCCGGCGCCGCCACCATGGCACCTGCAATCGCCGCCCCCATGAACGGCGCGGTGCAGGGCGTCGCTACCACGACAGCAAGCAGCCCGGTGAAGAAGCTGCCGGCATGGCCGCCCCGCCCAGCGAGCGACTGGCCCGCCCCGGATACCCCGCCGCCCACCGCGAACACGCCCGAGAGGTTGAGCCCCACGCCGAACAGCAGCCATGCCGTCAATACGACGAAGGTAGGCGACTGGAACTGGAACCCCCACCCAGCCGCTTGGCCCGCAAACCGCAACAGTAGCAGCGCACTGCCCAGGGCCATGAACGCCAGCACCACGCCCGCCGTGTAGGACAGCGCATGTGCACGCACGGACGCGCTGTCGTGGCCGGACATCCGCGCGATCGCCATGGCCTTCATCGCCAGGATCGGAAACACACACGGCATAAGGTTCAGGATCAACCCGCCCAGCAGCGCCAACAGCAGCATCTGCGGCAGGGTCTGCGGCAGGGTCTGCGCCGCGCCGCTGCCCGGCTCGGACGCCGGAAGGGCCGCGCCGGGCGTCGCTGCAATGTCGAGATAGCTCGCCGTCCCGCCAGCGTCGTGCAGCACCAAGATCCCGGTCAGCCCGGCATTCGGATCGAGCAGCGAGATAGGCTTCAGTTTGATCCAGAGAGTTCCGTCCTGCATTGACAGCGTCTGCGCCGCGCCGGGGTCGATCGTCTGGCCGAGCGGGAAGAACTCCGCGCTGCGCACCGATGCGGTCAGCGCCCGGTCGGCTGCAAGGCTCAGCGTGCCATCGGGCGCGATCCGCGCGGCGTAAGGGGAGGCGATGGGCGTGCGGGCGGCGGCGGCGATGAACAGCGGCGTCTGCGCGGACGGGCTGGGTGCGCCCGCCGGCAGGTCGAGCGCGAAGTCGCCCTCCTCCGGCACACAAACCTTCTCGCACACGAGCCACGCCGCATGTGCCCGCAGCGTGGCGGCGCCTGGGGCGGACGTGACCGTGAGCGGCAGCACGACGTCGCCCGTGTAGGCGAAGGTCGTGAGCGGCCCTTCCACGGCCTTCTCCGGCGCGGGCCATACGATCGGTCCGGTCGTAAGCCCAGGCTCGGCCGTGAACGCCAGCTCGGGTGCCACGCCGGCATCGCCAGGGTTCTGCCAATAGGTGTGCCAGCCCGGCGCCAGACGCAGCCGAAGGGCGGCATGGAACGGCGTGCCCGGCGCACCCTGGTCGGTGTCGGTGACCAGGGTCACGATGGCGCGCACGCTGCTGACGGCCGGGCTTTCCAACGCGCGGGCCGGCGCCGCAAGGCCTAGTAGGCATAAGCCGAACAGTATCGTTCTCATCGCAGCACCCTGGGTTTGGACACGCCCTTTGGCGGCCCGGCGAGCAATCGCCTCGAACTCAGGCGAGAAACTTTATGTCGCAAGCTTCGGAGTTGCGCGCAAGATCAGTTGCTTTAAGAAGGTATGAGGCGTGCAAAGCGCCATGGGAAGAGATGGAAGCCAAGATGGATGATCTCCGACTCAACCGACGTCATGCGATCGGAGCCTCGGCCGCCGCGACGATCTGGCTTGCGGGGTTCCGGCCAGCCCGGGCTGGCGATGCGAAGCCGTCGGACGCCATTTGGATCTCCAGCTTCAAGGATCTCACGGACACGGTGCAACCGCTCGCGCAATGGCGGGGTAAGACGACCGTCGTCTATTTCTTCGCGACGTGGTGCGTCCCTTGCCACATCGAGACGCCGAAGCTCGTGAAGCTCTATGACACGTTCAAGGACCGCGACCTGATCGTCATTGGCATCGCGCTCGACAACGCGGACAAGACCCGCGGCTTCGCGC
>JBBROS010000087.1:0-2327 GCA_038229135.1 Acetobacterales bacterium
CGCCGCCCTGCACGGCCAGCCCTACGCGCCCCCCGAGCCCGGCGCCCCAATCCACCTGCTCGTGACAGGCGGCAGCCAGGGCGCCCGCGTGCTCGGCACCGCCCTGCCCCCCGCCATCGCCCTCCTCAGCCCCACCCTCCGCGCGCGGCTCCAGATCGTGCAGCAATGCCGCGCCGAAGACCTGGTGCAGGTCCGTGCCGCCTACGCGGCCATCGGATTGGAGCCTGAGCTCTCCCCGTTCTTCACGGACATGCCGGCCCGCCTGGCCCGCGCCCACCTCGTCATCGGCCGCGCCGGCGCCTCCACCGTCTCCGAGCTCGCCGTTGCCGGGCGCCCGGCGCTGCTCATCCCGCTGCCCTCCATGGACAGCCACCAACGCCATAATGCAGCTGCCATGGATGCCGGATTCATCGACCAGGCGGAGGTGGAGCACGCCCCCGCCCTGCTGGCCGAAGCCCTCGCCCACCGGCTCGACCCGGACCTCCTTGCCGCCGCCGCCCACGCCATCGCGGCCCACGCCATCCCCGACGCCACGGCCCGCCTCGCGGACCTGGTGCTCGAGCAAGCCAGAAAGACCGCACCATGAGGGCCCTCCCGCTCGGCATCGGCACCATCCACTTCGTCGGCATCGGCGGCATCGGCATGTCCGGCATCGCGGAGGTGCTGCACACGCTGGGTTACGCCGTGCAGGGCAGCGACATCGCCGACAACGCGAACGTCCGCCGCCTGCGGGAGGCCGGCATCCAGGTCATGATCGGCCACGATGCCGCCAACGTCGCCCGCGCCCAGGTGGTGGTGGTCAGCACCGCCGTCCGGGCCGACAACCCCGAGGTGCTCGCCGCCCGCCGCCGCCTCGTGCCCGTGGTCCGCCGCGCCGAGATGCTCGCCGAGCTCATGCGCCTGCGCTGGGCCATCGCCGTCGGCGGCACCCATGGCAAGACTACCACCACGAGCCTCGTCGCCTGCGTGCTCGAGGCCGCGGGGCTCGACCCGACCGTCATCAATGGCGGCATCATCAACGCCTACGGCAGCAACACGCGCCTCGGCGAAGGCGAGTGGATGGTGGTGGAAGCCGACGAAAGCGACGGATCCTTCCTCCGCCTCCCCGCCACCATCGCCATCGTGACCAACATGGACCCGGAGCACCTGGACCATTGGGGCACGGCCGAAGCCATGGTCGCCGGCTACGACCAGTTCGTCGCCAACGTGCCCTTCTACGGCTTCGCCGTGCTCTGCATCGACCATCCGGGGGTGCAGGCCATGATCCCGCGCCTGTCCGATCGCCGCATCGTCACCTACGGCTTCTCGCCCCAGGCGGACATCCGGGCCGAACGCATGGTCATGGACAAGCTCGGCGCCACCTTCGAGGTCGTCGTCACGGACCGCGCCCGCAACCTCACCCGCCGCATGGGCCCCTACCGCCTGCCCATGCTCGGCGCCCACAACGTGCAGAACGCGCTCGCCGCCGTCGCCGTGGCCGTCGAGATGGACGTGGACGACGCGACCCTCCGCTCCGCCTTCGCCAGCTTCAAGGGCGTGAAGCGCCGCTTCACCAAGACCGGCGAGGCCGGCGGCATCACCATCATCGACGATTACGGCCACCACCCGGTCGAGATCGCCGCCGTGCTCAAGGCCGCCCGCCAGGCCGGTGCCCGGGACGTCATCGCCGTGGTCCAACCCCACCGCTACTCCCGCCTCGCCTCGCTCTTCACCGAGTTCTGCACCTGCATGAACGACGCCGGCACCGTCATCGTCGCCGACATCTATGCCGCCGGCGAGGCCCCCATCCCGGGCGCCACCCGCGACGCGCTGGTGGACGGCCTGCGCGCCAGCGGCCACCGCAGCGTGGTCCCGCTGCCGGCGCCCGAGCACCTGGCCGAGATGATCCACGCCATCGCCAAGCCCGGCGATTTCGTCATCTGCCTTGGCGCCGGCAACATCACCGCCTGGGCCGGCGCTTTGCCGGAACAGCTCGCGGCCCTGCAGACCACCAGGCGCGCCGGATGAGTGCCGCCTTGTCCGTGCCCCACATGACGGACGGCCTCCCGCGCCTGCGCGGCCGTATCCAGGCCGACGCGAAGCTGGGCCCCACCACCTGGTTCCGCGTCGGTGGCCCGGCGGAGGCGCTGGTTCGCCCCGCCGACGCCGCGGACCTGGCGCAGTTCCTCGCCGCCCTCCCGCTCGAGTTGCCGATCACCGTCCTCGGTGCCGCCAGCAACCTCATCATCCGCGACGGTGGCATCGCTGGCGTGGTGCTGCGCCTGGCCCGCGGCTTCAACGAGATAAGCGTCGAAGCCGACGGCGTCATCGCCGGCGCCGCCTGTCTC
>JBBROS010000088.1:0-2231 GCA_038229135.1 Acetobacterales bacterium
ATCCTGCCAGGCACTGGCGCCATCGATGCGCGCGGCCTCATGCAGCTCCTGCGGGATCGCCTGCAGCCCGACCAGCAGAAGGATCATGGTGAACCCCGCGGTCTTCCAAACCACCATGGTCGAGGCGGCCGTGGCCGCGGCGGTGGTGGTATCAAGGTAGGGGACCGGGCCTTGGGCGAGGTGCAGCCAATTCAGGACAGTGGTGAATACCCCGACATCGCCGTTCAGCATCCACACCCACAGCACGCTTGCAGTGCTGATGCCGATCGACGTCGGCAGGAACCAAACGGTACGGAACAGCCCCACGCCGCGTCGGTTCGCGTTGGCGAGCAGCGCAAGCCCGAAGGCCACCACGAACAGCACCGGCGTGATCCCAGCCGCGTACGCCAGGGTGAAGCGGACTGCGCCGAGGAACACCTCGTCGTTCAACGCTGCGAAGTAATTGCCCCAGCCGATCCAGCGCGGGCGACCGATCAGCGGCCAGTTGTGCGCCGAGATCCACGCCACCATAGCAAGCGGCCATAAGAAGAACACACCGGTCAGCCCGAGCGCCGGGGCGATGAACAGCCATCCGAGCAGGCGCTTGCGGCCCATACGAGTCTCAGTTCCCCGTGTCGATGATCTGCTGGAACC
This sequence comes from Acetobacterales bacterium, assembly GCA_038229135.1. Lineage (GTDB taxonomy): Bacteria > Pseudomonadota > Alphaproteobacteria > Acetobacterales > Acetobacteraceae > JBBROS01. The sequence goes on from JBBROS010000088.1 coordinate 634, forward strand.
GCTTCTGCGCCTCCGCCACGGCGCCCGGCACGTCGCCGTCGAACACCGCGCGCTGCAGCATGCGCAGGAACGGTCCCTGCGGACTGTTCAGCAGGTCGTTGTAGACGAAGCTGTAGGGCGTGCGGCCTTGCGCCATCGCCTGTGCGGCGACGAGGTAGACCGGGTTCCGCTCGCTGAACTCGTTCTTCGCAAGGTCGGTGCGCACCGGCAGGGCGTTGTTGCGCGCCAGGATGCCGATCTGCACCTCCGCCGAGAACGTCCATTGGATGAACTCCCAAGCGATGCGCGGCTGCTTGCTGCCGCGTGGGATGGCAATCGCGTCGCCGCCGGCGAAGGACGACCATTGGCCGGGCGTCTCGCCAGGGATGAACGTGGCGCCCACCTCCATGTTCGGTGCGAGGCGGCGCAGGCCAGTGACGGTGAAGGCGCCCCCTGCCCACATGCCGACCTTGCCGTTGGCTGGGGTGGCGATGATGTTTTCTGCGCCGTCATTGCGTGCCGAGGGTGGGATGGTCTTTGCCGCCCACATCGCGTGCATGTGCGCGAGTGCGCCGGCTACGGCCGGAGATGTGACGGTCGCCTTGGACCCGTCCGGGCTGAGGATGTCCCCGCCCGCCGCCCAGATCAGCGGCAGGAACGTGAACACGTTGTTGCCCGAGGTATTGCCGGGAAAGTAGTAGCCATAGGTGCCGTCACCGAGGGCGGCAATCTTCTCGGCGGCACTCCGAACCTCCGCCCAGCTCCGCGGCGGCGCCTCTGGATCCAGTCCGGCCCGGCGGAACAGCGCCTTGTTATACATCAGGAACGACGCCTCGGCGCTGTACGGCACGGCATACAGCTTGCCCTCGAACGTCGAGAGCCTCAGGTGGGATTTGCTGAGCACGTCGTAGAACGGCAGCGCCTTCGCCTGGGCGGTGAGGTCGGTGAGCTCTTCGCCACGTGCGAAGGTCGGGACGTAAATGAGGTCGATGGACATCAGATCAGGCGGGGCACCGCCAGCGATCGCCGTGCCCACCTTAGCGACGAACTGCTCGTTGGGGATCAGGTTCAGGTTGATCTTGTCGGTGTGGCTCTCGTTGAACGCCTTCACCATGGCCGTCGAATACGCCTCGGTGCTGCTGCGCGCCCACATCGAGAGCTCCGCTGCGGCCGCGCCTCCAGGCCACCAGCCGGCGAGGAGCAGAAGCCCGGCCGTAATCCGCGTCCTGGTGTTCATCGTTCTGTCCTCCGTTATGCGGCTCTCTCGGCCGCTTGCAGGTATGGCTGGCCGCCGCACGACGCGCGGACGACCAAACGGCATGGAACGCGGATGGTGCCGGCCGCGGCGGCATCGCCCTCAATGACGGCAAGCAGCCGCAGCGCTGCCATCCGGCCGAGCTGTTCGAGATTGGGATCGACCGTGGTGAGCGCTGGGCGAGTGGCAGCGGCGATGATCTCCCAGTTGTCGTAGCCGACCAGCGCCACGTCCTGCGGCACGCGTATGCCCCGCTCGCGCAAGTGGTCCGCCACGCCGCGCGCGATCTGGTCGCTGCCGCAGAACACCGCATCGAACGACGAACGTTGATCGAGCAGCCGCGCAATCGCCTCGTAGCCCCAAG
>JBBROS010000089.1:0-2046 GCA_038229135.1 Acetobacterales bacterium
GGAAGCCAGGCCCAGGGCGCCAGCTACTGGGCGCTGGCCGTCGCCGACGGCGTGCCGCCACAAGCCGATTGTCCGCGGCTGTGCCGCCCGTGAACCGCCAGACCTGAACCAGGCTCCGTGGACCATCGGGCAGCCGCACCTTGGTGGACCGAATGACATCCAAGCCGCCGTCGGCCCTTGCGACTCCAACACCGTATAAATTTATCCGTCATACGGTATATTATCTTGCCCTAAATAATTGAGGATAAACCATGATCGACCCCCTGGGCCAGCCCTTCCTGTTCCGCCGTCCCCGCCTGGCGTCAGGCTACACCGACGCCCTCATGGGGCTGACGCCGTTCGACAGGTCGTCCGGCCTGTTCCTCGCCGCCCCGCGCCGCACGGGCAAGACCACGTTCATGCAGAGCGACCTGCTCGTCGAGCTGCGCAGCCGCGGCGTGGTCACGGCCTACGCCGACCTTTGGGCCGACCGGCAGCGGGACCCCGCGGCACTGATCGCCGACGCGCTGCGCGACACGCTGCGCGGGCTGGACGGACCTGGCGCCGCAGCCCTCCGCAGGTCCGGTCTCACCAAGCTCGGGATCGGCAGCTGGCTGTCCTTCGACATCGCGCGGATCGGCACGCCGGAGGGCGCGACGCTCACCGACGCGCTCCGCGCCATCGCCGAGCGGGCCGGCCAGCCCATCGCCCTGATCATCGACGAGGCCCAGCACGCGCTGACCACCCAGGCCGGCGTGGACGCCATGTTCGCGCTGAAGGCCGCCCGGGACGCCCTGAACGGAACCTCCGTCGAGGGCGGAACACAGGGCCGGACCCAGAGCGGCCCGCGGCTCCTGCTCGTGCTCACGGGGTCGCACCGCGACAAGCTGGCCAACCTCGTCCTGCGGCGCGATCAGCCGTTCTTCGGCGCGGAGGTGTCGGACTTTCCCCGCCTCGGGCGCGGCTTCTCCGACGCCTACACGGCCTGGCTGAACGAGCGGCTCGCGCCGGACAACCGCTTCGACGCCGGCGACGTCTGGACGGCGTTCAGCGCCGTCGGCGAACGGCCCGAGCTGCTGCGCAAGGTGCTGGAGGCCGCCGCACTCGGCGAAGGCAAGGCAGCCAGCCTGGGAGCGGCCCTGGAGGGCGGCGCCCTCGCGCTGCGCCAGCGGGTGTGGGACGAGTTCGAGGGCGAGTGGGCCAGCCTGTCCCCGCTCCAGCGGGCCGTCCTCGCGCGCGTCGCGGCGTCCGGGGCCGACTTCGTGCCCTTCTCGGCGGGCGCGCTCGCGGCCTACGCCGCCGCAGCCGGGCGCGAGGTCAGCGCGAGCGACGCGCAGAATGCCCTCGACGCCCTCCGGCAACGCAACCTCGTCTGGCGCAGCGCACGGGCCACCTACGCCATTGAGGACCAGGAACTCGGAGCGTGGCTCGCAGCCAGGCGAGCCACGGACCAACAGGACCCTGGCAACCCGAGCGAGGTCACGCAACCGCCCGCCGAGCCGCTTCCGCGCCGCTGACGGCCCGGCGCACGTCGCGCCGGAACCGCTTGTCGCGCCAGTCCTGCGGCCACCCCGGCGGCAGGTGGAAGTCGTGCTCCACCACCGGCGCACCATCCAGCGCCGCCGACAGGGCCGCATGCACCCGCACCTTGCGGCTCCGGTAGCTCTCGTCGGCATAGCCCATGGTCTCGATCACCGCCGTTCCCTGGCCACCCCGCACCACGAAGTCCGGGATGCATGGCGGCCGCGGCTGCACCTCCGGCCCGGTCGGAGGGCCGATGTCGGACAGAGGCTTCTCGATCGCCACCGCCAGGCCATCCTGGCGGCCGAGCCAGCGTTGCGTGCTCCGGAGCTGCTCCAGCGTCCGCCGCTCGGCGTCGCTGTCCAGCAGCAGCAGGTGATCCACCGACGCGCACGGGTGGACGTAGGCCGACACGATGCCGACATCCCCGCCCGCCTCGGCGCTGCTCACGAGGCAAGCCGCCAAGTAGGGGGCGCGCACCCGCGTGGCATCCGCGGCATCCTCGCCGAACACGGCGAGCCGGCCGCTCACCGGCAGTGCCGGGCC
>JBBROS010000090.1:0-2026 GCA_038229135.1 Acetobacterales bacterium
GGGCAGCAACACCGGCCTACCCCTCCCGCGCTTCTCCACCCTGCGCTCGGACGAGGTCAACTTCCGCAGCGGCCCCGGCACCCGCTATCCCATCGAATGGGTCTATAAACGCCGCGACCTGCCAGTGCAGATCGAGCGCGAGTTCGAGGTGTGGCGCCTGGTCCGCGACCAGGAGGGCGTGAAGGGCTGGGTCCATCAGGCCACCCTCGCCCCCCGCCGCACCGCCATCGTCATCGGCGCCCGCAACGGTCCCGAGCAGGCATTGCGCCGCGACGCCAGGGACGACGCCAGCCCGGTCGCACGCCTCAAGCCCGGCGTCATCGTCCGCCTGCGCGCCTGCGACGCAACCTCCCCCTGGTGCCAGGCCCAGATCGGGGATTATCGTGGCTGGATGAAGCGTGCGGACCTGTGGGGCGTATCCCCGGACGAGGCGATCCAATGACCCACCAGCAAGCCGCGCCACCCCCCGAAGGCCCACCTCGCGCCCACCACGACATGGGCGGCGTGCCCAAGTTCCTGTGCGAAGGCATAGACACCGAACCCCACGCCTTGACCGAGTTCGACCGCACCGTGGACGCCCTGCGCGGCATACTGGGCGCCAAGGGCATGATGAGCGTGGACGAACTGCGCCGGGGCATCGAGGCGATCCCGGAGGCCGACTACCTCCGCCTGACCTACTACGAGCGCTGGATACGCTCCATCGCCGACAACCTGCTGGCTCGCGGCGTGGTGACCGAGGCCGAGCTGCGTGCCGCCCTGGACGCCGCCTGATGCTGGCCCCTTCCTCCTACAAGCCGGGCAGCGCCGTCAGGGTGCGGGACGACTGGCCGGAAGCGCGCGGCCCCTGCCACATCCGCACGCCGCACTACCTGCGCGGACGCACCGGCCGTGTGGTGCGGCACCTCGGCGATTTCCCGAACCCGGAGGACCTCGCCTTCGCCCGCCCGGCGGCGCGGCTGCCGCTGTATCACGTCGCCTTCACGCCGCAGTCGGTTTGGCCGGACGCGGGCGGGACCGAGCTGCTGGTCGAACTCTACGAACCCTGGCTGGAGCCGGCATGAGCACCCTTCTCAGAACCCCCATCCTCGAAGCCCCAGGCGACCGCCTGCTCGCCGCCCTCCGAACCCTGCTGGACCAGAAAGGCATCGCCACCCCGGACGAACTCGCAGCCCGGATCGAGCAGACCGACCGCGCCAGCCCGGCCGGCGGCGCCCGCATGGTCGCCCGCGCCTGGACCGACCCGGCCTATCGCGAGCTGCTGCTGCGCGACGGCGCCCAAGCCGCGGAGGCCGCCGGCATCCACATGCGCGGCCTGCCGCCGCTGGGCGTGCTGGAGAATACGGCCGACATGCACCACCTCGTCGTCTGCACGCTGTGCAGTTGCTACCCGCGCGGCGTGCTGGGCTACCCGCCGTTCTGGTTCAAGTCGCCGGCCTACCGCGCCCGCGCCGTGCGGGACCCGCGCGGCGTGCTGGCGGAATGGGGCACATCCTTGCCCGATGGGATGCGGATCAGCGTCGTGGACAGCACGGCGGATTACCGCTGGATGGTGCTGCCACGCCGGCCCGCAGGCACAGAGGGCTGGGACGAAGCACGGCTCACCGCGCTGGTGCGGGAGGGCGACATGATCGGCGTGACCGTGCCAACAACCAGTTCCTAATTCGTAGGGCGAAACAGCGTCAGCGCCTTCGGCCATCAGCCAGCGGCAACCCCTAGCGGAAGGCGCGGGCGGTGGTCTGCCCTACTCCCCACGCAGCCTCACGACGGCCAGGACCCCGGCGGCCGCGATCAGCAGCACCAAGGCCCCGCGCAACCCCACGACGTCCGATGCCGCCCCGATCACCGGCGGCCCCAGCAGCAGCCCGGCATAGCCCAGCGTCGCCACCGCAGCCACGCCCGTGCTGGCCGCTGTCCCCGTCCGTCCCGCGGCGGAGAACAGCAGCGGCGCCATGTTCGCCACTCCCAATCCCACCAACGCAAAGCCCACCGCCCCCGCCTCCGGCCACATTACGGCCAACCCGAACCC
>JBBROS010000091.1:0-1957 GCA_038229135.1 Acetobacterales bacterium
CGCCTCCCGATCACGATACGCCCGCAGCAGGCCCGGAATCGGGTCCACCGGCGGCTCTATTGGGATGACATCGAGCCCTGCGGCGGAGATGTGATCGCTGCGCAACGCCGCCTCCAGCGCATCGATATCGATGATGCGGCCTCGCGCGGTGTTGATGACCACGGCACCTTTGGGCAGCAACGCCAGTTCGCGGGCGCCGATCAAGTCGATGGTATCAGGCGTCTGCGGTGCATGGATGGTCAACACGTCCGACTGCGCCAGCAACGCATCCAGCGACTTCGCCCGCCGCACGCCGATGGCCAGATCAGAGCCGTTGGAGCGCAACGGATCGAAAAACACCACATCGAAGCCGAACGCCTTGGCGCGCAACGCGACGGCCGTGCCGATCCGCCCCAGCCCCACAATACCAAACACCTGGCGCGACAGCCGCCGGATCATCGGCGTTTCGATCTGCGTCCACGCCGCCGGCACCGCGCGCCGCTGCGCCTCGTGATGCAGCACGATGCCGCGGCGCAAAGCGAGGGTGAGTGCGATCGCATGATCCGCCACCTCCATCGTCCCGTAATCCGGCACGTTGCACACCGTCACGCCATGCGCGGCACACCAGGCACGATCGACGCGGTCATACCCCACGCCCATCCGCACCACGGCGCGCAATTTCGGAAATTTTGCGAGTTCCACACCCGGCGCAAAAACCCGGAAAATCATCAGCCCCTCCACCCCGTCGCGATCGGACTGCGCGAGATCGGCCAACGTGGCGGCATCGCGCATCACAATGCCGGCGCCCGGCCCGAACACCTCCCGCTCCACCGTGTCATCGGTGTACATGCGCTCGGGATACAGGATGTTCATACTTCGCTTCCTCGTCTTGCGCCCTTGTCCATGGGCGTTCAGGTTCGTCCTTAAACACGGGGAATGCGGATGTCCATGAACGGCGCGGAAAGTCTGGTGCACACATTGCTGGCGGCCGGAATCGACACCTGCTTCGCCAATCCGGGCACCTCGGAGATGCATTTCGTGGCAGCGCTCGACCGTGTTTCCGGCATGCGCTGCGTGCTCGGCCTGTTCGAAGGCGTGGTGACGGGTGCGGCCGATGGCTACGCCCGCATGGCCGGCAAACCCGCCGCCACTCTCCTGCATTGCGGCCCCGGCCTCGCCAACGGCATTTCGAATTTGCACAACGGCAGACGAGCCTACACCATGATGGTGAACTGCGTCGGCGATCAGGCGACCTACCACCGCCCTCTCGATGCACCGCTGACCGCCGACACCGAAGGCCTCGCCCGCGTCGTCTCCGGCTGGGTCCGCACCGCCACGCACGCGGCAACCGTCGGTCAGGATGCGGCGATGGCAGCCCAGGCCGCGCAGACCACGCCCGGCACCATCGCCACCCTCATCCTGCCTTCCGACACCTGCTGGGACGATGGCGGCGTGGTGGCCAAACCCCTGCCCATCCCCACCGCCCAGGCCGCCGAACCCGGCCTGGTCGCCACCGCCGCCCGCATCCTCCGCCGCGGCGAAAAGACCGTCATCGTACTCGGCAACAGCGCGCTCCGCGCCGCGCCGCTCGCGACCGCGCACGCCATCGCCGCTGCCACCGGCGCCGCCCTGATGGCGCAAACCTCCAACGCCCGCATCGAACGCGGCGAAGGCCGCCACGCCGTCGACCGCATCCCCTACCCGATCGACCAGGCCATTGCGTCGCTCGCCGGCGTCAAACACGTCATTCTCGTTGGCGCGCAAAAGCCGGTGGGCTTCTTCGCCTACCCCAACATGCCCGGATACATGTTCCCGGACGACGCCCAGGTGCACGTTCTGGCGCGAATGGAACACGACCTCGCCGCCACGCTCACCGCTTTGGCCGACACGCTCGACGCAAAGCCCGTCGCCCCCACATCAGGCCGGCGCAGCGAGAAGGCCACCGGCGCCGTGACCAGCGAGGCCCTGGGCCGCTCCC
>JBBROS010000092.1:0-1953 GCA_038229135.1 Acetobacterales bacterium
AGGGTTACGAGATCATGCTGACGCTGTGCCGGGGCACGCCGGAGCAGAAGGCGATGGCCCAGGATGCCCTGGACCGCTGGTGGTGGCCGGCAATGATGATGTTCGGGCCGCCGGACGGACAAAGCCAGCACAGCGACACCAGCATGGCCTGGAAGATCAAGCGTTTCACCAACGACGAATTGCGCCAGCGCTTCGTGGATGCCATGGCGCCGCAGGCGGCGTTCCTGGGCCTGACCGTGCCCGACCCCGACCTGAAGCTCGATGAGGCGACCGGCCGGCACAGCTTCGGCGCCATAGATTGGGAGGAGTTCCGCCAGGTGTTGGCCGGCAACGGCCCCTGCAACCGGGAGCGGCTGGAGGACCGGAATACAGCGCACTCGGACGGCGCCTGGGTGCGGGAAGCCGCACTGGCGCATGCGGAAAAGCGGCGCCAGCGGGCGCAAAGGGCGGCGGCATGACCGAGAACAGGACTCCGCTGTGGGAGGTGTTCATCCGCAGCCGCAACGGCCTGGCCCACAAGCACGCCGGCAGCGTCCACGCCGCCGACGCCACCATGGCGCTGCAGGCGGCGCGTGACGTCTACACCCGGCGCGGCGAGGGCCTGTCACTATGGGTGGTGCCCAGCAACGCCATCACCGCAAGCGACCCCGCCGATAAGGCGATGATGTTCGAGCCAACCGCCAGCAAGATCTACCGCCACCCCACGTTCTACGAAGTGCCGGACGAAGTAGGCCACATGTAATGCAGCGTCGCATCCGTCTCCCTCTCCCTCCGGGAGAGGGCCGGGGTGTGGGAGGCCGCAAGTGCCACGTGGCGGCTTCGCGTCTTCCCAAGCCATCCGCGGTGGGCAGGCTTCATGCATGTGGTCTTCTCCTCACCCCGGCCCTCTCCCGAAGGGTAACGGAGCAGGCGCCGCAGTGACTACCTCGATCCAAGTCCTGGAAACCCCGCTCGTCCTCTACACCCTGCAGAGGGCCGACGACGCCCTGGTGCTAGGCCACCGTCTGTCCGAATGGTGCGGCCATGCGCCTTCCCTGGAGGAGGACGTGGCCCTCGCCAACATGGGCCTGGACCTCCTTGGCCAGGCGCGCAGCCTATACGCCTACGCCGGAGCATCGGAAGGCGCCGGCCACGGCGAAGACCACCTGGCCTACCTGCGCGACGCCCCGCAATACCGTAACCTGCTGCTGCTGGAGCAGCCGAACGGCGACTTCGCCCAGACCATTGCCCGGCAGTTCTTCTACGCTGCCTTCATGGACCCCTGGTGGCGCGCGATGTGCGCCAGCACCGACCCAACCCTCGCCGCCATCGCCGCCAAGGCGGAGAAAGAGGTCGCCTACCATCTGCGCCACGCCTCGGAGTGGATGATCCGCCTCGGCGACGGCACCGAGGAAAGCGCCCGGCGCACCCAGGCCGCCGTGGATCGCCTGTGGCCCTACACCGGCGAGATGTTCACAGCACCTGACCCGGCCCTGGTTGCCAGCGGCGTGGCAGTTGACCCGGCGACGCTACGCCCGGCCTACGACGCAATGGCCGCCGCCGTGCTGGACCAAGCCACCCTGTCCCGCCCCGCCGGCGCCTGGATGCATAAGGGCGGACGCCAGGGCCGCCACACCGAGCACCTCGGCCCCATGCTGGCCGAGATGCAGCACCTGCAGCGCACCCACCCCGGCGCAACCTGGTGACCAGCCTACGCGACCGCGCCTGGGCCGCCGCCGCGGAGGTCACGGACCCCGAAGTGCCGGTGCTGACCATCGCCGACCTCGGCGTGCTGCGCGACGTGTCCGAGACGGGCGATGGGGTCGAGGTCCTGATCACCCCAACCTATTCCGGCTGCGCCGCCATGGGCGTCATCGCGATCGAGGTCGAGCTGGCCCTGTCACGCGCCGGCATCCCCGGCCGGGTCCGCACCGTGCTGTCCCCAGCCTGGACCACCGATTGGATGACGGAGGA
>JBBROS010000093.1:0-1914 GCA_038229135.1 Acetobacterales bacterium
CGACCCCGCGCCCGCAGCGGCGGCGGCGGCCAACGCGGCGGCGTTCTTGGCGCAGCCGGCGAGCTCGACCCCGGTCACATCGGTGGTCACCGTGACGTCGAGGCGGGCGTGTCCGAGGGCGTCGGTGAGCTGACGGGCGAAGCCGCGATCAGCGCAGGCGAGCACGATCGAGGCGCCCCGGGACAGCATCTCGGCCGCGTGGGCTGGCCCCCCGAGGACGGCCACGGCCCGCGCGTGGCAGCGCTCCGCGGCAAACGTGGCGGGCAGCGTGCCCAACGGCGGCACCAGGCCCTTGGAGACCACGACGACCCCGATCCGGCTCGAGATCTGACCTCCGTGCGCGGCGAGCACGCCGGGCAGCGCCTTGGCCGGGACGGCGAGGCAGACGACGTCGTGGCCCTCGGGGTTCAGCTCACCGGAACGCAGCACGCGGACCGACTCGGGCAGCACGACGCCGGGCAGGTAACGCGTGTTCTCCCGCGAGGCGGCCAGCTCGAGCGCCTGCTCGTGGGTGCGGCAGGCGAGGTCGACCTCCAGCCCGGTGCTCGCGAGTAGGACAGCCAGGCTCGTCCCCCAGGTGCCGGCGCCGATGACCGCCACGCGGCGAATCGGCGGCAGCCCACCCAGCCACTCCCACTGGAGCATCACGCACGGCCAGATCCGGTCGGTGACCGCGGTGGCGAGCGCCTTGGAGGGGTTCTCGACCTGCGGGAAGCGAAGCGCCCGGCCGGCCCGGATGCGGACCTTGTGAGGACGGATCCGCCAGCCGCGGCGGATCGCCTCGGTGCCGATCACGGCCACCGGCACGACCGGCGCCCCGGTCTCCAGGGCGAGACGGCCGACGCCGCGCTTGGCCTTGCCCAACGCACCGGGTCGTGTCCGGGTGCCCTCGGGGAAGATCAGCACGATGTCCCCACGGGCGAGGATCTGGCGAGCCGTCTCCATCATCGCCTCGTCGCTGGCGCCGCGGTCGACCGGGAAGGCACCGAGCGCGTTGAGCACCCAGGCCTGCCAGCGTCGCTGAAAGAGCTCCTTCTTGGCCACGTAGTACATGGGCCGGTTGGCCATGCAGGCGATCACGAACGGGTCCAGGAAGCTGCGGTGGTTGGACGCGAGGATCACACCGCCGTGCTTGGGAATGTGCTCGCGACCGATCCGCTTCATCCGGAAGTAGAGCTGGAAGAACGGTTGAAAGGTGACGCGGACGAACCCGTAGATGATCGGGTTGGCCCCGTGCTCTCGCGCGCGCTGGTGAAGGCGATCGTGATCCATCGCACAGTGCGGTACCCGCCGCGGCCTCTGCCGTTACAGTTGCTCGCACGGTGAGCCCAGGCATCGATCGCACCCGCACGCTGAGAGGCGCCGCCTGCGGCGCTCTCGCCGCCGCGCTGTGGGCGGCCCAGCAGCCGGTGGACAAGCTCGTCTTCAAAACCGACTACGACGACGTCGAGCTCCTGGGTAAGACCGTGACCCAGGGCGAGCGGTGGTATCCACTCGGCCTGGTCCTCCATACGGGCAACGGCGCCGTGTTCGGAGCCGTGTACGCCAACCTCGCCCCGGCGCTGCCGATTCCCGCGCCGCTGCGCGGGCCCGCCGCGGCCCTCTTTGAGCACGTCGCGCTGTGGCCGCTGGGACGCCTGAGCGACCGCTTCCACCCGGCCCGCACGCAGCTGCCGACCCTGACCGGCAACCGCGCGGCGTTCGCGCAGGCGGCGTGGCGCCATCTACTCTTTGGCTTCGTCCTGGGCGAGCTCGAGCGCCGCGTCAACGCCGAGCCCGAGCCGGCTCCGCCCGAACCCGCGGAGGACTATTCCTCCAACGGACATGGCACCTTCGAGCACGCGGTCTCCGTCCAGCCCGCTCCCTGAGCTGACGTGCGGGCGCTGATCACCGGCGCCTCCGGTTTTGCCGGCC
>JBBROS010000094.1:0-1869 GCA_038229135.1 Acetobacterales bacterium
CACCGCAAGCGCGGAGCCGAACAGCACGGTGGACGCCAGCAGCAGCGGCAGGGCGAACACGACGATCCAGGCGGCAGCGGACCGGAACGTGAGCCGCCCCGCGATGGGCAGCAGCCAGCCCCGCAGCTTCAGCGCGGCGAATACCGGCCCAGTCGCCAGCAGCACGATGCTGAACGTGTCGCTCCCCGTGAGGCGGCCGACATAGACCGGCAGGATGCCGCACAGGGCGGCCATCAGGGTCCCGCCGCGACGTGACGCGGTCTCGGCCAAGTGCAGCGCGACCAGGCCCAGCGCGGCGCATAGCAGCGCGAGCTGGTTCGGGTTGTCCGACCAACCCTGCAACCGGTCCCAGAACCAGGGGTCCACCCCCGGGATCGGCACCAAGCGCCAGGCGTTTGCGAGCAACAAGGCAAGGCACCCCGTGCCGCACGTCACGAAAAGCCATGCGATCCGACGCAAACGGGCGCCCGCCCCCGGCTCCACTACGCACAGGCAACTGACCGCCGCGAGGAGGATATAGCTGATGGCGTCGTGCACGGCGGAGTCCGTGTCGCGGATTTCCTCCGTGGCCAGGCCCACCAGCATGCCGATCCCGAGCGCCGCGGCGAACACCAGCCAGAACGCCAGCAGCCGGGCCAGGACCGGGGTCATCGCGGGACCCAGGCGCCCGGCCTCGCGCGCCAGCATCAGCCCGAGCCATGCCATCAGGCAGATCTCACCAGGCCCGACCGCGCCGCCCACGAGACGGAGCTGGGATGCCGTGGACAGCACCAGGCCGAGCGCCAGCACTAGATCTTGCAGGATCAGCATGGGCCGGCCCCCTGGGCCGCGCCCTGCAACGCTCCGGCCGCAGGCGACGTACGCGGCGGTGCGTGGCCTTGCAGAAGCTCGGCATACAGCGCCGCATAACGGGCAGTGACGAGGTCGAGCGTGAATGCCTGCCGCACCAGCCCGGCCGCGTTACGGCCCATCGCCCACGCTGCCTCCCGGTCTCGCAGCATGGCGAGGATGGCCTCCGCCAGGGCCGCCGGGTCGCGCGGTGGGACCAGCAGGCCGCTCCAGCCATTGCGGACCACGTCCGTGCAGCCCGGCATCCGCGTCGCCACGATGGGGAGGCCGGCAAGCGCCGCCTCAAGCACGGCGCGGGGCACGCCCTCCCGGTACTCCGTGGGGAACACGAAGACATCGGCCAGTGCCAGAAGGGACGGCACGTCCGCGCGCCGTCCGGCCGCGACGACATAGGGGGCGTGGGCGTCAACCTCCGCCTGCGTGACCGCGAGCGGACCTTCACTCTGCCGCGGGCCTACCAGCAGGAAGCAGACGCCGGGCCGCACGGCATGGACCCGCGCCGCGGCCTGCAGCAGCGCCGGGATGCCCTTCTGCCGCGTGAGGCGCGTGACGGTGATGACGACCTCGGCCCCGCCCAGGCCAAGCTGCTCCCGCAGCACGCCCGGCGCTGGCCCGGCGTCCCGGGCAAGCGCGAACGCCGCGGCGTCAACGCCGGACCCGGGGATGTATGTGCTCCGCCCACGGCCCACCATCCCGTGCCGCTCGAAGTCGTCCTTGTCCTCCCGGTTCTGGAACACCGTGGCCGCCGTTGAACTGGCGGCGACCCGGTGCAGTGCGCGGTAAAGCGGACGCAGCGCCTGGGCGGGCCAGCCGTCCGAGGAGAACACCCAGCCCATTCCGTTGATGGTCCGCACCACTGGGACGGCAGCGCCGTGGGCGCGGCGGGCCGCCAGGGGGACGAGCAGGTTCGGCTTGGTGTCGAAGCACTGCACGATGTCGGGCCGCACTGAGCGGAACATCCGGGCAAGCGTCCCGACCGCCCTGAAATCTCCTAGCGGGCTGACGAAGCGACCGAATCGG
>JBBROS010000095.1:0-1832 GCA_038229135.1 Acetobacterales bacterium
CGCCCCACTTGTGCATCGCGCGCACGAGCTGGCCCAAAAAGGCGGCGTCGGTGATGTAGCGCACGGACTCGTAGGCGCCGCCGGACGCGTCCGGGCGATAGAACATCGCCAGAAAGACGCCGGTCACCGCCTGGTTGAGGAAGGCGAACAGCGTCGCCGAGCCCAGCGTGTAGAACCAGTTGATTCCCTTGGGGACCTTGCGGAACAGCAGCCAGCGCAGGCCGCCCGACATCGATGTGCGCTCGTCGAGCCAGTCAACGACGGTGATGCCGGCCTCTTGGGCCTGCTGCACCGGCGTGACCGTGCCATTGCCATTGCCATTGCCATTGCCATTGCCGTTCTGGCCGGGGCGCTTGGGCCGCGGCTGCAGGGCCTTGGGGAGGGGAGGAACGGGAAGCTTGGGCATGACTCAGCTGCCGGGGAGGATCGAGGTCGAGAAGCGCTTGGGGTACAGATACTGCCCGATGCCGTCCAGCGGCTGGGCGGGGTCACGGGCCGAGAAGCGCTCGAACTCGGAGTTGACCGAGTAGCGCGGGCCGACCTCGACCAGGCCAGTGTTGGCGTTCAGGCGGGTGTAGAAGCGGTCCAGCGGGCGCACCGGCGGGCCGCCGGCGACCAGGCCCCGGAAGTCATAGACGCCACCGTGGCACGGACATATGAAGCGCTGGGCGGCCGACACGAAGCGGACCGGGCAGCCGAGGTGCATGCACCGCGAGGAGAGGGCGATCCAGCGGTTGTACCTGTCGCTGGGCTCGACGTCGATCGCGGGGTTGCGGGTGCGCATGTAGGCGATCGAGTTGCCGGCCTCGCCCATGCCCTGGACGATCGTGATCACGCGGGTCACGTAGGTCGATTTGACGAAGTCCTCGGGCTTGCCGACCGGCTGCCACGCGAAGGGCACGCGGTCAAACAGGGGGCCGAGCGCGAAGCCGAGCGCGGGCAGGGTGAAGGCGGCCGCCGCAACCCCACCTCCGCCGTGGGCCACAGCGGTCATGACACGCCGGCGGGTGACGGTCTCACCGTCGAACGCCCCCGGCATTTGCCGATCGGCGGTGTACTTGGATTTTGCTGCCTTGTGCCTGTCTTCCACGGGTCTCTCAGTTCAACGGCGGGTAAACCGCATTCAACGCCTGGCGAAGGGTAACGTCAACAAAGAGGCGGCCGTCACGAGCCCTGGTCCTCAGCGGCGGCGTGCAGGGCGCCGACGGCCTGCGGCGAGCCTGACCGGGCGAGACGTTTCGCCTGCTCGTGGCCGGGATTGGTTCCCCACCCGATCGCCCGGGCGCCCGCGGCCCAGACCGCGCCGGCCAGGTCCGGTGACGCGGCCGCCTCCGCCGCCGCGACGAGCGAGATGAGGTCCGCGAGCTCGGCCACCGCGTCGAGGTCCCCGAGTGCGGTCAGCCGGGCGAGCCCGAGCGCGTAGAGCTGATCGCCGAGCAGCAGGGCGAGATCGGGGTCAGCCGGCGCCAGACAACGAGGAACCCCGTAGTGCAGCGCCGCTCCTTCGCGGACCATCTCGACCAGCAACTCGTATTCCGCCTCGTGGCCGGCCGCCCGCGGGCCGGCCGCGGCCACCTGAGCCGGTCCCGGCGCCGCCGGATCAGAGTCGCTGGGAAAATCGGGATCGGTGCGCAGCGCCGTGGCGAGGTCACCCCCCGCCCCGCGCAGCGCCACGGCGAGGGCGAGCGCTCCGTCGGCGGCGCTCCTCACCGGCCCTCCACCTCGGCAAAGGCCGCGGCCGCGGCCATCACGGTGCGTTCGATGTGCTCAGGACCGTGGGCCAGGGAGGGAAACCAGGCCTCGAACTGCGACGCCGGGGGATAGACGCCCCG
>JBBROS010000096.1:0-1761 GCA_038229135.1 Acetobacterales bacterium
CGCGGCGATGACGGGCGCGCCGCCTTCGAACGGCGCGAAATTCTCCTGGCCGATCACCGTCCACCGCGTGGTCGACAGCGCAAAGTCGAGATAGCGACCCAGCAGCGCCGCCATCAGGCGCAGCACCGCGGGATGGCGCAGGAGGCGCTTCAGCACAGCGTGTACAGGGTGGACATCATGGTAGCGCCGGTAGCATGCATGGTGGAAGGCGGCAAACGAGCGGGAGTGCAGGTGCGGATCATCGCGGGAGAATGGCGTGGACGGGTGCTGGCGGCACCCCCCGGCGAGGCCACGCGACCCACGGCGGAGCGCATGCGGCAGGCGCTGTTCGACATGCTGATGCATGCGCCCTGGGCGGATCGCTGCATCCAGGACGCCGAGGTGCTCGACGCGTTTGCCGGAACCGGCGCGCTGGGGCTGGAGGCGCTGTCACGCGGCGCCGCGCGGGCGCATTTCATCGAGACGGAGCGCCACGCCCTTGCCGCCTTGCGCGCCAATGTGGTGACCTGCAAGGCAGGCGATCGGGCTGTCGTGATCGCCGGCGACGCGCTGCGGCCCAAGCCCGGCTTAGCGTGCGGGCTGGTGTTTCTCGACCCGCCCTATGGCCGCGATCTGGTGCCAAAGGCATTGGCCGCGCTGGGCCGGGCGGGGTGGGTTGCGCCGGGCGCCCTGGTCATCGCCGAGACCGGGCGAGAGGAGACGCTTGATCTGCCAGGGGAAAAGCTGGCCGAGCGGGCGCATGGAGCGGGATCGGTCACGGCTTGGCGAGTGGCCTGAAGCTTGTCTAGAGCGTCATGATTTTGGGTAGAATCAAAATCATGACGCTCTGGCCCTTGTTTTATCGAGCATGTTTATGCGTCTGGGTGAAGCAACCCAAACGCATCATGATCTAAGGTCGGCGCAGCAGGTCGGTATAGGGCGTGCCGTCCGTATGGGTGTAATCCGCGGGCGATCCGTCCGGCGTGGCGACCAGATCGATGCCGGGGTAGTACGCGCCGTCGCCGGGCAAGCGGGTGCCGATCTCGAGCACCGCAGCGTCCTGCTGCGAGCGGTTCTGCAGGCAGTGCCCATTCGGGTCGCCTGCCCCGAAGCCGACGGCGTCGCCGGGTTTGAGGATCTCATCGCCGTCATCGGTGACCAGCACGACCTCGCCGCTCAGCACGTAGACGAACTCGTCCGACGCGGTCTGCCAGTGCCGCTGGCTGGACCAGGTGCCCGGCGGCAGGTGGAGCAGATTGACGCCGAACTGGGTCAAGCCGGCCGCATCGCCCAGTCTCTTGCGCTCCCGCCCCAGGCAGGGCGTGTGATAGGGCGGCGGATAGGTGCTGCCGACGAGAGCCTGCAGGGTGGCGATGTCGATTTTCTTGGCCATGTCGGGCGCACCTGTTCAGGATCGTGGGTCGGGCGACGGCAGACGACTTAAGCGGCCTTAAGGCGTGATAGCTAAAGGAAGGTGAGGCCATCACGCTTTACCTCTATGTTTTATCGAGCAATTTTACTGCACCTCTGAGCCAACCTCCGGCGATATTACTCTAACGCCGGCCGAACATCTTTTCGATTTCTGCGCGACTCAAACGGAGAAAAGTCGGCCGTCCGTGGCTGCAGGTGGCCGCGCGTGGCGTGGTTTCCATCTGGCGCAGCATCGCGTCCATCTCCGCCCCGCCCAGCTTCCGCCCGGCACGAATGCTGCCATGGCAGGCAAGCCGTGCGATCACGGCATCCAGCCTGGCGTCGAGCGCAGTGCTTTCGTCCTGCTCGGCA
>JBBROS010000097.1:0-1715 GCA_038229135.1 Acetobacterales bacterium
CAGGCCGAGTCCGGACAGGCCGAAGAAGATCAGGAACAACTGCACCAGGAACGGCGTGTTCCGCAGCAGTTCGACATAGGCCTCGACCAGTCCGCGCACGGGGCGCGGGCCGAGCTGCCGGGCCGCGGTCAGCAGCAGCGCTAGGGCCGAGCCAAGCACGATGGCGCCGAGCGATAGCTCGATGGTCAGCACGATGCCGTCCCAGATGAACGGCCACTCCGCCAGCACCGGCTCGAACTGGAACTCGAAGGCCACTCACCTGCCTCCCGCGCTGCCGCCGGGACCAGGCGCGCCGTCCTTCTCCCTCTCCCTCCGGGAGAGGGCCGGGGTGAGGGAGAGGGCCAGCGCGGAGTTCTCCCGCATAGAGCCGTGTGCCTTCGCGACGAACAGCGCCCCGCGCCGCAGCCAAGACTCCCTCACCCTAGCCCTCTCCCGGAGGGAGAGGGGACCGGGGCAGCGTGTTCAGCACACTACGCAGTCCTGACGTCAGAACGTCGGCAGCGCCGGCAGCGGCACGCCCACCCAGCGCTGGCTGATCTCGCTCAGCTCGCCGTTCAGCTTCATGATGTAGATCACATTGTTCAGATACTGGTGCAGCTCGAAGGCGTCTTTGCGCACCGTCATCGAGTTGGGCTGCTGGGCGAAGACGAACTTCTGCTCGCAGTCCACGCCGTCGCCGCGCGCCTTCATGGCGGCAAGCGCCTGTGCGTCCGGCCCGGCGATGGCCTCGACCTGGCCGGTGAACAGCGCCTGCATCGTCGTGCTGTCGTCCTCGAAGCGGGAGATGCTGAGGTTCAGCTCCTTTTCGCGCTTGGTCAGCTCGATCTCGACGCTGCTGCCGCGGTTGACGCCGACGCGCTTGCCCTTCAGGTCTGCCCAGGACTTTATGGCATCCCCACGCTTGGCCCAGATGCCCATCTGGAACGTGCTGTAGGGGATGGTGAACATCACCGCCTTCGCACGCTCTGCCGTGGGCGCAAGCGTCGCCACCAGAAAGTCCACCTTGCCGGACTCCAGTGCCGGGATGCGGCTGGGTGGCGTCAGCGGCACCATCTCGATCGGCAGGCCCAGATACTTGGCGATCAGGGCGGCTACATCCTCGTCATAGCCGACCGGCTTGCCCTCGGCGACTATGGAGCCGTAGGGCGGTGCGCCGACCAGCACGCCGATGCGAACCTTGCCGCGCTTGACGATCTCCGAGATGGTCTGCGCGGAAGCCGGGGCCGCCGTGAGGGCCAGGGCCGTGCAGGCAGCCAGGGCCAGCGCGACACCGCGAAAAGTTTTTGTCAGGTTCATATCGTTTCCTCGCGTTGCCGCACGGGGGCGGCGGAGTTGTGATGGCGCCGCATTGATGCGGTCTCGTCCTGGCAGTATGGCCCACTTTGCCAGATCGGGAAGCACAACATTCCGAATGCCCGCCTGCCACGGATCCGGCGCCCGGCAGCACATCCGGCCTGTTGCTGCCGCAGCGAGGATTGCACGTGAAAGGTCCTGCGGCTGAGTGGTTCATTCCGGCGGCAGCCGCGGTGCAGGCGCCCGCCTCGAACCTGTGCCGGAGCGGGCTAACCTCCTTCGCGCCAACCCGGCAACGCGCCGCCGAGCTGAGCGGTGATGGCGTCGGCCTTGCGGCGCACCAGGTCGCCCAGCAGCGGGACCCGCTCGTCGGGGATGCGGGCCATAGGTCCAGAGAGGGACACGGCGCCGAAAGGGTCGGC
>JBBROS010000098.1:0-1682 GCA_038229135.1 Acetobacterales bacterium
GCGTCCGCCATAACGCAATGGGGGGCACAACCGCCAAGGGCCTCACCAAACAGACACACGCAACCCTGCGCCGGCGCGACACGTTTGCCTATGGACGTGCCCCGGGCATAGGCTTGGGCTGCACTAGCCGGGCGGCAGCCCGGCAGGATCACCAGGGGCACGCGACACCATGGCAGCAGACGGCGACACCACGCACCGCACAGGCGCAACCGGCATCGACAAGCTGTGCATCGATACCATACGCACCCTGTCGATGGACGCGGTGCAGAAGGCGAAATCCGGCCATCCCGGCACGCCGATGGCCATGGCGCCCGTTGCCTACACCCTGTGGCAGGACCGGCTGCGGTTCGACCCCATGGATCCGACCTGGCCCAACCGGGACCGCTTCGTGCTGTCAGTCGGGCATGCGTCCATGCTGCTATATTCCTTGCTGCACCTATCCGGCACGCGGCGCATCGGCGAGCACGGGCCAACGCAGCAGGAGGCGGTGTCGCTGGACGACATCAAGCAGTTCCGCCAGCTCAGCAGCGTGACGCCGGGCCACCCTGAATATAGCTACACCTCGGGCGTGGAGACGACGACTGGGCCGTTGGGACAGGGCGTCGCCAACTCGGTCGGCATGGCTATGGCGCAGCGGTGGTTCGAGACGCGCTACAACCAGCCGGGCTACAAGCTTTACACCTACCGCATCTATGCCCTGTGCGGCGACGGCGACATGATGGAGGGCGTGTCGAGCGAGGCCGCGAGCACCGCCGCCCACCTCAAGCTGTCCAACCTCGTCTGGATCTACGACAGCAACCGCATCACCATCGAGGGTGCGACCAGCCTGGCCTTCGACGAAGATGTGGGCGCCCGCTTCGCCGCCTATGGCTGGCACGTCATCCACGTGCACGACGCCAACGACACCGCCGCCTTCGACGCCGCGCTGACCGAGGCGGAGGGCGTCACGGACCGCCCGACCTTCATCGTGGTCAACAGCATCATCGGCTACGGCGCGCCCAAGAAGCAGGGCACGCGCGAGGCGCACGGCGAGCCGCTGGGCGACGAGGAAATCAAGGCTGCCAAGCGCTTCTACGGCTGGCCGGAGGACGCGCAGTTTCTGGTCCCCGACGGCGTGCGGGAGGAGTTCACCAAGCGCCTGGGCGCCCGCGGCGCCAACCTGCGGCAGCATTGGATGGACATGCTGGGCCGCTACCGCAAGGAATATCCGGCGCTGGCGGCCGAGCTGGACATGATGGACCACCATCAGCTGCCGGATGGCTGGGACAAGGACATCCCGGTCTTCCCCGCCGACGCAAAGGGTCTGGCGACGCGCGACAGCTCGCAGAAGGTGCTGAACGCCATCGCCCCGCACCTGCCCTGGCTGATCGGCGGCGCCGCGGACCTCGCGCCGTCCACCAAGTCCAACCTGACCTTCCCCGGCGCCAACAGCTTCGAGGCCGACGACTACGCCGGGCGCAACCTGCACTTCGGCATCCGCGAGCACGCGATGGGGTCCATCTGCAACGGCCTCGCGCTGGCTGGGCTGCGCGCCTATGGCGCGGGCTTCCTGATCTTCTCCGACTACATGAAGCCGCCGATCCGCCTGGCCGCCATCATGGAGCTGCCGGTCATCTACATCTTCACCCATGACAGCATCGGCGTGGGCGAGGACGGGCCGACGCACCAGCCGGTCGAGCAGC
>JBBROS010000099.1:0-1662 GCA_038229135.1 Acetobacterales bacterium
AGTGTCGTGTCCTCGTCCTCGACGCGGGCGATGAACATGTGCTGCTTGTAGTTGTCCCAGTGGCCGCTCGCTTCCCACAGCTTGCGGTCCACCAGCTGCGGCGTGCGGACCTCCTGGTAGCCGTGCGCGTCCAGGCGGCGGCGCATGTAGGTTTCCGCCGTGCGATACAGCTTCCAGCCCTTCGGGTGCCAGAAGATGCTGCCTGTCGCCTCCTCCTGGATGTGGAACAGGTCCATCTCGCGGCCGATGCGGCGGTGGTCGCGGCGCTCCGCCTCCTCCAACTGGTGCAGATAGGCGTCCAGCTCTTTCTGGTCGCGCCAGGCTGTGCCGTAGATGCGGCTGAGCATGGCGTTGCGGTGGTCGCCGCGCCAATAGGCGCCTGCGACCTTCTGCAGCTTGAAGGCGCTTCCAACGTCCCCCGTGCCACGCATGTGCGGGCCGCGGCACAGGTCTATCCAGTCGCCCTGCTTATACAGGGTGATGGTCTCCGTGCCGGGCAGGTCGCGGATCAGCTCGGCCTTGTAGGCTTCGCCGCGCTGCTCGAAGAAGCGGATGGCGTCGTGGCGGTCCCACACTTCGCGCTCGAACGGGGCGTTGCGGGCGACGATCTCGCGCATGCGTGCCTCGATGCGCGGGAAGTCGTCGGGGGTGAACGGCTCGTTGCGGGCGAAATCGTAGTAGAAGCCGTTCTCGATGCTGGGGCCGATGGTGACTTGCGTGCCGGGGTAGAGGGATTGCACGGCCTCGGCCAGGACGTGGGCGGCATCATGGCGGATCAGGCCCAAGGCTTCGGGGTCCCTGCGCGTCACGAACACAACGTCCGCATCGTCTTCGATCGGGCGAGACAGGTCCTGCAAGGCGCCGTCCACACGCATCGCCAAAGCCGCCTTGGCGAGGCCCGGGCCGATGCTGGCCGCCACGGCGGCGCCCGTCACCGGCCCATCGAAGCGGCGGATGGAGCCATCGGGCAAGGTAATGGCGGGCATGGCGTAGGGTCCTTGATTGCGCGGGAGGGGTCGTATGGCCTTACGGCACCGCTGCCGCAACCCTTTCTCTCTAAGGGCGCCTGTGCGCCGGGCCGTGAGGCAGGAGCGCCAAGGCCTAGCAAAGCGCCTGCTCCTGCTCCCTCCGGGAGAGGGTTGGGGTGAGGGAAGCCACGCAGCGCCTCCCATTACCGATGACAGCCACTACCCGTAATCGCCGACGCCCTGCTCTGGGCCGGCCTCCGTGCCTGATCCTTCCCTCACCCCGACCCTCTCCCGGAGGGAGAGGGAGAAGAAGCCAGCACCTCCCGGTAGACCTCCAACGTCGCCACCTGCATCGCGGCCGTCGTGTAGTTCGCGCATACCGCCGCCCGCGCCCGCTCGCCCAGCGCCTGCCGGTGCTCCGGCGACAATTGCAGCGCATGGTCAAGGGCGACCGCCAGCGCCGCGGCGTCCCCCGGCGGGATGCGCCAGCCTGTCACCAGGTGCTCGACCGTTTCAGCCGCCCCGCCGTGGTCGGTGACGACCACCGGGCGGCCCATCGCCTGCGCCTCGATCACCGTGCGGCCAAACGGCTCCGGCTCCAGAGACGCACTTACCACCACATCCGCCAGCATCAACGCCGCCGGCATGTCGTCGCAGTGCCCGGCGAAGCGCAGCCGCTCCGCAACGCCCAGCG
>JBBROS010000100.1:0-1655 GCA_038229135.1 Acetobacterales bacterium
AAACTTAATGTGAGCCTCGTCTGAAAAAGGCTGCTGGGCTCACGCGGCCGGCGCGCTGGGCGTGAGCGTCACCTCGTAGCCGAGTGTCTTGAGTTGATCGAGCGCCCGGCGCTGGAGGCGGGCGCGGCGGCGTTCATCGCCCAGTTCGAGCCGCGCTTCCGAGTAGTCTTCCCGGCAACTGAGGACATGATAGACCATGCGCAGGATGGTGTGGCCGACTGCCACGGCTGCTTTCTGCCTGCCACACCGGGTGATCAGGCGACGGTACTGGCCGCGCAAGTAGGTCTGCTCGGGCTTGGTCGTGCGGGCGGCGGCATGCGCCGCCTCGACGAGGGCGCGGCGGATGGCCCGGTTGCCCTGGCGGATCGGCCCCTTCTTGTGCTTGCCCGCGCTCTCGTAGGTCCCCGGGCACATCCCCGCCCAGGAGGCGAGGTGGCCGGCGCTGGGGAAGCGGCCCATGTCCAGCCCGACCTCCGCCGCCAGCACCTCCGCCGCACGGCGGGCGATGCCCGGGATGGTCTGCAGGCGCGCCAACGCCTCCTCGTGCTCCCGCAGCCGCGCCGCGATCTGCCGGCTGAGCTCGGCGACCCCCTCGTCCAGGAAGTCGACGTGCTCCAGGTGCAGGGCGATCAGCAGGCGGTGGTGGTCGCTCATCCGGCCGCGCAGGGCCTCGGCCAGCGCTTCCTTCTTGCGGCGGAGCTTGCCGCGGGCCAGGTCCGCCAGCACGGCCGGATCGGTGACGCCGGCGAGCAGCGCCGCCAGGATGTCCCGCCCCGACACGCCCATGATGTTGCTCGCCACCCCCGCCAGCTTGATGTTGGCGTCCTCGAGCACCTTCTGGATCCGGTTGACGACCGCCGTGCGCTCGTCGATCAGCGTCGTGCGGGTGCGGGTGAGGTCGCGCAGCTCGCGCTGGGCACGGTCCGGCACGAAGCTGGGCCGCAAGAGCCCGTGCTGCAGGAGCTCGGCGATCCAGACGCTGTCGGCCACATCGGTCTTGCGCCCAGCCACGTTCTTGATATGGGCCGCGTTGACCACCAGGATAGTGCACTGCCCATCTAGGATGTTGAACACGGGTTTCCAGTAGACCCCGGTGCTCTCGACGGCCACGTGCGTGCAGCCCGCCGCGCGCAGCCAGTCGCCCCGTTCCAGCAGCGCGTCGGTGGTCGTCGCGAAGGTCCGTATCTCCTTGACCGGCTCGCCGGCTCCCCCTGGGCGGAGCAGGCAGGCCACCACCGTCCGCTTGTGCACGTCGAGCCCGCAACAACACGTGTAGAGTCGCTCCATCGTGGCACCTCCTTCTCGGGGCGGCGCTGCCGGTCGCGCGCATGCTGGACTCTCGTCTACGTGCTCTCTCGGCACACCTGCCGGTGCCCCGCGCGACCGCGGTCACACTTCCGTACGGGCTCAAGTCGCACCACCCTCAACCCGACCACTCCTGCGCGCCGCCTCCCTCCACGATAGCGCACTCGCCCTTTTTCATGCCCGCCGGTCGCGGCACGCCGCGGGCGCCACTTCCGTGTCAAGCGGCAGCGGACATGGTATTGTCTGCATGGCGCAGGACGCGGAAGAGCACGTCCACCAGCCGGCGTTTCAGGCAGCGCATCGCCGCCTTCTTGGTCTTGCCCTCGCCCAGCTTCTTGGCGAAGTAGGCC
>JBBROS010000101.1:0-1653 GCA_038229135.1 Acetobacterales bacterium
CTCCCCGGTGCCCGGCTCGTTCCGGCCGGGGTTGTCGGCGACCTGCAGGTGGCCGATGCGGGCGAAGTTGCGCTCAATGGTCGGCAGCAGGTCGCCCTCCATCACCTGGGCGTGGTAGATGTCATACTGCAGCTTGATGTTGGGATGGCCCACCTCGTCCAGGATCGCCAGTCCCTGCGCGGTGCGGCTGACGAAGAAGCCCGGCACGTCCCGGGTGTTCACCGGCTCCAGCAGCAGCCGGATCCCTGCCTTTTCAAGCGTATCCCCGGCAAAGCGCAGGTTGTCCACCAGCGTCCGATGCGCCGCCACGTCGTCCGGCGCCGCAAGCCCGGCCAGGCAGTTGACCTGCGGGGCGCTTAGCGCCTTGGCATACTCGATGGCGCGGGTGACGCCGGCGCGGAACTCGTCCACGCGGCCGGGCAGGCAAGCGATGCCGCGCTCGCCGCCAGCCCAATTGCCGGCGGGCAAGTTGTGAAGCACCACCTTCAGGCCGGCCGCCTTCGCCGTGTCGGCCACCTGCTGCGCCGGGTGGTCATAGGGAAACAGGAACTCGACGGCCTTGAACCCGGCGCGGGACGCCGCGGCGAACCGGTCGAGGAACGGCTGCTCGGTGAACAGCATCGTCAGATTGGCGGCAAACTTGGGCATCGGGAGTCTCCAGCGGCACCGGGCCGGGTTTGGCGGCGAGCACCTTGGGTCGGTGGGATGGGGGGAGAAGCCGGTGCTTGCGGCCTCCCTCACCCCGGCCCTCTCCCGGAGGGAGCGGGAGTAGGGGGAGCTACCGCCCGGCGGGCTCGAGCTGCTTCGGCGCGGGCTGCGTGTCCATTTCCTGGCTCTTTTTGATGGACAGCGATGGATCCAGGCACAGGATATCCTCGAACTCGTTCACGCTGTCCACCTCCGTGCCCATGCTGATGTTCGTCACCTTCTCCAGGATGAACTCCATCACGACCGGCACCTGGAACTCCTCCATCAGCGCATGGGCGCGGGCGAAGGCGTCCTTGAACTCATTCGGGCTCTTGACCCGGACCGCCTTGCAGCCCAGCCCCTCAGCGACGGCCACGTGGTCCACGCCGTAGCCAGGCACCGCGTCCCCATCGGCTGGGATGTTGATGTTGTCGAACGCCAGGCTAACCTCGAAATCCATCTGGAACCCGCGCTGGGCCTGCCGGATCAGCCCGAGGTAGGAGTTGTTAACCACGATATGTAGGTAGGGCAGCTTGTGCTGCGCGCCGACCGCCAGCTCCTCGATCATGAACTGGAAGTCGTAGTCGCCCGACAGCGCCACGATCTTGCGGGTGGGGTCCGCCGCCCGCACGCCCAGCGCCGCTGGCAAGGTCCAACCCAGCGGACCCGCCTGGCCGCAATTGATCCAGTTGCGCGGCTTGTAAACCTTGAGGAACTGCGCCCCGGCAATCTGCGACAGGCCGATGGTGGTGACATAGCAGGTGTCGCGGTCCAGGATCTCGTTCATCTCCTGGTAAACGCGCTGCGGCTTCAGCGGCACTGCGTCGAAGTGCGACTTGCGCAGCATGCTCGCCTTGCGGTGCTCGCACGACCCGGCCCAGGCCGAGCGGTCGCGCAACGTGCCGGCTGCCTTCATCTCACGCGCGACCGCGAGGAACTGCACCAGCGCCGCCTTGGCGTCCGACA
>JBBROS010000102.1:0-1619 GCA_038229135.1 Acetobacterales bacterium
GAACGACGGGTCCTGCGTGCGGCTGCGGCCGGAGCGGGCGAACCACGTATGGGCCTACGACTTCGTCGAGGACCGGACCCGGGACGGGCGCAAGATCAGAATGCTGAACGTGGTCGACGAGTTTACACGCGAACGCCTGTGCATTCGGGTTAGTCGCAAGCTGGCTCATCCGACGTGCCGGATGCGAGAGCATCCAGCGGGATTGACGTCCTGGCGGACCTGTTCATCGCCCGTGGCACGCCTGGCTTCATCCGCTCGGACAACGGGCCGGAGTTCGTGGCGGTGGCTGTGAAGGGCTGGATCAGCGGCGTCGGTGCCAAGACGGCTTTCATCGAGCCGGGCAGCCCGTGGGAGAACGGCTATGTCGAGAGCCTCAACGGCAAGCTGCGGGACGAGCTGCTCAACACGGAGGTGTTCAACACGGAAGTGTTCAACACGCTCCTCGAAGCCAACGTCCTGATCGAGCAATGGCGGGTGCATTTCAACACCGGACGCCCGCACTCCTCCTTGGGCTACCGGCCGCCCGCACCGGAGGTCTTGCTGTCGGGCACGCCGATACCGCCCAGCCATCCCGGATCAACCGGGTCGCCACCGCCGCCAGCTACGATGCTGCACTAACATTTTGCTCGGACCACTCGATGGAGGCTGGACACGGGCCGACGTGGCGGCCGGACATTGCACTCGAGATGGCCGAGGTCATGGGTATTGGTTCGGCGCTTATTACAGGCTGCTTAAAGGCGAGCGCCGTCCAGTTGGGCGAGCACAAGGCCCGGCGTCAGCACCTGCGGCAGCACCCGCGGCGCTTGGCCGGGGAGGTAGAGGACGTAGAGCGGCACGCCATCGCGCCCATGCTCGCGCAGGAAGACCGAGATGGCCGGGTCCTGCTGCGTCCAGTCACCCTTCAAATAGACAATGTCGTGCGCCTGGAACGCGGCCCGCACCGCCGCAGTGCCGAGCGCCACCCGCTCGTTCACGAGGCAGGACACGCACCAGGCAGCGGTCATGTTGACGAACACTGGCCGGCCCTCGGCGCGCAGTTGCGCCAGACGCACGGCGGTGAACGGCTCCGTCCCTTCGCTCGCGGCGCGAACCGCGCCGGCCGGGGCGGCCGAGAGTGATGGCAGCAGCAAGGCCGCCGCCATCACGCTCGCAAGCGCTGCCCCCTGACCGAACCTGCGCCCAAATCCGGTGCCCTGCTGCGCCCGGCCCAAGGCCCAGGCAGCGAAGCCCAGCAGCGCCAGCCCGCCCACCGCCGCCAGTATCCCATCCGGCCCGGTCTCTTGGCTTAAGACCCACACAAGCCAGACCACGGCCGTATACATCGGAAATGCGAGCAGCTCCTTGAGTAGGTCCATCCAAGCCCCCGGACGCGGCAGTGCCCGCGCCATGCCGGGCACGATGGCGAGCAGCGCGTAAGGTGCAGCGAGACCCACGCCCATGGCCGCGAACACCAGCAGCATCACTGCCGGCGCTGCCACCATGGCACCTGCGATCGCCGCTCCCATGAACGGCGCGGTGCAGGGCGTCGCTACCACGACAGCAAGCAGCCCGGTGAAGAAGCTGCCGGCATGGCCGCCCCGCCCAGCGAGCGACTGGCCCGCCCCGGATACCCCGCCGCC
>JBBROS010000103.1:0-1607 GCA_038229135.1 Acetobacterales bacterium
CGATCACCTGCTCACGTCGCCAAATAGCTGCCATTCGACGCGCGGTGCTGCAGGCGTGGTCCGGCACCGCCGCCGCTTGTCCTCGGCTCCGAGCCCATCGAGGCACCGAATTCACGGGGTCCGAAGAAAGCACTCTCCCGTGCGCCTGGGGCCGCACCAGTGTCAACTTTGCCTTGTTCTACGCATGGGCGTCCGTCCTGGGTCCGGGTGTCGAAGTCGCCGGCGTCGTGGCGCTCGTGAAGCTGGCTCGATGGCTGGCCCCAGGTGCGGTTGACCATGCGGCCGCGCTGCACCGCCGGGCGCTCGGCAATCTCGTTCGTCCAGCGCAGGACGTTCTGGTACTCGTGCACCTGCAGGAACTCGGCCGATCCGTAGAGCTGCCCCTTGGCCAGGGTGCCGTACCAGGGCCAGACGGCGATGTCGGCCACGGAGTAGTCGTCGCCCGCCAGGTAGCGGCTCTCGGCCAGGCGGCGATCGAGCACGTCGAGTTGCCGCTTGACCTCCATCGCGTAGCGATCGATGGCGTATTCGATCTTGCTCGGCGCGTAAGCATAGAAGTGGCCAAAGCCGCCGCCGAGAAACGGCGCGCTGCCCATTTGCCAGAACAGCCACGACAGGCACTCCGCCCGCGGTTGGCCGCCGGGCGGCAGGAACGCGCCTTCGAACTTCTCGGCGAGGTAGAGCAGGATCGCGCCCGACTCGAAGACGCGGACCGGCGACGGCCCGCTGCGGTCGGACAGCGCCGGGATCTTCGAGTTTGGATTGAGGGCGACGAAACCGCTGCCGAACTGCGCGCCCTCGCTGATGCGGATCAGCCAGGCGTCGTAGTCGGCGCCGGCATGGCCCGAGGCGAGCAACTCTTCCAGCATCACCGTCACCTTGACCCCGTTCGGCGTACCGAGGGAATAGAGCTGCAGCGGGTGGCGGCCCACGGGCAGGACATGGTCGTGCGTGGCGCCCGCGACCGGCCGGTTGATGTTTGCGAAGCGGCCACCGCTCTCCTTGCTCCAGGTCCAGACGGATGGCGGCGTGTAGACGGAAGATTCGTTCATCGTGCGTTTCCAGCGGCGTTCCTCGGAGGCCAGAACTGTCTGACGGCTGCCTGATCCGGAAATGTCTCCATCGAAGGATCGCCGATATCGGAGTATCACGTGCGGTGCTAACCAAGAGCTGACGCCTGCGATCAGCGGCTCCTCGGATGCGGTCGTTCGTTAGTCCGCCTTAGGAAGCGAACTCGGTCAACAGCCACCCCGCAAGCGGAGCCTCGGCCACCAGCCCGCCCTCATCCGTCACCTGCCGCCCATTCACCCACACGCCCCGCACCCCCACCGCGTCCGTCGTCAACCGCGCCCCGCCCGCCGGCAGATCGTGCACCCGCCGCTTCGGCCCGCGCCCGACGGTTTGCGGATCGAACAGCAGCAGGTCGGCCGCATGGCCTTCGCGGATCAGCCCGCGCCCTTCCAGCCCGAGCACCGTCGCCGGATGCGACGTCAACCGCCGCACCGCCTCTTCCATCGGCATCGCCCCGTGCTCGCGCGCCCAGTGCCCGAGCAGGTGCAGACCGAACCCGGCGTCGTTGAAGAACGTCAGGTGCGCGCCCGCATCAC
>JBBROS010000104.1:0-1504 GCA_038229135.1 Acetobacterales bacterium
ATGCTCATGTTGCAGATCGTCAGCCGCCCGGCCATGTCGAGCGCGCGTATGACTTCGCCGGCATACTCGATCACATGGCCGGTGCCGCCGGCGGTGCCGATCTTGCCGATGATGGCCAATACCACATCCTTCGCGGTGACGCCGGGCGCGAGGATGCCATCCACCTGCACCAGCATGTTCTTCGCCGGCTTCTGCAGCAGGGTTTGGGTGGCCAGCACGTGCTCCACCTCCGACGTGCCGATGCCGAAGGCCAGCGCGCCCATCGCGCCGTGGGTGCTGGTGTGGCTGTCGCCGCAGACGATGGTGAAGCCGGGCAGGCTGATGCCCTGCTCCGGCCCGATGATGTGGACGATGCCCTGGCGGGCGTCGCGCACCGGGAAGTAGGGAACACCGAACTCGGCGACGTTGCGTTCCAGGGTTTCCACCTGCAAGGCGCTTTCCGGCTCGGCGATGCCGACGCTGCGGTCCGACGTCGGGATATTGTGGTCCACGACGGCGATGGTGGCGTCGGGGCGGCGGACCCGGCGGCCGGCGAGGCGTAGGCCCTCGAAGGCCTGCGGGCTGGTGACCTCGTGTACGAGGTGGCGGTCTATGTAGAGGATGCAGGTCCCGTCCGCCATCTGCTGGACCACGTGCGCGGCCCACACTTTGTCGAACAGCGTGCGGGGAGTTGGGGACATGCGGTGGCTCTCCTTGCTGGCCAGCGGGGGCATGCTGGCCATCGCCTCATGTAGGGCGGAAAAGCGCAGCGTCTTCCGCCACAGGGCATTGCCGGCGTTGATGGCGGAAGGCGCTATGCTTTTCCGCCCTACAATAGGTGCTAGCTATGGGCTGCCATTGCGAGCCGCTTGCGAAGTGGCAACATAAGAACCTCAGGACCTCCGCTAGACTCGCGGGCCGACTAACTCTGCGCCGCTGCGCCCGTCGCAGTAACGGAGCGGACCGGACGGGCTTTGGCTAGTCCGCGGCTGCGGGCGCCACGGCCCCGGCGCTGCTGGCCGTGCCTGCTCCCGGCACCACGACCTCACGCGCACGCTCGGCGATGCGGGCGCTCTTGCCGCTGCGGCCGCGCAGGTAATACAGCTTGGCCCGGCGCACGTCGCCGCGGCGCACCACCGCGATCTCCGCGATGGTCGGCGAATACAGCGGGAACACGCGCTCCACCCCCTCGCCATAGCTGATCTTGCGGACGGTGAAGTTGCTGTTCAGGCCCTTGTTGCTGCGTGCGATGCACACGCCCTCATAGGCCTGCACACGGGTGCGCTCGCCCTCGATCACCTTGACCGAGACCTTCAGGGTGTCGCCGGGCTGGAACTCGGGGACGGCACGGGCGGCGGTGAGCTTGGCGATCTGCTCCGCCTCGAACTGCTGGATGATGTTCATGGGATAGTCCTTTCTTGCAGGCGTGTTACGGCGCGGCGGGCGCCGTGTCCATTGTTGCGGCGTGCGCTTCCCACAGGTCCGGCCTGCGGGCGCGCGTGGCGTCCTGCGCTTGGCGGAGGCG